>JBAPUM010000107.1:0-121210 GCA_049282655.1 Xanthobacteraceae bacterium
CCAGCATCACATCGGTGTTGAGAAATTCCTTGGCGTCGAAGATCACCCAGCCGAGCCCGTAATTGGAGGCCGCCAGCATCTCGGCGCCGATCACGGCGATCCATGCGCGCAGAAAGGATTGGCGGAGGCCGGCGATGATGAAGGGCGAGGCGCCCGGAATGATCACTTTCCAGAACAGCGCGTGTTCGTCGGCGCCCATCGCGCCCGCGGCGCGCAGCCAGATCGGATTGACGGCGCGGACGCCGGTCCAGGTGTTGAGCAGCATCGGAAACAGCGCCGCATAGAACACGATCAGGATGGTGACGGTGTTGCCGAGGCCAAACCACAGAATGAAGACCGGCACCCAGGCGAGCGACGGAATCGGCATCAGCGCGCTCGTGAGCGGCAAAAAGAAATTTTCCACCGGCCGGAACCGGCCCATCAGCACGCCGAGCGGCAGGCCGATTCCGACCGCGAGGACAAAGCCGATCATGACGCGGTACAGCGTCGCGCCGGCATGAAGGAGCATGCTGCCGTCGAGAATGGAATCGACCAGCGTCGTCGCCACGTCGCCGAGCGGCGGCATCAGGGCCGGCGCGAAATAGCCGCTGCGCGCCACCGCCTCGTAGGCGGCAGCGAGCGCGACGAGCGTCAAGCCGCCGCGCCGCAGCGAGACAACGCGGTCCCTCGACAGAAAGCGCTCGCCCGCCGTCATGTCATCATGCCCCAGCGCACCACGGTGAATTGCTCGAGCGGCCGGAACACCAGATTCTCCAGCGCGAGCCCGATGACGGCGATCACCACGATGCCGGCCATCATCACATCGGTATTGAGAAATTCGCGCGCGCCGAAGATCAGCCAGCCGAGCCCCCAGGGCACCGCGGCGAGCATTTCGACGCCGACCAGAATGCGCCAAGCCTGCGCCAGGCCGAGGCGAAGCCCGGTCAGGATATAGGGCAGCGCGCCTGGCAGGATGACGTGGCGAAACAGGCGGCGATCATCGGCGCCCATCGCCTGCGCCGAGCGCACCCAGATTTCCTTGACGGCTTTCACCCCGGTCCAGGAATTGTAGATGATCGGAAAGGCCGACACGAAAGCGACCAGCAGCACGGCCGAGAGATTGCCCAGGCCGAACCAGAGCAAGAACAGCGGCGCGTAAGCGAGCCCCGGGATCGGCGCCCCGATACTGACCACCGGCAGGAAAATATCCTCGGCCCGGCGCGAGCGGCCCATCAGGATGCCGATGCTGACGCCGATCACGACGGCAAGCCCGAAGCCCAGGCCGAGTCGAATAAGCGTCTCGATGACGTGATGCGGCAGAATACCGCTCACGGTCAGCCGGAGGAGAGTAGCGCCAATGACCTCCAAGGATGGAAACAGCTTCGGCGGAAACAGGCCGAGATGCGCCACGGCTTCCCACATCGCGCCGACCACGACGAACGGAAACGCATTGCGGGCCGCGCGCCGCAGCGGGCCGGCGTCGACGGCGGCGGACGCAACGGCAATATCCGGAAGCTCGACGGCGTCATACATCGCGAAGGACAATAGTGCGGGCGCTCGCCCCAAAACAAGGCGCAAAGTACGTGACGCCGAGGCGACGCCGCGATGGACAGGCCGTTGCAGCAGCCGCCCTCTGTGCTAGGACACCGCCACGCGCAAGGGTTTGGCACAGGAGTTGGCAATGGCCACCAAGAACACGCAGAAAATCGGCTGGATCGGCATGGGCCGGATGGGTTTCCCGATGGCCGAGCGGCTCCTCAAAGCCGGCCACGACGTCACGATCTGGAACCGCACCCGCGCCAAGGCCGAGCCGCTCGAAAAGATCGGCGGCAAAGTGGTCGATCATCTTTCCGATTTGAAATCCGTCGATGTGCTGTTCGCAATCGTCGCCACCGGCAAGGACGTGCAGGAAGTGCTGTACGGCAAGAACGGCGTATCGAGCCAAGGCGGCAAGATGCCGCCGGTGGTGGTCGATTGCTCGACCATCTCGGTCGAGGACTCGGCCGCGATCCGCGACAAGCTCAAGGAGCTCGGCGCGGCATTCGTCGCGGCTCCGGTGAGCGGCAATGCCAAGGTGATCAAGGCCGGCAAGCTGTCGTCGGTCGTCTCCGGTCCGGAGGCCGCCTGCAAGATCGCCATGCCGCTGATCGAGGTCTTCGCGCCGCGCGGGGTATCTTACGTCGGCGACGGCGAGTTGGCCCGGGTCTGCAAGATCGCGCACAATGTCATGCTCGGCGTCGTGATCGAGAACCTGATCGAGATCACGCTCCTCACCAACAAAATGGGCGTGCCGCGCGAGGCATTTCTCGCCTTCCTCAACAACTCCGTCATGGGCTCGATGTTCACCGCCTATAAGTCGCCGGCGCTGGTCAATCTCGATTGGACGACGACCTTCACGCCGGAACTGCTGCGCAAGGATCTCGATCTCGGCCTCGAGCTCGGCCGCGAGATGGACGTGCCGATGCCGATCACCGCGGCGACGCGCGAAGTGCTGCAGGGCCATTTTGGCGCCGCCATGCTGCAAAAGGATCCGGATGCCTATCTGGCGAAGGACTTTGCGGCGCTGGCCGAAACAATGGCGCTCGCCGCCGGCATGAAGCTGTCGAGCGAGAACAAGAACGTACCGACCGGACTGGAAAGCTAACAGAGCCGCTCAGACGGTCATAAGAAGACGACAAAACAGGACATCCGCAACGGCGGAACGGGGAGGAGATCATGCGCAAACGTCAGTTCGGCGCGCTCGCTTTAGGTCTGATCGCCGCGGCGGCGATCGTGGTCAGCACGCCAAAAACGTCGGCGCAGCAGGCTTGGCCGACCCGGCCCGTAAAACTCATTCTCACGCTCGGTCCGGCGAGCGGCGCCGATATCGCCGCGCGGCTGTTGGCGGATCGTCTGGCGCAGCGCTGGGGCCAGCCGGTGATCGTCGAAAACCGCCCGGGCGGCGACGGCATCGTCGCCATCAATGCCTTCGTGACCGCGCACGACGATCATGTACTGCTGTTCGCACCAACATCGTCGTTCACCGCGCATCCGTTCCTGCACGAGAACCTGCCCTATAAGCCCGCCGATCTCGTGCCCATTACGCGGGTGTCGAATACCATCGTCGCCATTTCGGTCCCGGCAAGCCTGAACGTCGCTTCGCTCGATCAGCTCGTGGCGCTGGCGCGGGCGCAGCCGGGCAAGCTCAATTGGGCCGGCCTGACCGGCGCGCTCGATTTCCTGCTTGCCGGCTGGCTGCAACAGGAAAACCTCAACATCACCAAAGTGGCCTACAAAAATCCCGTCGATGCCGCCAACGACGTCGCCGAGGGCCGAGTGCAGCTCTACGAATCCGCTTACGCCATCGTGCGGCCGCAAGTCGAAACCGGCAAGATCAAGGTGCTGGCCGTCACCAACACCGTGCCGCCGAGCGAACCGAAAGTGCCGACGGTCACGCAAGCCGGCTATCCGGCGCTGACGGTCGACGGGTTGGTCGGCTTCTTCGGCCCGAGCGGAATGCCGCGGGAGCTTCGCGATCGCATTACCGCCGATGTCCGGGCGGTCGCCGACGACACCATCAAGGAGCGGCTGGCGGCCACCGGACAGCTCGTCAACATCGGCGGCCCGGACGAGTTCGCGAAATCGATTGAAGAGCAGCGCAGCCAGGTGGCGAAATTCGCCGAACAGCTTGGCATCAAGCCGTTGCCGCAGAACTAGCCGTCGAACGGCTTATTGCTGCGGCGGGCTTTTGATCACCGTCTGCGCGCTGAGCGCCATCTGCCATTGTCCGTTGCGCTTCACCCAGACGCGGGCAACGCGCAACAGCGGCTCCGATTCGTCGCCGACGCCGTCGCTCGAGATCATCGCCGCGCCGTCGCCGAATACCCATAGCCGCATGGTCTGGACGGCGCTCAGCACCGCAGGGCTTTTTTGCTCTTTTTGATCCTCGATTTCGGCGATGCGGCTGGATTTCGAAATCGGCGCATAGCCCGATCGATAGTGCACGAATTCGTCGGCGATGTGCTTGCCCCATTCCTCGGCATCGTGGGCGACCCTGGCTTTTTGGGCCGCCTGGAATGCATTGACGACTTCTTGCTCGGCGGGCGAGCGCACCCGGTAGGGGAACGCCTGGCACGGATTCTTGCAGGCGTAGGCACTGGCCTGCACGCCGGGCACTTCCGGCTCGCCCGGCGTCTCGACGCTCGCGCCGAGCCCCACATCCTGCATCGTCAGGATGCGCCAGGCGCCTTTCTGTTTGGCCCAAATGTGGAGCAGAAGGGTGTCGCCGTCCGGTGCCGTTTTGCGATGCCCGGTGACTACGCCGACCGTGCCGTAGACGGCGACGTTGGAGTCGGTTGCCGGGGGAGCGGCCGCGCTTTTGAGATCGGCGAGAAATTCCTTGCGGGCATGAACCGCGCCAGCCTCGTCCGTATAGCTGAATTGCAGCGCCAATAGCTTGCGCGCGACCGACTTGTCGCCGGAGCGCAGCGCATCGCCGAGCGTCGTATCGGCGGCTTGTACCAAGGCGGCTTCACCGGGCGCGGGCTCGGCTCGGGGTTCGACGAGCACCGTGAGCAGCACGCCGGCCACCACGGCGCCGAACGATAGAAGCTGCAGCGGGGATCGCTTAGCGCGTGGGGTGGGCAGTCGTTCGGCCGCCGGCATACCTCTCCCCGACTATCGGCGCCCATGCTGCGTCAGAACAGCCGCGCCGAAACAGTAATGACTAATCATGACATTTTCCGCCTCGACGGATCAAAGGCAACGCCCGGCATCGCGACGCCGCGTCGCAGCCAATGCGGTCACATCCGGAACACGGTCGGGCGCGGGGGCGATCAACTGCAAAGATGGCTGAAAGGATCGCAATGGCCGGCCACTCTGCGGTGGTGCCGCGGCTCGCGTTTCTCGCGCCGCTGGTGCTTCTCATGCTTGCCGCCGTCCGCCATGGCCACGCGGCAGGGTTCGCTCAACTGCGCGTGCTTCGCCGACATGCAAGCCGTGACCTTGGCCACATCCGGAATGAATTCGGCGCATAACCGCATCGCATCGGGGGTGCAGGCTTGTTTGGCGGCATTGCTGACTTCCGCGCTCGCGCCGTCGAGGCGATAAAGGAGCACGCCGGACAGCAACAGCAGCCAGCAAATCGAACGAGCAATCCGCATCAGTTTTTCCCCGGTTGGATAAACGCGCAGCGCCGCGATGGTAGCCGCGGTGCAGGGCGCCGTCGATGGTTGGTAGGCTGATTGGCGTACGGCCCCGGTCGCGCTGCCGACACCTGCTGGTCGAAAGGTGGCGAAAGTACGATCTAGCTCACGGCGAACGAAGCGTTACTGCTGCTAGTCGGCCGCGCTGCCGGACCCCCAAGCAAAGCTCCGGTAAGTGCGGAACTGACCCTTGGCGACGTTCTCCGGGCAGGGACCGAGTTTGCCCTCGACGACTTCGGCGGTCGCGTTGTCGAACGACATGTGCCGGCAGAATTTCCCATCCGACATCGTCACGACGATGTCGCCGAGTTCTCTGGTTTCGCGCGCCGCCATCGCCGACCGCAACAGCGGATCGATGGCGGCATGCCCGCCTACCATCAGAGTCACGGAGAAGAGCACCAGAAACGCCGACGATGCGATGATGGCGCGGACCGATGTCTGACCGACGCCGGCCCGCCGCGGCCGCGGCCGCGCATTGCCGCTGTCATGGTTCGGCGCTGTGAACCATGAGGGCGATCGCATCGTTGCTTCCCTGCCCGTGCGCATGCCGCCATAAAGCACGACAGCCCTTCAACCGGCGCTAAAAAATTGCTTCAGATTTGATGGAATCGCCGCCGGCCGCGGTCACGCGCGGGACTGCCCGAAACCCCGCCCATACAGCTTGTTTTGTCCCTCGCTGACCGCCACAAGAGGTGAAATAATCGGGCCCGAACGGCGGCGGCATCAAGGGGGGAATGCTTAAGGGAATGCGAACGCAAGTGGCTATCATCGGCGCCGGCCCCGCCGGGCTCCTGCTCGGACAGCTGCTGCACCGGCAGGGCATCGACAACATCATTCTCGAGCGGCAGACCGCCGATTACGTGCTCGGCCGCATTCGCGCCGGCGTCGTCGAGCAGGTCACCATGGATCTCCTCGACGAGGCGGGCGTCGGCGCCCGCATGCACGCCGACGGGCTTGTCCACGACGGTGTGCAAATCTGTGTCGACGGCGATCGCCACCATTTGTCGTTCAAGGAACTGACCGGCAAGGCCGTCATGGTCTACGGCCAGACCGAGATCACCAAGGACCTCATGGACGGCCGAGCCGCGGTCGGCGCGCCGACGGTCTATTCCGCGCATGATGTGAGCTTGCACGATATTGCGAGCGACCGGCCGCGCGTCACTTACGTGGCCGATGGCAAGCCGCATGAGATCGAATGCGACTTCATCGCCGGCTGCGACGGCTTCCACGGCGTCAGCCGCCAGAGCGTGCCGGCGGATGCGGTCACGGCTTACGAGCGGGTCTATCCGTTCGGCTGGCTCGGGATTTTGTCCGATACGCCACCGGTCTCCGATGAGCTGATCTATGTCCGCCATCCGCGCGGCTTCGCGCTCTGCTCGATGCGATCGCCCACCCGCAGCCGCTATTACATCCAGTGCAGTCTCGACGACCGGGTCGAGGCCTGGCCGGACGAGCGCTTCTGGGGCGAGCTGCGGCCCCGGCTCGACGCCGAGGGCCGCGCGCGGCTCGTCACCGGGCCTTCGATCGAGAAAAGCATCGCGCCGCTGCGCAGCTTTGTGGCCGAGCCGATGCGCTTTGGCCGGCTGTTCCTCGCCGGCGACGCCGCCCATATCGTGCCGCCGACCGGCGCCAAGGGTCTCAATCTGGCGGCGAGCGACGTGCAGTATCTGTGGCGCGCGCTGGTCGAACATTATGCGGACAGGTCCGACGCCGGCCTCGATCATTATTCGGAGCGCGCCTTGCGGCGGGTATGGAAGGCCGAACGGTTTTCCTGGTGGATGACCATGACGCTGCACAACATCTCGGAAAATCCGTTCGAGCAGAAACTGCAGCTCGCCGAGCTTGATTATCTGTTCCGCTCCAAGGCCGCCGCGACTGCCTTTGCGGAGAATTATGTGGGGCTGCCGTATTAAGTTGCAGTTCAGGCGCGCTCGGGCGGATGCGCGGGAATCAGCACGGTCAATTTCAGGTCGGGCTGGCTCGCGAGATTGAATGTCACTTGTTCGAAGCGGAGAAAGCCGTCCACCGGGTGGTCGAATGTGCGCTCGCCGCCCTCGCGTCCGACCACGCCGTGTTCGTCCCAGAAACGTGCGAACGTCTCGCTCTCCTGGCGCAGCCCGGCGATCAGCGCGCGAAACGCCGGATCGTCGAAATGCGCGCCCGAGGCGGCGCGGAATTCCGCCGCGATGCGACGCGCGCGCGACTGCCAATCGCAGATAAATGTCGGCGCCGTGGGATGCAAAAAAGTAAAGCGTAAAAGATTGCGGTCTCCGGGAGCGTCGAGCCAGCCGACGAAGAGGCGCTCGGCGTGTGCGTTCCAAGCCCGTGCGTTCCAATACCGATCGAGCAAATAGGCCGGCGAGCCGAAACCTTCGACACAGGACAACAGCGCGGCAGAGACTTTCTCGGTGTCGGGTTTGTCCTGGTCCGGATCGCGCTTGCCGGCGAGATCGAACAGATAAGACCGCTCGGCGCGTTTCAGCCGCAAGGCATTCGCCAAACGCCCGAGCGCGCTCGGCGATACCGAGACGTCGCGGCCTTGCTCGATCCAGGTGAACCACGTCGCGCTCAACCCGCAAAGCTGCGCAAGTTCCTCCCGCCGCAGACCGGGCGTCCGGCGGCGCTGACCCTGGGGCAGCCCGAGCGCAGCGGGCGTCACGCTCTCCCGGTGGGCGCGCACGAAATCGCCGAAGGCTCGACGCTGCTCGGAGGATCTTGGCTCGACCATGGTGACTTTTATACTAGCATAATTATTGATCTTAAACCGGTACATCAGTCGCGCTAGCGTCGACCTCCCTACAGAGAGGTATCGCAATGACTGAAGCAAAGACCCACGAGGCGCTGGTCGACGGCCAATTCGGCGCACGTGCCGCCGCCTATCTCGGCAGCGCCGTGCATGCGCAGGGCGCGGACCTGCAGGCGCTTGCCGGCCTGGTTGCGGCCCGGCCTGGCGCACATGTCCTCGATCTCGGCTGCGGCGCCGGCCATGTCAGCTTTCATGTGGCGCCGCACGCCGCCGCAGTCGTCGCCTGCGATCTCTCGGCCGACATGCTGCAGGTGGTCGCGCAAACCGCCGCGCAGCGCGGCTTGCATAACATCAGCACCCGTCAGGCCAGTGCGCTAAATCTGCCGTTCGCGGATGCGAGCTTCGATTTCGTTCTGAGCCGCTTCAGCGCCCATCACTGGCACGATTTCGACGCCGGTTTGCGCGAGGCCGCGCGCGTACTCAAACCCCGCGGCATCGCGGTGTTCGTCGACAGTGTGTCGCCGGGCCCACCGCTACTCGACACTTATCTGCAAGCCGTCGAAATGCTGCGCGATCCTTCCCATGTGCGAAGCTATTCGCGCGCCGAATGGCATGCCGCGCTCAACCGCGCGGGACTGACGATCGACGCCGCAAGCCAGCATCGCCTGCGCATGGATTTTGCCGTCTGGACAGAACGGATGCAGACGCCGAAAGTACAGCGCGACGCCATTCGCGCGTTACAGAGCGCCATGTCGGAAACGGTCGTGCGCTATTTCGACATCGGGGCCGATGGCGGCTTCGACCTGGATACCGTTTTTATTCAAGCATCGACGATGCGGGCTAGGAGGTGACGCCATGCTCGAACTACGACCGAGTTGCGAATGCTGCGACAAGGACCTGCCGCCGGCCGCGACCGACGCCATGATCTGCACCTTCGAGTGCACATTCTGCCGCGACTGCGTCGAGAACAGGCTCGGCGGCGTCTGCCCGAATTGCGGCGGCAATTTCGTGCCGCGCCCGGTGCGGCCCGCCGACAAGCTCTTCAACAATCCGCCTTCGACGCAGCGCGTTTTCAATCCGCAGGGCTGCGGCCGCGTTTGATGATAGACTGAACGATCGCAAGACAGGGACGAGGGCGCCCATGGGCATCGTGGAAAGAGCCACCGTCGGGACGCAGGCCGCGGACTTCGATCGCTTCCGGCTCCGCCGCTTTGTCGAAGACTTGCCTCCTGAAGAACTCGAGATCCGCCGCGAGCCGATCGATCTCGCCGATGTCGCCGCCGTGTTCGAGGACAATGCGAAAGCCGTATGGTTCCGCGCCGCCGGCCCGGAGCGGCATGAACTCGTCGGCAATGTCACCGGAAGCCGCAGCCGCATCGCGCGCGCCTTCGGCGTCGCATCGAATGAGCTCACCGCCGAAATCCGCCGCCGCCTGCAGCGCAAAGCCGATTTGGTCGAGGTGTCATCCGCCGAGGCGCCGGCTCAAGAGGTTATCCTGACCGGCGAAGACGCCGATCTCACGACACTGCCAGTGCATTTGCAGCACGGAGAGGACGGCGCGCCCTTCATCTCCGCGGCGATGGATTTCACGATCGACCCGGACCGCGGCTGGACCAATGTGGGTTTCCGCCGGATGATGCTGCGCGGACGCGCCGAGACCGGCGTCGACCTGAACTCGCCGAGCGACTTGCGCGCGATCTACGAAGCGAGCGTCGCCGCCGGCAAGCCGCTGCCGATCAGTTTTGTCGTCGGCGCGCATCCGGTCGATCAGGTCGCCGCCGTCATGCGGCTGCCGGTCGATGAACTGCCGCTGCTCGCGCAATTGCGCGCCGCGCCCTTGCCGGTGGTCAAATGCGTGACCAATGACATCCGGGTGCCCGCGGACGCCGAGTGGGTGCTCGAAGGTTTTTTGGACCCGCGCGGCTATGTGGAATCCGAAGGACCTTATGGCGAGTTTCTTGGCTATTACGGCAGCGTCAAGCGCAATCCGGTGTTTCATCTCACCGCCATCACGCGCCGGCGCGATGCGCTGTTCCAGACCTCGACCATTGGCGGGCGCTCGCTCGGCCTCACCGACACCGCGGTGCTCAACGGCGTGCGCACCGAAGTCATGATCTGGCGCGCGCTCGAAACCGCGGTGCGCGAGCCTTCGGCGGTCTATGCCACGGGGTCGAGCGGCGGCATGTTCAACCTGCGGATCGCGTTGCGGCAGCGCGTCCCCGGCGAAGCGCGCAATGCGATCGCTGCTTGTTTCGGCGCCTCGCCCAACGTCAAGAACGTGTTCATCGTCGACCCCGACATCGATGTATTCTCGGATGCGCAGATGGACTGGGCACTGGCGACACGATTTCAGCCCGATCGCGACCTGGTGCTGATGAGCGGCATGCGCACTTTGCCGCTCGATCCCTCGCTCATCGGCAGCCGCACTGGAGCCAAAGCCGGCTTCGACCTGACCTGGCCGTTCGGCAGCGGCAACCGCATGGAGGCGCGGGTGCCGGCGCCGCCGGTCTATGACGGCGCGCGCTTTGCCTCGCTCGAGGCGGCGCTGCGCGACGGGCCAAAATTCTTTGCGCAATTGATGGCCGCGATCGGCAGCCGCGACGGGCGCGAGATCGTGCTTGAGCTCGACGCCTTGCGGGGGACCGGCGCGCTGGAGCGCGATGACGAGGGACGTTACCTCCTAAGAAAGTAAAATCCGGAGCTTTGGCCTAGCCCGCGTGAGTTACGAAGAGACTCATGCGATGCAGCTTTTGCACAGGGCAGCCGAACGGCAGGCCGCATACGTAGTCCCGGCCGGATACGAATTCCCAGAGCATGTCGCCGAAAATGGAAGGCGGATGGGATCGGGTTCTAGTGGAACAGATAGGACAATCTGACGCGTGCAGTTTGTATGGCCAGGCTCCCGGAGATGGATGCGCCAGGGAATGAGAACGACGGAGTACCGGAAATATCGACCAACAGATATTCCGCGCCCGCGATCCAGTTTTGCGCGATCGCCAATTCGACGCCCGCACCCACGGCGGGACCCCAGCGCACCTCGCTCGATGTTGACGTTAAGAGAGCGAGGCTTGCCGCGCCGGGATTGAAGCCGGATACCGACACGCCGAATGTGTTGAGCGTCGTCTTGACGTGAGCCCAGCCGGCGCCTCCGGTCACATAGAACAGAGCCGTATTGGCGGCCCAGCCAAGCCTGCCGCGGATCGTGCTCAACGAATCGATTTTCTGCGTCAGTCCGAGATTGCCGCTGATAGCGGCCGCGTCGCCGAATTCGGTGCCGATCTCGGAGAACGGCGCCGCCGTGGAGCCTTTCATATTCGCGGCATCAAAGTCGGCTTCAAGGCCGTAAACCCAGGTCTCGGCCTGCCAATTGTAGCCGGCATGGACGCCGCCCAGCCATCCTTTGGGATGAACGGAAAGGCTAATGGGCGCGCCGCTCGTTGGAACAAAGCCGGGTGCGAAAACGATCGCTCCAAAGGTTCCCGGATTGAAACTGACGTTTGTCGGATCCCAGCCGTAACCGCCGTTCACGCCGAGATAAAAGCCGGTCCAGTTGTAGGGCGCCGACAGGGCAGGCGGCGGCGCCTTGACGGCCATGTCGGCGGCAAAGGCTGGTTCGGCGCCGATGACCGCGACGAATAAAAAAGCGGACGTAAGCTGTTTGATCATGATGTGCCCCCGAGAAATTTGCTGTGGACGCACCCAACAACAAATCAACTCACATCAGCACCTCGCAAATCTCTGTGAGACCGTAGCCGAATAGGATTTAACAATTTGTTAAGCATGGGCCGGAAAATACCGGTCCAAAATTCGCCGCCTGGACGGGCCAAGTGACAGGCTGAGGATGTCCGTTAATGCCGGAACGCAGCGGCGAAGCAGCGCGCCCCTAGTCCGCGGTAATCCCCGCGAACTTGATGACCTTGCCCCATTTGTCGGTCTCGTCGGCGATAAACCGCCCGAAGTCGGCGGCCGAGCCGCCGCTTGGTTTGCAGCCCAGTTCCGCGAAGCGCGCTTTCACGCCGGGATCGGCCAATGCGGCGTTGATCGCTTTGTTGAGCGTCGCGACAATTTCCGGCGGCGTCGCCTTCGGCACCGCGATGCCGTACCAACCGGTCGCTTCGTAGCCCGGGAGAAATTCCGCCATCGCTGGCACATCGGGCAAAATATCCTGACGCGTCGTGGTGGTGACCGCGAGCGCCCGCAGTTTGCCGCCCTTGATATAGCCGAGCGAGGTCGGCATGGCGCCAAACATGATCTGCACCTGGCCGCTCATCATGTCGGGCACCGCCGGCGCTTCGCCCTGATAGGGCACCCCGGCGATGTCGACGCCGGCCATCATCTTGAACAATTCGCCGGCGACATCGAGCGGCGTGCCCTTGCCGGCGAGCGCCATGTTGATCTTGCCCGGATTGGCTTTGGCGTAAGCGATGAATTCCGGAACCGTCTTCGGCGGAAACGAAAGATTCTCGACCATGACCAGCGGCACGCCGCCGACGCCCGCCACCGGCGCCATGTCACGGAGAAAATTGTAATTGAGGTGATGGTAGAGCGACGCATTGATGGCGTTCGCCGACATCGTGAATAACGCCGTGTAGCCGTCCGGCGCGGCATTGACGACGTATTCGGTGCCGATATTGGCGCTAGCGCCGGGGCGATTCTCGATGACGCAGGGCTGCCCGAGCCGATCCGACAAATACTGACCGAGGAGGCGCGCGATGATGTCGGGCGAGCCGCCGGGCGGGACAGTGACGACCAGATGCACCGGCCGCGCCGGATAGGCTTGCGCGTGCGACACGCGCGGAACCGATGGCCATGCGACGGCTGCGGCTCCCAGCTTGGCGATGCGCCGGCGGGTCATGCTCATGATGATTGCCTCAGACCGCGGCGCGACGCTTGGTGCCCAAAATTCCGCGCGGAAAGAACAGCACGACGAGGATGAAGATGATGCCGACTGCCGACATCCAATTCACCGTCATCGACGAAATGTAGTCCTGCAACATGACAAATACCGCGGCGCCCAGCAACGGGCCCCAGAAGGTGCGCATGCCGCCGATCACGGTCATGACCACGAAATAGCCCGACAGCGAATAATGCAGCGCCATCGGATCGGCGAAATTGTTGAGGAGCGCGTAGAGCGTGCCGGCGAGCGCGGTGAAAAAGCACGAGATTGAAAACGACAACCAGATATGGCGTTCGACCGGAATCCCGAGAAACCGCGCGCGGCGCTCGTTCTCGCGGATGGCGATGAGAGTGCGGCCGAACGGCGACCGCAGCACAAGGCCCATCAGCGTCACGGCAGCTGCGAAAATCGCCAGGATAAAGAAATAGAATGCGACGCCGTTGTGCTCGATATCGAGGCGCAGCGGGCCGAGGACGATCGCCTCGCGGTGGAAGTCGCGCAAGCCGTCGAAGCCGCCGGTGAAGCTGTTCCAGCTATAGGCGAGGTAATACCAGAGCTGCCCGAAGGCGATGGTGCACATCGCGAAGTAAACGCCGCGCCGGCGCACGATCAACAGACCGAACAAGGTACCGGCCACGCCGCCGAGCAGCGTGCCGGCGAGCATCGCAAGCGGCGTCGAGTGCACGAGGTAGCGCAGCGTGAGACCCGCCCCATAGGCGCCGAGGCCGAAATAGGCGGCATGGCCGAAACTCAACACACCGGTAAAGCCGAGCAGCATATTGAGACCCATGGCGGCGAGCCCGAACACCAGCACGCGGCCGGCAAGCGCGGTGTAGCCGCCCAGCAGCGGCAGCCAGAACGGCACCGTGAGCAACACCGCCCAGATCGCGATCAGCGCCAGGAAACGACGGTCCGGCGCGCGGCGTTCCGCCGGGGCGGCGGGGATGGCGATGCTCATGACATCATCCCTTCCTCGCCGATGAGGCCGCGCGGCCGCAGCAACAGCACCGCCATCAAGATCGCGTAGATCACCGCTTCGCTCGCCGACGGATAGACGACCGTCGTCAGCGCCGCCGCCATGCCGATCAACAAGCCGCCGAACAAAGTGCCGATCAGGCTGCCGACGCCGCCGACGATGATGGCGATGAAGCTCGGCATCAGAAGGTCGTCGCCCATATTGGGATTAAGGCCGATCTGGCCTGCGGCCAGCACGCCGCTCAGCCCCGCCAGCAGACAGCCGATGGCGAAATTGAAGGTGCGCAGATGCCGGACATTGATGCCGAGCGTCGCGACGGTCTCGAGATCGAAGGTTCCGGCGCGGATGCGCAGCCCGATGCGGGTATAGCGCAGAAAGGAAAACAGCCCGGCCACGCTGACGATGACGACCGAGACCATGAAGATGCGGTACCAGGTGATGAAGAACAGCGTCGGGCTCAGCGGCCGGGCCAGAATGTCGGGCAGGCCCATCGGCAAGCCGTTCGGGCCCCAGACGTAGCGCGCAATGTCCTGCAGCACGAAGGCGAGGCCGAACGTGAGCAGCAGGCTATAGACAGGATCGCGATTATAGATGCGGCGGATCATCAATCGCTCGACCGCGACGCCGATCAAGGCGGTCAACAGTGGCGAGACCAGCAACGCCCCCCAATAGCCCAGCGTCGGCGACAGCGTGAACGCCAGATAGCCACCGAGCGCCAGGAAATTGCCGTGCGCGAAGTTGATCACGTTGCTCAGATTGAGAATGAGCGACAGACCGAGCGCCATCAGCACGTAGAACGCGCCGATAATCAGCCCGTTGGTGACGTTGAACAGTATGACTTGCGCCATCCGCCGCTCTACGCTCGAGGCCTCGCTGCGAAGCGACAGAGTTTAAGTCGGCTGCACCATCTTGCAGCCGGTATCGGCGACCGAGCCGGCCGCCTGCTCGCCGGGCACGAGCGCCGCGACCGTGAACAAGTCGTCGGGCGCCTTCGGCGGATGCACTTCGCCGACGAAGATATTCGGCATCAATTCGTGATCGCCCTTGCGAAACGCCACCTTGCCGGGCTGGAGCGCCACATCCGGCGGCAGTTCCATATCCTCGAGCGCCAGCGCCAATTTCGGACCCTCGAGCGACTTCGCCTTTTCGGCGGCCAGCCGTACCGTGTGCATCGACACGTAGCCGAACCAATCGCGCGCCGAGGGCGTCTTCTTGGTGGCCGCACGGTAATCGGCGACGAATTTCACGACCTCGGGGACGTTCGGCTGATTCCACCACCACTCATAGGTCCACCAGCCGGTCTGCGCCTCGGGCGGACAGCCTTTGACGCTTTCCATTTCGAACAGCGCGCCGCCGAGCCCCATTTCGTTCTGCATGCCGAACTGGGTGAACTGCTTCATGCAATTGATTTGGGTCAAGCCGCCCATATTGTTGAGCAGCACGTTCGGCTTGTAGGCCTTGGCTTTGATCAGGGTCGCGGAGAAATCCGTGTTGTTGATCGGCAGCATGTCGCCCTCAAAGGTGCCCCCGGCCTTGGTCAGCGCCTTGACGAAGGCGTCTTGCAAAGTATGGCCATAGGCATAGTCGGGCGTGACGAAGAACCATTTTTTGCCGAACTTCTTCACCAGCTCCGGCGTGACCGCCTCGGCGTCCATGGTCGTCGTATTGCAGACCCGGAACACGTTCCATTTGCAATTGGTTCCGGTGATCGGGTCGGTGTGGCCGCCCGGTACGATGTGGAATACCTTTTTCTCGTTGGTCACTTGCGACATCGCGTAGGCGATCCCGGAATTGACGTCGCCAAAGATGACGGCGACGTTGTCGCGGTCGATCAGCTTTTGGGTTTTCTGCACGCCGGTGCCGACGTCGTTGGCCGAATCTTCGACCAGGAGCTGGACCTGACGGCCGAGAATGCCGCCTTTCTTGTTGATCTCCGCCTCGGCGTATCTGGCGCCATCGACTTCGCTTTGGGCAAGCGCCGACAACACCCCGGTCAACGGATTGACCATGCCGATCTTGACCGGCTCATCGCCGCGGGCGGCGATGATGAACGGCGCGCCGATGGCTTGACTGGCGCCGAGCGCCATACCGGCTTGAATGAATGTACGACGGCGCAGTGACGTAATGTCGTTTGACATCTTCGACCCTCCCAAGTCGGTTGCTTTACTTCTTAGTTTTTATTTTTGAGCGGGACATTGCCCGCGGCGCCTTGACGGCTTGGTAGCTTGACGGTTTGGCATCGGCGTCCGGTGCTGGACACCACCCGCGGCGCGAAGCGGCAAACTTGCCCCACCACGCGGCCGCCCCCTGGCTGCGAGTATCTTCTACCCCGCTCCTGGCACGGTCAAGGACACAAGGCGCCGCACGCGTCAACGAACCTAGACGGCGCCGCGCCTGCGCGCTTTCGCCTGGTCGGCCAGAAAGCGCGACAGTCTTTCACGCACCGCGTCGGCCGCTCCGGGCGCCCATTTGCGCAAGCCTTCGCCCGACTTCATGCCGAGTTTGCCCGCGGCGACGATCGCGCGCAGATAGGGATGCGGCCCGGGCGTGCGATCGAGGTCGGCGTACAGCACCTCGGCGATATCGAGCGTGAGATTGGTGCCGACCAGATCGGTCTGCTCCATCGGTCCGAGGACTGCGGTGCGTGCGCCGAAGCCCGCTTTGACGACGGTATCGATGGTTTCGGCGTCGCAGACGCCGGCGGCGACGAGAGCGATCGCCTCGCGTTTCATCGCATGCTGAAGCCTGTTGCCGACAAAACCCGGCACGTCGCGCCGCACATGCACCGGCGTTTTACCGGCGCCGCGCAACAGCGCCATGGTTCGCCGCACGACATCGTCGCTCGTCAACTCGTTCTGTATGACCTCGACCAGGGGCACGAGATGCGGCGGATTCCAGAAATGGGTGCCGACCACGCGTTCACGATGCACGAGATGACGGCCGATCTCGGTTGAAGGTATAGCCGAGCTGTTGGAGGCGAGGATCGTCGCCGGCGCCACGAGCGCCTCGACTTCGCCGAAGATTTTCTGTTTCAGCGGCAGCTTCTCGGGCGCCGCTTCGAATACGAAAGTGGCTCCGCCCATCGCCGCCGGCAGCGCGTCGAATGCCTCGATATTTTGGATGAGTGCGGGATCGTCGTCGAGCAGATCGGCGATAACGCGCAGGCGTTGCGAAAGCGTGGCGCGGATCTCGGCGACCGGTTCGAATACCGCGACCTTGTGCCCCACAGCGGCGAACAGATAGGCGATGCCGTGGCCCATCAGGCCGCCGCCGATGACGCCAATTTTCTCAACCGTGTGTCGCTCGTCCTGATCACGCATGTGTGTCTCGATAAAGCAGTGGCGGGGAACTGTACCGGTGTTGGGACGTTATTTGATCGACGTTTCGTTGTGACCGATCCACAGAGGAGTGATGGTCATGCCTGTTCTGCTGTGGGTGGCCTTTTGGTCTTCGATGATGGGCGCGGCGACATGCTGGGGTGACGTGGCCCGGCCGATTGCCGTAAAGCCGCCGAAGCGTCCCGACTAGCCCACATTTTAATCCGCATCTGCATCTGCCTCGAACCAGTGCCGATCGCCATGCCGCGGATCGGCACTGTATTGCAATTCGACCGATCTGTGTCACGATCTCCTCGCGTGGTTCAATCCGCGCGCAGACGCCGGGAAGGCGCAGCTGATATCGGGGGAGGATCACGATGCGCGGTCGTGCAGGAATCACGCGAAGAATTACCTTGTGTCTTGGTTTGATTGGCGCGGCGATTGCCGCGGCTTTTGCAACGACCGGCCGGCAGGCCTTGGCCCAAACTTTGGCCAACGATCCAAACAGTGCACCGAATCCGTATCGGATCGTCGAAGGCTGGGCGAAGCTCCCCGAAGGCCGGCACTGGGGCATGGCGATCGGCGTCGACGTCGATCGTGATGGCTCGAGCCTCTGGGTCTTCGACCGCTGCGGCGGCAAGACCTGTGCGGGCTCATCGATCGAGCCGATCCAGAAATTCGACGCCAGCGGCCGGTTGGCCGTCAGCTTCGGCTCCGGCCTGGTCAATTGGCCGCATGGCCTGTTCGCCGCGCCGGACGGCAGCGTCTGGATCACGGACGGCCAGACCGGCGGCGGCAAGGGTCAGACCGTTCTGAAATTCGCGCCGGACGGCCGCGTGCTGATGACGCTCGGCAAGCCGGGCGTCGCCGGCGCCGGCAATGACGAGCTCAACGGCCCGTCCGATGTCCTCGTCGCGCCGAACGGCGCGATCTTCGTCGCCGACGGCCACGGCGACAACACCAACGACCGCATCGTCAAATATTCCAAGGACGGCAAATTCATCAAAGCCTGGGGCCACCACGGCTCGGGCCAGGGCGAGTTCAACGTGCCGCATGGGCTCGCCATGGATTCGGCGGGCCGCCTATTCGTCGCCGACCGCGCCAATAATCGCATCCAGATTTTCGATCAGGACGGAAAATTCCTCGCCGAATGGAAAGAGTTCGGGCGGCCGAGCGGCGTTTACATCCGCAACGATATTATTTACGTCGCCGACTCGCAATCGAGCGACAAAGTGAATGCGCCGTTTCGGCAGGGCATCCGCATCGGCAGCGTCAAAGACGGCAAGGTGACGGCTTTCATCTCCAGTCCGGATCCGACCAAGGAAATGCCGGAGGGTGTTACCGCCGACAAAGACGGCAATGTGTTCGGCGGCTTCACGGCAAATACCGACGTGAAGAAATTCGTCAAAAACTGACGGCTGCGGGGCCGGCCTCAGGTCCGGTTGCAGGTGGCGGACCCCGCCGGTATGTATAGCCGCCTTTTCGCGCCGGCCCCGCAATCATTGCAGCGGCCAGCGCATTTATAGCCGCGAACCTGGACACAGCCGCGAAACTAAAGTCATGGCCCGTCTCGTTATGAAATTCGGCGGAACGTCGGTCGCCGATATCGACCGCATCCGTAACGTGGCGCGCCACGTCAAGCGCGAGCTCGACGCCGGTCACGAGGTGGCCGTCGTGGTTTCGGCCATGTCGGGTACGACCAATCAGCTGGTGGCCTGGTGCGAAGCGGCTCTCAAGGAGCGGCGCATTTTCGACACCCGCGAATACGACGCCGTGGTCGCCACCGGCGAGCAGGTTACCGCCGGGCTCCTCGCCATCGCGCTGCAGGATCTCGATATCAACGCGCGTTCCTGGCAGGGCTGGCAGTTGCCGATCCTGACCTCCGACGTGCACGGCTCGGCGCGCATCCTCGACGTCAACGGCGACGAAATCATCAAGCGCTTCCGGGAACGCAAACAAGTCGCCGTCATTGCCGGTTTCCAGGGCGTGCACAAGGAGACCGGCCGCATCACCACGCTCGGCCGCGGCGGCTCCGACACCTCGGCGGTCGCGATCGCGGCCGCGATCCGGGCCGACCGTTGCGACATCTATACCGATGTCGACGGCGTCTATACCACGGACCCGCGCGTCGTGCCGCGCGCGCGGCGGCTCGACAAGGTCGCCTTTGAGGAAATGCTCGAATTGGCCTCGCTCGGCGCCAAGGTGCTGCAGGTGCGGTCGGTCGAGCTCGGCATGCTGCACAACGTCCGTATTTTCGTGCGTTCGAGCTTCGATCCGCCGGAAAAAATCGATCCGCACGGCACGCCGCCCGGTACACTGATTTGCGACGAAGGGGAGATCATGGAACAGCAGACCGTCACCGGCATCGCCTTCTCGCGCGACGAGGCGCAGATCTCGATCCGCCAGGTCCAGGACAAGCCGGGGGTGGCGGCGGCGATTTTCGGCCCGCTCGCCGAAGCCAGCATCAACGTCGACATGATCGTTCAAAACGTCTCGGCCGACGGCAAGACCACCGATCTCACCTTCACGGTGCCGGCGGCGGATTATCAGCGCGCGCTCGACGTCATCGCCAAGGCCAAAGCGGCCATCGGCTATACCCGTCTCGATGGCGCCACCGATGTGGCCAAGGTTTCCGTCATCGGCATCGGCATGCGCAGCCATGCGGGCGTCGCGGCCCAGGCTTTTAGCGCGCTGGCCGAGCGTTCGATCAATATTCGCGCCATCACGACTTCCGAAATCAAATTTTCGCTCCTGATCGATGCCGCTTTCACCGAACTCGCGGTGCGCACACTGCATACGCTCTACGGCCTCGACAAAGCCGCCTGACGCACTGGGTTTGCGCTGCGCCGCACAATAAACGGCGCCGACATACGCCTGTCTCTGGCTTGCGGTTTGCATACTGCATTCGATATAGGCTGGAGGATATTCGCCGCGGGCCGGGACCTGGGCGGATTCCTCTTTGATAGAGGCCGGTGCGCAGCGGGCTCGCGCCGGTCAAAACCAAGCCCGAGGGACCTAATCGCCATGCGCGGCGCGCTCGGCGGTCCGCGCGTGCTGTTGCGCCGGCTTCGCGAAGTAATGGCGGAGCCGGTCAGCGCGCAGGAACGCCTTGACAAGATCGTGGTGCTGATCGCCGCCAACATGGTCGCGGAGGTCTGCTCCGTCTATGTGCTGCGCGTCGATTCCACCCTCGAGCTCTATGCTACCGAAGGCCTCAACCGCGACGCCGTGCACCACACGGTGATGCGATCCGACGAAGGCCTGGTCGGCCTGGTGGCGAGCCAGGCGACCGCAATCAATCTGTCGAACGCCCAGGCCCATCCGGCCTTCTCGTACCGGCCGGAAACCGGCGAAGAGATCTACCAGTCGTTCCTCGGCGTGCCGATCTTGCGCGCCGGCAATACGCTCGGCGTTCTGGTCGTGCAGAACCGCGCCCGGCGCACTTATTCGGAAGAAGAAGTCGAAGCGCTGCAGACCACCGCCATGGTGCTGGCGGAGATGATCGCCTCCGGCGAACTCTCGGCGATGGCGATGCCCGGCGCCGAACCGGCGGCACGGCGCACCGTTCACGTCAAAGGCTCGCCCTTGAGCGAGGGTATCGCGCTCGGCCATGTCGTGCTGCATGAGCCGCGGGTCGTCGTCACCAATTTCATCGCCGACGACGTGCCGAAGGAATTGGAGCATCTGCGCGGCGCGGTCGAGACGCTGCGCTCCAATCTCGACGAATTGCTCGAACACGGCGACGTGGTCGACGGCGGCGAGCATCGTGACGTACTCGAAGCCTACCGCATGTTCGCCTATGACCGCGGCTGGGTGCATAAGCTCGAAGAAGCGGTGATGACCGGCCTCACCGCGGAAGCGGCCGTCGAGCGCGTCCAGTCCGACACCCGCGCGCGGATGCTACGGCAGACCGATCCGTTCCTGCGCGAACGGCTGCACGATCTCGACGACCTCGCTAATCGCCTGATGCGCCAATTGACGGGCCGCGACCACGCGCCGTCGCGCGAGAGTCTTCCCGAGAACGCGATCCTGGTCGCGCGCTCGATGGGGCCGGCGGCCTTGCTCGACTACGACCGCAAGCGGCTGCGCGGGTTGGTGCTGGAGGAAGGCGGCCCGCAGTCCCACGTCACGATCGTCGCGCGCGCGCTCGGCATTCCGGCGGTCGGCGGCATCGACAATGCCGCCGGTATCGCCGATCCCGGCGACGCCATCATCGTCGACGGCTCGACCGGCGATCTGCACGTCAGGCCGCTGCCGGACATGGAAGCGGCCTATGCGGAACGCGTTCGGCTGCGGGCGCGGCGTCAGCAGCAATATTCGGCGCTGCGCGACCTGCCCTGCGTCACCAAGGATGGCCAAGCGGTGACGTTGCTGCTCAATGCCGGTTTGAGCGTCGACCTGCCACACATCGCCGATACCGGCGCCGCGGGCATCGGGCTCTTCCGCACCGAATTGCAGTTCATGGTGGCGCCGAATTTTCCGCGCACCAGCGAGCAATACACGTTGTACCGCGCGGTGCTCGACGCCGCCGGCGATAAACCCGTCACCTTTCGCACGCTCGACATCGGCGGCGACAAGGTGCTGCCCTATATGCGCAATGTCGAAGAAGAGAATCCCGCGCTCGGCTGGCGCGCCATACGGCTCGGCCTCGACCGACCCGGACTGTTGCGGACGCAATTGCGCGCGCTCTTGCGGGCGGCGGGCAGCCGTGCGCTCAAGATCATGTTTCCCATGATCTCGACGGTGCAGGAATTCGATCAGGCGAGAGAGCTGGTCGAGCGTGAGTTGACGCATCTGCGGCGGCACGGGCACAAATTGCCCGATGCGGTCGAGGTCGGCAGCATGGTCGAGGTGCCGTCGCTGCTTTATCAGCTCGACGAACTGCTGGAACGTGTCGATTTCCTTTCGGTCGGATCGAACGATCTCGTGCAATTTCTCTACGCTATCGACCGCGGCAATCCGCGGGTCTCGGGCCGGTTCGATCCGTTGTCGCGGCCGGTTTTGCGCGCGCTCAAGGACATCATCGACAAGGCCGACGCGTATCACAAGCCGGCGACGGTTTGCGGCGAGCTTGCCTCGCAGCCGATCGGGGCGCTCGCTCTGGTCGCGATCGGCTACCGCTCGCTGTCGCTGACCCCGTCCGCGATCGGGCCCGTCAAGGCGATGCTGCTCGAGCTCGACTGCCGCAAGACCGCAGCGTTCCTTTGCCCTTTGATCGAGCAAACCAAGCGTGGCGTGCCGATCCGGGTGCAGCTGGAAAAATATGCCGCCGACAACGGCTTGCAGCTTTAGCTGGAAATCGTAACAACCAGCCTGTCCGGCGGGTTCCGTTGCGTCCCGGCAAAACGATGTTGAAGCCATGCTACCCGATCAAAAACTCGAAGCGCTCATCACCCGCCACGCGGCTTTGCAACGCGACCTCTCCGGCACGCTGCCGCCGGAGACTTACGTCAAGCTGTCGCGCGAATTTGCCGAGCTCTCCCCTGTCGTCGCGGCGGTGAAGTCCTATCGCGACGCGCAGCGCGAGCTTGACGGGCTGACGAGCCTGATCACCGATCCGTCGACCGATTCGGAAATGCGTTCGATCGCCGCAGCCGAGAAGCCGGAGCTCGAGGCGCGGCGCGCCACACTCGAGCAGGAATTGCGGCTCGCGCTATTGCCCAAGGATGCGATGGATGAGCGCAATGTCATCCTTGAAATCCGGGCCGGCACCGGCGGCGACGAGGCGGCGCTGTTCGCCGGCGACTTGTTCCGCATGTATGAGCGTTACGCCGCCAAGCAGGGCTGGAAGGTGGAGATGGTCACGGCGAGCGACGGGCCGATGGGCGGCTATAAGGAAATCATCGCCGAAATCCGCGGCCGCGGCGCCTTCGCCAAACTGAAATTCGAATCCGGCGTGCATCGGGTCCAGCGCGTCCCCGATACCGAAGGCTCGGGCCGCATTCACACTTCGACCGCGACTGTCGCCGTATTGCCCGAAGCCGAGGATGTCGATGTCGCCATCAACGACGGCGATTTGCGGATCGATACGCTGCGTTCCGGCGGCGCCGGCGGCCAGCACGTCAACAAGACCGAATCGGCGGTTCGTGTGACGCATATTCCAACCGGAATTGTCGTCATGATGCAGGAGGATCGCTCGCAGCATCGCAATCGCGCCAAAGCAATGGCGATTTTGCGGACCCGGCTCTATGACTTCGAACGGCAAAGGCTGGACTCCGCGCGGGCCGCAGAACGCCGTGGCCAGGTCGGCACCGGCGACCGGTCGGAGCGCATCCGCACCTATAATTTTCCGCAGGGGCGCGTCTCCGACCACCGCATCAACCTCACGCTCTACAAATTACCGCAGATCGTGGAGGGCGAGGCGCTGGGCGAGATCATCGACGCGCTGGTCGCCGACCACCAGGCGGCGCAGCTTGCGGCCGAGGGCGTGAACTGATGAATCCAGTTGCGGCGACGCCGATGCGGGCCCCCGCCACCGCAGTCACGGTTGCGGATGCGCGGCGGCGATGGGCCGCGGAATTCCGCCGAGCCGGTCTCGATTCGCCGGAACTCGACGCCCGGCTTCTGGTCGGCCATGCGCTCGGTCTCGATCATGCAGCCCTTGCGGCGGCGGCGGCGCGGCCTCTCGATTCCGCCGAGCAAAGCGCGATCGCAGCGCTGGCCGACCGCCGTCTTGGCCACGAGCCGGTGGCGCGCATCGTCGGCGTGAAGGAATTCTGGAGCCTCGATATTCATGTCGACGCCGCGACGCTCGTGCCGCGGCCGGAAACCGAAACCGTCGTCGAAGCAGCGCTCGCGGCGATCGACGCCCGTGATGGCAGAACACATGACGGCAGAACAGATGGCGGCAGAACACGCGCGCTGCGCATTGCCGATCTGGGAACCGGATCGGGCGCCATCCTCCTGGCGCTGTTGACCGAACTGCCCAATGCCTTCGGCGTCGGCAGCGACGTAAGCCTGCAGGCCCTTGCGCTCGCGCGCGCCAACGCCCGCAGCCTGGGGCTGAACCGCGCAGGATTCGTCGCCTGCAACACGACTGCCGCCTTGCGCGGTCCCTTCGACCTTATCGTGTCGAACCCGCCCTACATCGCTTCCGACGGCATTGCGGCTCTCCCTGCCGAGGTCCGCCTCTTCGACCCGCGCCTTGCGCTGGACGGCGGCGCGGACGGTCTGGATTGCTACCGCGCCATTGCGGCGGCCGTTCCGGCGCTGCTCGTGCCCGGTGGCGCTGTCATCGTCGAATTAGGCGCCGGCCAGGCCGACGCCGTTGCCGGTCTGTTTGCCGGAACCGGGCTTGCGCCCAGCCCTCCCCGACCCGATCTTAGCGGCGTGCAGCGCGTCCTCACCGCCTGGAAAAGGCATGAAGGTTAGGCAGTAGAGAGCCCAGCGCCGCTGCCCTTGGCCCCGGCAAAAAAGCGGGATTGGCCTCGGCAAAAAAGCGGGATTGGCCTCGGCAAAAAAGCACTTGGAAAGTTCGCCGGAACCGACTAGCTTGCGCGCACGGAATCGCCCCAATATGAGGGTGCCGCACTGCCCTGAACGCCCGGAGTAGAGATTCGGAAGGCCGTTTCAAAAAGTTGGCCGCAAAGGGTTTGCTCCTAGAGGTAGGCAGCGCGGGCTACGCAGAAAAAGCGAAAGCTGGATAAGAGCGAAAGCTGGATAACGAAAGCCGGATTGGACGGCATACGGGATCGCCAGATCAGACCGCGAAGATTCATCCGCTCGACGCGCCGTGTCAGCAAGCCATGACGCGCGTGACGAAAGTTTGTGACGCCGCGCATGAGTTCGCGGCTCGGGGCATGCATTGCTGAGGTTACGTGACGTTCACACGGGAGCGACTTCGGACGGCCTCACGGCCGATGCCGTAAAAGGCGGATTCAGTCTGGGTGAAGCGGCATTTGGTGCAGTGAACTTCGGTTTCGGTGCAGAGAAGCGGCCGCATGGGCGACGCCGCAAAATACGGGGTTGGTGGAACAAATAACCATGAGAAACGGTCAGAACAAACGTATGCGTGGACGCAACCGCAAAGGTGGCCATCATCAGAACCCGCTGTCGCGTGTTTACGAATCCAACGGGCAGGACGTAAAGATCCGGGGTACGGCGTCGCACATCGCCGAAAAATACCTTCAGCTCGCCCGTGATGCGCAAAGCTCCGGCGATATGATCGCCGCGGAGCATTATTATCAGCACGCCGAACACTACTTTCGCCTGATCGCCACCGCGCAGGAGCAGCTGCGTCAGACCCCGTCCTACTTCCAGCAGCAGCCGGGCGACATGCGCGGCAATATGTCGGACGACGGTTACGATGACGGCGACAATGACCAGCCGCCCATGGCCGGTGAGCCGTTTGCGCCACGCGAGCAGCAATCCTTCTATCCGCGCGAACAGCAGCACCATCAGCCGCAGCAATTCCAGCCGCAGCAATATCAGCCGCAGCATCGCGAGCCCCAACATCAACCGCAGCCGCAGTATCAGCCGCGCCCGCAACACATCCAGCAGGAGCCCGAGGTCGACGTCGAGCGCTTGCCGTCCTTCATCACCGGCGGCCAGCCGCCGCAGCAGCAGCCGCAGCAGAACGGCCAGGGTGGCCAAGGAGCCCAGGGGGTCAACGGCCCCAATGGTAATGGCTATGACGGCTCACCGGATCGCTTCCCGCTGCATCGCCGCCGCCGGCGGCATCGCAGTGGCGGTCCGCGCGACCACGCGCCGGACCATGCGGCATCGGGCGATAATGACGCGCCGTCGTCGGGTCCGCAGTCCGACGAGTAATCGCCGCTGATCGGGGCTCCGGCTTCGCCGGCTTTCCGCCTCCGCGCTCCCGCCTTCGCAAAGCCCGCTTCGGCGGGGGAAGGCGGCAGCGGCGCCCGGCAATAGCGGCGTTACAGCCCGCGCGGCGCCTTGGCGAGGCGAACCAAGAGCCAGATCGGCACGACAATCACGGCGCCGAGCAGGAAATAGCGCCATAGCCAGCGCACGGCATCGAAGCCCATATTCCAGACATGCTCGAGCAGGCGTTCGACCGACTCCAGGATGTTCCAGGGATCGAGCCCGATGGCGGTAAGAATGACGCCGACCAGGATCGACAACAGAACCAGCCGCCCCAGCACCGCGAGCGGCGGACCGCCGAAAAAGCGCTGAACGAAATCCTGGGGTTTACGGGATTCCAGCCTTCGATCCAGGGACTCTTGATTCAGGGATTCTTGGCTCATTGAAATCTCCCCACCAGCGACAGTTAAGAACTTGTCGCCAAGCGCGCAAGCCGGCCGTTTTACAGGCCTGCGCCCATAGTCATTTTTCTCTGCCGTCCGCCGCCGCCGATGACGTTGCCTCGGCTCGATAACTGGCGCTAAGTTGCCCCCACCCAAAGCCCCGAGCGGGCATTCCGAGGATATTTCATGGCCAAAGTCGAGGACCATGCGCTCGCCCCTCAGGCGAGCCTCAACGACGACATCGGCGAGGCGACACGGCTTCGCATGTTTCGCATGCAGGTCGAGATTCGCGAGGCCGAGCAGCGCGCCTTCGATCTCTTCCTGCAAAACCTGGTGAAGGGCACGAGCCATCTGTCGCTCGGCCAGGAAGCGGTCGCCGCCGGCTGCGCCGCCGCCATGAAACCGGGCGATCTGTCGTTTTGCACCTATCGCGGCCACGCCCATACGCTGGCGCGCGGCGTGCCGTTTGAAAAGGTGCTCGGCGAGTTGATGCAGCGCGACAACGGGCTGATGCGCGGCAAAGGCGGCTCGATGCATCTGACTTCCGTCGAACACGGCGTCATGGGCTCTTATGCCATCATCGGCGCCCATCTGCCGATCGCCTGCGGCGCCGCTTGGCGCGCGCAATACAAGGGACAGAAGGACGTCTCGGTCTGCTTTTTCGGCGACGGCACCACCAATATCGGCGCCTTCCACGAGGCGCTGAATTTCGCCGTGGTGTGGAAGCTGCCGGTGATCTTCGTCTGCGAGAACAATCTCTACATGGAATACACGCCGATCGCCGACGTCACCGCAGTGCCGCATCCGGCCGGCGACCGCGCCTCGGCCTACGGCTTGCCGCGCATCATCATCGACGGCAACGACGCCGACGAAGTCTATCGCACCGCGAGCGCAGCCTACGAAAAGGCGCGGGCCGGCGACGGGCCGTCTTTGATCGAATGCCTGACCTATCGGTACAGCGGCCATTCGCGCGCCGACCCGGCCAAATACCGCCCGGAAGGCGAACTCGAAAAATGGAAAGAGCGCGATCCGATCAAAATCTATCGCGAGCGACTCAAACAATTCGGCGTCGGCGACGACATCATCGTCGGCATCGAGAATGAGGTGAAGCGCTACGTCGACGAGGCGACCGAGAAGTGCAAGGCAGCACCGCCACCGTCGCTCGATATCCTCACCACCGATGTTTACGCCGACGGGGGTTTCGCATGGCGGAACTGACTTATCGCGACGCCGTCATCCGCGGCATCGCCCAGGAAATGACGCGCGATCCCGATGTCGTCTTCTTGGGTGAGGACGTGGCGAAAGCGGGCGGCGTGTTCAAGGCGACGGTCGGGCTCTACGAGCAGTTCGGTCCGCTGCGCGTGCGCGATACCCCGATCTCCGAGCAGGCCATCATGGGCGCCGCCATGGGCGCGGCGATGACCGGCCTGAAGCCGATCGCCGAAATCATGTTCTCGGACTTTTTCGCGGTCTGTTTCGACTACATCGCCAATGAGTTTCCCAAAAGCCGTTACATGTCGAACGGCCAGGTCAAATGCCCGCTGGTGGTGCGCACCGGCAATGGCGCGGGCTCCCGCTTCGGCGCGCAGCATTCGCAGAGCGTCGAGAACTGGTGCATGATGATCCCCGGCCTGAAGGTCGTGGCGCCGTCGAATCCGCGCGACGTGATCGGGCTTCTGGCGGCGGCGGTGCGCGACCCGGATCCGGTGATCTTTCTCGAGCACAAGTCGCTTTACGCCACCAAGGGCGAAGTGCCGGACGGCGAGATCGTCGACACGCTCGGCACGGCCAGCATCGCGCGGCCGGGCAAGGACGCCACCATCCTGGCGCTGGCGCTGATGGTGCCCCGCGCGCTCGCGGCCGCCGAAAAGCTCAAAGCCGAACACGGCATCGACTGCGAAGTGGTCGACGTACGCTCGCTGGTGCCGCTCGACACGCAGACGATTCTGGGCTCGGTCGCGCGCACCCATCGGCTGTTTACCGTCGAGGAGAATCCGCGGCTGTGCGGCTGGGGCGCCGAAATCGTCTCCATCGTCGCCGATGAAGCGTTCTACGACCTCGACGGTCCGCCGGTCCGGATCACGACCCCGCATATCCCGCTGCCGGCCGCCGATATTCTCGAAGATCTTGCGCTGCCGTCGGTCGATCGCATTGTCGAGCGGGTGCGGCGCAGCCTCAATGCCTAGCTCAGGATGACTATGGCCGGCGAACCGACCCGCGAGAATCCGAACGGCCCTATCGGCACCGAGGTCGTCTACGAGAACGACCGGGTGCGGGTGTGGGACATGAAAGTGCCGCCGGGCGGCAAGAAGGCGTGGCACCACCACACGCTCGACTACGTCATCATCAACGTCACCGGCGGCAAGATCGAACTCGAAAACGTCGAGGGCAAGATCATCCAGGCCGACGACAAAGTCGGCGGCGTGCTGTGGCGCGAAGCCGGGGAGAAGCATGAGCTGCGCAATCTGAGCGGCGAGTCCTATCAGAACATTCTTATCGAGCTGAAACCACAAAAGTAACGCCCAACTAGCGTCAGTGCCAAAGGATTAGTGCCATGGCCATGTATGACAATCTCCTCGCCAACGTGCCGACCGATCTGTGGATCGGCGGCCAATGGCGCAAAGCTTCCGACGGCGGCCGCTTCGACGTGATCGATCCGGCGACCGAAAATAAAGTCGCCTCGGTGGCGAGCGCGACGGTCGACGACGCCAAGGCGGCGCTCGATGCCGCGCAGGCGGCCTTCCCCGGCTGGGCCGCCAAAAAGCCGCGCGAGCGCGGCGAAATTTTGCGCAAGTCCTATGAGCTCATCATGCGCGACGCCGAACGGCTGGCGAAGCTCATCACCATCGAGAACGGCAAGGCGCTGTCGGACTCGCGCGGCGAGGTTGCCTATGCGGCCGAATTCTTCCGCTGGTATGCCGAGGAGGCCGTCCGCAACATCGGCCAGAACTCGGTCGCGCCGTCGACCGGCGCGCGCATCTTCGTCCATCACAAGCCGGCCGGCATCGCGGTGCTGGTGACGCCGTGGAATTTTCCGGCCGCCATGGCGACCCGCAAGATCGGCCCGGCGCTCGCCGCCGGTTGCCCGGTCGTGCTCAAGCCCGCCTCCGACACGCCGCTCACCATGCTGGCGCTGATGCCGATCCTCCAGGAGGCCGGCGTCCCGGCGGGCGTCGTCAATGTCATTCCGTCGCGCTCGTCGGGCAAAGTCGTCAGCGCCATGCTGCACGATCCGCGCGTCCGTGTGGTGTCGTTCACCGGCTCGACCGAAGTCGGCCGCAAGCTCCTGCACGAAGCGGCCGACGCCATTGTCAAGCCGGCCATGGAGCTCGGCGGCAATGCGCCCTTCATCGTATTCGACGATGCCGATATCGACGCGGCGATCGACGGCGCGATGATCGCCAAGATGCGCAACATGGGCGAAGCCTGCACGGCGGCGAACCGGTTCTACGTGCACGAGAAGGTGCACGACGAATTCGCCAAGAAACTCACCGCCAAAATGTCGGGCCTGAAGATGGGCAACGGTCTCGACGACGGCGTCGCGCTCGGTCCGCTGGTCAACAAAGAAGGTCTCGATAAGGTCATCGAGCTCGTCGACGACGCGGTCAAGAAGGGCGCAAAAGTGCTCGCCGGCGGCAAGGCGCCCGGCGGGCCCGGTTTCTTCTATCCGGCGACCGTGCTCACCAACGTGTCGAACGATGCAAAGATGCTGAACGACGAGATTTTCGGGCCGGTCGCCTCGCTGCAGACCTTCAAGTCCGAGGACGAGGTCATCACCCGCGCCAACGACACCGAATATGGCCTCGTCGCCTACCTCTACACCAAGGATCTCAGCCGCGGCATGCGGATCTCGGAGAAGCTCGACTTCGGCATGATCGGGCTCAACCGCGGCCTCGTGTCCGATCCGGCGGCGCCGTTCGGCGGCACCAAACAGTCGGGCCTCGGCCGCGAAGGCGCGCACGAAGGGCTGATGGAATTCATGGAGACCCAATACATCTCGGTGACGTGGTAAGCGCACGGGCGAGCCAAGAAGGTCAAAAAAGCGAGTCAAGAAACCATGACCGAGAGTGAAGTCGCACAGAAACTGATGGGCGCGTGGCGCTATGTCGGCACCCGGATCGACGGCAGGAATTGGGATCGCGGGCCTAATCCCAAGGGCATGATCTATTACGGCCCGCATGGCGAAATGTCGGCTCAGGTCGCGCCCGATGTGAAACGCACCCGGGCCGGCTCGGTGATGACCCCCGAGGAGGCCAAGATCGCGCTGACCGATTTCATTTCCTATTTCGGCACCTATACGATCGACGCGCAGGCTGGAACGGTGACGCATCATCGGCTGGACAGTATTCAGCCGGGCGATAGTGGCGATCTGGTGCGCCGCTACGAATTCGTCGGCGACCGTCTGGTGTTGCGCCCGCCGAATTCGACGATGGAAGTCACCTGGGAACGAATCAAATGAAGCGTCGCTGGAGCATGCGTTAATGGACCTTTTGATGCCGCAGCTTGGCGAGACCGTCGCCGAGGGCAAGATCACCAAATGGTTCAAGGCGGCGGGCGACGCGGTCAAGCCGGGCGATAATCTATTCGAGATCGAGACCGACAAGGTGTCGATGGAAGTGCCGTCGACCACGACAGGCGTGCTGTCGGAAATCCGTGTTTCGGCAGGCGACATCGCGCTGGTCGGCGCCGTGGTCGGCGTTATCGCGGACGGTGAAGCGGCATCGGCGCCTGCGCCTGCAGCGGCCGCGAAGCCGGCCGGGGCGACCGCACCGCAGGCAGCGCCAATCGCCGCCGCCCCGATTGCCCAACCGCGCACAGCAAGCGCGCCGATCAAGCTCGACCCGTTTTTTGAAGTGCGCACCCCACCGCGCAATTTCGGCCCGGCCCAATTGGCCGGCGGCACCTTTGTCACGCCGCTGGCGCGGCGGCTCGCAGGCGAAGCGGGCATCGACCTATCGCGACTCCACGGTTCAGGCCCGCATGGTCGTATCGTCGCCCGCGACATTGCGGAGGCGCCGCGGCCGTCGCGTGCGGCCGCTGGCGCGCCCGCGGAGAGGCCGAGCGCTGCCGACATCAAGGCGCTCTATGCGCCGGACAGCTACGAAGAAGTACCGCTCGACGGCATGCGCCGCACCATCGCGGCGCGGCTGACGCAAGCCGCCGCGGTTCCGCATTTCTATCTGATGACGGACGTCGCCATCGACCGGCTTCTGGCGCTGCGCGAGGAAGCGAACGCCGCCGCGCCGAAGGACCGCGACTTCAATCCCGCCTTCAAGCTCTCGGTCAACGACTTCGTCATCCGCGCGCTGGCGCTCGGTCTACAGCGCGTGCCGGCCGCGAATGCGGTATGGGCCGGCGACCGCATGTTGCGCTTCAAGCATTCCGATATCGGCATCGCGGTCGCGCTGGACGGCGGACTGATCACGCCGGTCCTGCGCCAGGCCGAAACCAAATCGCTGTCCGCCATCTCTGCCGAAATGAAAGAGCTTGCCGGACGCGCCCGCGACAAGAAGCTGAAACCCGCGGATTATCAGGGCGGCGCCTCGGCGATCTCGAACCTCGGCATGCACGGCGTGCGCGAATTCACCGCCATCATCAATCCGCCGCACGCGACCATACTTGCGGTCGGCGCCGCGCGCCGGCAAGCGGTCGAAAAGGACGACGGCGGGGTCGCCTTTGTCAGCATGATGAGCCTGACGCTGTCGTGCGATCACCGCGTGCTCGACGGCGCGCTCGGCGCCGAGCTCCTGGCCGCCATCAAGAGTCTGATCGAATTGCCGGTAAGCCTATTGGTATGAGGACGCAACATGGCGAGCGAGAAACGCGAAGTCGTGCTGTTCGGCCCAGCAAAGCCAACCATCGTGAAAGGCATCGAGACTGCCTGCACCCTCTATAAGGCGGTCGACGCGAGCGATCGCGACGCCTTCATCGCCGAGCACGCAGGCGTGCGGGCCATCGCCTGTGCCCAGGGCCAGATGTCGGCAAGCGTGTTGGAACGTTTCCCCAAGCTCGAGATCGTTTCCAGCTTCGGCGTCGGTTACGACCATGTCGACGCCAAATATGCGGCCGCGCACGGCATCATCGTCACCAACACGCCCGAAGTCTTGACCGAGGAAGTGGCCGACACCGCGCTCGGCCTCTTGCTATGCACGGTGCGCGAATTGCCCCAGGCCGAGCGGCATGTCCGCTCCGGACGCTGGGCGAAGCAAGGCTTTCCGCTGAGCAAGGCGACCTTGCGCAACCGCACGGTCGGTATTGTCGGCATGGGCGCCATCGGCCAGGCCATTGCGCGGCGGCTCGACGCCTTCGGCGTGCCGGTCGTCTATCACAGCCGCAAGCCGCGGCCCGAAGTTTCCTACCGTCACTATCCAAAACTCACCGACATGGCGCGCGACGTCGATACGCTCTTGATCATCGTGCCGGGTGGGGCTGCAACCGCCAACATGATCAATGCCGAAGTGCTCGACGCGCTCGGACCGGACGGCATCGTCATCAATATGGCGCGCGGCTCGGTGGTCGACGAACAGGCTTTGATCAAAGCGCTCAAGGACAAGCGCATTTTGGCGGCGGGGCTCGACGTCTATGCCAAGGAGCCGGAAGTGCCGCAGGAATTGCTCGACATGGACAACGTCGTGCTGTTGCCGCATGTCGGCTCGGCCTCGGTTCATACCCGGCAGAAAATGGACCAGTTGGTCGCCGATAACATTCTCGCCTGGGCCGCCGGCAAGCCGCCGCTGACGCCGGTGCCGGAAACGCCGTGGCGGACTTGGAAGTAGAACACCAGGCATGGAGTGCGGCGCGATGAGATCCGGGGCTCTGGCTTGTGGCGCCATTGTGTTGGCCGCGCTCGCGGGTGGCTTCGGCGGCGCGACGGCTTTGGCGCAGAACGCGCAGTCAGACGCACAAAAGAATGCGCCGGCCGCACCGGCTTCGGAGGCGCAGCCGTCGGCGCCGCAAAATTCATCCGGCGACACCGCGGCAACGATGATCGGCGCCTGGGAATTCTCCAACGCCGATCACGACAAGATTTGCCGCTTCAATTTTCGCGCCGACGCCGTGCCGGGCGGCAGCAGGCTCGACATCGACAAGAACTGTCCGAGCCTGTTTCCATCCACCAAGGACGTGGTCGCCTGGGCGATGGACAATTACGGCGCGCTCCGCTTGCTCGATGCCCAGGGCAATGCCGTTATCGAACTCACCGAGGTGGAGAGCGGCATGTTCGACGGCTTCACCCCCGAAGAGGGCCGCTACATCCTGCAGACAGCCGCCGCGGCGCCGATGCGCTCGCCCGACGACATGGTCGGCGACTGGGCCGTGGCGCGCGATACCGGCAAGCCGATTTGCGTTCTGACCTTCGCCAATAGCCCGGCCGGTACCGATGTCTTGGCGCTGAAGATAAAACCCGGCTGCGACCCATTGGTCACGCGCTTCAATCCTACCGCCTGGAAGATGGACCAGGGCGAATTGATCCTCTTGTCGCCGCGCGGCCAGTCCTGGCAGTTCGAGGAGAACGACGCCAATACCTGGCAGCGCGTGCCTGAATCCGCCGAGCCCTTGCTGTTGGTGCGGCAGTAATGGAATCGTCTTTGCGAGGAGCGAAGCGACGAAGCAATCCAGAGCTTTGCCGAAGTTGCTGGATTGCTTCGCTGCGCTCGCAATGACGGAGCGGGAAATGAACAAGCGACATCAGGTTATTATTGTCGGCGGCGGCCCCGTTGGCGTTGCGCTCGCGGTCGAGCTCGGCCAACGCGGCATATCTTGCGTGGTCGTGGAGCGACGGCTCGAGCCGCAGCGTATTCCCAAAGGGCAAAACCTGACGCAGCGCTCGGTGGAGCATTTCTATTTCTGGGGTGTCGCGGAAAAACTGCGCGCGGCGCGGTTGTTGCCACCATCGTTTCCGATGAGCGGTATCGTCGCCTACCGCGATCTGGCGAGCGAGTATTGGTACGCGCCGCCGTTGCGCGAGATCGTCAATGCCTATTACTTCCAGAACAACGACAGGCTGCCGCAATATCTGGGCGAGCAGGTGCTGCGCGCGCGGATGGCGGAACTTGATAATGTCGAGGCCCGCTTCGGCTGGATCGCCGAAACGATCGAGCAGGATGCGGACGGGGTTCGCGTCGCCATCGCACAAGATAACGGCACCCGCCGTGAAGTCTTGGTAGGCGACTACGCGATCGGCTGCGATGGCAGTCATTCGACGGTGCGCATGCAAATCGGCATCGAACGCGGCGGCGCCGATTTCAACGAGCTGATGGTGCTGGCGCTATTCCGCTCCCGCGAATTGCACGAGAAGCTCAAGCGCTTTCCGCCGCGTTCCACCTATCGGGTCATCCATCCCGATCTGCGCGGCTATTGGCAGTTCTTCGGCCGGGTCGATGTCGGCGAGAGCTGGTTCTTCCATTCGCCGGTACCGGCCGATACGACGCGGGACAATTACGACTTTCACGGGCTGTTGCAGAAAGCCGCGGGTTTTTCCTTTGCCTGCGACTTCGATTATGTCGGCTTCTGGGACCTGCGCATCGCGGTGGCGGAGACCTACCAGGCCGGCCGCATTTTCATCGCCGGCGATGCGGCGCATTCGCATCCGCCCTACGGCGCTTACGGCCTCAACAACGGTCTCGACGACGTGGTCAATCTCGGCTGGAAGCTCGCCGCAAGACTCAAAGGCTGGGGGAGCGACGCGCTCTTGGCGAGCTATAGCGAGGAACGCCGCCCGATCTTTAAAGAGACCGCCGAAGATTTCATCGAGGCCGGCATCCGGCGCGACAAGGAATTTTTGCAGCGGTTCAACCCCGACCGCGATCGCGCCGAATTCGAGCGCGCCTGGCAGGACCATGCCAATGCGGCCGGGCCGCGCGTCATGACCTACGAGCCGCATTACGAGGGCTCGCCGATCGTGTTCGGTCCGCCCGGCGGATTAAGCAGCGCCAGCGGCTCGCATACCTTCAAGGCCCGCGCCGGCCATCATCTGCCGCCGCAGCTACTTTCATCGGGACGGAATGTCTTCGAGGAACTGGGCGCCGACTTCACCTTGTTCGCCTTCGACGGCGACACCCAAACCGTCGCGGCCTTCGAGAAAGCGGCGCGCCTCTTGGGTGTGCCGCTCAAAATCGTTTGCGACAGCTATGACGGCGGACGCGAGGCTTACGCAGCAAAGCTGATCCTGGTCCGGCCGGACCGCTACGTCGCCTGGGCTGCCGATGGCGCGCCCGCGGACGCCAAGGCGGTCATCGCGAAAGCCGTTGGCGCCGCCTGACGGGCGTTCCCGGCAGCGCCGATCGTCGGCGCGAAAAATTTCGCAAGCGTCGGGAACTCCACGCTCCGTCAGTGGGTTGGAACGACTGTCGTGAACCACATGCCGAGGGGATCCCGTTGAAGCCGTTAGCGAAGCGATCGCCCGATGCGGATCGGCAATAATCTTTTGCCATTCCGGCGTTCAGCCCCCGAACCGACAGTCCAGAGAGGCTATGTCAACAATATTGCCGCGCGCTTCGACCGGGGTCCCCGGGCTCGATGATGTATTGGGCGGTGGCCTCGCCCGTAATCGCCTGCACTTGCTGGAGGGTAGCCCCGGCACGGGCAAGACAACCATTGCGCTGCAATTCCTCCTGGCGGGCAGCGAGGTCGGCGAAACCGGCATTTACGTCAGTCTCGCCGAAACCGAGAACGAGTTGCGCGATGGCGCCCGATCGCACGGCTGGACCATCGGCCCGAATGTCGAAATCTTCGAACTGGTGCCGCCCGAAAGCGTGCTCGATCCCGACCAGCATCAGAGTCTCCTCTATTCCTCCGACCTCGAACTCGGCGAAACCGTCCAGCGCATCTTCGATTCGATCGAGCGGCTGAGACCGAACCGCGTCGTCATCGATAGCCTGTCGGAGATACGGCTCTTGGCGCAGAGTTCGTTGCGGTATCGGCGTCAAATTCTCGCGCTCAAGCATTATTTTGCCCAGAACAACTCCACCGTGATCATGCTCGATGATCTCACGACCGAGACCACCGACCGCGCCGTGCACAGCATTGCCCACAGCGTGATCCATCTTGACGAGCTCGCGCCGATTTACGGCGGCGAACGTCGCCGTCTGCGCGTGGTCAAGTGCCGCGGCCAGAGCTTTCGCGGCGGTTATCACGACTTCACCATTTTGCCGGGCGGCATCGCCGTATACCCGCGCCTGGTTGCGGCCGACCATCGCAAGGATTTCTCCGGACAGATCGTGCCGAGCGGCGTCGCCGCGCTCGATAAGCTGCTCGGCGGCGGCGTCACCACCGGATCCACGACGCTCATGGTCGGCCCGGCCGGGACCGGCAAATCGCTCTTGGCGCTGCACTACCTCGCCGCCGCGATCGCGCGCGGTGAGCGCGGGGCCATGTTTGTCTTCGACGAGGAACTCGGGCTCCTGATGTCGCGCGCCAAGAGCCTCGGGATCGATCTCGAGGGCATGCGCGACGCGAAAAAGCTGTTCATCGAGCAGATGGACGCCGCCGAGCTTTCGCCCGGAGAATTTTCGCACCGCGTGCGCGCTTGCGTCGATCACGAGAAAATTCGCACCGTCGTCATCGACAGCCTCAATGGCTACCAGGCGTCGATGCCGGAGGAGCAATATCTCGTCCTGCATCTTCACGAACTGTTCCAGTACTTGAACCGCCAGGGCGCGGCGACCTTCCTCACCGTGGCGCAGCACGGAATGATCGGCGACATGAAGCAGACCATCGACGTCACTTACCTTGCAGACACGGTCATCATGCTGCGCTACTTCGAGGCCCACGGGCGCGTGCGCCGCGCGCTATCCGTCGTCAAGAAACGCACCGGTTCGCACGAAGACACGATCCGCGAATTCCGCATCACCGGGCACGGGATCGACGTCGGTCCCGCGCTGCATGAATTCCAAGGCGTGCTGCGCGGGGTTCCGACCTATGTGGGCGGCACCGGGCCGTTGATGCGGGAGGATGCTTGAGCGGGCCGGATGGCGCACATTTCGAACGCATATTGATTCTTGCGCCGCGCGGCCGCGATGCCGTGGTCGCCAAGGAGATTTTGCGCGACGCCGGGCTGCATTCCGACATCTGTCTGGATATTGCGGAGCTGCTGCAGGAAATTCGCCGCGGCGCCGACATCGCCATCATCACCGAGGAGGCGACGCGCAGCGGCGATATCCGGCAGCTGGCCGGCTGGGTCGCCGCGCAGCCGCCGTGGTCCGACTTCCCCTTCGTGCTGCTGACCGAGCATGGCGGCGGGCTCGAGCGCAATCCGGCGGCGGCGCGGCTGGTCCGCGCGCTTGGCAACGCCACCTTCCTTGAACGGCCGTTTCACCCGACGACCTTGGTGAGCGTCGTGCAAACCGGGCTGCGCGGCCGGCAGCGCCAATATGAATGCCGCAAATTAAATGAAGAGCTGGAGTCGCGGGTTCAGGAAAGGACGTCGGAATTGGCCGCGGCGAACCGCCAGCTGATCGATCAAATCCGGGAGCGCGAAAGCGTCGAATCGACGCTGCGGCAGATGCAGCGGCTGGAAGCCGTGGGCCAGCTCACCTCCGGAGTGGCGCACGACTTCAATAACCTCTTGACCGTGGTTCTGGGCAATATCGGATTTCTGGAGAGGGGCCTGGCGCTCGCCGGCGTCGACCGCAATCTCATGCAGCGGCTCGGCTATATGCGGACGGCCGCCGAACGCGGCGCCAAGCTCACCGATCAGTTGCTGACATTCTCGCGCCGACAGCGCCTCGAGCCGAAGCCGCTCGACCTCAACGAGACGGTCGTCGGCATGCGCGACCTGTTGCAAAGCACGATGGGGGGAACGACGCATATCGAGACCCGGCTGCAGCGCAGCCTATGGCCGGCGATGGTCGACCCGACCCAGCTCGAGCTTGCCGTGCTCAATCTCGCCATCAATGCCCGCGACGCGATGGAAGTCGGCGGCAGCCTGAAGGTCGAAACCGCAAACGCCGCCGTCGGCGCGCCCCTTCGCCCGGAGGAGCCGCCGGCCGGCGAATATGTGACCGTCGGTGTTTCCGACACCGGAACCGGAATGGCGGACGATGTCCGCGCCAAGGTATTCGAACCCTTTTTCACCACCAAGGAAATCGGCAAGGGCTCGGGGCTCGGACTGAGCCAGGTCCTGGGCTTTGCCAAGCAATCGGGCGGCGGCGTGCGGATCGAGTCCCGCCTCGGGGAAGGCACTTCCGTCCATATTTACTTGCCGCGCGCAGCCGCCGACGCAGTGAAGGTGGGGCCGGCGGCGACGCGCGCGACCGCCACGGATTTCTTCCGCCGCGCCACTATCCTTCTCGTCGACGACGACAATGAAGTCCGCGAGATCACGCGCGCCATGCTGCACGAACACGGCCATCGGGTTCTGGAAGCCGGCAGCGGCGGGGCCGCCCTCGATATCCTGCAGCGTGAGCCCGCCATCGACCTCTTGATTGTCGATTTTGCCATGCCGGGAATGAACGGTGCGGAGGTGGCCCGACTGGCGCATGCCCGCCGGCCCGATCTACCGGTTCTGTTCGTGACCGGCTTTGCCGACCGCGGCGCGCTGACCGGGGTCGACGACACCTGCATCGTTGGCAAGCCGTTTATGCATGGCGAGCTTGCCGACAAGCTGCACCGCGCGCTCGGCTCCGGCGCCGCCGCGAATGTGGTGATGCTGCGCTGCGACGGCAGGTAATCAGAGCGGCTTGATTTCCACCTTGCGGAATTTCACGACGCCGCTTTCGTCCGACACGCCTTTGCCGTGTTGCAGCGCGATCCGGCCGGACGCGAACTTGTCGGATTTGGCGCCGTCGACGGTCTTTTGTCCGTTGAGCACCACCGTAAACGTGTTGCCCTTGGCGGTGATCTCATAGACGTTCCACTTGCCGCCGGCATGCGGCATCGGATCGACCGCCGCGACATCGACGATCGCGCCGGTGCCATATTTCTGTTCCGGACGAGTATCCCAGATATTCACCTCATAAGAGGTTTTTCCGCTCACGCTGTTCGGATCGGTGCAGCGGATGAAGACGCCGCTATTGGTCTTGTCCTCGATCCAGAACTCGGCGCGGAGCTGAAAATCGGTGTAGCTGTCATTCGACACCAGGAAGCCGTTGCCATTGTCGGCAACCAGCGCGCCGTCCTCGACCTTCCAGTTCGCGGTGCCGATCGGATTCCAGCCATTCATGGTCTTGCCGTCGAACAAGACGGTCCAACCGGCATTGGCTTGCGCGATAGCCTGGCGCGAATGGTGGCGCAGCCCGATGACGCAAATCGCCAGCGCCGCCACGAGCACGATTGCCCAGCGTTTCATGGTCGATTCCTCCCCTTTACACTTCGTCTTATTTTTTTGACGTCGGACTGTAGCGCAGATTGGGAATGAGGGAAATCCGGGGTCTGCGACCGGGCAGAGGGCGCCTGTCAGGGATCGGGCGGCGCCGGCGCGCGCAAGCTTAGATCGGCTTCAGTGCCGCAGGCCGGTCTTTGCCGAGGAGGCCCGATTTAGATTGAAACGCCGGATGCCCTGATTGTATCGAGCAGGAGCGATTTCAATTGAGCATGTTGAATTTTGCCGTTGGCACCGCGAGGAATTGATGGCACCGAAAAAAGCCGGACCGCGCCTTCAATTCCCCGATGGCGAAGAATGGCTTCGAGTTTGGCGGCATCCGCATCCCTACAGTCGACGGTAGCGACCCAGATTTCCGGCCGCCCCGTATCGTTGCCGGCCAGCACCGCGGCTGCATCCGTCGCGTCCCACTCCAATTTCACGAGATGTTCGACTTCATAAATCGGCGAGACTTGTTGCGCCGGCGTGTCCTCGATGCCGGCAGTCGGGACATCAGTCGTGCGGCCGATGACATAAAATCTATGGTCGCTTGTTACCCATCCAACATCTCCAACATCGATCCAGGGATGCTCGTTCTCGCTTTCGGGTGGCAAAGCTCCGAGCCAGCTCTTGATTCGGCCTTTAACCGTGCCGACCTGACCGGGCGACAGTTTATTATCGCGCCGATCGAATACAGCGAGTTCGATATCCGGTATCACCCGGCCGATAAGACCAGGATTGGCCAAGACCTCGCTTGCGGGCGCGTCGGCCACCAAGCCGAGTTCGGTGGTCCCGTAACGGCAGATAATGTCCTTGCAGATATGAGCTGCCGCAGCTTCGAGCAGTGCCCGGGACGGAACGCTGCCGCCTGTGACAACAGTCCGGAGGCTTTTTAGCTGCGCGGAAAGTTTTCGGGCGATCCGCGTTATGGCGACGAGTTGGTCAATCGACGCCATAAAGTAATCGATCGAGAACAACTCGATCATTCGAACTGCCTGGAATGGCGTTGTCGCAAAACATAAGGTCTTTCCTGTCCCCAATGTGGCGCAGGCGATCAAATAGCCCCAGGCCGACGACAAACCCAACATGCAAAGAACGTGCGTACAGTTGTACTTGATGGCCCGCGGCACATGGCGTCCGACATATTCGATCGTGCAGCCGAAATTCTTGCGTGCGCCGGTGGAACCGGATGTCAGGGCGTAATGGCAAATTTCCCTGGTGTCGGAAAAGCCCGCAGGCAGGCTGCCGCCGGCCGCGGCATCGCGTCCGAACCAATCGCTGGAGACCTCGATAAACCGGCTGCCCGGATCAACCCGCGGCCTCGCCGCGCTGTCGCCGAGGATGGCTGCAAAGGGCAGGCTGGCAATGCCCGGTTGAGCATGCTCCAGCGACATGGAGCAAACTCCAATGCGGTATAGCGCAAGACACAGGGTGAAATTCCGGATCGGGTTTGCAATGCAGACGGCAACCAGTCCTCCTTTCGGGATGTTCCAAGACACGATGCGCCGGGCGGAACTTTCGATCGCGTTCCCCAACATCCCATAAGTAACAACTTGATCCTCCATAACGATCGCAGGGGATTCCGGCTGGCTCAGCGTGTTGTAAAGAAGATGCTCGAACCAATCGTCCATGGCCCACCGAGAATGTCAGGGAATGTGGCGTCGCTGCTACAGCACAGGCAAGCCGAAACCGCTACAAAGAATTTGGTAAAACTCACGGAATACGCATGAAAAACATGTGGTTACGATCGGTAGCGCTCCCTGCCTTGCTGGTCAGTCCGGCGTTCGCGGCGGACATGTCGGTCAAGGCTCCGCTTGCTCCGTCCACTCCCGCCTACAACTGGACGGGTTTCTATGTCGGTCTCAACGCTGGCGGCGACTGGGCGCGTTCGGGAGACCCTACCACCTCGGCTTCATGCGCTGCCGCTCCAGGGTTCGGCGGCGGATCCAATTTTGCCTGCGGTGACATAGCCGCCGTCAATGCGCTGGGCACCGGGGGTATGTCCGGGAGCGGGTTCACGGGTGGCGCGCAAGCCGGCTACAATTGGCAGGTCAATTCGACGGTTGTCGGCGGCGAAATCGATTTTGAGGATTTCCACGGCAAGGCATCGCGCGCCGCCACCGGCACGCTGCCAATTTCCGGAGCCCAAGCGACAATCACCAACTCGGTCGACGCGGATTGGCTCTTCACCGCGCGTGGGCGCGTCGGTTGGCTCTTCAACAATAACCTCCTTGCCTATGCGACGGGCGGTCTGGCGATCACGCATCTGAGTTCCTCAAACTCTTATGTCGACAACCTGGGCGGCTTTGGCCCGGACGTAGGGTCATGGACCGCATCGCAAAACAAGGCGGGCTGGACCGCGGGCGCCGGCATCGAATACGCGCTCGGCCAACACTGGTCCGCCCGCGCCGAATACCTCTACGTTCACTTCGATCCCATTTCCGCATCTGGCGTGGTGGCGAATACAGGTATTGCAGCCGGCGGCTATGGCAGCGCCATCAGCACCTCCACCGATCTGTCCGCCCACATCGCGCGCGCCGGCGTCAACTATAAATTCTGACGTTTCCAATAAAGACGCTGTCGACACGCGCCGCGTCCCAGTTCGCTCCGCTCAAGCCGGGCTAAGGTTCGGCCTAGATCACCTTAAGCCCCTTCAAGCTCGCATGCCCGTCCCTGCCGACGATGATGTGATCGTGCACCGCAATGCCGAGCGGCGAGGCCACCGCGACGATCTGTTGCGTCATCTGAATGTCGGCCTGCGACGGCGTCGGGTCGCCGGAAGGGTGGTTGTGCACCAGGATGACGGCGGTTGCCGATAGTTGCAGCGCGCGTTTGACGACTTCGCGCGGATAGACGGGCGTGTGATCGACTGTGCCGGTCTGCTGCACCTCGTCGGCGATGAGCTGATTGCGCTTGTCGAGAAACAGCACCCGAAACTCTTCACGGTCGGCGAAGGCCTGCGCGGTGCGGCAATAGTCGAGCACCGCCGACCATGACGACAGTACAGGCTGTTTCCTGACCGCGCCGCGCAGGAAGCGGCTGGCGGCGGCCTGCACGATTTTGAGCTCGGCGATGCTGGCGGCGCCCAGACCCTTCACCTCGGCGAGCCGAGCCTCGGGGGCGGCGACCACTTCGGAGAAAGAGCCGAATTTTTCCAGGAGTTTTTTGGCGAGCGGTTTGAGATCGCCGCGTGGCTGGGCGCGGAACAACAACAATTCGATGAGCTCATAATCCGACAGCGCGTCGGCGCCGGCCTCGAGGAAACGATTGCGCAGCCGTTCGCGATGACCGTGATAATGCGGCGTCCCCGCGGCCTCTTCATCCTCGCTATCGTGCTTCTTTTTCAACATGGGAATTTGGACGCTATCCCTGTAGCCGCGCGACCTTACGCTCGTGCGCGGGAGCGCCAAGGATGACTGTATTACGGCAATTTGCAATCGGGTTTAGTGCATGATCCCAAAAAGTGGGAACCGGTTTTTGGATAAGATCATGCTCAGACGAACAATCTAGACCACGATCCGATGCAATTGAATTGGATCATGGGCTAGGAGGCGGCTTTCGCGGCAACCCGATAAGGCGGCTTGTCCAACCCGTGCGGCGAGGTCGTGAAAATCTCAACGCCGGTCTCGGTGACGCCGACCGAATGCTCGAATTGCGCCGACAACGAGCGGTCCCGCGTCACCGCAGTCCAGCCGTCCGACAACACCTTCACATGCGGCCGGCCGAGATTGATCATCGGCTCCACGGTGAAGAACATGCCGGGCTTGAGCACGATGCCTTCGCCGGGCCGGCCGACATGCACGATATTGGGCTCGTCGTGGAAAAGCCGGCCGAGGCCGTGGCCGCAGAAATCGCGCACCACGCTCATATGCTGGGCTTCGACAAAGGACTGGATGGCATGGCCGACGTCGCCGGTGGTGGCGCCGGGCCGGATCACCGCGATGCCACGCATCATGCCCTCATAGGTGACCTCGATCAGCCGCTCCGCCCGCCGCGGAATCTCGCCGATCGGGTACATGCGGCTCGAATCGCCATGCCAATCATCGAGGATGAGCGTGACGTCGACATTGACGATGTCGCCCTCGCGCAGCGGCTTTTCCGCCGGGATGCCGTGGCAGACCACATGATTGACCGAGGTGCAGGTCGCCTTGCGGTAGCCGCGATACATCAGCGTCGCCGGCAAGGCGCCGTGATCGGCGCCGAAGGCGAAGACCAGCCGGTCGATATGCTCGGTAGTAACGCCGGGCTTGATCTCGCTCACCAGCATGTCGAGGCATTCGGCGGCGAGCCGTCCGGCCTTGCGCATGCCCGCGAAGGCTCCAGGGCCGTGGATCTTGATCTGGCCGGTTTTACGCAAGGGCGCACAGGCCGCGTCGACATAGGTCATGGTATCGGGGAGCGGATATCGTTGGGGTTTCTGCCGCCAATGTAAGCATGGGCGGGTTTAACGCAAGCAATCGCCGCAGCCGGCACTAAGCGGCGATCCGGCCGCCACGATCGTCCTCGATATGGACGCGGATGATCTCGTCGAAGGAGGCTTCGGCCCTAAATCCGAGCGCCAGGGCGCGTACGGGATCGAACCGGCTCGGCCAGCCGGCGACGATCCGGGCGACCAGCGGATCGGGCGCGCGGCGGATCCGGGCGGCGACCTTGTCGCCTGCGATCCGGCGCAGCGCCGCGATCTGCTCGGCCACCGTGCAGCAAACGCCCGGCATGGTCAGGTTCACCCGCGGCCCGAGTTTTGCCGCATCGAGGCCTGCGGCATGAACCAGGAAGCCTGCCGCGGCGCGCGGGCTCGCGTGCCAATGCAATACGCTTTCGGCGACCGGGAGCACCGCCTCTTCGCCGGCCAGCGGCTCGCGGATGATCCCGGAAAAGAAGCCGGACGCCGCCTTATTGGGCTTGCCGGGCCGCACCACGATGCTCGGCAAGCGGATGCCGACGCCGTTGACGAAGCCGCGGCGGGTGTAGTCGGCGAGGAGTTGCTCGACGACCGCCTTTTGCGAGCCATAGGAGGTGAGCGGGGTGAGATGAAAATCGTCCCCGATCGCCTCGGGGAAGGGCGCGCCGAACACCGCAATCGAGGAGGTGAAGACGAGCCGCGGCCGATAGCCGTCGCCCGCCAGCCTGACGGCTTCGAGCAGCATCCGCGAGCCGTCGAGATTGATCCGGGTGCCTTTCTCGAAATCCTGCTCGGCCTCGCCGGAGACGATTGCCGCGAGATGGAAGATGACGTCAGGCCGGCCCGCGATCGCGCCCGGCGCGGTCGCCGGATCGGCGATGTCGGCCGCACGCGTATCGACTTCCCCGGTGAATTTGTCCGGCTTGGGCGGCGCGGCGACGTCGATCAGCGTGAGCTTGTCGATCGCCCGGCCGTTGAGGCCGCCGTCGCTGACCAGCCGCGCGGTGAGCTTGCGCCCGATCATGCCGGCGGCGCCGGTGATTAGAATATGCATGGCTTCCCGGTCTTGGACGACTACAGCGCCATCCCGCCGTCGACGAGATGCGCCTGACCGGTAATGTAGCTCGCCTCATCGCTGGCGAGGAAGAGGGCAAGAGCGGCGACTTCCTGCGCCGTGCCGAGACGCCCCATCGGCTGGCGGCCGACAAAATCCTGCCGTACCGCTTCAAGCGACTTGCCGGTTTCCTTCGACGCCGTGGCGATGCGGCCTTCGAGCGATGGCGACTCGATCGTCCCGGGGCAAATGGCGTTGCAGCGGATGCCTTGCTTGATGAAATCGGCGGCGACCGATTTAGTCAGCCCGATCACCGCGGCTTTGGTCGCGCCGTACGCATAGCGGTTCGGCACGCCGCGGATCGACGACACCGCCGACGAGATATTGACGATCGCACCCGACTTTTTCGCCAGCATTCCCGGCAAAAAAGTCTTGATCGTGCGATGCATGGATTTGACGTTCAGATCGAAGGAAAAGTCCCAGTCCTTGTCGGTGCAATCGAGCACCGAACCGTTGGCGACAAAGCCGGCGCAATTGACCAAGATATCGAGCGCGCCGAATTCGCGTGCGATCTCCTGGCCGAAGGCGTCGATATTTTGCTGCGACAGCACATCGAGCTTGGCCCGCTTGGCGGCGTTCAGGCTTTTGACCTTGTCGTCGGCGACATCGGTAGCGATGACTTTGGCGCCTTCGGCGATGAAGGCCTCGGCGATGGCGCGGCCGATGCCCTGCCCTGCTGCCGTCACCAGCGCGACTTTGTTCTGCAATCTATTGGTCATGCGGTCCTCGCGCTTGCGTTCAATGCCGAGAGACTAAGTTTTTGGCGGCCTTCGCCGTCGAAATTATCCGGGTCGAGCCAGCGTTCGAAATTGTGTTTGCGGGCCGGCCATTCGCTATCGAGCATGGAAAACCAGGCGTTGTCGCGGTTGCGGCCTTTGGCGATCATGTATTGGCGGAACGTGCCTTCGTAGACGAAACCGTAGCGCAGCGCGGCGCGCTGTGAAGCGGCATTGAGCGCGTCGCATTTCCATTCGTAGCGCCGGTAGCCGAGCGTCTCGAAGGTGTAACGCGCCAACAGGTATTGGGTTTCGGTGCCCAGCGGCGTGCGTTGCAGCGAAGGCGAATAGAGCACGTGACCGACCTCGATCACCCGATGCTCCGGCACGATCCGCAATAGCGTCACATAGCCGACGGCGCGACCGGCGAGATCGATGATCGCATAGGCATAAGGGTCCCGCGCCGCCGCGCGCCGCGCCAGAGCCGGCGAAAACTCTGCAAAAGTCGCGAACGGCCCATCTTGCCCGATATAAGTCCAGACTTGGTCATGCCCAGCGAAGGCCGCCCAGAGATCGGCGGTGTGCTCGATGCCGAGCTTTTCGAGATGGCCGTAGCGGCCCTTGAGTGTCACCGGGCCCGGCCATGGGGCCGGCGCCAGATCGGCCACCGGCAGCCCGACCGGCTGACCGGTTTGCGGGTGCGGTTCTGACGCGGTCACGGCAGACCGCGCTTCTTGCGATCTTCGGCAAAGAATTTGTTCAACTCGGGATTGGAGATCAGCCCCGTGAAACCGTCGAACTTGCCGTCCTTGGCGATCTCGGTCGCTACGCGGATGAAGGCGTGCATGGCGACGCGGGCGAGCGAACCGCCGACGCTGATCCGCCGCACGCCCATGGCGGCGATGTCCGCGACCGTGAAGCCGAACGCGCCGCTGTTGAGAAAATTTACCGGCTTCGGTGCCACGGCCTTCACTACCGCCTCAATCTGCTCGCGCGTTTTGATGCCGGGCGCATAGAGGCAATCGGCACCGGCCGCCGCGAAGGCCTTGAGCCGGCGGATCACATCGTCGAGATCGGGCACGCCGCGGATAAAGCCTTCGGCGCGCGCGGTGAACACCACATCGCCGCCGGCGCGATCGATTACGGCGCGTGCCGCCTTTACGCGCGCCACCGCCGTATCGAGATCGTAGAGCGGCACTCGCCCGTTATTCGGTGAATCCTCGATGGAGAGTCCGGCAACGCCGGTCTCGACGCAGCGCGAGACGTTTGCGGCCAGGCCCGCAAGATCGTCGGCCATGCCGTCCTCGAAATCGGCATTCAACGGCACGTCGGCGGCTTCGGCGATCTCCTGGAAATGCGCGAGCACTTGATCGAGGCTCTGCGCGCCGTCCGCATAGCCCTGCGAATGCGCGTAGCCCGAACTCGTCGTCGCCAGCGCTTTGAAGCCAAGGCCTTGCAGATAGCGGGCGGTGCCGACATTCCACGGATTGGGAATAACAAAGCAGCCCGTTTGGTGAAGCGCGCGAAACGTGCGGCGCTTATCGGCTATGGTGCCTTTGGATGTCGTCATAAGAATGCTCCCGGCAGGGACCGCGAGGGTGCCATGGCGGGCGCCGCGCGGGCAATGGCCGATTCGCGAGACGATACGGCCGCAGACGTATAATGTCGGGTGCAACACAGTGAAGGGCTTCGACGCGATGAGACAGCTTGTACCCACCGGGACGCTCCGGGTCGGCGTTATCGCCGCGCCGGCTCCGTCGGCGTTTTTCGTCACCACGGATGCCGACGGACACCCGCACGGCGTCACGGTCGATCTCGGCACGGCGCTCGGCAAGCAACTCGGCGTGCCGGTTGAATTCGTCGTCGCACCGAATTCCGGCGTGATCACCGATGCCACCGCGAACGCCGCGATCGACGTGACCTTCATGCCGGTCGACGAGGAGCGCAAGAAGCGTGTCGCCTTCGGTCCGAATTACGTGGTGATCGAAAGCACCTTCATGGCGACAGCGGCGTCCGGCGCCAAAACTGTTGCGGAAGTGGACCGCGCCGGCATGCGGGTTATCGGCATCGCCAATACCACCACCATCCGCGCCGCAGCGCGGACGCTCAAGAACACGACGATCTCACCCGTCCCTTCTGTGGATGATGCGATGACGGCGCTGCGCAACGGCAAGGCCGACGCCTTCGCGCTGTCGCGCGATTCGCTGCCGGTTTATGTGGAGCAAATAGCCGGATCGTGCGTCGTCGACGGCGCGTTTCAAAAGACCGGCATCGCGATTGCAATTCCACCGGGCCGACCGGACGCGCTCGGCTATGTCGCCGCGTTCATGGAGGACGCCAAGCGCAACGGCCTCGTCCGCCGTGCGCTCGACGAGGCGGGCTTCAATGACGAGCCCGTCGCGCCGCCGCAGTAGAAGCCCGACGCGGAAGCACTCAGTGACTGTCGCGCGGCACCGATTTTTGTGCGACGCGCTGATATTTCACGGCCGGCTGCAGAACCATGCCGCTGCCGAGCTGATCGACCATCGAGCGCTGGATCTCCTGCCACGGCGTCTGGCTCGCCGGATAATGATAGCCGCCGTCCTTTTGCAGCGCCGTGCGCCGCGCCGCCAATTCGTCGGCCGAGATCAGGATATCGGCGCTGCCTTTGTTGAGATCGACGCGCACCCGGTCGCCGGTCTGCAACAGCGCCAGCCCGCCGCCGGCAGCGGCTTCGGGCGACGCATTGAGAATGGACGGCGAGCCCGAAGTGCCTGATTGCCTGCCGTCGCCGATGCAGGCGAGCGAGGTAATGCCCTGTTTGATCAGCGCCGCGGGCGGCTGCATGTTCACCACCTCGGCCGAGCCCGGATAGCCGATCGCGCCGGCGCCGCGCATGAACAGCACGGTATGCTGATCGATCTTGAGCGCCGGATCGTCGATGCGCCGGTGATAGTCTTCTGGTCCGTCGAACACCACGGCGCGGCCCTCGAAGGCGTTCGGATCCTTTGGGTTGGACAGATAACGCTGACGGAATTCATCCGAGATCACGCTCGTCTTCATGATCGCGGAATCGAACAGATTGCCGCGCAATACCTTGAAGCCGGCCTGCGCCTTCAGCGGCTTGTCATAGGGGCGGATGACCTCGGCATTGTTGGCTTTCGCGTGCGCAACATTGTCGGCGACGGTCTTGCCGTTGATGGTCAACGCATCGCCGTGAATGCGCCCCGCCGCGTGCAGCTCATGCAGCACCGCCGGCAATCCGCCGGCGCGGAAATAGGCCTCGCCGAGGTAAGCGCCGGCCGGCTGCATATTGACCAGGAGCGGCACATCGTAGCCGATCTTCTCCCAATCCTCGATCTTCAATTCGACGCCGATGTGCCGCGCAATGGCCTCGATGTGGATCGGCGCATTGGTCGAGCCGCCGATCGCCGAGCAGGCGACAATCGCATTCTCGAACGCGGCGCGGGTCAGAATGTCGGAAGGTTTCAGGTCCTCGCGCACGATTTCCACGGCGCGCACGCCTGTCGCATAGGCGATCTGCCCGCGCTCACGATACGGCGCCGGGATCGCGGCGCAGCCGGGCAACGACATGCCGAGCGCTTCGGCGAGCGCATTCATGGTCGACGCCGTCCCCATGGTGTTGCAGTGGCCGATCGATGGCGCCGACTCAGCGACGATATCGATGAACTTTTTGTAGTCGATCAGGCCCGCGGCCTGATCCTGCCGCGCCTGCCAGATCAGCGTGCCCGAGCCCATGAGCTTGCCGTTATAGACATGGTCGAGCATCGGCCCGCCGGACAGCACGATCGCCGGCGTATCCACGGTGGCGGCTGCCATCAGACAGGCTGGCGTCGTCTTGTCGCAGCCGGTCATCAGCACCACGCCATCGAGCGGATAGCCGTACAGCACCTCGACCAGCCCGAGATAAGCGAGATTGCGGTCGAGCGCCGCGGTCGGACGCTTGCCGGTCTCTTGGATCGGATGCACCGGGAATTCGAAGGCGATACCGCCCGCGTCGCGGATGCCCGCGCGCACGCGCTGCGCCAGCTCGATGTGATGACGATTGCACGGGCTCAGATCGGAGCCGGTTTGCGCGATCCCGATGATCGGGCGGCCGGAGGTCAACTCGTCGCGGGTGAGGCCGTAATTGAGATAGCGCTCGAGATAGAGCGCGGTCATGCCGGGATTGTCGGGATTATCGAACCACAGTTGCGATCGTAGCCGGCGCCGCGGGTCTGGTGGCTTTCCGTTTGTCGTCATCGCTCAATCCTCCCGGCATGATCCGGAAAAGTGGAACCCGGTTATCCGAAGAGATCATGCTCAAACAAAACGCTCGCTACGGCTTGCGCAATGCAGCGATGCTCGTTCCGTAGATATGTCGATTTAACGCCCACGCGAAGCCGCAAATTTCCAAACTTCCGATGCGCGAGATGAGGCTTTCACGCCGCGGGCCTGAGCCATGGCCGATTTGTCGTCCAGACCGCTTTTTTGCAGTGCGGCAATGAGGCATAAATGCGTACATAAAATTCTCGTTAACATACTGAAGTCAATAACAGTTTTGTGAACGTCCCGGCCATTGTGCAGTGCCGAATTACCGCTAAATCAGCGAGCGAGGGTGACGACGAATCGGAGATACTAAAATGAAGTCCATCAACACCAAGCTCGCGCTGTCGGCTGTTGCGATCGCGATGCTCGCCACTCCGGCGCTTGCCGCGCGCTCGCATGCGCGCGTCACCGAGCGGCCGGTCTACGACTCCACGCAGGGCGTGCAGCAGCAGGTCGGAACTTATCCGAACGGCGCTGCCAAGACCGGGACTGCGGAGAACACCCAGGACGGCGCCGCGTTCGATCTGTTGAAGAACGACTAACCGCCGAACACTCTAGAAGCCCCGGATTGCATCCGGGGCTTCTGCCTTCCGGACGGTTTGCATTTAGCCAACGCTTGGGCTGAACTGCGGCGCGTTGTTGAACCGCCCGGGGGAAGCCCATGCTCAAGACCGTCGCCGCCTTCGATCGCATTGGCGAAGAGAATGCCTTCGCGGTGCTGGCGCGGGCCATGCAGCTTGCGGCACAAGGCCGCGACATCATCAATCTCGGCATCGGCCAGCCCGATTTTCGTACGCCGGATTTCATCGTCGAGGCGGCGGTGAAGGCGCTGCGCGACGGCCATCATGGCTATACGCCCGCGGTCGGCATCCTGGCTTTACGTGAAGCGGTAGCGGCCGACCTCGGCAGCCGCTTCCAGGTCCGCGTTTCGCCCGACGAAGTGATGATCATGCCGGGCGGCAAGCCGACCATGTTCATGTCGATCCTGATGTTCGGCCAGCCGGGCGTCGACATTCTCTATCCCGACCCGGGCTTCCCGATCTATCGCTCGATGATCGAATTTACCGGCGCGCGGCCGATCCCGGTGCCGATCCGTGAGGAAAATAATTTCGCTTTCTCGGCTGAGGAAACTCTCGCTCTGATCACGCCGCAGACGCGGCTCCTGATTCTCAATTCACCCGCCAATCCGACCGGCGGCGTGACGCCAAAAAGCGAAGTCGACAAGCTCGTGGCCGGGCTCGAGCAATTTCCCGATGTCGCCGTGATGTCGGACGAGATCTACGACCACATGGTCTATGACGGCGAGACCCATGTGTGCCTTTTGTCCTATCCGTCGATTCGCGACCGGCTGATCCTCCTCAATGGCTGGTCGAAAACCTATGCGATGACCGGCTGGCGGCTCGGCTATGCGATCTGGCCGGGCAAGCTTTACGATTATGCGCGCAAGCTCGCCGTGAACCTGCATTCCTGCGTCAATGCGCCGACGCAATATGCCGGGCTCGCGGCGCTCACCGGCCCGCAGGACGAAGCGGCCAAAATGGTCGCCGAATTCGACAGGCGGCGCAAAATCGTGGTCGCGGGCCTCAACAATTTGCCCGGCACGTCCTGCGCGACGCCGCGCGGCGCGTTCTACGCATTCCCCAATATCAAGCGCACCGGCTGGAAGGCGAAGGCCCTTGCTTCGTCACTCCTAGAAGACGCAGGCATAGCGCTGATCGGCGGGCCGGATTTCGGCGTGCTTGGCGAAGGCTATATGCGGGTGTCCTACGCCAATTCGACCGAGAATATTCTCAAGGCGCTCGACCGCATGGGCGAGTTTCTGACCAGCCGCAAGGCGGCGTGAATGCAGGCCGATCTTTCCGAAGAACAGCGCCTGATGCGGCAGAGCTGCCGCGACTTTGTCGACGGCGTCGTTATTCCCTTCATCCGCGGCGATTGGCGGCGCGAATGGGTGATGACGCCCGAGGACCGGCTGCCGCCGTCGATCCTCGAAGGCGCCGAAAAAGTCGGCGTCCGGACGCTTGGCGTGCCGGAGGAATTCGGCGGCATCGAGCTCGATCCTAAAAGCGAAGTGCAGACCTTCGCGCTGATCGCCGAGGAAATCGCCCGCGGCGATTCCGGGCTCGCCGACAAGCTGGTGCAGAACTGGAAGGTCTCGGTGCTGCTGCGCAATCTCGCACCGCGTCACTTGCAGGAAAAATGGTTCCGGCGGCTGCTCGACGATCCGCAATTTCTCCTGGCGCATTGCCTCACCGAACCGCGCGGGGCGTCCGACCGCTGGCTGCCTTATAACGTGCCGGAAGCTGCGATGCAGACGCGGGCGGTAAGGAAGAACGGCGGCTGGGTCATCAACGGCCGCAAGCAATTCATCTCCAACGGCTACGATGCCGGCCTGTTCGTGGTCTATGCCAATACCAATCCGCAGGTCGGCATGATGCAGGGCACGTCGAGCTTTCTGGTGCCGCGCGACACGCCGGGCCTCGTCGTCGCGCGCTGCAACGAGACACTCGGCTGCCGCTTCATGAACAATGGCGAGCTGGTGTTCGAGGATATGGAAGTGCCCGCCGATCATCTGTTGGTCGAAGGCGACGCGCTCGGCAAAGCCGGCGTCTATTTCCGGCCCGGCAAGATCATCCAGGCGGCGAAAAATCTCGGCGTCGGCGTGCGGGCCTTCGAGGTCACTTCCGACTACGTCCAGAACTACGTGCAGGGCGGCCGCATCCTGATCAAGCATCAGGCCGTCGCGCTGCGGCTCGCCGACATGGCGACCCGCATCGAGGCGGTGCGGGCGCTGCTTGCGCGCGCATCGAAATCGGTCGACGGCAATGCGCCGGATGCCGACACGCTGTGCAACATGGCCAAAGTGTTCGCGTCCGAGGAAATCCTCAAAGTGGCGCAGCATGCGCTCGAACTGCATGGCGGCAACGGAACCATGCTGGATTTCGGCGTCGAGAAGCTGTTCCGCGACGCGGCGATCTTTCTCCACATGGACGCCACCGTCGACATCTCGCGGATGAAGATCGTAAAGTCGATGTTTCCGCACACCGCCGGGAAGTATGCCGGACCGGAAGCTTAGCTCCGCTGGGTCAGCCGGAAGCCGGCAACGACGATCACAAGACCGATGAGCTGCGACAGGCTCGGCGCTTCGCCGAGCGCCAGATAGCCGACCAGCAGCGTGAACGGCGGAACCAGCGCCGGAAACAGCACCGCCCGACTCGCCCCCAGCAATACGACCGAGCGGGTGAAGAGATAGATGGCGCCGGCGCCGGCGAGCGCACCTTGCACCACGGCCTGCATCAGATTTTCGGCGAAGCCTGCTGCTACCATGTTGTCGAAGCTGAAAAGCAGCACCGGCAGACCGGCAAGCGACAGCACGCTCGTGATCGCGACCGCGCGCATCGCCGGAACAAGCCACAGCCGCAACAAAATGCCGAATATCGCAAAGCAGGAGCCGGCGGCTACGAACAGCAAATCGCCGAACACGCCGCGCGAGCCCAGCGTGTGCAGGGCCTCGGCGCCGATCACCGCGAGACCAGCGAGGATCGTCACGGCGCCGACGATCCGGCGCGGCGGCAGCGGTTCTTTGAGCACAAAGCGGGCCAGTAGAAGCCCGCCCAGCGCGGCGCAGGACGGTTGAATGAGGGCGCCGTGACCGAGCGGCACATGCACGTAGCCGATATAGCTGAACAGCGCGAGCGGCAGCCCGCCGGTGAGCGCCAGAGCGACGCTGCGCTGCCAGCCGACGACGCGGATGGTGCGGAAACCGTTGGCTGCGACCATTGGAAACAGCGCCAGACCGGGCCAGATAAAGCGATGCAGCGCGATGACGAGCGGCGAGAGGCCGTGGGTGACGCCTTGGCGAGCGGCGACAAATCCCAGCGCCCAGCACAAAGAGGCCGCGGCGCCGAAAATGACGCCCAACGCCGTCGCATGTTTGGCCGGCTGAGGCGGCAAAGAATCCATCGCGGACCATAGTCCGCAGCGGCTTGGCCCGACAACTCGCGGTTATGCTTAGCAGGGTTCGTGAAATACGAAATCAGGCGAAGGCGTCGCTGTCGGCAGCATCCAGAAGCTCGATGCCGCCCGCTGCGGCAACGCGGCCATTGTCGAGCCGCACCACGGTCGTGGCGATGCGACGTAACTCCGCAGCCGTGTGGCTGACATAGACCATCGGAATGCCGGCCTCGTCGCGCAGCCGGACCAGATAGGGAAGGATTTCGCGCTTGTGGCCGGCATCAAGCGACGCCAGCGGCTCATCGAGCAATAGAAGCCGCGGCCGGATCAGTAACGCGCGCCCAACGGCGACACGCTGCCGCTCGCCGCCGGACAGTTTTCCGGGCCGGCGTTCCAGCAGATGGCCGATATCGAGGAGCGCCGCGATGCGCTCGAAATCACCGGCATCGCGCGGATGCCCGCTCATCCGCCGGCCGTAATCGAGATTTTGCCGGACGCTGAGATGGGGGAACAGCCGACCCTCCTGAAACACATAGCCGATGCGGCGCCGGTGCGGCGGCACGTCGATGGCATCGGCGGAATCAAACAGCACCGTATCATCGAGCGCGATCGAGCCACGATCGGGCTTGAGCAATCCGGCGATCATATTGACCACCGAGGTCTTGCCGGCACCCGAAGGCCCGAACAACGCCGTGGTGCCGTGGCTCGCCTGAAAGCTCACCATGAGTTGCAGCGCGCCGAGCTTTTTCTCTACGTCGACGGTGAGCACGATCAATCACCGTGGAAGCGAATGGTGGCGCGGCGGCCGAGCCATTCCGACGCGAGCAGCGCCGCGAAAGCCAAACCGATGGAGATCAGCACCAGCCGCCCGGCCGCCGCGTCGCCGCCCGGAACCTGCGTCAGGGTGTAGATCGCCGACGAGATCGTCTGCGTCTCGCCGGGAATGTTCGACACGAAGGTGATGGTGGCGCCGAATTCGCCAAGCGCGCGGGCGAAGCAGAGCAGAATTCCGGCAATGAGGCCCGGCAGAGCAAGCGGCAGCGTGACGGTGAAAAACACCAGGGCCCGATTGGCGCCGAGCGTCGACGCGGCATCTTCAAGCTTGCGGTCGATTGCCTCGAGCGCGAGCCGGATCGGGCGGACCAGGAGTGGAAAGCCCATGACGCCGCAGGCGAGCGCCGCGCCGGTCCAGCGGAACGAGAACACAATACCGAAATGATCGTCCAGAAAGGCGCCGATCGGGCCGCGGCGTCCGAACGATATGAGCAACAAATAGCCGGTCACGACCGGCGGCAGCACCAGCGGCAGATGAACCAGGCCGTCGAGCAGTGCCTTGCCCCAGAAATTCCTGCGCGCGAGGAGCCAGCCGATCGCGATGCCGAACGGCAGAGCGCACGCCGTCGCGACCAGCGCGATGCGCAAGGTCAGCGCGACCGCCGTCCATTCCTCGGGGGACAAGTCAAGCAAGGCGGCTACCCGTCGGAGCGCTGTGCCTCACGACGTCGGCTTTATCAGGAAACCAAAGCCGTAGCTCTCGAAGATCGTCTTTGCGGCCTGCGAGCGCAGGAACGCCAGGTACGGCGTGGCATCGGGCTTGGCGCCTGTTGTCGCCGCCACCGGATAGATGATTGGATCGTGCGAGCTCTCGGGAAACACCGCAACGATCTTGACGCCGGGCTCGACCTTGGCGTCGGTCGAATAGACGATGCCGAGCGGCGCCTCGCCGCGCGCGACCAGGATCAGCGCCGCGCGCACATTGGCGGCCATCGCCATTTTCGGCTCGACGGACGGCCAGATGCCGAGCTTTTCGAGCGCCGCCTTGGCGTAAATCCCGACCGGTACGGCCTGGACGTCGCCGGTCGCGATGCGGCCGTCGCCCGCAAGCTTGGCGAGATCGAAGCCCTGGGCGATCGTCACTGGACCGATCTGGGAATCCTTAGGCGCGATCAGCACCAACTCATTGCCGAGGAGGTTGATCCGGGTGTCGTCCTTGATGAGTTTTTTCTGCGACCCGTAATCCATCCACTTCAGATCGGCCGATACGAAGACATCGGCGGGCGCGCCGCCTTCGATCTGTTTCATCAGCGCGGAGCTGGCGTCATAGCTCGCGACCACTTTGACGCCGCTCTTCTTGGTGAAGGCTGCATCGACATCGTCGAGCGCGTTCTTCATGGAGGCGGCGGCGAACACCGTGATCGACTTTTCCTGCGCAAGGGCGGCCGGCGGCAGTGCCGCACAGGCGATGACTGCGGCCAAAGCCGCGAGGACAGAGCATTTCATGGGCACGACGGTTCTCCAAAAGCATAAAGCGCGCGGCGAAGGCGCGCCGGATCATCCGATCCAAAAGGTCGATGCGACCAGAGGCTATTGCGACAACCTTGGGGAACCGTCGTTCCAGGGCATTTACGGCACGCGCCCGGCGCGCCGTTTGTCGCTCTTATAGGATAGCAGTCCGGCCACCTGATGGTAAAGCGCACTCATCTTTTGTCGCACACCATGCTATCTATTGGACACGGGGAGCGAAACATGGCTGAGGCGGCAGCGATCGAAGGCGACTACGATTACATCATTGTGGGCGCGGGCTCAGCCGGTTGCCTGCTCGCCAACCGGCTGTCGGCCGACCCCGGCAAGCGCGTACTGATCCTCGAAGCCGGCGGCCGCGACAATTGGATCTGGTTTCACATTCCGGTCGGCTACCTGTTCGCAATCGGCAATCCGCGCTCGGACTGGATGTTCAAGACCGAGGCGGTGCCGGGCCTCAACGGGCGCAGCCTGAATTACCCGCGCGGCAAGGTGATCGGCGGCTCATCGGCCATCAACGCCATGGTCTATATGCGCGGCCAGGCCGCCGACTACGACCATTGGCGCCAGCTCGGGCTTGACGGCTGGGGCTGGGACGACGTGCTGCCGTTCTTCAAGAAACACGAAAATCACTTCATGGGCGAAAGTGCCATGCACGCCATTGGCGGCGAGTGGCATGTCTCGGCGCCGCGCGTGCGCTGGGACCTGCTCGATGCCTTTCGCGCCGCAGCCGAAGAGGCCGGCATCAAAAGCGTTGCCGATTTCAATTCCGGCGACAACGAAGGCATCTGCGCCTTTCATGTGAACCAAAAACACGGCCGCCGCGTCTCGACGGCGCGGGCCTTCCTCAAGCCTGTCCTGAACCGTGCCAATCTGCGGCTCGAGACCGGCTGCCTGGCCGAAGGCCTCGTGCTCGACGGCAAACGCGCCGTGGGCGTGCGTTGGCGGCAGGACGGCGCGACGCGAAGCGCCCGCTGCCGCGGCGAAGTGATTCTCGCCGCCGGCTCGATCGGATCGACGCAACTCCTCCTGCTCTCCGGCATCGGACCGGGCGAACATTTACGCGAACACGGCATCCCGCTCGTGCTCGACAGACCCGGCGTCGGCGCCAATCTGCAGGATCATCTGCAGTTGCGGCTGATCTTCAAGGTCGATGGAATCAAGACGCTGAACGAGCGCTACCACACACGGTTCGGTTTTGCCTCGATGCTTGCCGAATATGCGTTGTTCCGGCGCGGGCCCCTGACCATGGCGCCGTCGCAGCTCGGCCTGTTCACCCGCTCCGATCGCGACCAGGATCGCGCCAATCTGCAATACCACGTGCAGCCGCTGTCGCTCGATCGCTTCGGCGAGCCGCTGCACAAATTCCCGGCTTTCACGGCGAGTGTCTGCAATCTGCATCCGACCAGCCGCGGCTTCATCAAACTGCGCTCGCGCGAAGCCGCGGACGCGCCGGTAATCCAGCCCAATTATCTTGCGACCGATCAAGACCGCCGCGTCTCCGCCAATGCGATCCGGCTGACACGGCGCATCGCGGCGCAGCCGGCGCTAAAACCCTATCATCCCGACGAATATCTGCCGGGCCCCGCGGTGCGCGACGACGACGAGGCGGCTCTGGAAAAGGCCGCTGGCGATATCGGCACCACGATTTTCCACCCGATCGGCACCGCCAAAATGGGCCTTGCCAGCGACCCGATGACGGTCGTCGACGGCCGGCTCCGCGTCATGGGCATCGAGCGGTTGCGCGTCATCGACGCCTCGGTGATGCCGACGATCACCTCGGGCAACACCAACGCGCCGACCATGATGATCGCCGAAAAGGGCGCCGCGATGCTGCGCGAGGACGCTCGAGCATGAATGCAGCGCGGCGCGCCAAAGCCATCCTGTTCGATCCGGCCGCGGCATGGATGGATATCAAAGAGGAGAGCGGCGATCCGGCCTTTGTGTTGAGCCAATACGTCGCCTGGCTCGCGCTGGTCCCGGCTGTGTTCGGCTTCATCGGCGCAAGCGTGATCGGCGAGGTCACGTCCGGCGGCGGCATTGCGCACGCGTCGATCTTCAACGGCCTGTTCGGCGCGATCTTCGGCTACGTGATGACCTGCGGCAGCGTCCTGGTGCTCGGCCTTGTCATCGATCTTGTGGCGCCGCTGTTCGGCGGCCGCCGCGATTTCGATTCGGCTTTCAAGCTTTCGGTCTATTCCTTCACGCCGGTGTGGCTCGTCGGGATTTTTTTGTTGCTGCCCGGCCTGCGTTTTCTCACGCTCGCCGGCTTCTACGGCGCCTACATTCTGTGGCTCGGCCTGCCGCGGCTGCTGCAACCGCGACCGCGGCGAACGCTGGATTTCACCGCACTGATCGTGATCGCCGCATTCGCATTGGTCTACCTCACCGCAACCGCGCAGCGCCTGGTGTTCGGCACGCCGGGCCTTTGACTTCGTCAAGGCCGGGCATGACGGGAGGCTACGGCGCGCGCACGATCTGTTTGCACGCCACCGGCAGGCCGGCGAGCGTCAGCGCCGGCTTGGGCTTTTCCGGGATGAGCGGCGGCGCCGGATGCAGCGTCGATTCCTTGAACCAGAAATCGAGCTCATGGCCGCAGCCGTCGCCCGGTTCCGGCGGCGGTTGCGGCTTGCATTCCGGGCTGTCGGCCGGGCAGGCGATGCGGACGTGAAAATGTTCGGCATGGCCCCACCACGGCCGCACCTTTGCGAGCCAGCCGCGGTCCGATCCGGCCTCACGGCACATCGCTTTCTTGATCGCCGCATTGACGAAAATGCGCGTCACCGCCGGATCCTCGGATGCGGTGCGGATGAGGTCGGTGCGGGTGTGCGTCCACACTTTCGGATCGACGTCGAGCCGGTCCGCCGCCACCATATCGACAGCGCCGTCGAACTCGCGTTCCTCGCGCGTCAGCACATGGTTGGGCATCGGCGTGAACCAGATGTCGGAGTCGAGGCCGACCTGATGGCTGGCATGGCCGGTGATCATCGGGCCGCCGCGCGGCTGCGACATGTCGCCGATCAATAGCCCGCTCCAGCCGATCTTCTGGGCGGCTTTGCCGAAGCGTTCGAGAAAGCCGATCAGGTTCGGCGTCCCCCAGTTGCGATTGCGCGACAGCCGCATCACCTGCCAAGCCGGGCCTGAGATCGGCAGCGGCACGCCGCCGGCAAGGCAGCCGTCCGCATAGGACCCGATCGATAGCGGCGGACCGGGAAACGGCGTCGGTTTCCGGCCGAACAGTTCCTTCGCCGGAATGTTCGGCGAGTCGGGATTGAGAAGCGGCGGCAGCGATACCGGATTGAGCGACCCGGGCGGCGTTGGATCTAGCGTGTCGGTATCAGCTTTAGGCGCTGCAGCATCCTGCGCGTGCCCTGCGCCGGCGCTAGCCGCCAACGACAAGAGGAGAGCGAAAGCAATCGCGCGCATCATCGTTTCGCTTTCCGCGGCGTCGCCCCATTGCCCACAGCCTTCGCCCGATAAGCAACGGCTTGGGCACGTCGGCGATACGCTGCCGCGAGTCGTTCCGCCTGTCCAGATACGAATAGATCGGGGGCGCCCTTGCCTTCCGCATCGAGCGCCAAAAGCCGTTGTTCGGTCGCCTCCTGCGGCTCGATCGAACCGTCGAACAGAATATGGCCGATGCTGGAGCCCCGTTCGGCCAGAGCGCGTGCCACCAACAGGCAGCGGTGGCAATCGAGCGGATCGCGTTCGGCGCACATCAGGCAAACGCGGCATCGCGCCGCATCGGCGCGCAGGCGCTCAACTTCGGCCGCGAATTCGGGCTGGCGCGCCATCGCCTCGAAGTCGGCGACACCGTCCCGATAGAGCGCGGCCTCGCGCGGCCGGCCGCCGAAGACATCGCCATAGGGCAGATAGGCGATGTTTTCGCGCGCCAAGAACGGCGCGAGATTCTTCGCCGAGAACCAGGGGCAAAATCGTGACACCGGCGTCGAGCGCACGTCCGCGATGGCGTTCACGCCATTGGCGTAGAGCATCTCCACAAAACGCTCCGCCGGAATCTTGGAATGGCCGATAGTGAACAGATCGAACGCCGGCATGGTTACTCCTCAAGCCGAAATCGCGCGGCCACAGAGCTACCGGGGCGTTTCCCGAGTTAACTCTCGCATGGAGGTCAACTTTACAAGTCCAGTCGAGTGCCGCACTGATTACGTGAATAAAGGTGCGGGGAGTTTATGCGTCGCCGGTTCTGCGTCCATCATTTCTTTGCCATCGCATTTACGTTCGGTGTGGTGGTGCTTGCCACGGCCCATAGCGCCGAGGCCGCGATCGTCATCCATGTCGATCGCGCCTATCAGGAGATGGAAGTCATCGTCGACGGCGCGCCGCGTTATCAGTGGCGGATATCGACCGCCCGGCGCGGCTACATCACGCCGCCCGGCGTCTATCACCCCGAAATGATGGCGCGAAGCTGGTTCTCGCGGCGCTATTACAATTCGCCGATGCCGCATGCCATCTTCTTCCATCGCGGCTACGCCATTCACGGCACGTACGAGATTTCGCGCCTCGGCGGACCGGCCTCGCATGGCTGTGTGCGGCTCGATCCGGACCACGCTACGATTTTGTTCGGCTTGGTCGAGCGCGAGGGCATGCGCAACACCACCATCGTGGTGCATTGACCGCCAACGCTACGGTTCAATGGGACAGCCCGCCCGCGGCTTCGATAAAACTCACTATCGTTTGCAGGCCTTGGCCCTGCCGCAGATTGGTCATGACGAAGGGCCGGGCGCCGCGCATCCGCTTGGCGTCGGTTTCCATTTTTTCGAGCGACGCGCCCACATAGGGCGCGAGGTCGATCTTGTTGATGACCAACAGATCCGAGCGGGTGATGCCAGGCCCGCCTTTGGAGGGAATTTTGTCGCCGGCCGCCACATCGATCACGTAGATCGTCAGGTCGGCCAATTCGGGCGAGAAGGTCGCGGCGAGATTGTCGCCGCCGGATTCAATCAGCACCAGATCGAGTTTGGGAAATTTATGCCGCATGTCGGCGACGGCGGCGAGATTCATCGACGCGTCCTCGCGGATCGCCGTATGCGGACAGCCGCCGGTCTCGACGCCCATGATGCGCTCGGCATCGAGGGAGCCTGAGCGGACCAGGAATTCGGCGTCCCATTTGGTGTAGATGTCGTTGGTGATGGCGGCGATGTCGTAGCTGCCGCGCATCGACTTGCACAGCGCATCCATCAGGGCCGTCTTGCCGGAGCCGACCGGACCGCCGATGCCGACGCGGAGAGGACCATTGGGACTTTGCATGAGGCGCTCCTAATCAGCTCCGGAACAGGCGCGTATATTGGGTCTCGTGCCTGATGCCGGCAAGATCGGCGCGGAACGTCGCGCTGCCGAGATCGTCAAACGTTGCGGCAAGGGCGCGTTGCGCGGTGGCGGCGACGGCAGGCTCGAGCACCCGCAACAGCCGCTGGCTGTCGGTATGGCCGAGCGGGATCAGACGGACGCCGGCGGAAATCCAATTCGCCACAACCGCGGTCAGGAATGCCTGCATGGCCGGGCCGAGCGGAATGCCGTGACCGGCGCAGGCAGCGCCGACAGCGACCGGATACGCCAGTGGCCCCTGCCAAAGCTCCTGCAACCGACCGAGCGCCGCGCACGGCCAAGCGGCTGTCGTGACTTCCACAAAGGCGCGCCCCAGCGTCGTCGTTTCGAGAAGCCGCTCGCGCGATGGCACGAACGCCGCCGCAAGCTCGGCGACTTCGATCAGCGCAGCGTCGTCGCCGCGTGTTACCGCACGATGCGCATGTGTAAAGAAGACGCCGTCGTTAAAACCGGCGCCCGCCGTCAGCATGGCTTCGAGCCATTGCCGCAGCGTTTCGCTGCTTTTGATATCGCCGGCTTCCACCGCCCATTCGATGCCGCTCGAATAGGAAAACGCGCCAACCGGATAGGAAGGCGACAGCCAGATCAGCAGCCGGTAGAGCGCCGCCTCCGGCAACACTTCATCGACCGGCGCGAAACGCTGTGAATCCGCGAGCAAAAGCCGCTTCTCACCGGCCATGATCGCGCCCGTGATGGTGCGAATGATGATGATCGTGATGGTCGTGCTGGTGCTGTTCCGCTGGCGGCGTGTAGGCACCGCCTTCAGGATCGAACGGCGCTTCGATCTGGATCACTTTGGCGCCGAGCTGGATCGCCATGTCGGCGATGACGTGATCGCGCCGGATGCGCAGCGCCTTCGGCAGCAATTGTGTCGGCAGATGCCGGTTGCCGAGATGCCAGGCGACGCGGGCGAGATGCAGCGGATCGGCGCAGCGGATCTCCAGCAAAGGCTCGGGCGCGGCGACAACTTCGATCAGACTGCCATCCTCCAGCACCAGCGCATCGCCACCACGCAATTCGGCTGCCTCCGGCAGATCGAGCAGGAAAACGGTGCCACGCGTCCCCGTCATGGCGAGACGCCGACGATGGCGGTCGTCGTAACCGAGCACGACAGTATCGGCCGCCGCGCCCGGCCAGCTCGAGGCCTTTTTGATCGCGATCGCGCGCATCCCGGCTTGCTTTCGCTTCAGAACAGAAAGTAGCGCTGCGCCATCGGCAAGACTTCCGCCGGTGCGCAGGTCAGGAGCTCGCCGTCGGCGCGCACCTCGTAGGTCTCCGGATCGACCTCGATCATGGGCGTGGCGTCGTTGTGGATCATGCTCTTCTTGGAAATCTTGCCGCGGGTGTTTTGCACCGCGACCAGTTCCTTCTGAATACCGAGCTTCTTGCCGAGGCCTGCCTTCACCGCGGCCGCCGAGGAGAACACCACCGACGAAGCGGTGCGGGCGCGGCCGAAGGCGCCGAACATCGGCCGGTAATGCACCGGCTGCGGCGTCGGGATCGAGGCGTTGGGATCGCCCATCGGCGCCGCGACGATGGTGCCGCCCTTGACGATGCAATCGGGCTTCACGCCGAAGAAGGCCGGCGACCACAGCACGAGATCCGCGAGCTTGCCTTTCTCTATCGAACCTATGTGCTTCGACACGCCATGCGCGATCGCGGGATTGATGGTGTATTTGGCGATGTAGCGCTTCACCCGGGCGTTGTCGTTGTCGCCTTTGTCCTGCGGCAGCCTTCCGCGCTGCTTCTTCATCTTGTCGGCGGTCTGCCAGGTGCGGATGATAACTTCGCCGAGCCGGCCCATGGCCTGGCTGTCCGACGACATCATCGAAAGCGCGCCGATGTCGTGCAAAATATCCTCGGCCGCGATGGTCTCCTTGCGAATGCGGCTTTCGGCGAAGGCGAGATCCTCGGCGATCGAGGGGTCGAGATGATGGCACACCATCATCATGTCGAGGTGCTCGTCGACGGTATTCTTCGTGTAAGGCCGCGTCGGGTTGGTCGACGACGGCAGCACGTTTTTCAGTCCCGCCACCTTGATGATGTCGGGCGCGTGGCCACCGCCGGCGCCTTCGGTGTGGAAGGCGTGGATGGTGCGGCCCTTGAACGCCTTGATGGTGTCCTCGACGAAGCCTGATTCATTCAGCGTATCGGTGTGGATCATCACCTGCACGTCGTACTCGTCGGCAACCGAGAGGCAGCAGTCGATCGCCGCCGGCGTGGTGCCCCAATCCTCGTGCAGTTTGAGCGAACAGGCGCCGGCCTTGATCATTTCCTCGAGCGCCGCCGGCCGCGACGCATTGCCCTTGCCGGCGAAGCCGAGATTGACCGGAAAATCGTCGGCCGCCTGGATCATGCGGGCGAGATGGAATGGGCCCGGCGTGCAGGTGGTCGCGAATGTGCCGTGCGCCGGGCCGGTGCCGCCGCCAAGCAGCGAAGTGACGCCCGACATCAAGGCCTCGTCGACTTGCTGCGGGCAGATGAAATGGATGTGGGTGTCGAAGCCGCCGGCGGTGAGGATTTTTCCCTCGCCCGCAATCACTTCGGTGCCGGGACCGACGATGATCGTGACACTGGGCTGAATATCCGGATTGCCGGCCTTGCCGATGGCGAAAATCTTGCCTTCCTTGAGGCCGACATCGGCTTTGACGATGCCCCAATGATCGACGATCAGCGCGTTGGTGATGACGGTATCGACCGCGCCCTGCCTGTTGGTGATCTGGCTCTGGCCCATGCCGTCGCGGATCACCTTGCCGCCGCCGAACTTCACCTCCTCGCCATAGACGGTGAAATCCTTCTCGACTTCGATGATCAGATCGGTGTCGGCGAGCCGGACACGGTCTCCCGTCGTCGGGCCGAACATGTCGGCGTAGACGGAGCGGTTCATCTTGGCGGGCATGTCTGTCTTCTCCTCGGCGCGCCGGCGCGGAGCGTGGCGTGGCGCAAAGATTTCGCTATTGGATCACCTGACCGAGCTTCGCCAGCGTCTGGGCGTGCCCTCTTTTGCGCCTCTCCTCGATGCCGTCACGGGAGAAATCGCGGAAGCCGTAGTCGTCCTCGGTATAGCTGTCGTCGGCCAGCTCAATTTCGAATGTCCTTACCTGTTTGAAACGTTTCACGCGATCGACGCGCTGCGCGAGGCCGGGCGGCAGCGCGCCGGTAATCTGCCCGCTCAACGTTTCGATGATCGATAGCAATTCATTGATCGTCTGGGCGCCTTTGGTGTCCTGACGCAGGCGGTTGCCGAAGCGAAGCTGATTGATGCGATCGTTCACTTCCGCAAGCGAACGCGGCAGCCTGGCGGTCGCCGGAAACAAGTTCATGACCACAAGGATGCGGGTGACGCCGGGGTCGTCGCTGAACCCGTCGATGGCATAGCCGAGCGGCGTGTTGTCGACAATGCCGCCATCCCAGTAGTGATGCTTTTCGCCGTCAGAAATGTCGATCCAGGGAAACTGTGGCGCCAGGCTGCCGCTTGCCAGCACATGATCCGGTGTGATGGTGGTATGCTTGGTGTCGCCGACATCGCGATTGCTGAATGGCACGAGCTTCCCGCTCTTAACATCGACCGCGGTAATCACGAAGGTGATTTGACTGCGATTGAGCGCGGCAAAATCGACGTGCTTCTTCAACGTCCCCAGCATCGGATGGGTATCGTACACATAGGTCCAAGTCGGCCAGGTCAACAGATCGGGTCGAAGTGCGTAAAAATGCTGGACGCTCCACAGCGCCAAGTTGCTGCTGATGGACGCCGGTACGAATGCAGGCGTGTCGACCGCTAATTCGTTCCATAATCCGGCAAGCCGCGCCCGGGCATCCTTAAGGCTCGTTGCACCGGCCACGCAGGCCGCATTGATGGCGCCGATGGAGACGCCGGTAACAATCTTGAGCGTGACCGACCGGTGCTTCTCGACCGCGGCGTCGATGAGTTCGAGCAGACACTCGATGCCGCCATATTCATAGGCGCCGAGCGCACCGCCGCCCTGTAACACCAGCCCGACTTCTATCGGCTGCTCTGATTCGGTCATGTCGTGCTCCTTGGGGCATGATCCCGAAAAGTGGAATCCGGTTTTCGGATAAGATCACGCCCAAACAAGAATCTAGAGCTTTCCCATCACATCCTGCCGAAAGCCATAAACGGTGCGCTTGCCGGCGAGCGCGACCAGATTGACATCGCGGGTCTGCCCCGGCTCGAAGCGCACCGCGGTGCCGGCCGCGAGGTCGAGCCGCATGCCGCGCGCTTTCTTGCGGTCGAATTTCAGCGCCGGGTTGGTTTCAAAGAAATGATAATGCGAGCCGACCTGGATCGGCCGGTCGCCGGTGTTGGAGACCGTGAGCGTGACGGTGCGGCGGCCCTTGTTGAGCTCGATCTCGCCTTCTTTGATGAACATTTCGCCGGGGATCATATCGCCCTCACCTGATCGGCTCATGTACAGTCACAAGCTTGGTGCCGTCCGGAAACGTCGCTTCGACCTGGATATCGGGAATCATCTCGGCAATACCGTCCATGACTTGCGCACGCGTAATGACGTGAGCGCCTTTTTCCATCAGCTCGGCGACGCTGTGGCCGTCGCGGGCGCCTTCGAGAATGAAATCGGAAATGAGCGCGACCGCCTCGGGATGATTGAGCTTGACGCCACGCTCAAGCCGGCGCCGCGCCACCATCGCGGCCATCGCGATCAACAATTTGTCCTTTTCGCGCGGAGTGAGATGCATGTCGTCACTTTATCGGTTTGCGCGTGATCTTACCCAAAAACCGCTTGTCACTTTTCGGGATCATGCGCTAGTTCAGCCATAGCCGCGGCAACGGCGCCGTGCCGAGCACGCCGAGCACGGCCATGAGATCATGGCGCAGGGCGGCGCCGTCCTTCGCCACGAACCGCACCATCATAAGCCCATTCCACGCCGATGCGCCGACCTCGCCGGCAAAGTCGTTGGTCATTGCGCATACGGCCGCAATATCTTTCTCGCCGCCGGGGATTTTGACGACGCTGGCGATAGCAACGCCGCCGGCCGTGCTGGCAGGCAGCGCCAGTTGCTCGGCAATCTTGCCGTCGAGCCGCACAGTTTCGGCGAGAACGAGCCCGTCATCGCGGCGGATGCGCCAGCGGTCGGTGAGATGCCCTTGCGCCACGGTCTCGCCCATGGCGGAACGGCCGAACACAATCGCCTCGGCCAAGAGCAATTCGGCGCCGGAATCGAGCTCGACATCGATCGAGCGCCGCAGCCGAACCTGGTCGAACAGGATTGTTTCCTGCGGCAGCCAGGCGAGCACGCCGCCTTCACCGACTTTCAGCTTCACGGCGATCGCGGTGTCCGGTCCAAGCGAGCGGTAGATTTTCTCCGCAGCCGCCGTGGTTACGGTCAGCGCCGCGCCTTTGCCGACATCTATGTCTATGCCGAAGCGGTCGCCGCCGGTCATGCCGCCGGCGGTATTGACGATGACGGCATCGAGCGTTCGCCCGGGAGCGTTCGGAAACCGGACACGCAGCGAGCCCGCTTCGTGCACGCGCTGGCGCCGGCTGCCGGTAGAGCCCGCCGCGACTGTAAGCGCAATGCTGCCGACTGCCCGATTGCCGGCGAAGGTTTCACTGCCTAACGGCACGCTCACACTCATCGTCGGATCGGTCAATTGGAGTTCAAAAGGGCTTCAAAACGCTATCTCAGCCAAGCATCTCAGATCGCCATAACCTTAGATCGCCATAACCTTAGATCGCCATTGTCTTAGATCGCCATGGCCCGCTTCAGCGCCGCTTCGTCGAGATTATCGCGGGTACAGGAATAGACGATAGCGCCGCGGTCCATGACGACGAAATGGTCGCCGAGTTCGCGGGCAAAGTCGAGATATTGTTCGACCAGTACGATGGCGATCTTGCCGAGCGAGCGCAGATAGGTGATGGCGCGGCCGATATCCTTGATGATCGACGGCTGGATGCCCTCGGTCGGCTCGTCGAGGAGGAGGAGCCGTGGCCGCGTCACCAGCGCCCGCCCAATGGCGAGCTGCTGCTGCTGGCCGCCGGAAAGATCGCCGCCGCGCCGGCGCAGCATGTTTTGCAGCACCGGAAACAGCGAGAATACGTCGTCGGGCAGCGTGCGGTCCTCGCGCTTGAGCGGCGCGAAGCCGGTCTTGAGGTTTTCCTCGACCGTCAGCAGCGGGAATATTTCGCGGCCTTGCGGCACATAGGCGATGCCGCGCCGGGCGCGCTCCGCCGGGCGCAGTCCGGTGATGTCATTGCCTTCCCAGATGATAGCGCCGCGCGACACCGGATGCTGACCCGCCAACGCATCGAGGAGGCTCGTCTTGCCGACCCCATTGCGGCCCAGCACGCAAGTCACTTTGCCGGGCTCGGCCTTGAGCGTCACCGCGCGCAAGGCCTGGGCGGCGCCGTAATGAAGATCGAGGGCTTGGGCATCGAGCATGGTTCAACGTCCCAGATAGACTTCGACGACGCGTTCGTTCTCCGAGACCTGGTCGATCGTCCCCTCGGCGAGCACCGAGCCTTCGTGCAGGCAAGTCACTTTGACGCCGAGCTCGCGCACGAAAGTCATGTCGTGCTCGACCACGACGACAGTGTGCTCGCGATTGATCTCCTTGAGGAGTTCCGCGGTCTGCTGGGTCTCGACATCGGTCATCCCGGCGACCGGCTCGTCGACCAGGAGGAGTTTCGGGTCCTGCGCCAGCAGCATGCCGATTTCGAGCCATTGCTTCTGGCCGTGCGACAGGCTGCCGGCGAGCCGGTCCTGCACTGCGGTCAAGCGGATGGTCTGTAAAATCTCATCGATACGCCGATGCTCGTCGGGCGTTTCCCGCCACCACAGCGTGGTGCGGACGCGCCGGTCGGCTTTCAACGCCAATTCGAGATTGTCGAACACGGTATGGCTGTCGAACACCGTTGGCTTCTGAAACTTGCGGCCGATGCCGAGCAGCGCGATTTCGGCTTCATCGAGCGTCGTGAGATCGTACGAACCGCCGAACACGACCTCGCCGGTATCCGGCCGGGTCTTGCCGGTGACGACGTCCATCATGGTGGTTTTGCCGGCGCCGTTCGGCCCGATTATGGCGCGCATTTCGCCGGGCTCGATGGTGAAGGACAGCTTGTTCAAGGCGCGGAAGCCGTCGAACGAAACGGTGACGCCGTCGAGGTACAATAATGCGTTGGTCAGTGACGCCATCGCTGTCCTCACTCCGCCGGCATGTGCTTGGGCGCAGGCGCCGCGACGCCGTCCTCGGCGGCGGCCGAAATCCGCGCCCGGCGCAGCGCCGTCCAATGATGCATGGTGCCGACGATGCCGCGCGGCAACAGCAGCGTCACGCCGATGAACAGGCTGCCGAGCATGAACAGCCAGTACGGCGCCAATATGCCCGAGGTGAAATAGGTCTTGGCGTAGTTGACCACGAGCGCGCCGAGCGCCGCGCCGGCAAGCGTACCGCGGCCGCCGACCGCCACCCAGATCACCGCCTCGATGGAATTGCCGGGCGCGAATTCGCTCGGATTGATGATGCCGACCTGCGGCACATAGAGCGCGCCGGCGATGCCCGCCATGCAGGCGGACAGCGTAAACACGAACAGCTTGTAGGATTCCACCCGATAGCCGAGGAACCGCGTGCGCGATTCGGCGTCGCGGATGGCGATCAGCACTTTGCCGAGCTTTGACGTCACGACGGTGCGGCAGACCCAAAAGCCCAGCATCAGCGCCACGCAGGAAATCGCGAACAGCGCATTGCGCGTCGTCTCCGCCTGGACATTGATGCCGAGGATGTCCTTGAAATCGGTCAGCCCATTATTGCCGCCGAAGCCGAAATTATTGCGGAAAAAGCCGAGCATCAGCGCATAGGTCAGCGCCTGGGTGATAATCGACAGATAGACGCCGGTGACGCGGCTGCGGAACGCAAACCAGCCGAACACAAAGGCGAGCGCGCCCGGCACCGCAACGACCATCAGCGCCGCATAGGCGAAATGCTGGAAGCCGTACCAGGCGATCGGCAGTTCCTTCCAGTTCAGGAACACCATGAAGTCCGGCAGGATCGGGTCGGCATAGACGCCGCGGGTGCCGATCTGCCGCATCATATACATGCCCATGGCGTAGCCGCCGAGCGCGAAGAACGCGCCGTGACCGAGCGAGAGAATGCCGCAATAGCCCCAGATCAGGTCGATCGACAGCGCGAGAATAGCGTAGCAAAGATATTTGCCGAACAGCGCCACCAGATAAGTCGGCATATGGAACGCCGAGGATTCCGGAATCGCCAGATTGAAGAACGGCACCAGGATCGCGATCGCCGCCACCGCGATCAGAAAGATCGCGCCGGTGCGATCGATGCTGCGGATCAGGAAATGATCGTTCATGCTTCCACTGCCCGCCCCTTGAGGGCAAACATGCCGCGCGGCCGTTTCTGGATGAACAGAATGATCAGGACCAGGATCGCGATCTTGCCAAGGACCGCGCCCGCGTAGGGTTCGAGGAATTTGTTGGCGATGCCGAGCACGAAGGAGCCGACAAACGTGCCCCACAGATTGCCGACGCCGCCGAACACCACGACCATGAAGCTGTCGATGATATAGCCCTGGCCGAGATTGGGACTGACATTGTCGATCTGCGACAGCGCCACGCCGGCGATGCCGGCAATGCCCGAGCCCAGACCGAAAGTCAGAGCGTCGACCCGGCTGGTGCGAATGCCCATCGACGCCGCCATGGTGCGGTTCTGCGTCACCGCGCGCATTTCGAGGCCAAAGCGAGTGAAGCGCAAAACACCGAGCAGGGCTACGAACACGGCGAGCGAGAAGCAGATGATCCACATCCGGTTATAGGTGATGGTGATGCCGCCAAGATCGAAGGCGCCGCTCATGAAGGACGGATTGCCGACCTCGCGGTTGTTCGGACCGAACATGGTGCGGACCGCCTGCTGCAGGATCAGCGACAGGCCCCAGGTAGCCAGCAAAGTTTCCAGCGGCCGGCCGTAGAGAAAGCGGATGATGCAGCGCTCGATCAGGATGCCGACCAGGCCGGCGACGACGAAGGCCGCCGGGATGGCGATTGCCAGCGAATAGTCGAACAGGGCCGGATGATTGTTGCGGATCGTCTCCTGCACCACGTAGGTCACATAGGCGCCGATCATCACCATTTCGCCATGCGCCATATTGATGACGCCCATGACCCCGAAGGTGATGGCAAGGCCGATACAGGCCAGCAGAAGGACCGAGCCAAGCGAGAGGCCGAACCAAGCGTTCTGAACCATATCCCAAAGCACCAGACGCTTTTGGATGGCGATGACGGCCGCAGCGGCGGCCTTTACGACCGGCGGCGACGTCCCGGATGGCAGGCTGGAAAGCAGGCCCAGTGCGTCCTGATCGGCCCGCTGCGCCATGGCATCGACCGCCGCAAGCTTATCGGCGTCCTTGGCATCAGCTGAATTCAGCACGATCGCGGCGCGCGCCTGCATCATCGCACGCTTGATGCCCGCGTCCTGCTCCTTGGCGATGGCCGCTTCGAGCGCGGGCAGCGCCGTCGCCTCGCGCGACTTGAACACCGCCTGGGCGGCGTCGAAGCGCTTGGCCGAATCCGGGGACAATAGTGTCAGTGCGCCGAGGGCAGCATCGAGCGCGCCGCGAACGCGATTGTTCAGACGCACAGTGTCGAGATCGTCGGGCGGGTCGCCCGGAACCGGCTGCCCGGTCGCCGCATCTGTCAATTTGCTGGCATCGTCCTGGATGTAGACCGATTTCTTCTCGGCGCTGAACATGAGCTGGCCGTTTTGCAGCGCCTGCAAAATAACGGCCGCCCGCGCGTCGCCGGTCGCGGTGACTTGGCTGATGCCCGTAATGGTCTCGTCAAAATCGTCGGCGGTAAAATGCGCGATGGCGTCGTCAAGGGCCGCCGCATAGGCCGCCACACAGCCGAACGCCGAGCCCGCTACCAAAACAACGAGGAGTGACAGAGCGAACAGACAGGTTCGGCTAAGACGCATCACCTTACCCCGGCGATAAATTGAGGAAGGCGCAACGTGCGCCTTCCCGCATTGTCATTCGACGCGAACTTGCAACGTGGCCTTGGCTGCGCGGCCATAAGCCCTGAGCGTTATGAGCCGCCGCAAGTCTTGGTCACGGTGTTGTAATTGCCGCAATTGAGCTTCACCCAATCCGCCACAAGATCTTTCGAGCCGGGAAGATAAGGCGACCACGCGGCGCCGGGCACCAGATCCTTGGTCTTCCACACCACGTTGAACTGGCCGTCGGCGCGGATTTCGCCGATGAACACCGGCTTCGTGATGTAATGGTTCGGCAGCATTTCGGAGACACCGCCGGTCAGGTTCGCCTGCTTGATGCCGGGCAGCGCCGCGATCACCTTGTCGGGGTCGACGGTCTTGGCCTTCTCCACCGCCTTCACCCACATGTTGAAGCCGATGTAATGGGCTTCCATCGGATCGTTGGTGGTGCGCTTCGGGTTCTTGGTGAATTCGTGCCATTCCTTGATGAAGGCGGCATTGGCGGGAGTCTTGATCGATTCGAAGTAGTTCCAGGCCGCGAGATGGCCGACCAGGGGCTTGGTGTCGAGGCCGGCGAGTTCCTCTTCGCCGACCGAGAACGCCATGACTGGGATGTCGGTCGCCTTGATGCCCTGGTTGCCGAGCTCCTTGTAGAACGGCACGTTGGCGTCGCCGTTGACCGTCGAGACCACCGCGGTCTTCTTGCCCGCCGAACCGAACGCCTTGATCTTGGTGACCTCGGTCTGCCAGTCGGAGAAACCGAACGGCGTGTAGTTGATCATGATGTCGTCGTCGGCCACGCCCTTCTGCTTCAGGTAGGCTTCCAGAATCTTGTTGGTGGTGCGCGGATAGACGTAGTCGGTGCCCTCCAGGACCCAGCGCTTCACCGAACCGCCGTCGGCGCTCATCAGATAGTCGACCGCGGGGATCGCCTGCTGGTTCGGCGCCGCGCCAGTATAGAACACGTTGCGCTCGCCTTCCTCGCCCTCGAACTGCACCGGATAGAACAGGATGCTGTTGAGCTCCTTGAACACCGGCAGCACCGATTTGCGCGACACCGAGGTCCAGCAGCCGAACACCACCGAGACTTTGTCCTTAGAGATCAGCTCGCGGGCCTTTTCGGCGAACAGCGGCCAATTCGAGGCCGGATCGACCACCACGGCTTCGAGCTTCTTGCCGAGCAGGCCGCCCTTCTTGTTCTGCTCGTCGATCAGCATCAGCACCACGTCCTTCAGCGTCGTCTCGCTGATCGCCATGGTGCCGGACAGTGAATGCAGGATGCCGACCTTGATGGTGTCTTCCGCGAAGGCGGTCCCAATCCCCGGCAAAGTGGCCGCGAGGCTCGCGCCGGCAACCGCCGCGCCCGCCAATAACCGCCGTCGTGAAATTCCCAGTGTTGAAATAGACCGCCCCAAACCGTCCCTGGTATCAGACATGATCGACCCTCGCTGTGCTTGGGCGGGCGCTCGAATAGCGCCCTGCCGCCAACCCCATCGCAAGGCACGTGCCATAGTTTTGTGAAGCCGTAAGGTATTGAGGAAACGGTCTTATTCGACAGGCCCCAAACGCTCTTAAGCGTGGCCCAGCGGAAACTGCCTAATTAATGAGCGCCTCTGCCTGGAATGGAGAGCGTCTCGAACTGAGGGAAATCGACGCCTTTAGTTCTCTCGCCCGCGCTATCGGGCCATGCGCGGGGGGCGCCCCGGACTTGGCCGATCCTGCCGCATCGCCTCCAGCCGACGGCTGAGCGTTTCAACAAAGACGGCCGTGGGGATCGGCAGATTGCGTCCGCGCAGCCTGCCGACCACCAGATTGGCGCGCGGCACGTCGCGGTCGTCGATCTCGCGCGCGACCACGCCGAGCTTATTGCCCGGTGGCATGGTGCCGATTTGAATTTGGAAGGAAATCAATCCGGCATGAATGACGAGGCCACGCAGCATTTCGAACGAGTTCGATTCCGCGGCGATATTGAAGGCCAAGCTGCTGCGCGCCGAGATTTCGTCAAGCAATTGCCGGCCGCCGATCGACCGTTCCGGCATGGCGACCGGATAACCCGCGCAATCGCTCAGCCGCAGCCGCTTCTTCCCGGCGAGCGGATGATTCTTCGCCATGACCGCCACCAACTGCTGTTCGAGCGTCATTAGCGGCTGGAAATTGGCCAGAAACTGCGGGCGGAACACCACGATCAGATCGACCTCGTAAGCCGCGAGCGCCGCCATCGCCCATTCGTGATCGACGACTTTCAGTTCGAATGAGACTTGCGGGTGCCGCGCACGGAATTCGGCGATCTGACGCGGCAGAAAATCGAGCGCCAAGGCCTGGCTGCAGGCGATCCGCACCGTGCCGCGCCGCAGCCCCTTGAGATCTTCGATCTGCGACTTCATGCGCTCGACTTCGCCATTGGCGCCGCGCAGGTAATGCACGAAGACTTCGCCGGCGGCGGTCAGCCGCACACCGCGCGGCCGGCGATCGAACAACGGCGCGCCGAGTTCGTCCTCGAGATCGGCAATGCGGCGGTTGACCGCGGAGGCGGTGACGTTGAGCCGCTCCGCGGCTTTCCGGATCGAGCCGCTCCGCGCGACTTCGTCGACATAAGTGAGGATGCGAAGATGCTTCATGCTCGTGGTGCCTTTTCGGCACCACTCTAGCAAGAAATCGGCAGTAGAAGGCAACGCTCGATCGGACTAGCGTCGCCGGATCGGGGCGCGGATTGCCGGGACCGACGCCTGTTCGCAGCGATCGAGAATTGCAACAGGAGCAATCATAATGAGCCTGACCTCTCGCCGATGGGTCATCGCCTTCGCCGCCGCCTTGAGTCTCGCCGCGCCGCTTGGGGCCGCGCCCGCGTCCGCCGAGACCAACTTGAAAATGGTGCTGAACTGGAAATACCAGGGGCCGCAGGGTTGGTTCTTCCTGGCCGACGACCGCGGCTATTTCAAAGCGGCCGGTCTCAACGTGACGATGGACCAAGGCAACGGCTCCGGCGCGCCGATCCCGCTGGTGGCGAGCGGCACCTATGATGTCGGCTTCGGCGACATCAACGCGCTGATCGAATTCGCCGCCAAGAAGCCCGACGACGCGCCGATCGCGGTCTACGCGATGTACAACCGGCCGCCGTTCACGATTGCGGTCCGCGCCGACAGCGACATCCACACGCCCAAGGATCTTGAAGGCAAGACGCTCGGCGGCGCGGCGGGCGACGGTGCGCTGAAGCTGTTTCCGGCGTTTTGCAAGATCGCCAAGATCGACTGCAGCAAGATCAATGTCACCAATATGCAGCCGAGCCTGCGCGAGCAGATGTTGATGCAGAAGCAGGTCGATGGCGTGTTCGGCTATGTCAACACCATCCGCTTTTCCGCCAAGCTGATTGGCGTCGATCCCGACAAGCAAATCCGCTTCATCAATTACGGCGATTACGGCATGGACCTATATTCCAACGCCATCATCGTCTCGAAAAAGCTCGCCAAGGACAATCCGGCGGCGGTGCGCGGACTGATCGCGGCGATCAATCACGGTTTGGAAGACACCCTGAAGGATCCGGATGCCGCGGTCGCCGCCGTCGCCAAGCGCGAGCCCCTGATCAAAGTCGCGGTCGAGCGCGAGCGGCTCGACGCGACGCTGAAGGACGAGATGAACCATCCGGAGATCGCCAAGCTCGGTCTCGGCAATATCGACCCGGCGCGGCTGAAACGCTCGATCGACATTCTGGTCGAGGCCGACGGGCTGCCGCGCACACCCGCGGTCAGCGAAATTTTCACCCCGGATTTCCTGCCGGCGACGAGCGATCTGCCGAAGAAGCTGTTTTGAGTCCTCGTTCGCAAACCGCGGCCTCGCCGTGCGTACGCGGCGGAGCTGCACAATCAAGCGTCACGTCGCGGGGACGTCGGTCATGGACTTAAATCTCAAAGGCCGGGTGGCGATGATCACCGGACCGGCGAAAGGCATGGGCGCCGCCATCACCGAAGCCTTCGCCACCGAGGGCGCGCGGCTGGCGCTGGTCGGACGCGACCACAGCGCCATCGAGCCTTTCGCCAAAGCCGTCGCGGCCGCGGGCGGCGAAGCCATCGTCGTGCCCTGCGACCTCACCGATGCAGCGCAATGTGACGAGGCGGCGCAACGGACCAAGACGAGTTTCGGCGGCCGCATCGACATTCTGGTCAATGTCGCGGGCGGCTCGGGACCGATCGGCAAGACCGGCGTCGAGACCACGCCGGAGGAATTCGACGCCATCGTGACGCTCAATATGAACGGCTCGTTTCACACCATGCGCAGCGTATTGCCGACCATGATCGGCCAGCGCTACGGCAAGATCGTCAATGTCGGCGGCACCTTCGGCATCCGCGGCCGCGCCGGGCGGATGGCCTATTCGGCGTCGAAATGGGGCCTGCGCGGCATCACCAAAAGCTTCGCGCTCGAGGTCGGTCAATACAACATCAATGTCAATTGCGTCGCGCCCGGCATGGTCGACGGGCCGCGTTTTCGCGACAAGGTCTGCGCCGATATGGCCAAGCGCCTCAACATCAGCGTCGAGGAAGCGGCCGAACGCCACGCCTCCGAATATGCGCTCAAGCGCGTCACGGTCGACCGCGACGTCGCCAATGCGTGCCTGTTTCTCGCAAGCGACGCGTCGCGCCAGATCACCGGCGTCGATCTTCCGGTCGACGGCGGCTGGGCGATGCTGTGAGGGCATGACATGAGCGCTGCAACGGCCGATCTGATTATCCAAAACGGCATGATTGTTTCGCCCGACGCGGTGACTGTCGGCAGCGTCGCCATCAAGGATGGCCGCGTGCTTGCGGTCGGCGCCGCCGAAGCCATGCCGCAGGCGCGCGAAACGCTCGATGCTTCGGGTCTGCATGTTCTGCCCGGCGCCATCGACGTGCATGTGCATTTCCGCGATCCCGGGTATCCGGACAAAGAAGATTGGGCGAGCGGCACGGCCGCGGCCGCTTTCGGCGGCGTCACGTGCGTGTTCGACATGCCGAATACGATTCCGCCGACCGGCACGGCGGCAGTGTTGGCCGAGAAACATGCGATTGCTGCCGCGAAGGCCTGCGTCGACTTCGGTCTCTACGGACTCCTCGGCGAGGACACCATCGCGCACGTGCCGGCTCTGGTCGAAGGCGGCGTCATCGGCTTCAAGCTCTATATGGGCAATACTTTTGGCAAAATTCCGTCGCCCTCGACCGGCGCGATGCTGGAAGCCTTCGAGGTCGTGGCGCCGACCGGCAAGCGCGTCTCGCTCCACGCCGAAACCAATTCGATCATGGAACGACGTCAGGAACGCTTGGCGATGGCCGGGCGGCGCGACCCGCTCGCCCATATCGCGTCGCGGCCGGCCGTCGTCGCGGTCGAAGCCGTCAGCCGCGCGGCGATACTCGCCGAATGGACCGGCGCGCGGATTCATATTCTCCACATCTCATCGGCCGAGGAGCTGCGGCCGCTGCGCGAAGCCAAAGCGCGCGGCGTCGACATCACCGGCGAGACTTGCCCGCATTACCTCTTGCTCTCGGCCGACGATTATCACGATCTCGCCGGCATCATCCGGGTCAATCCGCCGGTACGCGAGGCGCGCAATCAGGAACCGCTGTGGGCGGCGATCGGCGACGGCACCATCGATCTGATCGCGACCGACCACGCGCCGCACACGTCGGAAGAAAAGACCCGCAACGATATCTGGGCGGTCGATTGCGGCTTTCCGGGCGTCGAGACGCAGATGCCGCTAATGCTGACCGAGGTCAATCGCGGGCGGCTGTCGATCTGCGATTACGTGCGCTTGAGTTCGTTCAGTCCGGCGAAAATCTGGGGGCTTTATCCGCGCAAGGGCGCGATCGCGCCGGGCTCGGACGCCGATATCGCCATCGTCGATCTCGAGCGCGGCCACGTCCTCCACGACTCCGGCTTGCAATCGCGCTCCAAAATCTCGCCCTGGAACGGCCGCCGCATCAAAGGCCTGCCGCTGCACACGCTGGTGCGCGGCCGCTTTGTCATGAAGGACCGCAAGCTCGCCAATGATGTGCGCGGCTGGGGACGCTCGGTCCACGACATCCAGCAAATGCCGGCACCCAAATTGCATAACACCGATCTGACGATGCAAGCGGTCACCGGCAAGGCTGCCGACCGCAGCGTGGAGTCCGTTCGATGAATCCCGCAACTCAGGTCGCGCCGGCAAGACATTCGGAGTTTTATGTCGAGCTTGAGGGCGTAACACTGAGCTACGGCCGCGGCGACAAGCAGGTCAACGCGCTCGGCCTGACCAATCTTCGGCTGAAACAGGGTGACTTCGTCGCGCTGGTCGGACCGTCGGGCTGCGGCAAATCGACTATTCTGAAACTCGTCACCGGCCTGCTCAGCGCCTCGACGGGCTATGTCTATGTCGCCGGCCGCGAAGTCGGCGCCGAACCTGTGCGTGTCGGCATGGCGTTTCAGAATCCGACCATGCTGCCATGGCTGACGGTGCGCGACAATGTGATGATGCCGCTGAAAATCGTGCCGCCGTTCCGCGAGCAGTATCGCAGCAAGCGCAAGACCGAATTCCGCGACCGCGCCGATGCGCTGCTGAAAGAAGTCGGCCTCGATCAATTCGGCGACAAGCATCCCTGGCAATTGTCCGGCGGCATGTTGCAACGCGCCTCGCTGTGCCGGGCGCTGGTGCACGAACCGCAATTGCTCATGCTCGACGAGCCGTTCGGCGCGCTCGATCAGTTCACCCGCGAGGAACTGTGGTCGATCATGCAGGAATTATGGATGAAGTTCCGTCCGACCGTGCTGTTGGTGACGCATGATCTGAAAGAGGCGGGCTATCTCGCCAACCGGATCTGCGTCATGCGGGCGCGGCCCGGACAGATCATCGACGACGCCGAAGTGCCGTTCGCGCGGCCGCGCACCATCGAAATGTCCTACACGCCGAGCTTCGTCACCATGACGCAGCGGCTGCGCGAACTCATCGTCACGGCGAAGCCGGCGCAGGAGGCCGCCTGATGGACCCGCAATTGCGCCGCCGGCTCGACTCCACGCTGTTCATCGTCGGCTTTTTCCTGCTCTGGGAAGCCTTGTGCTGGATCTTCAATGTCAGCGACATCGTGCTGCCCAAGCCGAGCCAGATCATCGTCACGCTGGTCGAGCGCGCGCCGGCGCTGTGGCCGCATACGGTGCAGACGCTCTACACGACGTTGATCGGCTTCGCGCTCGGCATCGTCATCGGCGTCTTGCTCGGCGTGCTGGTCGGTTCGTCGCGGCTCGCTTACGACGTCGCCTATCCGCTGTTGATCGGCTTTGCGACCATCCCGAAGGTCGCGGTGGTGCCGATCTTCGTCTTATGGTTCGGCGCCGGCACGGTGCCCGCGATTCTGACCGCGATGATCATGAGCATCTTTCCCATCGTGGTGAACGTCGCGACGGGGCTCGCGACGACCGAGCCCGAGCTCGAAGACGTGATGCGCGCGCTCCATGCCAGCAAGCTCGACATCCTGTGGAATGTCGGCCTGCCACGCACCATGCCGTATTTCTTCGCGTCGCTGAAGGTCGCGGTGACGCTCGCCTTCGTGGGCACGGTGATTTCCGAGACCGTGGCGTCGAACCGCGGTATCGGCAACGTCATGATGATCGCGAGTTCCAATTTCGACGTACCGCTCGTGTTTGCCGGACTGCTCATCCTCGCGGTGATGGGTGTCGTGCTTTACGCCCTGTTTTCGCTGTTGGAATCCCGCATCACCGGATGGGCTCATCGCAAGGATAATCTTGCGATGGGTTGAGCTCCCTTCCGCGACGAGGAGAAGGTCATGTCGTACTTGCGTTACGTTTTCGCCATTCTGGTCGCATCGTGTTGCGCTATTGCTTCGGCGTCCGCGCAGGACAAGACCAAGATCCGCTTTACGCTCGATTGGAAGCTGCAAGGCATCCACGCCTGGTACTTTTGGGCCAAGGCCAAGAATTACTTCGCCGACGCCAATCTCGACGTCACCATCGACCAGGGCGAAGGTTCGGCCATGACGGTGACGCGGATCATGTCGGGTGCCTATGACGCCGGATTCGGCGACACCAATGCGGTGATCCAGACGGCCGCGCAGAAGCCCGGCGAAGCGCCGCTGATGGTCTACATGATCTACAGCAAGGCGCCTTTTGCGATTCTTACCAAGGCATCGAGCCCGGTGCTGACGGTCAAGGATCTGAGCGGCCGCAAGCTCGACTCCGCGCCGGGCGGCGCGTCGCTGGCGCTGCTGCCGCTGCTCGCCAAGAAGAACGGCATCGACCCGGCGTCGATCGCCATCACCCAGGTCGCGCCGAATCTTCAGGAGCAATTGCTCATTCAAGGCCAGGTCGACGCCGCAGCCGTGTTCACCGCGACGAGCTACATGAACCTGATCGCCCAGAAGCTCGATCCCGATAAGGATTTTCGCTGGATCTATTATGCGGATTCCGGCGTCGACCTTTATTCGAACGGCATCATGGTGTCGCAGAAGCTCGCCAAGGAGCATCCCGAGGCCGTGAAAGGCCTGGTGAGCGCGATCAACCGGGCCCTGAAGGAGACCATGACCGATCCCAATGCGGCGATCGAACTGCTCGCCCAAACCGAGCCCTTGATCAACAAAGATATCGAAAAGCGCCGGCTGATCTATGTCTACAAGACGCTGATCGATACGCCGGAAGCGCGCTCGCTCGGCATCGGCGATGCCAGCGATGACCGGCTCACAGCTTCAATTGCGACAATCGCCGAATCCTACAAACTGGCACGCGTGCCGAAGGCGAGCGAAGTGTTCGACCGGTCTTTCCTGCCGCCGAAGGCCGAACGCATGCCGGTCACGCTGACGAACTAGAATTATATCGGACGCGCCAGCGCCGACTTCGCTAGCAGCACGTGGATGCCTTTGTGGACGTTCACGAGCTGCGTGACATGGACGTCGGCGGCGATACTGCAGAGCGTATAGGCGTCCTCGGCGCTCAAGCCGGAGCGCTGGCCGATCAGCTTGATCATCTGGAGAAGCGCGGATTGCGCGGCGATGTCGAGGTCGGGATCGAACGCCATGGTGATCACATGGGACGGCGTTTCGGCCCACGGCTCGGCGATGTTGGTCTTCTTCAGGAGCGTTACGCGCAGCGTCGCCTGAAGCCCGGTTTCGATCGCGGTGACGCAGACCTCGCCGTCACCCTGCAGCGCGTGACCGTCGCCGACCGAAAGAAGCCCGCCCGGATTGAACACCGGTAGATGCAGCGTCGCGCCTTTGCCGAGATGCTTATTGTCGATATTGCCGCCGAAGGCGCGCGGAATGATCGACGTCGCCCGACCCATTTCCCGAGGCGGCGCCACCCCGACAATGCCGAAGAACGGCGCGGTCTTGAGCTTGAGACCCCACGGCATGGTGATGATGCCGTTATTGCGGTCGATCGGCACATGCATATGGCGGGTCAGGGGGAAATGTTCGGGCAGCGTCCCGACACCCGGCTTGATCAGGTTCCAGCCCCAATCCTGCGAAGGGCCGATCTCGACAATCTCAATCACGAGTTCGTCGCCCGGCTCGGCGCCTTTGACGGCGATCGGCCCGGTCATCAGATGCGGGCCTTCGCCTTTCGGCACGGCGGCGAGCACGGCACTATGCTCGGCGAGAATCGTAAATCCCGCGCCCGGCTCGGGAAGGTCCTCGTCATTGCCCGACAAGGTCGTCACCGCGACGCTGTCGCCGGATTCGATGCTCAATACTGGCGGCAGATCGGCGGCAAAAAAGCCGCGGTGGACGGTGCCGACGCCGGCGCGCAGCGTGTGTTGCTTGCTCAAGGTATCTCCGCGGTCATGAGAGCATTTCCCGGAAAGAAATATCTCCCATGCCGGCTTGCCGAACTCAATGCGCGGCGCGGCGCTTGCGGGTGCTCGCCGCCTTGCGCGCCGCGGCGGAGCGCGTCGCCGCCGGCCGCTTAGCCGAGGCGCTGCCGCCGAGGCGGCCGCCTTTGCGCGAGGCCGCGTAGCTGTTCGTCTTGCCGCGCCCCGAGCCGCTTTTCTTGCCACCGTGGGTTTCCTTGTTGACGGTCGCCCAGGCGCGGCGTTCGGCTTCCTTCTCGCCGACGCCGCGATGCTCGTAGCCTTCCTCGATATGCTCGGCCATGCGCTTTTGTTTGCCGGTGTAGCTCGACTTGTCGCCGCGGGGCATTGCGCTCTCCTGTGCCAGATATTTGTTGCGCCGCTTGTTATGAGGCGACGGCGCACTGGCGGGAAAACGCTTGCCCGCAGCACGGGTTCCGTAGCGACTGAAGCTGGCGAATAGGCTGCGACGGGTCATGCGCTCTCCTCTGGTCAGCCGGTATTGATCTCGCGACGCGATCCGCGCCCGAGTTGTGCAAAAATCTGTAGCCCTGATGGAGCGCAGCGAAATCCGGGGACGATCGAGAAGCTTCACTGCCGCTCCCGGATTTCGCTGCGCTCCGTCCGGGCTACGAAGGAAAGAAATAAAGGGAAGCGGAACGCCGGCAGACGCGTAGTCCAACCTCCGTGCCATACGGGCACGGCTCGCGCGAAGCGTCGCGCGCTCATCTGCCGGCGTTCCACTACGGCGCTTGCGGCAGCGAGCCAACGCCGCCGCTCAGTTCCAGACGCACTTCCTGGGACTTGGCTAAGAGGTGGGTGTTACCCACCCCGGCCTGTCCCAGTCCAGCGGCAAAGCCGCAGACCGGTCGTGATGCCGGCCGGGCGTATCCCCGGAACCGCCCGGGAGCGGAGGTGACAAGCCTCCACCCGCGGGAACCGCTCCCGCCCCCTGCCGACCGTGTCACCGGCCGGCGTCCCTTAGGGGCGAGATTGGTCGTCTGTAACTGAAATAGAGACAGCTGTCAAGTCGCGTCACTATTTAGGTGACAAGACCCATTTTCGTCATTGCCGGACTTGATCCGGCAATCCATGGGCGTCCCGGGTCAGCATAGACCGCCGGGTCAAGCCCGGCGGTGACGGTATCGGCTACACATCCACCTTCAGCGCCGCAATAAACGCTTCCTGCGGAATATCCACCTTGCCGAACTGGCGCATTTTCTTTTTGCCCTCTTTTTGCTTTTCGAGGAGCTTGCGCTTGCGGGTGACGTCGCCGCCGTAGCATTTGGCGGTGACGTCCTTGCGGAAGGCGCGCACGGTCTCGCGCGCGATGATCTTGCCGCCGATGGCGGCCTGGATCGGCACCTGGAACATGTGCGGCGGAATCAGTTCCTTGAGTTTTTCCGCCATGGCGCGGCCGCGCTGCTCGGCGCGGGTGCGGTGCACCAGCATGGCGAGCGCATCGACCGGCTCGGCGTTGACCAGCATCTGCAGCTTGACGAGGTCAGCCGGCCGGTAATCGGTGAGGTGATAATCGAACGAGGCATAGCCGCGCGACACCGATTTGAGCCGGTCGTAGAAATCGAACACCACTTCGTTGAGCGGCAGGTTATATTTCACCAGCGCGCGGTTGCCGACGTAAGTGAGCTCTTTCTGCTCGCCGCGGCGGTCCTGGCAGAGTTTCAGCACGGCGCCGAGATATTCGTCCGGCGTCAGCACCGTCGCCTCGATCCACGGCTCCTGCATTTCCTCGATATGGTTCGGGTCCGGCATGTCGACCGGATTGTGGATCTCCAATTCCTGGCCGTTGCGCAGCTTGATCTTGTAGATCACCGATGGCGCGGTCGCGATCAGATTGAGATTGAACTCGCGCTCGAGCCGCTCCTGGATGATCTCGAGGTGGAGAAGGCCGAGGAAGCCGCAACGGAAGCCGAAGCCGAGCGCCGCCGAGGTTTCCATCTCATAGGAAAAGCTCGCGTCGTTGAGCCGGAGCCGGCCCATGGCGGCGCGCAGGGCTTCGAAGTCCGCGGCGTCGACCGGAAACAACCCGCAAAACACCACCGGGATGGCGGCGCGAAAACCGGGGAGCGGTTCGGAAATCGGCTTCCTGTCGTCCGTGATGGTGTCGCCGACCCTTGTGTCGGCCACTTCCTTGATCGAGGCGGTGAGAAAGCCGATTTCGCCGGGACCGAGCTCGTCGAGCTCGACGCGCTTTGGCGTGAACACGCCGACGCGGTCGACGTCATAGGCGGCGTTGGTGCCCATCATCCGGATGCGCTGGCCCTTTTTCATCACCCCGTCGACGACGCGGAACAGCACCACCACGCCCAGATAGGCGTCGTACCAACTGTCGACCAACAGCGCCTTCAAGGTCGCTGAGCGATCGCCCTTGGGCGGTGGCAGCCGGTGCACGATCGCCTCCAGCACCTCCGCGACGTTCAGCCCGGTCTTGGCCGAAATCAAAATCGCGTCCGAGGCGTCGAGCCCGATCACGTCCTCGATCTGCTGCTTGATCTTGTCGGGTTCGGCTGCCGGCAGATCGACCTTGTTGAGCACCGGCACGATCTCGTGATTGTTGTCGAGCGCCTGGTAGACATTGGCGAGCGTCTGCGCCTCGACGCCCTGTGAGGCGTCGACCACCAAAAGCGAGCCCTCGCAGGCGGCGAGGCTGCGGTTGACCTCGTAAGCGAAGTCGACATGGCCCGGCGTGTCGATGAGATTGAGCACGTAATCCTTGCCGTCGCGGGCGCGGTACTTCAGCCGCACCGTCTGGGCCTTGATGGTGATGCCGCGCTCGCGCTCGATATCCATGGAATCGAGCACCTGCTCGACCATTTCGCGCGCTTCGAGCCCGCCGGTGAGCTGGATCAGCCGGTCGGCGAGCGTCGATTTGCCGTGGTCGATATGGGCGATGATTGCGAAATTGCGGATGTTTTCGATTGCTACCGCGGTCATGCGGCGCAGATAACACCCGCACCCGCATGCGGCAAGCCGGGGACGATACGACGCCAGGTCTCATCTCGACCCGGCGGTTTGCATTGGCTGTGCCGCGGCGCTGGTGCTAATGACGTCGCCTTGGGGGCGGTTGCTGTCGATGAGTCTCGGTGATTTCGGCCGGCGCGCAGGCAAGGCGTGCGAGCGGCTTTACGATGCCTTGATCGACCCGGATCGCTGCGAGCGAACCATGGCGTTCCTCCTCGGCGGCTACGCCGCGGTATGGACGCTCTATGGCGTGATCGCCAAAGGCAGCCAGGATATCCATTTCGACATGGGCGAGATGGTGGCGTGGTCGCACGAAGTCGGCCTCGGCACGCCAAAGCATCCGCCGCTCGCGGCCTGGCTGGTGCGGGCCTGGTTCGACGTCATGCCGGCCGTGCCGTGGACCTATTATCTTTTCGCCGTGGTGCTGGCGACATTGGCGCTGTGGAGCGCGTGGTGCATCGCCGGACGCTATCTCACCCCGGAAAAGCGCGTCGCCGGCATCGCGCTGCTCACGTTGGTGCCGTTCTATAATTTCCACGCGCTGAAATTCAACGCCAATACCGTGCTGATTCCGTTTTGGGCGGCAACCACCTGGTGGTTTCTGCGCTCGTTCGAGACGCGGCGCGCCGGCTGGGCGGTCTTGGCGGGTATTGCGGCCGCGGCCGCCATGCTCGGCAAATACTGGTCGATCTTTCTACTGGCCGGGCTCGGCGTGGCGGCGCTGACCGATCCGCGCCGCGGCGCCTATTTCCGCTCACCGGCGCCCTGGCTGACCATCGCTGTCGGCGCCGTGCTGATCGCACCGCATCTCGTCTGGGTGGCGACGCACGATTTCGAGCCGTTCCGCTATGCGTTCGGCGCGCATCCGGTGAGTTACGAAGGTGCCGCCTTTTACGCGATCCTCTTTTTCGGCGGCATTCTGGCCTATATCGGCGCGCCGCTCCTGCTCAATCTTGCGGCGACGCGGCCAAGCCTCGCGGCGATCCGCGACAGCATTTGGCCCGCCACACCGGAACGCCGCACCATCGCGATCGCCTTGGCGGCGCCGATCTTCCTCGCGGCGCTCGGCGCCGTCATCCTGAAAATGCGGATCGGCGCGCTGTGGACCATGTCGGGAATGACGCTGTTGCCAATCGTGTTGCTGTCATCGCCGCTCGTGACCATGCCGCGGATCGCCGCCATGCGTTTGCTGGCATTGGCGATGCTTTATCCCGTGGTCATGGCGGCGGCAGCGCCGGCGATCGCCGTGGTCATCCACCGCGAAGGCGTGCCGAATTACGCGACCCATTACCAGCTGATCGCGCGCGCGGTCGAGCGCGCGTGGGGAAAGCGCACGCAAGCGCCGCTACGCATCGTCGGCAGCTATTCGGCTATCGTCAACGGCATCGTGTTCTACTTTGAGAACCAGCCATCGACTTTGGACATCGTCGATCCGGCGCGCACGCCGTGGGTCGACGACGCACGCATCAAGCGCGAAGGCATCGTTATCGTCTGCCCGGTGCCGGAAACAAATTGCGTCGATGCGCTCAACGGCTACGCCGCGCGCGCCACCGGCGCCCAGATCGAGGACGTGGATCTCGCGCGCCGCTTTTTCGGCGCGTTCGACAAGCCCGTGCGCTACCGCATCCTGGTCATTCCGCCGCAGTAATTTCCGCTCCCCGCCGAGCGGGGAGCGGTGAAGATCAATACCGGTAATGATCGCCCTTATAGGGTCCCGACACCGGCACGTTGATGTAAGTCGACTGCTTGTCGGAGAGCTTCGTCAGCTTCACGCCGATCTTGTCGAGATGCAGCCGGGCGACTTTCTCGTCGAGCGTCTTTGGCAGCACATAGACCTTGTTCTGGTATTTGCCCGGATTGGTCCACAGCTCGATCTGCGCCAGCGTCTGGTTGGTGAACGACGACGACATCACGAAGCTCGGATGGCCCATGGCGTTGCCGAGATTGACGAGGCGGCCTTCCGACAACAGAAGGATGCGATGGCCGTCGGGGAATTCGATCTCGTCAACCTGCGGCTTGATGTTGTTCCACTTCAGATTCTTCAGCGCGGCGACCTGAATCTCAGAGTCGAAGTGGCCGATATTGCAGACGATGGCGCGGTCCTTCATCTTGCGCATGTGTTCGAGGGTGATGACGTCGAGGTTGCCGGTGGCGGTGACGAAGATGTCGGCACGCGGCGCCGCATCCTCCATGGTGACGACCTCGTAGCCTTCCATCGCCGCCTGCAGCGCGCAGATCGGATCGATCTCCGAGACCATGACGCGGCAGCCGGCCTGACGCAGCGAAGCCGCCGAGCCCTTGCCGACGTCGCCGAAGCCCGCGACCATCGCCACCTTGCCGGACATCATCACGTCAGTGCCGCGGCGAATGCCGTCGACTAGCGACTCGCGGCAGCCGTAGAGATTGTCGAACTTCGACTTGGTGACGCTGTCGTTGACGTTGATGGCGGGGAACAGAAGCCGGCCTTCCTTCTCCATCTGATAGAGCCGATGCACGCCGGTCGTGGTCTCCTCGGTGACGCCCTTGAGGCTCTTGGCGAGCGCCGTGTACCAGCCCGGCTTGTCCTTCAGGCGCTTTTTGATCGCGGCGAACAGCACCTCTTCTTCTTCATTGGTGGGCTTTGCGATGACGTCCGGATTGCTCTCGGCCTGCATGCCGAGATGGACGAGGAGCGTCGCGTCGCCGCCGTCGTCCAAAATCATGTTCGGGGTGCCGCCGTCCGCCCATTCGAAGATGCGGTGGGTGTAGTCCCAATAGTCTTCGAGCGATTCACCCTTGACGGCGAACACCGGCGTGCCGGCAGCGGCAATCGCGGACGCGGCGTGGTCCTGCGTCGAATAGATATTGCACGAGGCCCAGCGTACATCGGCGCCGATCGCCGTCAGCGTCTCGATCAGCACCGCGGTCTGGATGGTCATGTGCAGCGAGCCGGCGATGCGGGCGCCGCGCAACGGCTGTCCCGGACCATATTCCTCGCGCGTCGCCATCAGGCCGGGCATCTCGGTCTCGGCAATGTCGATTTCTTTGCGGCCCCATTCGGCGAGGCCGATATCCTTGACGACGTAATCGGCGGCTGCGGAGGTTTTCGGCTTGGTCGACGTGCTCATAGGGATCCTTTGCGGCGGGGCGTTTGGGCAGGGCGCTTGGCCAAAGTTCTGGCCGGGTCGCGCGAGCCTATAGCAGGGCAGCGTGACGGCGGCAATAAACACATAAAGATACCTTTATGTCATAATGCGCCGATCGCGCCATTCCCGACCGCTGAGGGGCACGGCAATAACGACGGCAAAAGCGTGATGAGGCCCGATTCAGCCCGCTTTGGGCGTCTCAGCGCCAGCCCGTGGCGCCGGCCGCACCACGCCGGCTTGGGTCAAGGCCGCTGCGATCTGCTGCATACGATTGATCAGATCGACTGCCGCGGCGGGCGGCAGCACCAAGCGGCAGGCCGGATAACGCCGGCCGGTGATCGGCGCATTGGCCTTCATTTCGTCGAAGCGGGTAACCGCGAACTCGATGCGCAGCGTCTGGCCGTCGAAAATCAGACCGCTGATCGAGTCGGCGAAAGTCTCTTCCATATCGGCGCGATCGAGATAGCGAATCTGTGCCGCAGGCCGCTCGGCGGCGGCCGCTGCCGGCGCCGCCGCGCTCGGTGAATTGCCCTTCGAGGCTGTCGGTTCGGAACTCATCTTTGCCTTCTCCCCCGGTCGGCGCTGTCTGCCCGATGACTTGATTTGCAGTGACTTGGTTTGCAGTGACTTGGTTTGTGGTGGCTTGGTTTGCCGAGACTTGGTTTGTGGTGATTTTCGTTTCGGTGTAGCGGCGGTCTTTACGGATTTCTTGGCTGATTTCTTGGCTGATTTCTTGGCTGGTTTCTTGCGCCGCAGCCGTTTGCTCATGCGTCCTTGCAAGTCCTACCTCGGCGGCTCGATCAATCGGCTTCGCCGAACCGCGAGTCGATGAGATTGGCCAAGGCCTCGACGACTTCGGCCGCCTCACGGCCCGTGGCCTCGACCGTGATCGAGGTGCCGGGCGCCGCCGCGAGCATCATCAGGCCCATGATCGAGGTGCCGCCGACGCTTTCGCCGCCGCGCTTCACATGCACATCGGCCTCGAATTTTTCGACCGTTTGGACGAATTTGGCCGAAGCTCGCGCGTGCAGGCCCTTTTTGTTGCAGATCGTGAACACCCGGACCACGGCGCCTTCGGAAACCGTTTCGCTCGACGGTTCGCTGACGGCGCTGTGGGCCAAATCGTTCATTCAGAAGCCGCTCATTTGCCGGTCAGCACCCGGCTGGCGATGGTGACGTATTTTCGGCCGGCCTCTTGGGCGGCGGCGACCGCCTCGGCGAGCGGACATTCGTCACGGACCTTGGCGAGCTTGACCAGCATCGGCAGATTGATACCGGCGAGCACTTCGACCTTGGGACGGCTCATCACCGAGATGGCTAGGTTCGACGGCGTGCCGCCGAACATGTCGGTCAGGATCGCGACACCGTCGCCGGTATCGACCCGCCGCACCGCTTCGATGATGTCTTTGCGGCGCTCTTCGACGTCGTCGTCGGGCCCGATGGTGACCGACTCAATCTGACCCTGCGGACCAACGACGTGTTCCAACGCCGCGCGGAACTCAACAGCCAGCCGCCCGTGGGTCACAAGCACAAGACCAATCATGGAACTCCCCGCGGGCCCGTCCCTGGTGCGCCGCATGAAAGGCTGCACATCATGACCATCCGAAGCCCCGGCGCAAGAGGCATTCCGAGCATTTTCCGGGACTTGCTGCATTGCAGTAGGCGACGCCATGCCGGCTTCGAAATCAGCGGCCGAAGTCTTGCCCTATTATGGTTAATCAATCGCCAACCGATCATCCGCACGAGCTTTAACTGCTCGGAGGGCTCAGTACCGTCAGGGTCTTTATTCTCGATTCTGCCCTGATGAAGGTAAGGTGAGGAGCCCGAGCAAGCTGGGCAAGGCCGAAACCTCCGCCGCCACGGCCAGTCGCGGTAAAGTGACCCCTTCAAGGTCAATTTCGCCCTTATCCGGCATTCGCTCTGCGTCTTTTGCCGCGAGATCGACCACGAGACCGACGACGGCGCAAGCCTCATAGGCAAGATGCCGGATGCCGATTCCGCGCTGTTCAATCAGGCCGGCAAGCGTTGCGGCCGGGCGCACCAAAAGCCGGCCGCCGATTTTCTCAAGAAAGACCCTGTCGTCGCCGACGAGGCGGGCAAAACGCAGCCGGCCGGCAGCGGCGGCGGCGATGAGATCGAGCGCGAGCCGTGATTTTCCGGCGCCCGAAGGGCCGCGAATGAGGACCGCGCGCGCGCCGACCAGAACAGCCGTGGCATGGATTGTCGTAGCCTGGACTGTTGCCGCCATCCCGTGACCGACGCTCAGCCGGCCGGCAGCCGCACGATAAAGCGGGCGCCGAGCACCGTGGGTTCGCCGTCCGGTCCCGCGCCGCCAAACCGATTTTCCACCCCGATGGTGCCGCCATGGGCATCCACGATCTGCTTTGAGATCGAAAGGCCGAGGCCGGAATTCTGGCCAAAGCCCTGGTGCGGTCGGTCGGTATAGAAACGCTCGAAGATTTTTTCGAGCGCATCCGGACGCACGCCCGGCCCGTCGTCGTCGACAAGGATCTCGATCTGATCGCGCAGCCGCCGGCAGGTGACGCGCACCGTGCCGCCCGGCGGCGAGAACGATCGCGCATTCTCGATCAGATTGTCGACGATCTGGCCGAGGCGCGAATCGTGACCCGGCACCTGAAAGGCGCGCGCGCCGCCGCCTTCAAACCGCAGCGTGACTTTGACACCATCGTCGCGCTTCACTTCGTTCGCCACGCCCACCAGCGTGTTGAGGAGCTTGGCGAAGTCGACCGGCGCCGCCTCCTGGCGCTGCAACTCGGCATCAAGCCGGCTGGCGTCGGAAATATCGGAAATCAGCCGATCGAGCCGGCGCACGTCGTGCTGGATGATGGCGAGGAGCCGCGCGCGGCTTTCGTCCGTTTTGGCGACCGGCAGCGTCTCGACCGCCGAGCGCAACGAGGTCAGCGGGTTTTTCAGCTCGTGGGAGACATCGGCGGCGAAGCTCTCGATGGCCTCGATGCGGCTATAGAGCGCGTTGGTCATGTCGCGAAAGGCGCCGGACAGATGGCCGATCTCGTCGCGCCGCCGCGTGAAATCCGGAATCTCGACGCGTGAGCGGATGCGCCGGCGCACGCTTTCGGCGGCGGCGGCGAGCCTTCGCACCGGCTCGGCAATCGTTCCGGCGAGCAGGATCGAAAGCACCACCATGACCGCGGCGGCGACCAGAAAGACCTTGATGATGGCAAGCCGCTCGGCCTCCACCATGTCGTCAATGTCAGCGCCTTGCGTCGACAGCATCAGGGCGCCGCGCACCGCACGAAAGCGCTGCACCGGCACTGCGACCGAAACGATGACCGCGCCGCGATCGTTGACGCGCACCATGCTGGCGTCCTGACCGTTCAGCGCCTCGGCGACTTCCGAATAGCCCTTACCGTTGTCGGCGCCGAGCTCGCGGTAAGGCGGCAGGTCGCCGCGGCCGAGCCAGCGCCGCACCGCCAGATAGGCGCGCTCGAACAGGCCCGGTTTTTCGGCGGTCGGCGGCGGCAGATCGTAACGCAGCACGTCGCCGCGGCCGAACAAATTGCGGCTGTCGACGAGCAGCACGCCGTCGCGATCATAGATGCGCGCGCGCGTCTTGGTCGGCGAAACGAGCCGCCGCAAGATCGGCGCCACCCGCTCGGGATTGATCGGAAAATCGATGCCGTAGAGCGCGTCTTCGTTGGGACCGTAGCTCTCGCCGGGATGCAGATTGAGTAGCTTGTCGGGATCGAGCGTGATCGAGGAGTCGGTTTCGACCGTCGCCGACGATGCGATCGCACCGGCGATGATCTCGCCTTGCACCAGCAAACTCTGGATCCGCGCGTCGATCAGTCCGGCGCGGAATTGCGAGAGGAACAGAATCCCGATCGAGAGCGCGACAAGGCCGGTGAGATTGAGGACGACGATGCGCCGCGTCAGGCTCGAAAAACTTTGGGTGATAAAGAACTGCCAGGCGCGGTGGATCCAATCGAGGATGCGGGCGAACCCGTGCGGGCGCGTCAGGGCCTCGCCGGAGCCGCTTCGCGGCGCGACTTGGTTCTCGGCGTGAGGTTCACCCTCCGCCGATACAAGGGCCGAACTCCGGGGCCCGTCGCTGTCTGCCGTTCGATCGAGCACGTCGTCTGCCGGGGTTTTATTCGGCACTCTCCCTACCCCGCAACAGCGGGAGGAGATCGCCGTACGCCATCATTACCGCACGTCAGCCGCCCAGTCAGGAGCCGCCTCCACCCTATCCTGCGCGGGGAAGGGCAGAGAGGGCGCACGCGCTTATTCTTTGAAGCGATAACCGACGCCGTACAGCGTTTCGATCATGTCGAATTCGTCGTCGCTCGCCTTGAACTTCTTGCGCAGCCGTTTGATGTGGCTGTCGATGGTGCGGTCGTCGACATAAACCTGATCGTCGTAGGCGGCATCCATCAAGGCGTTGCGGCTTTTCACCACGCCCGGGCGGCTCGCCAGCGCTTGCAGGATGAGGAATTCGGTGACGGTCAGCGTCACCGGCTCGTTCTTCCAGGTGCAGGTGTGACGCTCGGGGTCCATGCGCAGCAAGCCGCGCTCCAGCACTTTGCTGTCGGCCTCTTTCGGCGCGGTGCCGTCCTTCGGCGAGACGCGGCGCAGCACGGCCTTGACGCGTTCGACCAGAAGCCGCTGCGAGAACGGTTTGCGGATGAAATCGTCGGCCCCCATTTTCAGGCCGAACAATTCGTCGATCTCTTCGTCCTTCGAGGTGAGGAAGATGACCGGGAGGTCGGATTTTTGCCGCAGCCGCCGCAGCGTCTCCATGCCGTCCATTCGGGGCATTTTGATATCGAGAATGGCGAGATCGGGGGGTGCGCTTTTGAAGCCGTCGAGCGCCGAGGCGCCGTCCGTGTAGGTCGTGATACGGTAGCCTTCGGCCTCAAGCGCGATCGACACCGAGGTCAGGATGTTGCGGTCGTCGTCGACGAGAGCGATTGTCGGCATGGGCGGCCTTCTAGCATGAGTCGGCCGGCATTAACGACAGCCCGGCCCCATAAGTCCTTGAATCCCCATGTGGGGGCGGAAGTGTGACGACACAAGGCAGAATCGGGGCAATTGCTGTGGCAAGGGTCAGGGACGCGAGCTCCAAAAACACCCGGAAACGGGCCGCCGGAGGATCATGACCGATACCGAAAAATCCCCCTTTCCGCTGCCGGGCGTGATGCCCGACCGGCTGCCTGAAAATGCCCGCGCGCCGGCCGACTTCGAGCCGCAAGCGGTGGCCAAGGAGCTGTTGCGCACGACCCGGGCGGGAACGCTCGCGACACTCGACCGCAACACCGGCCATCCCTTCGCATCTCTAGTGAATGTCGCAACCGACAGCGACGGCTCGCCCGTGATCCTGGTGTCGCGGCTTTCGACCCACACCGCGAACCTCGAAGCCGACGGCCGCGCCTCGGTGCTGCTGGCGGCGGCCGGCAAGGGCGATCCGCTGGCGCACCCGCGCCTGACGCTCCTAGGCGCCTTCGTCCATGTCGGGCGCGACAACACGCACGAGCCACGTTTGCGCCGCCGCTTCCTCGCCCGTCACCCCAAATCTGAGCTTTACGCCGGCTTCGCCGACTTCTCGTTCTGGAAGCTCGAGACGATTTCGGCTCATCTCAACGGCGGTTTTGCCCGCGCCGCGGATCTAAAAGCTGCCGACGTGTTGACCGATATTTCCGGCGCGGCGGAATTGCTCGAGGCCGAGGCGGGCGCGATCGCGCATATGAACGCGGACCATGCCGAGGCGGTACGGCTCTATGCGACCAAACTTCTCGGCGCTCCCGAAGCGGCGTGGCGGCTCACCGGGATCGACCCGGAAGGGCTCGACCTCGCCAGCGGCGACGCGACGCTGCGGCTGGTATTCCCGCACTTCGTCACCACTGCCCAAGAGTTGCGCAAGATGGTCGTGGATTTGGCGGCGCAAGCGCGGAGCGTGTGAGGCGCTTTCGTTAAGGAATCCGCGTGTAAGCGAAGCCGCTTTTCGCTGCAGTGCAGCGGCGGAACACGACTGGTTATTATCGGTTAGGATTGCGGACGCCTGCGGCCTTGGCAGAGGCGACGCGTCTCGATATAGGGTCGCTCGCCGGCCGGCGGCGGGCTTAAGTTCATGACAACGGGACGGCGCTCGCGGCGGGCCAATTCGGGCCCACAGGCAGGCGCAGTGGCGGAGGCTAGGGTGCAGGAATCGGGTGTACGGAACGGCGCGCACGGCGCCGACAAGTTCGGCTTCAAAAATCTGGCCGGCGTCCATTGGAATCTGTCCGAAGCCCCGCTTTACGAGCACGCCATCCGCAACAACGAGGCGACCATCGTTGCCGGCGGCGCGCTCTGCGCCGAAACCGGCCATCACACCGGCCGCTCGCCCAAGGACAAACACACCGTCGTCGATGCGACGACCGAAAACACCGTCTGGTGGGACGGCAATCGCAAGCAGAGCAAAGAGCAGTTTGACACTCTGCTGCAGGATTTCATCGCTCACGCCCAAGGCAAGACGCTGTTCGCCCAGGATCTCTACGGCGGCGCCGATGCCAAATACCGCATCAAGGCGCGGGTCTTCACCGAGCTCGCCTGGCATTCGCTGTTCATCCGCCAGCTGCTGATCCGCCCCGCGAGCACCGAGCTTGCGAGCTATGTCCCCGATATGACCATCGTCGACATGCCGTCGTTCAAACCGGACGCCAAACGTCATGGCGGCCGCGACGGCTCCGACACCATGGTGGCGATCGATTTCACCCGCAAGATCGTGCTGATCTGCGGGTCTTCTTATGCCGGCGAGATGAAAAAGTCGGTGTTCACGACGCTGAATTTCTACCTCCCGGCCCAAGGCGTGATGCCGATGCATTGCTCGGCCAATGTCGGGAAGGGCGGCGACAGTGCGCTGTTCTTCGGCCTGTCCGGCACCGGCAAGACCACGCTGTCGGCCGACCCGAACCGCATCCTGATCGGCGACGACGAGACCGGCTGGTCGCCCGAGGGCATCTTCAACTTCGAGGGCGGCTGCTACGCCAAATGCATAAAGCTCTCGGCCGAGGCCGAGCCTCAAATCTGGGACGCCACCAACCGCTTCGGCGCCGTCCTGGAAAACGTTGAATTCGATCCAGTCACCCGCATCCCGGACTACGACAGCGACAAGAAGACCGAAAACACCCGCTCCGCCTATCCGCTCGACTTCATCCCGAGCGCGTCGCGCAGCGGCATCGCCGGCCATCCGAAGAATGTCATCTTCCTCACCGCCGACGCCTTCGGCGTCATGCCGCCGATCGCCAAGCTCACGCCCGCGCAGGCGATGTATCACTTCCTGTCCGGCTATACGGCGAAGGTCGCCGGCACCGAGAAGGGGCTGGTCGGCGTCGAGCCGGAATTCTCGACCTGCTTCGGCGCGCCGTTCCTGCCGCGGCCGCCGGCGGACTATGGCCGGCTGTTCCGCGACTACATCACCAAGCACAAGGTCGACTGCTGGCTGGTCAATTCCGGCTGGACCGGCGGCATCTACGGCGTCGGCCGCCGCATGCCCATCAAGGTGACCCGCGCGCTCGTCACCGGCGCGCTCGACGGCTCCTTGCGCAACGCCAATTTCCGCACCGATCCGTATTTCGGCTTCGCGGTGCCGAGCTCGGTACCGGGCATCGAGCCGCACGTGCTCTATCCGATGAAGACCTGGAAGGACAAAGCCGCCTTCGACGAGACCGCACGCAAGCTCGTCGGCATGTTCCAGAAGAATTTCACCAAATACGAGCAGACCGTGGACGCCGACGTGCGGGCTGCTGCGCCCGAGGTTCGCCTCGCGGCGGAGTAACGTTGCTTCGCTGATCTCGGCTGATTACAAACGGCGGTCGCAAGGCCGCCGTTTTTTATTTCGGATGCACGATGCAAAAAATCTCCCTCGGCCGTAACGGCCCGCTCGTCTCCGCCTTCGGGCTCGGCTGCATGGGCATGTCGGGCGGCTATGGGCCGGCCGACGACAGAGAATCGATCGCCACCATCCATGCAGCCCTCGAAGCCGGCATCACCATGATCGATACCGGCGATTTCTACGGCATGGGTCACAACGAGATGCTGATCCGCGATGCGCTCGCGGGTGGCAAGCGCGAGCGCGCCTTCATCGCGGTGAAATGTGGCGCGATGCGCGGCCCGGATCAAAAATTTCTCGGCGACGACGCGCGGCCGCAAGCAATAAAGAACTTCCTGGCTTATTCGCTCAAGCGCCTCGGCACCGACTACATCGATCTCTACCAGCCGTCGCGGGTCGATCCGGCGGTGCCGATCGAAGATACGATCGGCGCCATCGCCGAGATGGTGCAGTCAGGCTATGTGCGCCATATCGGCGTCTCGGAGGCTTCCGCGGCGACAGTGCGGCGGGCGCATGCAGTGCATCCGATCGCGGCCTTGCAGATAGAATATTCGCTGTTCAGCCGCGCCATCGAGCGCGACACTTTGCCGGTGCTGCGCGAGCTCGGCATCGCACTGGTCGCCTACGGGGTGCTGGCGGGCGGGTTGATCAGCGACCGCGCCGAAGCGTCGCGAACCGCAGCGAGCGAAATCCGCAGCCGCAAGCCGCGCTTCTTCGCCGAGAATTTTGCCAAGAATATTGCGCTGGTCGAAGCGCTCAAAACCATCGCCCGCGACAAGGACGTCACCACGCAGCAGCTCGCGTTCGCCTGGGTGAAGTCGCGCGGCGACGATATCGTGCCGCTGATCGGCGCGCGCCGCCGCGATCAGCTCAGCGAGGCGCTGGGCGCGCTTGATGTAAAACTCAGCGCCGCCGACCTTGCCCGCATCGAGGCTGCGGTTCCAACGACGGCCGTCGCCGGCACGCGCTATCTACCGGCCGTGCTCGCCCATATGGACAGCGAGCACTGAGCACGACGTGCTACGCTGCGCCGGCGGATAATCCGCACACGCTCTTCTCACAACAACCACGATGGTCATCCGGAAATGCCCGACGCTTTAAAGCTTCTGACCACCCGGCGCTCCAGCAAACCGGCCGAACTCGCCGGACCTGGCCCGTCCGCGGCCGAAATCGAGACGTTGTTGACCATTGCGTCGCGGGTGCCGGATCACGGCAAGCTCGCGCCCTGGCGCTTCATCGTGTTCGAAGGCGAGGCGCGACGCGCCGCCGGGGCGGCGATTGCGGCTGCGTTCCGAGTCAAATACCCGGACGCGCAGGCCGACCATGTCGACGCCGAGCGCAATCGTCTGCTGCGGGCTCCGCTGGTCATCGCCGTGGTGAGCCGCGCCGGCCCGCATGCGAAAATTCCCGAATGGGAGCAGGTGCTCTCGGCGGGCGCCGCCGCCATGGCGCTCGTGCTTGCCGCGCACGCGCTCGGCTACGGGGCGAACTGGATCACCGAATGGTACGCCTACGATCGTGGCGTGCTCGATGCGCTCGGGCTCAAGCCGCACGAAAAGATCGCCGGCTTTGTGCACATCGGCACGCCGCCGCATCCGCCGGAAGATCGGCCCCGGCCGGCGCTCGATGAGATCGTTGTCCGGTTTGGTTCTTAAAGATTCAGTTTTCCAAGAGCGCCACGGTGCCGAGACCACCGTCCGAACAAATACTGACGATGGCGCGGCTGCCCTTGGGCAGCGCCGCCAGTTCCTTGACCGCCTGACTTAAAATTCGTGCGCCGGTGGCGGCGAACGGATGGCCGAGCGCGACGCTGCCGCCGTTCGGGTTCAGGCGCTCGCGCGGAAAGCTCCCGAAAGTATGGTCGACGCCGGCCTTGGCGCGAACGAAATCCTTATCGTCGAGCGCCTTGATGTGGCACAGCACCTGCGCCGAAAAGGCCTCGTGGATTTCCCACAGCGCGATGTCGTTGTAAGTGAGCCCGTGCCGCGCCAAGAGCCGCGGAATGGCGGACACCGGCGCCATCAGCAGACCCTCGGTGAAGACATCGACGGCGGCCATTTCGAAATCCACCAGACGGACGCGGGGTAAGTTTTGCGGCAATCGGCTCAAGCCTTCGTCGGTCGCGACCCAGATGGCGGCGGCGCCGTCGGTCAGCGGCGAGCTGTTGCCCGCCGTCAGCGTGCCGCGTCCGCTGGTCCGATCGAACACCGGCTTCAATTTGCCGAGTTTTTCCATGGAAGTGTCGCGCCGCGGAAAATGATCCTTGGCGGTGCCGTCGAGCGGCACGATCAGATCGTTAAAGAAGCCGCGATCCTGCGCCGCGACCGCCCGTTGGTGGCCTTGCAGCGCCAGCTCATCCTGTTCGCGGCGACCGATATTCCAGTCCTTCGCCATATCCTCGGTATGTTCGCCCATGCTGCGGCCGGTGACGCGATTTTTCACTTCGGGCACGAACAGCCGGATATCGGACGGCCGCAGCCGGCGCAGCATGCTGAGGCACTGCGCGGCGCTCCGCGCCTGAAAAACGCGGCGCAGCCAGACCGACAAATTCTGACCCAGGCCGATCTGCACGCGGCTCATGCTTTCGACGCCGCCGACAAGCGCCAGCGCCGCTCGCCTTGGCCCAAGCATGCCGGCGGCTTCGAACACGCCCACCATGCTGGTGCTGCATTGCATGATGGTCGTAAAGGTCGGCACATGCGGATCGAGTTTCGATTCGAGCCACACTTCGCGCGCCAGATTGGCATAAGCGAGATTGACGACCACTGAGCCCCAAACCGCGAAATCGATGGCGCCCTTCGCCTGCGGCGCCATCGCCAGAACGACAGGGACCGACAAGGAAAGCGAATCGCGATCGGCGAAGGGGCCGTCAACGCCGACAAACGGCGTGCGCAGGCCCGAAGCCAGCCAGACCGCTTGTCCGTTGTCCGGCATTGTGACGTCCCCGCTTCACGTGTGCGCCAGGACCGAGATTACCTCATTCAACCGGCAGCCTGCATCTCGCGCCCGGCTCGCCGCGCCCAGTTTTCCCAGGCGCGATTGAGCGTGTAGTCGTTGACCCGCGCCGTGATCTTGTCGACTTCGCCTTCGCTCAAGAATGTGATCTCGCTCTTCGTTACACCCGTCATGGTCATCGCCTGCATTTGCAGCTTGGCGCCGACTTCGAGATAGACCGAAATGAATACGGCGTGGCGCACCGAGCGACCGACCACCGTCGCGCCATGGCCGCGCATCAAGGTCGTCGGACGGTGCGCCAGATGACGGGCGAGATCGCGGCCCATGGCCATATCGCTCACCAGCAAGGTGGTATCGCCGAAATTGTCGCGGCAATCCCAGATCGGCACTTCGTGGCCGCAAGAGGCGCACATGTGCAAAAGCGGCTTCAGCTTGGTGCCGGTGACGCCAAATGGGATCACGCTCGGCGAGTGGTTATGCACCACGGACTGCACGTCGGGCCGCGCTTCGTAGATGGCGCCGTGGATGAAGCGCTCGAGATAGGGGGTGCGGCCGCGCTCGTCGATCGGGGTGCCGTCGAGCTTGTATTCGACGATGTCGCCTGGCTCGATGCGCTCCGGCGCGCGGGCGCGCGACAAGAGATAATGGTCCGGTTTGTCGGGGTGCCGGGCGCTGACATGGCCGAAGGAATCGACAATGCCTTCGTTTGCCAGAATGCGATTGGCGGTGACGATTTCTTCGACGACGAAATCGAGCTTGCTCACTGACGGCCCTCCCCTGCTTTTGGGGCGCGATCCTAGTGTTTGGCTTCGGGCCTCGGCAAGCGCCCACGGCGCATAGCGGCAGCGCGTCGCGGGACTTGGCCGCTCAACTGCGCTATGGCAAGGCGGTTTCGCATCGCTTCCGGGAGTTTTTGCATGTTGCGACGTTTGCCTTTCATCGCCGTCCTCAGCGTCATTGCCGCGGCAGCCGCCGTGGCGGCGGCCGTCGCGCAGGGCGGGGCCGCGGGTTATCCCGATCATCCGATCCGGGTGATCGTGCCGGTTCCGGCCGGCGGCGGCGTCGACACCATTACGCGCCTCGTCACCGCCAAAATGCGCGATACGCTGGGTCAGCCCCTGGTGATCGAAAACAAGGCCGGAGTCGGCGGCAGCGTCGGCGCCGAAGCGGTGTTCAATTCGTCGCCCGACGGCTACACGATCCTCGCCTCGCAACCGTCGCCGATCACCACCAATCCGTTTCTCTATAAGTCGCTCAACTACGATCCCACGCAATTGGTGCCGATCGCGATCATGTCGCACGTCCCCAACGTGCTTCTGGTGCGCGCCGGCCTGCCGGTGAAATCCGTGCAGGAATTCATCGCTTACGCCAAGGCCAATCCGGGCAAACTCAATTACGCGTCGCAGGGCATCGGCACTACGTCACATCTGACCGCCGAGCTTTTTCAGAACATCACTCACACCAAGCTCACACACGTGCCGTATAAGGGCACCGCGCCGGCGGTCGCCGATCTGCTCGCCGGCAATGTCGACCTGATGTTCAACGAGCTTGCAAGCTCGATCGAGTTGCACAAGGACGGGCGCGCCGTCATCCTCGCGGTCACGACCAAACAGCGGGTTCCGGCGCTGCCCGACATTCCCACCCTGGAAGAAGCCGGCGTCGTCGGCTGTGTGTCCGACACCTGGCACGCGCTGACCGCGCCGCCGAAGACGCCGGTCGATATCGTCACCAAGCTCAATGCGGCGGCGAACGCCGCGGTAAAAACGCCTGAAGTGCTGGATCGTTTCCGTGAGCTCAGCATCGCCCCGGGCGGCGGTACGCCGGCCGAGGCCGGCGCTTTCATCAAAGACGAGACGACGCGCTGGGGCGAAGTGATCCGCGAGGCTGGAATCAAGCCGGAGTGACCCGCTCGCGCCACACCATAGCCGGCGGCAAAGCGTCGCTTGTGATCGCCCTTGTGAAGGTTACATAGTTCAAAGCGCGTGCTGCGATCGCGCCCGAGTGAACCGCAATGACAAAGCCGCCCAACGAGCCCGAACGGCCGCGCGCCGAACCGGAAATCATCCCGCCGGACCACAATCAAGCCCGCCCATCGGGCTTTCCGCCCTATGGCTTCCGGCAGGGCGCCTATACGCAATCGGCCGGCGTGCACCGCGTCTATGTCAGCCGGATCGGACCGATCGGCTTTGCGCTCCTGCTGCTGGTGATAGGCTTGTTCGCCGGCGTCTTGCTGCTGGCGCTCATCGGCGCGGCGCTGATCTGGATTCCGGTGGTCGCGGTTCTGGTCGTCGTGGCGGCCGTTTCCGGCCTCTTGCGCCGGCGCTGAGCGGCTGATCCGGGCGGATCATACACCACCCGTTAACCTTGCTCCCTTATGAATTGATTAACCATACCGGCAAGTCTGGGCGGGTCTGGTGGGCTTGGCCTGCGCTCCGCAGGTTGAGGTGCCGTGTGGCGGGCCGATCGCGCCCGAGCCTATCGCGCCGAAGTTCCGTGAGCGTTGCCGACGGCAGTCCGGCGCTTGCCGCTGCAACGAGACGGAACCTTCGTCGCAACGCATTCGAGTGCTGAATGTTCGAAGCGCCCCGCCAGATCAGATCAGCGACAGTCGCGACCGGCGAGCTTGGCGCCGCCGGCGCGCCCGTGCCGCAGATCGATTTCACCAAGATCGCGTCATTGCTGCTGCGGGGCTGGGCGACCATCCTGATGTCGGCCGTGGTGGCGCTGGTCCTGGCGCTGGCGTTCATTGCGCTCACGCCGCAGGAATACACCGCCGTCACCCAAATCCTCATCGATCCAAGCGATCTGCGCGCGGTCGGCAACGACGCCACCCCGCCGACGCAAGTCAGCGACGCCGCCCTGCTGCAGGTCGAGAGTCAGGTCAACGTCATCACCTCCGACGCCGTGCTGCGCCGCGTCGTCGCCTCGCAAGATCTCGAGCACGATCCGGAATTCGTCCGCCCGCCGTCTTTCATCGGCATGCTGATGGGCCACGATGCGATCCCCGGCGGCAGGACGCTCGCCGCGCTGAACGAACTCAAGCGCCGCGTCAAAGTAAAGCGCGCCGAGCGCACTTATGTGGTCGAGGTGGATGTCACCAGCCGCGACCCGCAAAAGGCGGTGCGCATCGCCAATGCGATCGCGCAGGCCTATCTCGACGAGCAAACGCAAGTGCGCTCGGACGCCGCCCGCCAGGTGTCGCAATCCTTGTCGTCCCGCCTGAAGGAGCTGAAGGACAGGGTGCGCGCGGACGAGGAGAGGGTCGAGGAGTTCAAGGCGGACAACAATATCCTCAGTGCCAACGGCCAGTCGGTGACCGACCAGCAGCTCGCCGAGGCCAACAATCAGTTCGGCGCGGCGCGCGCGCGCACCGCCGAGGCCAAGGGCCGGCTCGATCAAGTCGAAGCGGTGCAGCGCCGCAAGGACGAGAACGGCGCTTTTCCCGAAGCCTTGCAGTCTCCGACCATCACGGCGCTGCGCGGCCAATATGCCGAGGTGATGCGGCGCGAGGCCGAGCAGACCGCGTCGCTCGGCGCGCTGCACCCCGCGGTCATCGATATTCAGGCGCAGGCCGACCGGCTGCGCCACATGATCAGCGACGAAATCGACCGCGCCGCAATCGCCGCGCGCACCGAATACGAGAGCGCCAAAGCGAGCGAACAAACGCTTGCCGACAATTTCGAAACGCTCAAGCGCACGACGATGTCGACCAATTCGGCCATGGTGGGATTACGCGAGCTCGAACGCGATGCGCAGGCGAGCCGTTCGATCTATGAGGCCTTCCTGGGCCGCGCCCGCGAGACCGGCGAACAGGAACAGCTCGATACCAAGAATATTCGTGTGCTCTCCAAGGCGGATCTGCCGCAACGGCGCAGCTCGCCGCCGCCGAGCCTTTTGATCGCGCTTGGCGCCATGATGCTGGGCGCCGCGGCAGGGACCGGCATCGTGCTGGTGCGGCCGCCCGCCGAAGCCGGGGTAAGGCGTCAAGGCGTCGGGACGATGCTGCGGCAAATCCTCGTCGCCATGGGTTTCTGGCCCGCGCCCGCGCCGGAAGTCCCGGTGCTGGCGACGCTGCCGGAGGCCGACGTCTCGTTCGGCTTGAGCGCGGCCGACGACCCGACCTCACCGTTCGCCCGTGAAATGCGCAAGGTCTACGACGAGCTGCGCGCAGCCCATAAGGGACCCGGCAATCCGAGCCTCCTCATCCTTGCGGCCGGCGACGAGGATGACGCGGTGACCGTCGCGCTCACGCTGGCGGCGGTCGTCGCGGCGACGCAACGGGTGTTGGTGATCGACAGCGATCTCGAACGGCGCACGATGGCGGCGATCGACGCCGAAGACAGCGGCGCCGGCCTGGTCGACGTCGCCATCGGCCGGCGGCTTCTGTCCGATGTGATCAAACTCGACCGCGAAACCAACATCAACCTGGTGCCGTTCGTCACGCCGGCGAGCCGGCGCGACCGCCGCATCTACGACGGCGATTTGCGACGGGCCTTCGAACAAACCAGGCGCTATGACCTCGTGATCGTCGCCGCCATGAGCGAGCGCGACCCGAGCCTGCAATTCTTCGCCGGCATCGTCGATCACATTCTGCTGGTCGCCGAGGCCGGCGACTACGACGAGGCTTCGGGAGGGAAATTTATTACGCGGCTTGGGCTCGACCTCAGGAAAGTTCTCGGGGCGGTGCTGACCGGCGCCGCGACGGCGTGACCGAAGCGGCATGAGCAGCATCATATGAGCAGGATGGCCAAGCTCGGAGTCCAGACTTCGGCGGGCGTCGCGGCGCAGCCGGCCGTCGATCTCGACACGCTGGTCCGCAGCGTCCTCTTCGTCGCGGTATTTCTGTCGGCGTGGATTTCGTTTCATCCCTTTATCGACCGCTCGGTACCGCCGCCCGATGTCGTCGAGGGCGGCGATCTGGCAAATCAGATCGGCTTCTCCGCGATGTTCATCGCGTTCGCGGCCTGGACTTTGTCGCACGAGCCGCAGCGGCTCCTGCTGGCGCTGCGGCCGGTCTTGGTCGCGACAATCCTATGGTGCGTGCTGAGTGTCGTCATGTCCTGGGAGCCGGCGCTCGCCGCGCGTCGCTTGACCTTCGCACTGATCGTCATGAGCCTGGCCGCGATGGCGTTGCTGCTGCCGAAGAATCTACGGCACTTCAGCGATCTCTTGGCCATCGCTGTGTTGATCGTCCTGGTCACCTGCTATCTCGGCGTGTTGCTGTTGCCGAAGCTTGCGATCCATCAGGCGAACGACTTTCTCGAACCCGAACATGACGGCAACTGGCGCGGCGTATTTCCGCACAAGAACGACGCCGGTGCGACGATGGTGCTTTTCGTCTTCATCGGCTTGTATATCGCCCGCGCGCGGAATTTCGCGCTCGGTTGGCTCATCGTCGCGCTGTCGGCGATATTTCTCGCTTTTACGCAGTCGAAGACGGCGATCGCCGTGATGCCGCTGGCGCTTATTTTGTCGGCGATTATCGGGCGGAGCCGCGGCCCCGCGTTCGGCATTACCCTCGTTGTCGTCATCCTGTTGGCATTCAATCTATTTTCCGTCGGTACAGTCATGTTCGACCCGGTACGCGAATTCATCGAAGGGATCATGCCCGACGCGACGTTTACCGGACGAACTGAAATCTGGGAGCTCGGGCTGCGCGCCTTGGCGCAACGGCCATTTACCGGTTACGGCTACTCGGCGTTTTGGGGCACCGAGCAGGTGCTCTACGGAATGGGGGGCGAACCTGTCACCTGGGCCAATGCGGCAACCGACGCCCATAATGCCTATCTCAATCTCGCGCTGATGATCGGCATTCCCGGCATGCTGCTCGCCGTCGCATGGGTAGTGGTGCTGCCGATCGTCGATTTCTGCAGGCGCTCGCCCGACCCGCAGGCCGCGGCCTTGCAGGTGTTGTTCCTGCGCGTCTGCCTCTACGGCACTTATGCCTCATGCTTCGAGAGTTCGATCCTGCCGCAGATCGGCGAAGTCTGGTTTTTCTTCATGACCTCGGCCTTTGGGCTGCGCTATCTCGCGCAGACCCGCGCCAGAGCCTAAGGCCCGGCGTGCCGATCGCGCCCGGAGGGTGACGGCGCCTCAAGCCGCAACGCGCGCATCAGTTCCGGATCGAGATGGCGATCACCCGCATGGACGTCGCCCTCATGCACGTAGAGACCGAAAGGGTCGTCGCGCAACACATAGGCGGTCCAGCCCCAGCCGTGGCTTTCGATCGCGCCTGAAGTATCCCGCAGCCAGCGGGCGCGCGACGCGCGACCGATTTCGACGTCGCCTATGGTCTCTTTCATGGCGCCGAATTCCGTGAACACGATCCGCTCGGACGCCACATTTTCGCGCCGCTGCCAATCCGCCACGCGGTTCATCCATTCGTCGATCTGCGCCGGGCCCTGCGCTTGCGCAAAATATTTTTCGATTTCAGCTTCGGCCCGCGCTTGCGCCGCGGCGCGATCGGCGCCGGGCGGTAGCGGCAGCGATCGAAAGCGCGCACGCGTCAGCGCAAGCGTGGCGTCGAGTGTTCCCGCCGATGCCGGATAAGGCACGCCGATGGTGCCCGCGAGGTAGGGCTCGGACCAGGTGGCGCCCTGATGCGTGAACAGGAACGGATAATAAAAATGCACGCTGATGAAATTGCGCGGGTCACGAACGAGATCGCCGTCGAGATCGCCGATGCCCTCGATGTTCGACCAGCAGCCGCCGGTCAGAAAGAGCGGCAATGTCGCGGCGATGCGGCGGATGTTGTCGACAAGCACGCGCTGGTAAGCCGACCAATCGGTGCCGAAGCGAACCCGGCATTCCGATTGGGGTTCGTTCATCGGCTCAAGCGCCACCATGCCTGGATCGAGCGGGGCGAGCGCGGTAGCGATGCGTTGCACGACCTCCGCATAGGCGCGGAATTTCGGGCCCTGCAGCCCGTCGAGATAAGTTTCCGGCAATTCATGCTGCAGCGACGGCGGGAACAATGTCACCAGCACCGCAAGGCCGTGCCGGTTGATGGCGCCAATGACCGTGACGAGCTGGTCGAGTACGCTGCGTCGCTTCGCCTCGTCGCCCTGCAGCAACGGGCCGACATCGAGCGGCACCCGCATATGATCGAAACCGATGCGATGCAGTTCGTTGAAATCGAACAGATCGAGTGCCGACAGCGCATGCGGATACGGCACATCCGCATAGGCTTTCGCCGCCCCTTCGCCGACGATTGCGGGAAATTCGAAATATTCGACCAGCGTCGCGCCGTGTTTGAAGCTGGGCGTGAGACTGCCGGCATCCGCGGGCAAGCCGTCAGCCGCAAGCAAAGTTCCGACGATAGCCGCGGCCGCCGTGAGCGCATAAAGCCGCGAGGCGCGACGTATCAAGGCCGCACTTCTTCCGCCGCTGCGGGTATTTCGGCGAATTCGCCCTGTTGCGGCCGCGCACAGGCGTCGAACAAACTGAGATAGCTCTCAATCATGCGCTGCCGGGAATATTTGCGGCCAACTGCGCGGGCAAAATCGGCGGCGGCGCGCGCGGGCGGCGGCGCGGCGAGCGCCTTGCCGATCGCCGAGATCCAAGCCTCGGTGTCGTGCGGCGGGACGAAAGCGACCGGCGCCGTGGCGTCGGCGCGCAACACCTCGCGCAGCACCGCAAGATCGGCGACGACCATCGGCAGGCCCGCCATGGCGGCCTCGGCGGCGGCAAGCCCGAACGTCTCCCAGGTCGAGGGAAAGACGAACAGATCGGCCGCGGCGTAGAGATCGGCGATATCCTCGGCCGGCAGAGCGCCGAGGAGATGCAGGCGATCGTCGACCCCGAGCGTGACGGCGAGCGCGCGCAAGGACTCCTGCCGCGGACCCGCGCCCGCCAGCACCAGATGAGCTTGCGGCAGGCAGGCCAGAGCCCGGATCAGCACGTCCTGGTTTTTCTGAATCGCGAGCCGCCCCACACTGAGGATGATTTGCTGCGACGACGGCAGATCGAACACCCGGCGCACCGTCGCACGGCTGCGCGTCGGTACCGGAACGTCGAGGCCATGCTCGATCAAAATCATCGAACGCCGGTATTGTTTGGGGTATCGCGCAAACTCGGCCCAGGTGGCCACGCTATTGGCGATGTTCACGCTGTAGAGGCCGAGCGTGCCGACGAGCATGTCCAAAAGGCGCAGCAGCCGCGGCGTTTCCCGCGGGGTGCAGGTTTGATGCACGACGCGTAAGCGACAGCCCGCCATCCAGCCGACGATGCCGACAACCACGGAAGCGGTGGACTGATAGGCGATCAAGGCGTCGTAATCGCCGCGCCAGATCCGTCGGATCGCGCGCAGCACGCCTGCGAACTTGGCCGACGCCAGCTGACCGGCGCGCGGATAAACATAAAGCGTCTCGACGGCGAAACGGCGCGGCGACAGTCCGTCCTCGATCATATCGGCGAGCTTCTGCACGCCGCCAGGCTGCCGATCGTGAATGATTTGCAAAATACGCATTACAGTTCTACCCGCCGCCCAATTGTTTTTGTTCGTCGTGGAGATACGACTTAACGATACTCAGTGAAAGGCTTCGTACCCACTTCTATTCGGATCGCCAATGACTTATCACGCGGAATGCTTAACACGTCGGGCCTGCTCTACCTGAGCGCGCGCATCGTATCGGCGGCAGGAAACCTGCTCGCCGTCGTGATTTTTTCGCGCCTGGCCGGACCCGCCGAATACGGCCACTACGTGCTGATCTTCGCCTGGTCGCTGATCGTTTACGGCTTCGGCGCGCAGTGGATGCGCTTTGCTTTTTTCGGCGTTTACCAATCCGAGCGCTTTGGTGAATATGTCGGTTCGCTGGCGGGCCTGCTCTGCGGCGGCTTGGCTCTCGTCGCGCTCGCGCTGGCAGTGCTGGGAGTTTTCGGCGTTTTCGAGCCGAGCTTTCTGGGCGCGGTGTTCGCCCTGATCTGCGGCATGACGCTCTACGAGGCCGCCTTCGAGGTCGCGCGCGTGCGGCTCGACGTCCATAACGCCGCGCTGTCGATGATGTTGCGCGCGCTGTTTACCGTACTGTTCGGCTCTATCGGTTTGTGGCTCGGTGGCGGTGCGCGCGGCCTTGCGCTCGCCATCGCGGTCGCGCATGTCGGCGCGGCCGCGCCGGCGCTGCGGACCTGGAGCGGGCTGAACTGGTCGCGCGGCTCGCGCGACACCGCGCTCCGCATCCTCGGCTACGGCTGGCCGTTGATGCTCTCCTTCGGCATCGGCGCGGTCGGACAAAGCATCGATCGGCTATTGCTGGCGCACTATCTCGGCACCGCGACGCTCGGGCCCTACGGCGTCGCCGCCGACATGTTGCGCCAGAGCTACATGGTGCTGGGCGAAACGATCTCGCTGTCATTGATGACGGTGGCGAAAAGCCATGCCAATAATGGGGACATCGAAGCGACGACGGCCACGCTGCGGCGGGCGTTCAACGCCTGCCTCGCCACGGCGGTGTTCGGTACCGCCTTCTTCGTGGTGTTCGGCGACGTGCTGTTGCGCGCGATTTTGCGGCCCGAATTCGTAGCCCCGATCCACGACCTCATTCCGATCTTCGCCGTCGCCTTTGCCTTCATGACCATGCGAAATTTCTATTTTGCGCAGGTGATCTATTTCACCAATGCGAGCTTTCTCGATCTTCTGGTGTCGTGTCTGTTTGTCGTCGTCTCGGCGTCGTTGTCGCTCGTGCTGGTGCCGGCTTACGGACCGCACGGCGCGGCCATGGCTTTGATGTTGTCCGGCATCACCTCGTGTCTTGCCTTTATGGTGCTGGGCCGGCGCTGGTTCCGCTTGCCGATCGATTTCACTGCGCTCGGACTGATGCCGGCGCTGGCCATCCTTTTCGTGTTCGCCGCGCGTACGACCGCGGAACTCATGCCGAGCGGTCCGGCGGTGCTCATCGTCGATGCACTGGCCTTCGCCTTGGCCGGCGGCTTTGCGGTCCGCCGCTTCGGTCTCCTGAACGCCACGCCGGCGGTAACCATCCTCGGCGTCATGCCGCTGCGGGTGGGACGATGAATGTGGCGATCGCCGCTCCGCGACCCATCGGTACGGCTCTCGAGCCGCCGCAGGTGCCGCATACCGAGTTTCTCGGCTTGCGGTTCTATCTCGGTTCGCAAGCGGATGCGGTCGAACTCCTGATCGGGCAAACCGGGGCACCCTATCGTTACGTGGTCACGCCGAACGCCTACGACGTCGTCGCGGCACACGATTCGTCCAAACAATTATTGCCGATCTATCGCGATGCATGGCTATCGGTTTGCGACAGCCGCATCGTCCGCGCGCTGGCGCGGCTCGAACGCCGCGCGCTACCGCTGATCCCGGGAAGCGATCTGGTTGCCGAATTGCTGGCAAAGCTTAACGAGGACGATCGCCGCCGCGCCGCAAAGCGCATCCTCATCGTCGGGCCGCCGCGCCAAACGGCGACGGCACTGCGCGCTGTCTTCCCAAACCTGGATCTGGAAGTCATGCCGGCCCCGGCCGGGCTCGCGCATAGCGCCGAAATGCGGCTTGAGGTGGCGCGCGCTTGTCTGAACCGGCCTTGGGACATCGCGCTCTTGTGCGTCGGCTTTCCGGCGCAGGGATTGATCGCCCGGCAACTGGCCGAACTGGGCTGCCATTCCGGCATCGCGCTTTGCGTCGGCGCATCCGTCGACTTCCTGACCGGGGTGCAGAAACGCGCGCCCCAAAGGCTGCAGCGGCTCGGCCTGGAATGGGCCTACCGCCTGGTGACGCAGCCACGGCGGCTGTGGCGCAGATACCTCATCGAATCGCCGAAGATTGCGCACATATTTCTCAAAGCGCGGCTGGCGCGGATGCGGCCCACGCCGCAATGAAAGCGGCCGAGATTGCGCGTCAAACCTTAGGCTAGAGCTCGCGCCGCCGCCGCGAAATTGACGAAGGATCAGTGCGCGGCAACGGCCATTTGCTGATTGGCATTGCCGGCATATCCGATGGCGGCGAGCGCGTCGCGGATTGTCAGGCACGTCATGTTTTCGGCTTGCACTGCCGCGATCGTTTCCCGCAGCAATCGCGGCGAGCAGCCGATCCAGCTCGGCGGATCCGCCACATCGTGGGTGTAGAAGACGAGCCAGCCATTACGCTCGCGGGTTTCGCGCAACACGCGGCTAAGCTTCTCGGCGGTCAGCGTGCGATCGTAGAGCTCGATGACGCGCAACAGCGCCAAATCGACGATGCCGGCATTGATGCCCTCGTAAACGCCGCGGCAGCTGTCGAAGCGCCGTTCCAGCTGCCGCTTGCGCGGCAGCGAGACGTGACCGAACGGGTAACAGAAATTGGTTATTTCGATCCCCGCGCACAGCTCGCGCAGCGCGTCGCCATTGCGCCGGCATTCCTCGTCCAGTTCACGCGAATCCAGCCGGTCGACGCCGACATGCGAGAAGGTGTGACAGCCGATTTCGTGGCCTTGATCGTAAAGCGCGCGGACCTGGGTGCGATCGATGACGCGCCAGTGCCGATCGGCATCGCCGAGGATTCCGGTCGCGATGTAGAATGTCCCGCGCAGGCCGTGCTGTTCGAGAATTGCGGCGCCGTTGGTATAGGCCGTATCCGGCGCGTCGTCGAAGGTAAAGCTGACGAGCGGCGCGGTGTTGCGCATCGCAAATGGCTTGGAGCGCGAATGCCGCGCGGCCTTACGCAAAACGCCGTTGACGAAGGGTTGCAGCATTCTGCTCACAGAGCCAGTTGTCGTCCGGGCACGGCGAATGGGCCGTTCGAGCGTGCCGGTTGCGGTTGCAGCTGGGCAGCGATTTCAAGGAACCTCTCGGCGGCTCGCGTCGCGCTGTAGTTCAGCCCGCGCGCCATCAAGGCAGCACGGTCCGGCACCTCGAGCAGCGCCGCTTCGATTGCCGCCGCCATGGCGCTGGCGTCGCCGATCGGCGTCAGGGTTCCATAGCGGCCACCTTGCAGAATTTCCGCGGGCCCATACGGACAATCGGTCGAAACCACCGGCGTCCCGCACGCCAAAGCTTCAATGATAGCGTTGCACAATCCCTCATAGACTGAGGCGCAGACCGCCACGCGCGCCCGCTGCATCCAGACGAACGGATCGGCGACCTGCCCGGTGAAAACGACGCGGTCGGCAATGCCGCAGCTTCGTGCAAGAGCCTCGAGGCGCGGGCGTTCCGCGCCTTCGCCGACAAGCGCCAACCGCCAGTTCAGCGCCGCCGGCAATTGGGCCATCGCTCGGAGCAACGTCGCCTGGTCCTTCTCGGGCGACAGCCGGCCGACACAAACCACAAGATCATCGTCGCGGCCGGTTTCCGCGTCCCATCGCGCCAGTCGGTCGGCCGTTGCCGCCGGCACGACGGCGTTGGTAAACATCACGGAGATGATTTCTTCTGGGACGGCAAAATTCTGCATCAGATCGCGTCGCGCCCCGTCGGTGAGCGTAATGATGCGGTCCGCATAGGCATAAACGCGGCGTAAAATTCGGTACGCCATGCGGTTCTGCAGGTAAGGATCACGAAACTGTGCAATCGAGGGACTGCCGACCTCGCGTAGGACGAGCTTCGGCCGCTGCCGCCGCGGTAAGGTCCGCACCGCGATCAATGTGCAAAGATTGAGGGCGGCTTCCGAACTGATGACCAGACCCGGCGCCAGGTCGCGGATCATGCGGCGCAGCCCCGGAATGGCGTAACGCATATGCCCGCCGGGGACCGCGGCGACGCCAATGGCCGGATCGAGCAATGCGCGCAGCGGGCCTTCGCCACGAAGCGCCAGAATGGTGATGCGAAGGCCTTGGGCCACAAGGGCGTTACAGAGCAGGACTATGTCGCGCTGCGCGCCGCCACCTTCGAAGGCGCGCATCACTACGGCCAGATCAGGAGCGTGATTTTCAGACCGCGATGACACCGGGAAGTCAGGCCTTCTCACTGCAATTACAAAAGGAATAGCCACCATGTTTATTGCTGGATCAAGCCGGAACGCGAATTCGGCCGCCCCGATAGCGAAGCATCCTTAATTGGTGAGGCGCTACCCTTGAATCGGCGAATCCGCGACCACCTTAATTAACTTTAATGCGCCGGCCATTGCGGGCTCCGCCGGTCCGTTATAGTTCGCAAGTGGCCGGAAAGGTCGGGATGGAATAAAGTCTAACCGGTGGGTTAGGGAAGACAGGGTATAGCGAGACCATGAAAGGGTGGATCATCGGGAAAAGCCCCCGACGGCTATTTTTCGCGGCAGCCGGGATCGCGGTGGCATGCTTGGCAGTCTGGGTCATTTTTTGGCGCCACGGCAGTTCCCAGGCCGCGCAGAATTCGGCACCGCCGTCAATTCCGGTGACTGTGACCGCAGCCGCTCAGCGCGACGTGGCGATCTACCGTGATGCCTTGGGCACCGTCCAAGCCCTCAACACCGTGGCCATCCGCGCCCAGATAAACGGTCAAGTCGTCTCCATCGACTTCCGCCAGGGCCAGGACGTCCACAAGGGCGACGTCCTCGCCAAGATCGATCCGGCGCCGTTGCAGGCGACCCTCGATCAGGCCATTGCGAAGAAGAGCGAGGACCAGGCGCAATTGATCGACGCCGAGAAGGACCTTGCGCGTTTCAACACGCTGGTGCTGAAGAACTTCGAAACACACCAGAACCTCGACGCCCAGCAGGCCAAGGTCGATCAGACAAAGTCGACGATCGATGCCGACCAGGCCGCCATCGAGGCGGCGCAGACGCAGCTCAATTATGCGACGATCGCGGCGCCGATCGACGGCGTCGTCGGCTTCCGTCAGGTCGACATCGGCAACATCATCCACACCAATGACGTCAACCCGCTGACCGTCCTGACGCAAATCAAGCCGTGCACCGTATTGTTCACGCTACCGCAGGACGATCTCGGTTCGGTCCGTGAGGCGATGTTGCAGGGCACCGTTCCGGTCCTCGCTTACGATCAGAATGACAAAGATAAATTGGCGGAAGGCCATCTCCTCCTCATCAACAATCAGATCGACCAGACCACCAGCTCGATCCAGCTGAAGGCCGAATTTCCCAACGAGGACGAGCGGCTGTGGCCGGGTGAGTTCGTGCGCATTCGTCTTCTGGTGGCGACCCGCAAGGACGCGGTTACGATTCCTCCGGTCGCGGTCCAGCGCGGCCCGAGCGGCTTGTACACATGGGTCGTCAAATCGGATAACACCGTGGATCAGCGGACGATCGAGACGACACCCGTCAACAACGACGTCACGATCGTGACCAAGGGGATCGCGGCAGGCGAGCAGGTGGTGGTGAATGGCCAGTTCCGGCTGGACGTCGGCACCCATGTGAGTACCAAAGCACAAACTGCCGGCGGGCCGGACAAGACGTGACGTAATGAATATTTCGGAACCCTTCGTCCGCCGGCCGATTGCGACCTCATTGTTGATGAGCGCGCTGGCGCTGGTCGGCATCGTGGCGTTTCCGCTTCTGCCGGTAGCGCCGCTGCCGCAGGTCGACTTCCCGACCATTCAGGTGACGGTGCTGTTTTCGGGCGCAAGCGCCGACACGATGGCTGCGACGGTGGCGACACCGCTCGAAGAGCAATTCGGTCAAATCGCCGGCGTCACGCAATTGACGTCAGTAAGTTCGCTGGGCACGAGCGTCATAACGCTCCAGTTCGATCTCAATCGTAATATCGACGGCGCGGCGCAGGACGTGCAGGCGGCGATCACGGCGGCCGGTAAAACGCTGCCGCAAAATCTGACAGTGCCGCCGTACTACAAAAAAGTGAACCCGGCCGACACTCCTATCATGATCTTGGCCACGCATTCGGACACGCTGCCGCTGACGACGGTCGACGACTTCGCCGAAAACGTGCTCGCTCAGCAGATTTCGCAGATCAGCGGCGTGGCGCTGGTGAATATCGGCGGTCAGCAAAAACCGGCGATCCGCGTGCAGGTCGATCCAGCCAAGCTGCAGGCACGCGGACTGACATTGGAAGATGTGCGCGGCGTGCTCGCCGCCACCACGATCGACGCCGCCAAGGGCAGCATCAACGGCGCGCTGCAGACGTTTACGATCGCCACCAACGACCAATTGACCCAGCCGGAGCAATACGACGACGTCATTATCGCCTATCGGGGCGGAGCACCGGTGCGCGTCCGCGACGTCGGCCAAGCGGTGACGGGACCGCAGGACATTACCCAGAGCGCGCTAAGCAGCCTGCCCAGCGGCATTTCACCGAGTGTGCTGCTCCTGATCTACAAACAGCCCGGCGCCAACGTCATCACCACAGTCGATGCGATCAAGGGCGCCATGCCGCGGCTGGCCGCGATCGCACCCCGAGGCCTCAAGATCGACACGCTCGTCGATCGCACGCAGACCATTCGCGCATCGGTCCGTGACGTCGAGTTCACGCTCGCCATCACCATCGGGCTGGTCGTGATGGTGATCCTGCTCTTCCTGCGCAATATCCGCGCCACGCTTATCCCGAGCGTTACCGTGCCGTTGGCGCTGCTCGGCTCGACCGCGCTGATGTTTCTTTTCGGCTTCAGCCTGGACAATCTGTCGCTGATGGCATTGACCATCGCGGTAGGCTTCGTCGTCGACGACGCCATCGTGGTGGTCGAGAACATCTACCGTCATATCGAGGCCGGGACGCCGCCGATGCTTTCCGCCCTGAAGGGCGCGCGCGAGATCGGCTTCACGGTGGTCTCGATCAGCATCTCGCTGGTCGCCGTATTCATCCCGCTCTTGCTGATGGGCGGCATCATCGGTCGCCTGTTTCGGGAGTTCGCTATCACCGTCACCGCGGCTATCGGCGTATCGGTGGTCGTATCCCTGACGCTGACCCCCATGCTCGCGTCGCGCTTCCTCGCAGCCGAATCCGAACATCACGGCCGCATCTATCGGACCATCGAAGCGGGTTTCGAGAAGCTGATCGATGGCTATCGCCGCGGCCTTGAGTTGGTGCTGCGCCATCAGTTCGTGACACTGATGGTGTTCTTCGCCACCATGGCGCTCACCGGCGTGTTGTTCGTCGGCATCCCAAAGGGCTTCTTTCCCGTTCAGGATACCGGAACGATCCAAGGCATCGCCTATGCCGCACAAGATGTATCGCCGAACAAGATGAGAGGGATCCAACGCCAACTTGCCCAGATTCTTGCGCGCGACCCCGACATTGCGTCGTTCGGATCGTTTTTCGGCAATGGCGGCGGCAACACGCTCAACACCAGCCGATTTTTCGTCGCATTGAAACCTCGGGATGAGCGGACGGCAAGCGCAGTCGATATTATCAACCGGCTGCGGCCGCAACTCGCCAAAGTCGAAGGCGTGAGGCTCTTCCTGCAGCCGTCCCAGGATATAACCGTCGGCGGGCGTATTTCGGCCGGCCAATTCCAGTACACCTTGCAGGATCCGAATTTCGACGAGCTCAGCGTCTGGGCTCCGAAAATGCTCGCCAAGCTCAAGACTTTGCCACAGCTCGCTGACGCTGCGACCGATCAACAGACCAATGCGCCGTTGCTCTCGGTACACATCAACCGCGATGCCGCCTCCCGCTTTGGCATCCAGGCGCAGCAGGTCGACGCGACCCTGAATGACGCGTTCGGCCAAGCCGACGTAGCGCAATATTTCACCCAGGTGAGTTCGTACTTTGTCGTGCTCGAGATCCTGCCGCTATTGCAGCAAGACCCGATGTCGCTCAATCAGATTTACGTCAAGGCGCCAGCAACCGGACAGCTCGTGCCGTTATCGACGCTGGTGACCTTCGACACCAATGCGGTCGGTCCGTTGCAGGTTTCGCATCAGTCGCAATTCCCGGCAGCGACGCTTTCGTTCAACCTGCGCTCGGGTGCGGCGCTCGGCGATGCGGTGGTCGCCATCGACGAGGCCGCAAAACAGATTGGAATGCCGGACACGATCATTACCGGCTTCCAAGGCAATGCGCAGGCATTCCAGACTTCGCTGTCGAGCGAGCCTGTTCTGATCGCGGCGGCGCTCGTGGTCGTCTACGTCATTCTCGGCGTGCTCTATGAGAGCTACATCCATCCCCTCACGATTTTGTCGACGCTGCCTTCGGCCGGCGTCGGCGCGTTGCTGGCTTTGTGGCTCGGCGGCTTCGACCTGTCGGTGATCGGCATCATCGGAATCATCCTGTTGATCGGCATCGTGAAGAAAAACGGCATCATGCTGGTCGACTTCGCGATCACCCGTGAGCGCGAGGGCTTCACGCCGGAGGCGGCCATCCGCGCCGCATGCTTGCTGCGTTTCCGCCCGATCATGATGACCACAATGGCGACGCTGTTCGGCGGCCTGCCGCTGATGTTGGGAACCGGTTCCGGCTCGGAACTGCGCCAGCCGCTCGGCTACGCCATGGTCGGCGGCCTCATCGTGAGCCAGATGCTGACCCTGTTCACGACCCCGGTGGTTTATCTCTATCTCGATCGCCTGCAGAACTGGCTCAACGGCACCAAACACGAACACGCCGCCACAGCTGAGACGCTGCCGATCGCGGCCGAGTGATCGCGGCAACGGCCTTTTGTTCCGGGAACTTTTAGATAAAACTTCCGTCATGCTGTGACGTGGCCCGGAACTGCGCTCCGGCCTCACGCGTTTTCCCGCCAGACGACGCAGCTCGAAGCGTCTAGTCGAAGCGTACAGAGGAGAATCGTGATGAAGAAACTTGCCATCGCCGCTGCCGCGGCAGCGGTGCTTGTAAGCGCAGCGCCGGCCATGGCGGCGGGTGTCTATCTAGGACCCGGTGGCGTCGGCATCGGCGTCGGCCCCGGACCGGTCTACGGTGACTGCGGCTACTGGAACAACTACTGCAACGGCTACTACGACTATTACGACGGTGGGCCCGACGTGGTGATCGGCGGCGGTGGCTGGCACGGCCACGGGGGATTTCACGGCGGTCACGCCGGCGGCCATCATCGCTAAAGGCTATAGCTGACCGCGAAAGGGCCCCCGTCGGGGCCCTTTCTTTTTATTGGTGACAACGGCTATGATTTTCAGCTCGTTTCCCGCTTCGCTCGCATTCGCAGCAAATACCGCCGCGCTGCACAATGGAAAACGAACGCTATCTCCGAACACTGGAATGTGAAGCAGGCAAACGCGGTTCCGCGGCCTTGCTCCGTGCGTCAGCCGGGGTTTGGTGACATCATCGCTGCATAAAGAGTTGGTCGGGCCCCGTGCGGCCCGGCCGCAGGCGCAACCGTCCAACTAAATACTGTGTTTGTTTGGAGGAGCGCCATTTCTGGAGGAACACATGGCCAATGCACATATTCTCGTTGGTACGAGTGCGGCACGGCCCGTCGTTCGCCGTATCTCGCCGTCCGATCTCTATCAGTCTCTTGCACGCGGCGTCGACGATTTCGTCGCGATGCCAAGCCACGCCGTGTTCTTGTGCGTGGTCTATCCGCTGATCGGCATCTTTCTGATCGGGATGACGCTCGGCCATGCGACACTGCCGCTGGCGTTCCCGATCGCCGCCGGATTCGCGCTGGTTGGTCCAATCGCCGCGATCGGCCTCTATGAGCTGAGCCGGCGCCGCGAAGCGGGCTTAGACAGCTCCTCCAGCCATGCCTTCGACGTGCTGCACTCGCCATCGCTCGGCGCCATTGTCGCGCTCGGCGTGTTGCTGATGGCGATTTTCCTGGTCTGGCTCGCGGTCGCCGACGCGATCTATGTCGCCAATTTCGGCTACGCCGTACCGACATCGCTGCGCCAATTCGCCGACCAGGTGTTCGACACTCCGGCGGGTTGGACGCTGATATTCGTCGGCACCGGCGTTGGATTCCTGTTCGCGGTGCTGGTGCTGACGATCAGCGCGATCTCGTTTCCGCTGTTGCTCGATCGCGACGTCGGCGCCGCGGTGGCGCTGCTTACCTCGATCCGCGTCGTTGTCGAGAACCCGCTTACGATGGCGCTGTGGGGCCTGATCGTAGCCGCACTGCTCGTCGTGGGCTCGATTCCGTTCCTGCTTGGCTTGACCGTTGTGATGCCGGTGCTCGGCCACGCCACCTGGCACCTCTATCGCCGGGCGGTCGAGCCCGATCCCAATCCGCGCGAAGACTATAAGCCGCGCGAACGCCCCCGCCGCTCGGCCGCGGATTTTCCGGCGGCATTGTTTCCGACACGGCGTTGAAAAAGGCACGCGGAAGAGCGGGGCGAGCGTGAGCCCGCCCCGCTCGCAACGCCGCACTACCAGCTGTAGATCATCTGGTTGTAGCCAAGACTGCCGCCGCCGGTGAAAGCCGGGTCATCCCTGCCGTTCACGGGCGCGCTGCCGGGCGCCATATTGTAAAGTGGCCGGGCGTGCTGCACGGAGGCTTTGACTTTGTGCGAGGTCGCGGTCACGGCCGGCGACCCTGCATTTGTCTCCGCGAACGACGGTGAGGCAATTGCCGTCATGGTGGCCGCGATGGCAGCGACCAGGACGGCTGTTGCGACTGTTTTGGTCATATTCTTCACTCCTGTTGCCCGGCAATTCCATGCCGCCCGCCCAACGAAAAGAACGGGCGCAGGGCCGATAAATTCCATCACGGCTCTGTGAGAAGAGTTTCGCCGCGGCCGAGCCCGGAAATTGGCCAGCCCTCCAGCCTTAAAGGCCTGGTGGCGCGCTGGTTTTGTCATCCCGCGCCGAAGCTCTATCATGGCCAAGTTCGTAAGGTTCCGGCTTTCCTGTCATGCTCGACCTCGGCCTGAGCTTCCTCGCCAGCGTCGCCCGCGATCCCGGTGCGCTTGCGATCGTCGACGGCGACATGCGCATGACCTATGCGCAATGGTACCGCCGCATTTCCGCGCTTGTTGCCGGTCTCGACGCCGTGGGGCTGAATGCCGGGGACCATGTCGTCACCGTTCTGCAGAACCGCTGGGAAGCAGCAACCCTGCACTGGGCCTGCCAATTCGCGGGCATCGTCATGACGCCGGTGAACTGGCGTTCGACGGCAAGCGAGATCGACTTTTATCTGCAAGACGCGAGCGCAAAGGCCATCGTTTTCGAGGACACATCGGCGGAGGCCGTCGACGGATCGCCGACAGCGCAAACACTGCCGCGGATAGCGCTCGACGCGCCGGCGCCGGGATCGCTCGCCTTCACGACCCTCATCAATGGCCACGCGCCCGAGGCCGAACCGCGCGCCGATGCCGAGGCCTGGTCGGTGATGCTGTACACCTCCGGCACCACGGCGCGGCCCAAAGGCGTGCCCCGGCGCCAACGCGCCGAGCGCGCCGCAGCGCTCGCCCATGTCGCACAGAATCTTTACGCCAACGGCGAGCGCACCCTTGGCGTCATGCCGCTCTATCACACTATGGGGGTGCGCTCGCTGCTCGCGATGTCGCTTATCGGCGGCGCCTTCGTCTGCCTGCGCCGTTTTGCGATCGCCGATGCATTGAGGCTGATCGCGGCCGAACGCGTCACTGATCTTTATCTGGTGCCGACGCTCTATCACGATCTCGTTCATCACCCGCTGTTCGCTGAAAGCGACGTCAGCTCCGTGCGCAAGATCGGCTTTGCGGGCGCACCGATGACCGATGGATTGCTGCAGAAACTGCAAGCCGCGTTCAAACCGGATTTATTCGTCAATCATTACGGCTCGTCGGAGATCTACACCTTCACCATCGATCAGAACGCGCCGGCGAAGCCGGGCTCCGCCGGACGCGCCGGCATCAATCAGATGGTCCGGGTGGTGAAGCTCGGGGCAAAGTCGGTGAACGAACTTGCCGCCGCGGGCGAGGAGGGCGAGATCATCGCGCTTCTTGCCGGCGATGAATCCTTCGAGGGCTATTGGCGGCGGCCTGATGCCGACGAGAAGGCCTTGCGCGAAGGCTGGTTTTTCACGGGCGACACGGGATATGTCGACAAGGACGGCGATCTCTTCGTCACCGGCCGCGTCGACGACATGATCATCACCGGCGGCGAGAACGTCTCGCCGGTCGAGATCGAGTCCTGCCTGTCGCTGCATGCGGGTGTATCGGAAGTCGCGGTGGTCGGCCTGCCGGACGAGCGCTGGGGCAAGATCGTCACCGCTTTCGTCAAGCGCTGCGCGCCGATTGAAGCCGAAGAGCTTGACGCCTTCTGCCGCCGGTCGGGCCTCGCGAATTTCAAGCGGCCGCGGCGCTATGTTTTTGTCGCGGAAATTCCGAAATCGCCGGTCGGCAAGCTGCTGCGCCGCAAACTGGTCGCCGGCGACTATAGTGCGGAACACGCTTCGTCTGAATGAGAGAACGTTGCATGAGACGTGGAGCCCTATAGATCGTTAGGATTAAATGCACTACATACCATATTTAGTGGTTCTTTACAAATCAATTACAATAGCTATAGTATACATGCTTTTCCTCTTCGGCCGCTGCGACAGATATGGCTCTATTTTTCAGTTACCTCGCGTTCGGGGGAGGTTTAGTAGTGGCAGCAGCGCTTTTCGGGATTGCGCTCAAGCTGGCGTTTGCTGATCGCATCGAAAGCAACAAAAGTGCAGCTCGTGCTTCTTCGATGGGAGATGCTGTCCGCGGTCGGGCGCGTATGCATGACGACTGGATGCCGGACGCCCGCGTTAAGGGCGGCATGATCTACGACAAGAAGAATAAGCGACTTGAGATAAGCGGTCGTCTGTCAGATGACAGCTTCGACCGTGTCTTCCGCTGAGCCGTCTCTCAAGCGATTTCCCTACGCTGGGTGGATTCCGTCAGCCAATGGTCGCCTGTCATTTCGGCACATTGGGGAATCCCGTAATCCATCCGAAGCAATCTATGCAAACGTAGCTACGAACGCTCGGAGAATTATTCTCGGATATCAGCGAAGAGATCTTAGCGATCTTCTTTTCCAAACTATAATTCACTACCTTTGCAATATTGAGGATCGGTTTTGGTTTGCGATTGCTGCGACTTCCAGCGGCACCGCGTCCGACGCGGATGAAATCGCAGGACGTGTCTACATCTATAAATCTAAAGAAGATTGGCGTTCCAAAGCACAGCCGGTTGTACGAACAAGCATTAATCAATTAAACAATAGCCGACTCTGGTTACAAGATAACCGCGATCAGCTCGTAGACCAAGAATTCGATAGGGCGAAGGCTGTTCTAGATTCTACAGCCGACGTTCATGCTGATTTCTTGATTTGCAGAACTGGAGAGGTCTATGTCGCACCCGCTTCGTTCTCGGATTCCGAACTCGAATACGCTTCAATCGACTACGCTACAAGTGTTCGCCAAGATTTTCCAAAGTGGATACTCGACCAATGTTATTTCTTCCTACGTGATATCGCACACCGCCACCAGCATCACGCCCCATCGTCTGATACAATTTTGATATTGCAACATCGAGATCCTCCGGGAGTGATCTGGCGTCGAAACATAATATTTTCTTTGCATCATTACATAATTCGCACAAGGCGGTTCGGTGATATCCGGTCCCTATATCAAGCATCCGGAATTTTAGCCTACTGCAATTCATTCAGAATGATTTGCGAGCGGCACTTAAGCGCTCAATTGGCCTCACAAATCCCACCATTTAACGATGAGTCGCTTAGACAATCTCTAGAGGCTCGCTCTCGCGAACAAGAGCAACGGATTGCGGCACTTGGGACCCAGGCGATTATCCGCCTTTCAAAGCGCACGGTCGGTATTTCTGTATTCGCTGTCGCGATAGCTGTATTGATAATGCTGCTTCAGCCACAATTCGAGAAGGGAGAAATCCCAGAGCTTACAGCGGTCGGGAATGTTATTCGAGGTCACCTTTTGGGGACAATATCAACCCTATTTACATCCCTTTGTATAATTTGGATTTTTACATCGGATAGATGGATTGAATGGAGATTTAGCAGAGACGTTCTCGAGGCCGCGAACGTCCGAAGG
>JBAPUM010000108.1:0-81439 GCA_049282655.1 Xanthobacteraceae bacterium
CTCGCGCAGATCAAGGGAATAAGCTCGGGCCATCCGATGCTGGCCTCCATTCCAGCCAGCATCTTGAATCATATTCGCGCTGGATCGGGAATCCCCTTCGATTCAGAAAAAATCAGCCATGCTCTAGTCCCCACCTCGGGCGATTTCGCGTCCGGTCCCCGGTGCGATTAATTATCGAACAGCGCGTCGATCTCGGCCTGCGTGATATGGCCAGAGTCGCCGTCGAGCCGCGGGCCGTGCAGCAGTTGCGCCGCATCGTCGCGCGGCGGCGCGGATTTGTCCGCGTTCTGTTCCGGCGTTACGGGATGCTCGAGGAACTTGAGCGTCGTCCTGACCTTGGCGATGCGCTGCCCGCTCAGGTCCTGGAAATTGCATGCCTCGAAAACCCGGACGATGAGATCGGAAATGTCCTGGGCCGCACCTTGCTCGAGCTTGCCCTTGAGGGCCGCCGCGAGGTTGTCGGCGAGCTGATCGATTTCCTCGGCTGCGGCGAGAATCTTTTGCGTCGCCTGCGCGGTATCGGCGGCGACCGCTTCGAGCTCTTGCACGATGCGGCTCAGTTGGGCTGCTTGCAGCGCCGTGGTGACCGAGCCCTCGCTGCCGGCGCTCGCCGCCGGGCGCGGCCGGGGAGTAGCCAGCGTCGCGCGGAGCGCTCCGAGCGCCTGCATGACTTCGGCATGATAGGTATCGTGGACCGGGGCCTGATGGACCGGCGCGCGGGCGCCGTCGCCTGGGCCGGGGTGCCGGGCCGCGACGGTTTCCTCGATGCGGAATATCTTGCGCGGTGCGGCCATTTCTTGTCCCACCCGCTCGGAGACTAAAGTTTGGCCGCTTAATATGGCGTTCACGGCCGATCTGGCGGGCGCGTGACGCAGCGGCGATGCCAAGTGGCGCCTTCCGGCTGCTGCCGGCTATGCGATGGAACGCCTGATTAACCAAATCATTTCACGCAATATCAACTGTAACTTGATGAACGATGTGCGAATTTTTCCGCCGCGCAATTTGTTTACCAAACAGTCGAGGTTTGCGGGCGTAGTTGCTGCGTGAGCGCGCGCCGCTGTCGCGATTGTCTGCGGCGCGAAACAAGCTCGATTGTGTAACCGGCGTAACGAGTACAGCAATGCGGCGTATCTGCGTGTTCGCGCTTTTGTCGGCGCTGTCGACAGGCGCATTATCAGTGTCGGCTTGTGCCGATCCTCTCCAGCTCACTTTTTCGCCGTATGTGATGAGCGCTCCGGTGCAGCAGCCGGTCTATGTGATGCAGCCGCAGCTGCAGCCTGCCGCGCCCGTCAATGTTCAGCCCTATGCGGGCCAGCACTATTATGCGGCTCCGCAGCAAGGTTATGCGGCAGCGCCGCGGGGCTATGTCACGGCACAGCCGCAGACCTACCCTCCAAGCTATGCGCCAAGCTATCAACAGGCGGCGCCGACCTATACCGGAACCGTGGCGGCGCGTTACGCCTCGGCCGCCCCGGCGCCGAACTATGCGCCGCCCGCGCTGATGAACTACGCGACACCCGCACCTGCGCCCGCGACTTATTCAGCTCCGCCGCCGCAGCCGGCGCCCGCTCCGCCGGCCGAGCCGCGCCGCGGCTTTCTCGAACAAATTTTCGGCGGGCCGACCATACAGGCGCACGTCTATGCGCCGGCAATGCCCGAATATCAGCAGGCGCCCTCCCAATATCAACAAGTCCCGCAAGCGCCCGTCGTCAATCAACAGCAGAGCTACGCGCCTTCGAGCCAAGGCGACATGTCGGCCTATCCGATCGACCCGAGATATGACCGCCAAGCGGTTGACTATCGCTCCGACGAACCCGCGGGCACGATCGTCATCGATACGCCGAACAAATTTCTCTATCTGGTCGAAGGCGGCGGCAGGGCGCTGCGCTACGGCATCGGCGTCGGCCGGCCGGGTTTCACCTGGGCGGGCGTGAAGACGATCACCGCCAAGAAGGAATGGCCGGACTGGCGGCCGCCCGCGGATATGCTCGAACGCCGCCCCGATCTGCCGCGCTACATGCCGGGAGGCATCGACAATCCGCTCGGCGCGCGCGCGATGTATCTCGGCTCGACGCTCTACCGCATCCACGGCTCGAACGAGCCCTGGACCATCGGCACCAATGTGTCGTCGGGTTGCATCCGCATGCGCAACGAAGACGTCACCGACCTCTATAACCGCGTCAAGGTCGGCACCAAGGTCGTGGTGATCTGACGCTGCGGCTGAATTTAAGCCGAGGCCGGCAGCGACCGCCGCGTCGCGCGCCGATACTTACCCCCTTTGCAGCGCGCACCAGCCCGGTTAGATGGGAGCGATGCAAAATATTCCGATCTATGAAGCGCTGGCCCAGGCCTTCGCGGCCGAGGGCGTCGACACCCATTTCACCCTGATGGGTGACGGCAATATGCACTGGGTTGCCGCCATGCAGCAGCTCGACGGCATGAATACGTTCTCGGCGCGGCACGAGCACTGCGCCTGCTCCATGGCGATGGGCTATCACAGCGCGACGGGCAAGATCGGCGTCGCCTCCGTGACCTGCGGGCCGGGACTGACACAGATCATGACGGCGCTGACGACGGCATCGCGGGCTAGAATTCCACTCGTTGTCTTTGCCGGCGAGGCGCCGATCCACGCCAAGTGGTACAATCAGGCGCTCGACCAGCCGCCATTCGCCGCCGCCTGCGGGGCGCATTACATCTCCGCGCACAGCCCGCACCGCATGTATCAATATGTCCGCGAAGCCTTTTATCTCGCGCGGCACGAACGCCGGCCGGTCGTGCTTGGCGTGCCCTACGATCTGCAAAAGCAGCCGCTGCCCGACATCGGCTCCTATCAGACCTCGCTCGAGGTGATGCCGCGCGTCGAGCCGGTGCCGCCGCATCCGCATCAGGTCTACGAACTGGTGGAGAAACTCGTTCGCGCCAAGTACCCGATCGTGCTTGCGGGCCGGGGTGTGCTGCGATCAGGGGCCGCGGCCGAAGTTGAGGACGTGGCCGAGCAGTCCGGTGCCTTGCTGGCGACGACACTCCTCGCCCGCGGCATGTTCGATCACAATCCATTCTCGCTCGGCATTGCCGGCGGCTTCGCCCGCGACATCGCGCGCGAGGCCGGCGCCAAAGCCGATCTCGTGATCGCGTTCGGAACGAGCCTGAACTACTACACGGTCGACGGCGGCAATATGTTTCCCAAGGCCGAGGTGGTGCAGATCGACACCGAGCCGCTCGGCCTTGCGCATGGCATGCGATCGGGCGATTTGCATCTCGCCGCCGACGCCAAATTGGCCGCGGTTGCGATCGCGGAGAAATTGCGCGCCTGCGGCGGGACAGCGGCCAATAGTCGCTCGCCGGAGATGGCGCTACGGATCAAAGACGAACCCGCCGACAGCTTGGCGTTCGCGGTCGATCCTGGCACGCTCGATCCACGCCGCGTCGTCGAGGAACTCGATCGCGTCATCCCAAAGGATTTCGATTCGGTGAGCGGTTCGGGCCACCAGTCGTATTTCCACACCGTGATGCGCGGCCGCAAGCCGGAAAGCTATCACGCCATCCGCTCATTCGGCGCGATCGGCGGCGGCATCTCCTATGCCATCGGCGTTGCCGCGGCGCGTCGCAATGGGCGCGTCGTGCTGTTCGAAGGCGACGGCAGCTTCCTGATGCACATCCAGGAGCTCGAAATGGTGGCGCGTCACCGGCTCAAGCTCTTGTTCTGCATCTTCAACGACGGCGCCTATGGGGCGGAGATCCACAAGCTGCGCGCCGACGGCGTGGACGATTCCGGCGCGGTGTTCGGACGCACCGACCTTGCCGCAATCGCCAAAGGCTTCGGTCTGCGCGGCGCGAACGTTACCGATGTCGGGCAGTTGCGGCCGTTGTTCGATGCCTACCAGACCCACGACACGGCGGAGGTGTGGAACATTCACATCTCAGACAAGGTCGTCAGTCCCAACACGCGGCGCGGCAATAGCCGCGGTCACGGCAAAATGTGAGCGTGGGCGCCGGCCTACTCCATTTTGATGCCGGCCGTCTTGACCACCTTGCCCCACTTCTCGGTGTCGTCGCGAATAAGCGCCGTGAAGCGATCGCCGTCGAGCGTCATCACGGTAAGCTGCTGATCGGCGAATTGTTTGATCACGGCCGGATCGCGCATGACCGCAAGCGTTGCCTCGCGCAGGCGATCGACGATCGGCTTCGGCGTTGCCGCCGGTGCGATGATGCCGACCCAGGGCGCCATCTCAAAGCCCGGAACGGTCTCCGCGACCGCCGGCCAATCGGGAAATTCCGGAATCCGCTTCGGCTCCGCCACCGCCAGCACCTTCAGCTTGTTGTCTTTTACGTAAGGCAGCAGCGTCGACACATTGTTGAACTCGACCTGGACTTCGCCGCCGAGGATGCCCACGGCCATCGGGCCGGTGCCCTTATAGGGCACGTGCAAGAGCTTCACGCCGGTGGCGAGCTCGAACAATTCCATCGCCAGATGGCTGAAATTGCCGACGCCAGCCGAGCCATAGGCGATGCCGCCCGGCTTTTCCTTCGCGAGCTTGATGAGATCGGCGATGTTGTTGGCCGGAAACGTAGGATTGGCCGCCAGCATGCCCGGCAGGCGGACGAGCGACGTTACCGGGATGAAATCCTTCAACGGATCATAGGACAGATCCTTGTAGAGCCAGGGATTGACCGTCATCGGTGTGTCGGAGGTGACCGCGATGGTGTAGCCGTCCGGGTCGGATTGTTTCAGCGCTTGCAGGCCGACGGCGCCGTTGGCGCCGCCGCGGTTCTCGACAAAGATCGACTGGTTCAACTTTTTCGACAGATGATCGGCCGCCATGCGGGCGACCACGTCGGTGCCGCCGCCGGCGGGATAAGGCACGATTATGCGGATCGGCTTCTGCGGCCAGTCTTGCGCGTGCAACGGCAACGCAGTGCAGCACAATAGGCCAAGCATTGCCGCAACCGCGGCCATTGATTTTCGCATCGGTGTCCCTCTCCCGGTGATACGCAGTTCGGATTTTTTTCTTGTTTCGCGCCATGCGCGATTGGGGCGCATTTAACCGCATCGGCGGCGCCGGCGCCAGCTTGTAGCGCCGCCGCAATTTCTCTAGCCTTCGACGAGGGATGAACGCCGCGCAGCGACGACTTCGCTGAAAAATCGTTCCCGAATGGGGCACAACGCATGTACGATCTGCATCTTTCCGCCGAGCAATTGGAAATCCGCGACACCGTGCGCGACTTCGTCACGCGCTACGTCAAGCCGGTCGTGCTCAAGGCCGAGCGGCTCGATGCCGGTGACCGCCGTCTGCCCATGGCCTTGCTCGACGAGGCCTCGCAACTCGGACTGCGCACGCTGACGCTCGCCGAGGATCTTGGCGGAGCCGGCGCCGATCAACTGACTTGCGCCATCGTCACCGAAGAATTGGCCGCGGGCGATGCCGACATCGCGGCGACGCTCGCCGAAACCTCGCGGTACGCAACACTTTTGTTCGGAAGCGCGATGAGTGACGCGCAGCGCGAGCGGCTCTTGCCGCTGTTCACCGATAACGACCGCTGTCAGCTTGCTTTCGCATCGCAGGAGTCCGGAGCTGAGCCCGGCCTCGGCGTCAACTATCATCGGCCGGTCGCGATGACAGCCGACCTGAACACCACGGCGGTAAAGTCGGCAGACGGCGACTGGATCATCAACGGCGTCAAGCTGTGTGTCGCCAATGCGCCAGTGGCCGGACTGTTTGCCGTCACTGTCAAAATCCCAGCGCGGCGCGGCATCGGCATTCTCATCGTGCCCGGCGACGCATCGGGGCTGACGGCGCGCGCGCATGAGGGTGCGTGGCGGCAAGGGTCCTGCGGCGAGGTCACGTTCAAGGATTGCCGGGTGCCGGGCGATAATCTGCTCGCGGACGACGCGGCGGAACTCCTCGCCGGCGATGAAGCGTCCGGGCGCGGCAGCGTGCTGATGCAGGCGGTCAGTCTCGGCATCGGGCGTGCGGCCTATGAGGCCGCCCTCGACTACGCCAAGCTCCGTGTGCAAGGCGGCCGGCCGATCGTCCAACACCAGGCGATCGGCGCCAAGCTCGCCGAGATCGCCATCAAGCTCGAGGTGGCGCGCGGCGCGGTATGGCGGGCGGCCTGGGCCTGCGATCATCCCGATGCCTATGCGGACCGCAGCCTCGCCGATCTGCCGCTCAAAACCGTGGCGCAGGTTTTCACGGCGCAGGCGATGGTCGAAGTGACGAAAGACGCCGCCGAAATTTTTGGCGCCATGGGGGTTATGCGCGACATGCCGCTGCAGAAATACGTGCACGACGCGCGCGTCTGTCTGCATGGCGGCGAGAGCCCTCGCGACGCCAAATTGCGCATTGCCGAAGCGCTCTCCGGCTATCGGCGCGCCTCGCCCACCGCGATCGCGGCCGAATAGCTTTTCCCGATTTCGACGAGGATACGACGATGGACTTCACGCTAAGCAACGAGCAGCGCGACTGGCAGATGACGGCGCGAAAATTCGCCGACGAGGAAATCCGCCCGATCTCGCTGGCGCGCGATGCCATCCCGACGGCGCATGAAACGTTCGATTGGGAGATCGTCAAGAAAGGCTCGAAGCTCGGCTTTCGCACGCTTGCCGTCCCGAAGGAATATGGCGGGCAGGGCACCGATTTCGTCACCCAGGCGCTGGTCATGGCGGAGCTGGCGCGGGCCGACAGCGCCATTTCCAAGACCTTCAGCCAGAACTGGAAATGGAGCCATCTGATCAGCGCGTCGTGCACCGCCGAGCAGAAGGCGCGATTCCTAAAGCCCTTCGTCGAGGACGATACCTATCTGCTCGGCAAGGGCATTACCGAGCCGAGCGCCGGTTCCGACAATCGCCTGCCGCCGCCCGGCGATGCCAAAGCGGGCCTGAAGCTGCGGGCGGAGCGCAAGGGCGATGAGTGGATCCTCAACGGCGAGAAGTGCTTCATTGCCAATGCGCCGGTCGGCAAGCTGTTCTTCATCGATGCGCGGACCGATCCTTCCGTTCCGCTCAAGCAGGGCACGACGCTATTTCTGGTGCCGCGCGACACGCCCGGCTTCCGCATCGGCAAGGTGTTCAACAAGAGCGGTTGGCGCTTCTATCAGAACGGCGAGATGATTTTCGAAGACGCGCGGGTGCCGCATGCCAATGTCGTCGGCGAGGTCAATGGCGGGGTGAAGAAGGCGGGTGGCAGCGGCAATGACACCACCGGCGGCGATATTTTCGGCGACCTCGAGCTTTGCGCCAATGCCCTCGGCATCTGCGACGATGCCTGTCAGACGGCGATGCGCCATGCGCGGACGGTCAAGCAGGGTGGGCAATATCTTTTCGAACAGCAGCTCGTGCAGCTTGCGATCAACCGCATGCATATGCTGACCGAGGCGCTGCGCTCCTTCGTGCTGCGGGTGGCCTGGGAGCACGACATGAAGATCCATTCCTGCAATGCCGGTCTCGCCATGAATTTTTCAACCGACGTCGTGCAAGAGGTCACCGAGCTCTACATGGATGTCCGCGGCACCGACGGCTGTCTCATGGATCAGCACCCCGACAAGCTGGTGCGCGATGCCTTTATCTGGAGCCATCTGGCGGGCGACACGGTGCAGCGCATGAAAGTCGCGCGGCGTCTCGCCCATTGACGCTCACTCGATCCGCGACGTGTCGCCGGAAAATTCCATCGGGCAGTAATGGGCGCCGTGGAATTGCGCCGAGATATCGTTCTCTTTCTTGCCCCCGGCAAATATCTCGGCCGCAAACACCTCGGAATCATCCTCGGGGCGATAGCCGAGGAATTCTACGTTGCTGTTGTCCCAGCGGCTGCGCAGGTTGTTGGAAACGCCGTAGACGATCACGAAGTGGTAATCCGGGTGGTCGATGCAGCGGCGCGTGAGTTGCACCATGTCGCGATGGCTGATCCAGGTCAGCAGGCCGCGGGCGTCGATCGGCCGGTCGGGCGTGCGGAAGGTGCCGATGCGCAGACAGGCGACGCTGATACCGTGCTTGTCGGCATAGAGACGGCCGAGCGCCTCGCCGAACACCTTGGAAACGCCGTAGCGCGAGTCCGGCCGCACCGCGACGCGATCGTCGAGGAAGCGTTCGCGGCGGTGAAAGCCCATGGCGTGGTTCGAACTGGCGAAGATGACCCGTTTGACGCCCTGGCGGCGCGCCGTCTCGAAGACATTGTAACAGCCTTCGATATTCAGCGGCAGCACCTTGTCCCATGCGGCCTCCGTGGACGCACCGGCGAGGTGCACGACGCAGTCTATCCCCGCCATCGCACTTTCCAGCGCGGCCACGTCGCGTATGTCCGCCGTGAGAAGTTCTTCACCCGCCGCGGCGGCGCCCAGCGGAGCGACATCGAGAAGTCTAATAAGCGGATAGCTGCCGCGCAGACCGTGACGTAACGCGACGCCGATTTGGCCCGCCGCGCCGGTAATGAGGATGCGTTTCATGTTTCACTCCGAAGATCGCTGAAATCACGTGGCGAGTTTAGCGCTGCGGCTGCCACTGGCGGATTGTGCCTTAGGCCACGATATGAGCAGCTATGCCTGTTTTGGGCTAGACTGCGCGCAGCGCAACGCGGACTGACGTCGGCGATAACCGCAGCGGAGATTTGCAAATGAAGTGGCTTTTGGGCGTGGCAGCACTGCTCGTTATGTTCAGTCATCCTGCCCAGGCCACGGATTTGGGCTGCGTCAGCACCACGTTTAACGTGCTTTCTCCCAACGACAAAGTGTGCGTCAGCGTCTTTGAAGATCCGCAAGTGGCGGGCATCGAGTGCCACATTTCGCAGGCCAGAAAAGGCGGCTGGGGCCAGCCGTTCGGCTTGAACGAGGACCCGTCCAATTTTTCGGTATCGTGCCGGCAAAACGGCCCGATCGACACCGATCTGTCGAAGCTCGGCGACGACCAAGAGGTCTTCACCCAGAAGACCAGCATCTTTTTCAAGACCACGCGCATTTATCGCATGGTGGACAAGCCTCATAACACGCTCGTCTATCTCGCGATCAGCACCAAGATCGTCAATGGCTCGCCGGCAAATGCGATCAGCACCGTTCCGATCATGCCGTGGCCGCACTGATGATCTAGCCCAGCGCAACGTCTCGCGCTTCAAGAAGCCGCGGGAAATCCTCGCCGAGGAAGAACGCATATTCGCGGTCGCGCAGATCGGTCAATGAATCGAGCCGCCGCAGCTCGGCGTCCGCCTGGCCCGGATGGCACATGACGACGCCGCCGTCAGGCAAGTGATCGAGAAATTTCGCAAACAGCTTGGCGTAGTCGGCTTCGGCGCGAAAGGCGTAGGCGCCGGCAAAAGCCGGATTGGTCCGCACCCCATGCCGCGCCGCAAGCCTGCGGAAGCGCCGGCTGAGGGCATCGAGCAGCAGCGCCTTGCGGTCGACAAAGCGCCGATGCGCCGGCAGCTTCCGTCCGCATTGGCGGACCCAAGCGTTCGGCGCGGCATCCTTGACGACGCGCAACAAAGCTTCGCCGATCTGCGGGAAGAGCTGCACGTGCTGGTGGCCGTCGATGAAATCCGGTGGGCGTCCGAACGCCGACTGGAAGGCCTCGACCTGGCGCATGATCTCGATCGTCAGCCATTCGGGCCGCAAAGTCCGCAGATGCGCGCGCCGCATCATGGCGGTGAGCGAGAGGAACGTGGCGTGACGCAGCGGCGCAAAGCCGCGCGACAGCGGTTTGAACGGCGCCGTCAGAGTGAGGTGCAGCCCGATCGCGGCGTGTTTGCCGGCGGCGTCCCGAAGCGCGTTCGCGGCGCCCACGGAAAAATCCGGCGCCACCACCATCGCCGACGCGGCATTGATGCGTCGGCGCGCGATCAGGTCGAGGATCGCGGCGTTCACGCCCGGCGAAATGCCGTAATCGTCGGCGCACAGCCGGATGTATCGAGTGCCGTGATGGGGCCGGCCGTGCTTGTCTTGGCTCATTCGGCTGCGGTGCGGGCGCCGGTCGCGGCGAGCTTTGCGTCCTCCGCGGGCTTCACGTCGTGCTCGGCGACGAAATAGACCGGCCGGCCTTTGATCTCTTGCAGGATTTTTCCGATATATTCGCCGACCACGCCGAGCATGATCAATTGCATGCCGCCGAGCACCATGATGCCGACGAACAGCGAAGGATAACCCGGCACTTTCTCGCCATAGACCAGCGTCTCGTAGACGATCTGCAAACCGTAACAAAACGCGATCACCGCGAGCACCACGCCCAGCATGGTGGCAAACCGCAACGGCGCCACCGAGAAAGCGGTCAGGCCGTTGAGCGAGAGCCCGATGAGTCTTCGGGTATTCCAGGTGCTGCGGCCGTCGGCGCGGGCTTCCGGCTCGTAATCGATCCGCTTCTGCCGGAAACCGATCCAGCTCGCCAGTCCCTTGAAGAAGCGGTTGCGCTCCGGCAGTTGCCGCAGCGCGGCCGCGGCCCGCGGCGACAACAGTCGAAAATCGCCGGCGTCTTCCGGGATTTTTGGCCGCGCGCCCCAGTTCAACAGCGCATAAAAGCTCTTCACCGCGACCCTTCGGGAGGCCGATTCATTCGCCCGATTAGCCTTCGCGGTATAGACGACGTCGTAGCGGCCATCGAGCCAATGCCCGACCAGCGTCTCGATCAGAGAGGGGGGATGCTGGCCGTCGCCGTCGATGAACAGGATGGCGCCGCGCCGGGCATAATCGAGGCCGGCGAGCAGCGCCGCCTCCTTGCCGAAATTGCGCGACAGCGACACGACCTGCACATCGATGGCGACGGCCGGTAGCGCACGCGCGATGGCGAGCGTATCGTCGCGGCTGCCGTCGTCGATGTAGACGACTTCGCAAGCGAGCCCGCGCGATGCGGCAAGTTGCTGCGCCACCTCGATGAGCCGCGCGTGGAGGCGGTCGAGCGAAGCCGCCTCGTTGTAAAGCGGCACTACGATGGAAAGTCCGCTTGCGGCACCCGAATCGGGTCCGGCCGCGCCGGGGGCGCGGGGCAGTGGCGCGATACGATTGTCGGTAGCGTTCATGAACTTAGCCCGGTCTCGGCCGTTCTATAGCGCAAACCGCGGTCGCGCGCCCACCCCCTCCGTGTGGGCCAGGCTGTCGCAGCGGGCCGGACATGATATGCGAAAGCCCGCGATGACCCCTGTTTCTCCTCCCGATCCACCCCGCTCCGTGCTCGCCGACAGGCTCGACGACGCGTGGCGTCGGCGGACGCTGAGCCTCAAGGCCATGTCATTCGCACTCATTGGCGTCATCAATACCGCCGTCGACTACGCGCTTTTTCTTGTGGCACGCTCCATCCTGCAGCACGCGCCCGCCGCACTCGCTCTGTTCGCCTCGTTCAGCGAAAGCTGCCACTGCGGCAGGCCGGACACGATCCTCTTGATCGTCGCCAATATGATGTCGTGGATTGTCGCGGTGAGCGGCTCCTATATTCTGAATTCCTCGATCACCTTCGCCGCCGAGTCCGGCCGGAAGTTGAGCTGGCGCCACTATCTGACCTTTGTGGTCTCCGGCATCGCGGGGCTGATCGCCAATACCACGACGTTGGTGTTCGCCGCGCAGGTTCTCGCTTTGCCGGTGTGGCTCGCCAAAGCCGCCGCCATCCTTGCCAGTTTTGTCGTCAATTTTTCGCTGTCGCACTTTGTCGTCTTTCGGGTGCGCGACGACGGCGGCGATGCCGGCGAGGGGGCCTGACGCAATCGCACGATTTGTGTCCGCTACGGCGCAGAACAACTTAAGAACAAAAGAGAATTTGTCGCCGCCGCTGGCATGATTTGATCTAAATCAAATCGGCGGAAAGATCCTCGCGTCATTTAGCTCGATGCCTGTATTTCTGTACCGATGCCCCAACACCAGCCTGAAGGTCCAAGGCTGGGTCGCGGACGATCCCGAACGCCAGACAGACGTGGCGTACGAGCCGGTGACCTGCATCGCCTGCACGCGGGTGCATATGGTCAATCCAAGCACCGGACGAGTCCTGGGCAGTGACGACAATTAGTCGCCGGCCCCGACCCACCCCGTGGAAATCTGAGCCCTTCGCCCATGCGTTTGATCCAAGTCAAAGCTCAGCGGCCGAGGCGGGATAACGATTAGTTGCGAACGAAACCGCTGCGGGGGAAACCGACATGTCAACCATCCAAATCGTCAGCCTGCTTGTAGTTTGCATTGCCTTCATCGTGTTCGCCGTCGCCTTAGCGTGGGGCGATTATCAAACGCGCAATATCAGCCACAACCGGCTTGCGCAGCCGGAGCGCCCGCTGCCGGCAAAGTTGCAATTGCTCAAGACTGAAGCCGCAGCGTCGGAAGCATCGGCCCGATCGACGCAAACAGCGTCGGCCAAATGACGCAGCCCGGGCTCCGGCAGGGGAAAACGCCATGAAACAGGACATAGCCGGCACCACGATGTTTGACGGCGATCAGGCGCAAAAGGGTCTCGCGCTCAATCGCATGTGCTTTTCGTTCAACAGCGCCGCAAACCGGGCGGCGTTTCTCAAGGACGAGGAGGGCTATTGCCGCAAATTCGCGCTGACCGACGCACAGCGCGCGGCAGTCAAGAACCGCAATGTGCTGCAAATGATCGAGGCCGGGGGCAACGTCTATTACCTCGCCAAGCTCGCCGGCATTTTCGGGCTCAATGTTCAGGACATCGGCGCGCAACAGACCGGCATCACGGTCGACGAGTTCAAGGCGAAGCTCGCCGCGGCAGGGAGATAATCATGGCTAAAATCATCGGCGGCGTCGCGACGACACACGTGCCCGCGATCGGCAAGGCGATTGCCGACAAAAAATTCAACGACCCGTATTGGCAGCCTTTTTTCGGCGGCTTCGATTACGTGCATTACTGGTTGGCGCGGGAGAAGCCCGACGTCGCGGTGGTGTTTTACAACGACCACGGACTGAATTTCTTTCTCGACAAGCTGCCGACCTTCGCGGTCGGCGCTGCGAGTGAATACCGCAACGAAGACGAGGGCTGGGGCATCCCGGTATCGCGCTCGATCGCCGGCGATCCGGCGCTGTCGTGGCACATTATCAATTCGCTGGTCGCCGACGAATTCGACATCACGATGTGCCAGGACATGCTCATCGATCATGCGGTGACGATTCCGATGACGCTGATGTGGCCGGGCGAGAAATGGCCGGTCAAGATCGTGCCGATCTCGATCAACACCGTGCAGCATCCGCTGCCGTCGATGAAGCGCTGCCTCAAGCTCGGCCGTTCGGTCGGCCGCGCTCTCGAATCCTATCCGCAGGATTTGCGCGTGATGGTCGTCGGCACCGGCGGCTTGTCGCACCAGCTCGACGGCAAGCGGGCCGGCTTCGTCAACAAGGAATTCGACAGCCTATGCATGGACGCTCTCGCCGGCGATCCGGACACGCTGACGCTTTATTCGATCCACGACGTGGTCGAGGAGGCCGGCGCCCAGGGCGTCGAATTCCTCAACTGGATGGCGATGCGCGGCGCGCTGACCGGGCGCGTCACCGAGGTGCATCGCAATTACCACATCCCGATTTCGAACACGGCGGCCGCGACCGTCGTCTATGAAAACGGTGACGGAGCCGAACGCCGCGCCGCCTAGGGCGCGGCAAGGCTGCGTGGATATAATCGCGGAAGATCCTTAGCCGACGTGCCGCTTATCCGACGTGCCGCTTCAGGGTCTTTTCCAGGTCCTCGGTCTTCAGCCGCACGTCGTCCTGAAGATGCGTCCAGTGGTTACCGACCACTTCCCAATTGACCACCGGCGCTTGGCCGCTGGCCGCCGCCGAGGTAAGTCCGTTCGTGGCGCGGCCGGTCTGGGCATCGTAGGTGTAAGCGCCCGCGATGGTCACGATCACTCCCAGAATGAATCCGAATAGTACAGGCACGGCTCTCCTCCGTTCGCAGTTGCGATTTGGCTCCGCCTAACGTCTCAGTCGCGGGGCGGTTCCGCAGGCTAAATTTGTCCGCCGTAATGCGGTCCGCCGAACAGCACGACCAGCACAAGAATAACGACGATCAACCAGACCAATCCGTGACCGCGGCCGCCGTAATAGCCACGGTTGTAACCCCAATATCCGCCGCCGCCGCCGAATAGAAGCAGCACAACGACAATGAGTATGATCAGGCCCATGTGGCGACCTCCAAGTGGCGAACTCTATGAGTTGACGCGATGTCCGCGGCATAAACCCGCAGCGAAAGGGTCGGGTTCCATGGCCCGCGAAATATTGCGGCAAATTTTGGCAATCAGGAACATTGCGCTGGATCCCGGCGTTGAGGCTGCACAGCCCGACTAATTTTGCCCTTTCAGGCACATCAGCAGAGGAAGCCATGGCCCAGTCTCGCGCCGCCAGTTCCGATTTCACCCGCGCCTTCGGCGATGCCAAGAAGCAGGCGAGCGGTGTCGCCGATGACGTCACCGACGCAGCCCAAGGCCTCTACGACCACGCCGTCGATAGCGCTTCGGATGTCGCGGAAAGCGCCAACCGCGCCGCGCGGCAAACGGCTGGCTCGTTTGAAAAGGCGCTGCGCAATACCATCGAGACGCAGCCCTACACCGCCGTCGCCATCGCGCTTGGGCTCGGCTGGTTGTTCGGCCGCATCCACCGTCCGCTTTAAGGTCAGCGATGGCTGAAAAGATCCGCGAAGAAGACCGCGAGACCGAGGATCAGATGGCCCGGCGCAAGCTCGGGCCGCGCGGCGTGCCGGGCGAGCTGGACCCGGCGAAAATGACGCCGCAGCGTGAGAAGAAGCTGCCGAAATCCGGGGAGTTCGACGGGCATACGGCGTAAGCGTCATTGCGAGCGGAGAGAAGCGATCCAGCGCGGCTGGCCGCGGTCGCGCAGTGCTGGATTGCTTCGTCGCTTCGCTTCTCGCGATGACGACGATTACTTGATGGATAGACCCAGCGCCTTGACCATGTCGCCCCACTTCTTGACTTCAGTGGCGAACAAAAGTTCGGCTTGCGCCTGCGGTAGCGTGATCGGATCGAAGCCCATATCGGCAAGCTTCTTGCGCACGTCAGGCGATTTTACAATGTCGTTGATCGTTGCATTGAGCGTGCCGAGGACTTCGGGGTCGGTCTTGGCCGGCGCGAAAAAGCCCACCCACGACGCCGCGGTGAAGCCTGGAAATCCCTGCTCGGCATAAGTCGGGATGTCCGGCGTAACGGCTGCGCGCTTGTCGGCGGCAATGCCGAGGCCTTTGAGCTTGCCGCCTGCGATCTGGGCCGCGGCGCCGCCGCCGAGCGTGGTCGCCATGATGTCGACCTGGTTGCCGATCGTCGCATTGATGGCGGGCGCACCGCCCTGGAACGGAATGACCTGCACCGGCGATTTGGCCAAGAACTTGAAGAAATATTCGGCCTCGATGTCGGAGCCGGTGCCGACACCGGGGATCGCGAGATTGGCGGTCTTGCCTTTCATTGACTTGACGAAATCGGCGAGATTGTTGGCCGGGTTGGCCGGGCCCGTCACCAGCGCTTCCGGGCTCGAGGCGGCGATGGCGACGGTCTTGAAATCGCTCGCCGAGAATTTCTTGTTGGTGAACAGCGTTTCGTTGATGGCAAGCGCTGTCGTCGTGGCCAAGAGCGTATAGCCGTCCGGGTCGGCGTGCGCTACGAGTTCGGCAGCGATATTGCCGCCGGCGCCGCCGCGGTTCTCGACCACGACGGTCTGGTGCATCAGACGTTCCGTCATACCCTGCGCGATCAGCCGCGCCAGCGTGTCGGCGATGCCACCGGGCGCGAAGGCGACGATGATCGTGATGCGGTTAGCCGGCGCCGTCTGTGCATCGGCACGAGGGGCGGCGAACGCCGAGGCGCTAAGTGCAAGGACTAGAGCTGCCAGGACCCGGCGCAAGTTCGGCAAACGCGGCACGGTGCGATTCTCCCCTGAAACACCATCGACCGAATATCAGCGCCGATCGAGCTCGGTGGCAAGCTTGGCAAAGAGCGGATTGTCGCGGGTATAGACATAGTCGATGGCCGCGACCGACACCGCTTCGGCGCCGCGGTCGCGCAGAAAGTTCGCGAGGGCGTGCACGTTCCCCGGCGGGCAGTGCAGCGTCAGCATGCCCGACGAGGTCGGACCGCCGAACGGCGAGACCACGCCGAATTGATCCCGCGCGCCGGCCAAAAGCGCCTCGTTCATGCCGGCGAAACGGGTGCGCACCTCGCGATAGGCTTCGGCGCGCTTTTGCGCGGCGATGCGGTCGAGAATAAGCCGCGCGGTCTCGCGCCGTGCTTCGTCCCAGGCCGCCGTGCGCGCCGCGACGAGGTTCGCTTGCGAGCGCAGGATCACGCCGTCGTCGATCACTTTAAGGCCGTTGGCGGCGAGCGTCGCGCCGGTCGTGGTGATGTCGACGATTAACTCGGCGGTGCCGGCCGCCGGCGCGCCTTCGGTCGCGCCCGAGCTTTCGACGATGCGGTAGTCGACGACGCCGTGCTCGGCGAAAAAGCCGCGGGTCAGATTGGCGTATTTGGTGGCGAGCCGCATCTTGCGCTCGTTGCGCAGCCGGAACGCAGTCGCGACGTCGTCGAGATCGGCCATGTTGCGCACGTCGATCCACGCCTGCGGCACGGCGACGACGACATTGGCGAAGCCGAAGCCCAATCCGGTGATCAGCACGATCCGCTCGGCCGATTGCGGGATCATCTCACGCACCAGATCTTCGCCGGTGACGCCGAGATGCACCGCCCCTTGGGCAAGCTGTGCGGTGATTTCGCCCGCCGACAAATAGGCGATTTCGACGTTGTCGAATCCCGCGATCGTGCCGCGATAGTCGCGGGCGCCGCGCGGCTTTACGAGTTCGAGACCGGCTCGAGCGAAAAAGGCCTCGGCGTTTTGTTGCAGCCGCCCCTTTGACGGCACTGCGAGAAGGAGTGGCGCGGTCATGCGGCGCCTCCAACGGTAGCCAGTTCATCGATGGAAGCCGCAAAGCCGACCGCCGGGATCGCCTCGCGCGCGCCCAGCCGCGTCAGCAAGCCGTCGTAGCGCCCGCCGGCCACCAGTGGGCTTTTGATCCGCGCCGAGTTCTCGGTTCCTTGCTGCAGCTCGAACACAAAGCCGGTGTAGTAATCGAAGCCGCGGCCGAAGGCGGTCGCGAATTTGATCGCGCGCACGTCGACGCCGCGCGCGGCGAGGAAGCCGGTGCGCGTCTCGAACAGATCGAGCGCCGGCGACAGCGAAATTTCGGCGTCGGCGGAAAGCGCGTGCAACTCGCCGGCCGCCTCGTCCGGATCACCCTCGACCGACAAGAAGCGCTCGATCAGTGCGCGAGTTTCGCGCGGCAGCCGCGTCGGCGCGTTGAGCGCCGATTGCTCGAGGAAACGGTCGGCGATCTCGGCGACGGAGCGGCCGCCGACCGCGGCGATGCCGGCGATCGAGAGCAGATCGGTGACGAGATGATGTGCGGCGTTGCGATCGGAGCCCGCGAGCGCCGCGAGCACGCCCTGATATTCTTTAGAACCGTTGGCGGCGGCGAGCGTGAGCTGATCGAGGTCGTGCTTCAGTGAAGTCTTGCGATTGAAATCCTTGATCAAGCGACGCTTCCACGCCGGCGCAAGATCGAGCGCCGCGATGAAGGCCGCAAACAGCCCAACATCGCCGATGCGGATTTCGGGCGCGCCGACGCCGTATTGCGAGGTCGCCTCGAGCCCGAGCGCCAGCATTTCGGCGTCGGCCGCCGCCTTGTCGGCGCGGCCGAAACTCTCGATGCCGGCTTGCAGGAATTCTGCCGGCGCGCCTTCACGGTGGCGGAACACGGCGCCGAGATAGCAGAAGCCCGCGGGCTTCCCCGCCTGCGGCGATGCCAGGTAGTCGCGCGACACCGGGATGGTCAGGTCGGGCCGCAGGCACAATTCGCGGCCGTCCGGGTCGGCGGTGAGGAACATGCGCCGTCGGATGTCTTCGCCCGAAAGGTCGAGAAACGGCTCGGCCGGCTGCAGTACCGGCGGTTCGGTCTGCGTGTAGCCGGCACGCGCATAGGACGCGACGAGCGCTTGCGCGCGCGGGTCCGGACCGTTCTGGGCGATGCTCGACATGTTGCTCGGTTTGGCGATCACTCGTTGCCGCGGCCCTTTAGCACGGCAGCCGTCGCTATTCGATGAAGATCGCGGCGCGGCGTTAATGCGCGCGCGGCGTTGATTTATATTATCGTGCATAATCAGTAACTTGCGGCCGGTCTGGGCGGCTGCATCAGCTCACGCGGCGACGTTGGCCGGGCTTATTGGCGTGGCTATGGGTTCCGCCCCGGCCGTGGCCATGCGCGCCGTCCGCCGGCAGATAAACGACGTGGCCGTGACGCACGCCGCGCTCGGCGATGATGTGGTCGGCGAATTCCTGCACGTCCGAGCCGCGCCCCTTCAGCACGGTGACCTCCATGCAGCTGTCGTGATCGAGATGCATGTGCAGCGTCGCCTGCGCCAGATCGTGGCGGTCGTGGAAATCGCGCGTGAGACGCGTCGGCAGATCGCGCGCCTCGTGGTCGTAGACGTAGATAAGCGCGGCGACGCAGGGTCGTGGCCCGCCGACCTCGGCGGCCGCCTGCTGCAAGCCCGAGCGGGCGAGGTCGCGGATCGCTTCGGAACGGTTGGCGTAGCCGCGCGCCTGCATGAAGCGGTCGAGTTCGGCGCCGAGTTCGTCGTCAATGGTAATGGTCACGCGCTGCATCGCTGTCTCCGAAAATGGCGGCGACGCGATCCTAGCACCATCAAAGGCTACTTGGTCGGCGATTCGATGGCCGAAACAGGCTCGACGCTGAACAGATCGGTGGCGTTCATCACCGCATTGTAGCGGCCCATCGGATCGAACTGCTTGTTGATGTCGATGAGCTTCGGTAGCCACGAGGCGGCGATAGTGTATTTGAAGCTCGCGCCGGTCGCCTTGCTGCGGATCACTGCGATGCCCATTGTTTCCTCGGGTGCCTTTTCGGGGGCAACCTGCAGGGTGCCCTGGCCGGCGCTGGCCATGGTGGCGATCGCAATGCCGTCTGCCGGGCAGGGGCAGGGCGATTTCGGTCCGCTGTAATAGACGACCGTCACCTCGCGCGGCTTTACATCGAGCCGCTTGAGCGCATCGAGCCCGATGCGGATGCCGACCGGGATGAACGAGCCGAACGCGCCATGGACGCGGGCGCCGAGCGCGACCCATTCCTCCGGGGTTTCGGCGCGGGCGCCGGCCGTTGTGGCAAGCGCGATGATGGCGATTGCAAGCAGCCGGATGAGTAGAGCAGTCATGGCACCTCCTTGCGGCATGGCGCATCGACTGTGTCGCGCCATCTCGCCACTCAGTATGCACATTTATATAAAAATACATACTCAATGGAATGGCCGTCAGATGAGTGGCTCATTCGCGGCTGTCGTCAAACAGGGGTTTGACGCCCGGGCGTCTCGTCTCTTATGTTTGGTTCGACGGTTCCCCTAATTGGGGATCAAAAGGGAACGCAGTGTGGACGAGATTTCGTCCGATTCTGCGGCTGCCCCCGCAACTGTTAGCGGCGAATCTTCCGTCACACGTCCACTGGGATATCGGGTCCCGGGAAGGCGACGGAAGGTGGTGACCCGCGAGCCAGGAGACCTGCCGTCAGCCGTGGTCATACGCGAGCGCTGCCGGTCGGGGTGTATCGGCGGTAAGCGAACCAATCATCCTTTTTGGATGTGCGGGACACTTAGAGTTCGCGGTGACGTGCCACAGGGCGTGTTACCCGAGGTGTCTCCATGTCTGTGCTCGCGATATTCGTGCTTGCGACGTTCGTGCGGGCTGTGTCGAAGTTCGCGACTATACGGTATGCATTTTTATTGATAACATCATACCGAGGTTACATCCTGCAGCCGGTCGGACAGAGGCGCGACCCGCCGCTCACACGCATTGTCGTGTGGCCGGCTGTGCGGGAGTCGTTGGGGGTATTGATGGCGGCGCGCCTCGTTGCGTCGACGGCGTTTCTGATCCCGGCCCTCTCGGCAAGCGCCTGGGCCCAGTCGTCGCCGACGGTGCAGCCGGTGCCGGCTGCGGCGCCGTCGGCCACGACCGATCCGCCGCCGACAATGCAATCCAACGGCACGCAACTCCCAACCATCCGGGTGACGGCCCCGCATGCCATGTCGCGGACGCCGCGCAGCAGACCGGCGCAGGTCGCCGCGCCTGGCGTCACGACGACCCCGCCGTCTCCCTACGCGACCGGCGCACCCAACATCGCTGGCGGGGTGCCGGTCGCGCCGACCATGGCGAGCGAGATGACTGTCTCGGGGCAGGACCTCAACAACCGCCCGGTCACCCGGCCCGGCGAAATCCTCGAAGCGGCGCCGGGGCTCGCCGTGGTGATGCATGCCGACGGCGGCAAGGCCAATCAATATTACCTGCGCGGCTACAATCTCGATCATGGCACCGACCTTGCTGTGTTCGTCGACGACATGCCGATCAATCTGCCGACCCACGCTCACGGCCAGGGCTATGCCGATCTGAACTGGCTGATGCCGGAGACCGTCAACGGTCTAGACATCCGCAAGGGGCCGTACTTCGCCGACGTCGGCGACTTCGCCACCGCCGGCTCGCTGTTCATCAATCTCAGGGACAGTGTCGATAAGAAGATTGTCGAAGCCACCATCGGGAGCTTCGACTACCAGCGCTATTTCACGATGGGTTCGACCAAGCTCGGCGGCGGTTCGCTGCTCTATGCCGGCGAGGTCAACACTTATGACGGCCCGTGGACCACGCCCGACGGCGTACGCAAGCTCAGCGGGCTTTTGCGTTACAGCCAGGGTACGGCCACCGACGGTTTTTCCGCAACCGCGATGGCGTATTCGAACACCTGGACGTCCAGCGATCAGATACCGCTCCGCGCCATCGAGGCGGGCCTGGTCGGGCCCTATGGCGAGCTCGATCCGACTGACGGCGGCGATACCAGCCGGTTTTCGTTGTCCGCCCGGTTGGCGCAATCCGACGGCGACGGATCGTGGAAGGCAAACGCTTATTTGGTCAAACAAGAGCTGGATCTTTTCAACAACTACACCTGGTTTCTCACCGATCCCACCAACGGCGACCAATTCCATCAGCGCGACGATCGCACTTACGGCGGCGGCGGCGCGTCGCGCACGGTCAGCGGCTCGATGTTCGGCTTGCCGACGGAAACCGTCTACGGCATCCAGTCGCGCTACGACGATATAAATATCGCGCTGAGCAATACGGTGCAGCGACAATTCCTGTCGAGCATTCTTGCCGATCACATCGAAGAGGGTAATGCCGGAATCTATGCCGAGAACACATTGCATTGGACGAATTGGCTGCGGACCACGCTCGGCTGGCGCGGCGATATCTATTCGGCCTCGGTAAATTCGATCCTGCAGTCCGCGAATTCCGGGAACAATCAAGCGGCGATCGGCAGCCCTAAATTCAGAATGGTGTTCGGTCCGTTCGCGAGCACCGAATTATTCCTCGGCGCTGGGATGGGCTATCACAGCAATGATGCGCGCAGCGTGACAACGACCGAAGTGCCCGGCGATCCGGCGACGCCGCAGGGCGCATCGCCCCTTCTGGTGCGCTCGCGCGGCGCCGAAATCGGAGTCCGAACCAAGGCCATTGCCAACCTCGACAGCTCGGTCAGTCTGTTCTACCTGCACCAGGATTCCGAACTGTTCTTCGACGGCGACAGCGGCGACACCACCGCAGGCCGGCCGAGTCAGCGTAGCGGCATCGAATTCACCAACGATTACCGGCCGGCGTCGTGGCTGCACATCGATGCCGACCTCGCGCTGACGCGCGCGCGGTTCCTCGGTGACGATACGGCGCAGGCGGAACTCTTCCAATCGCTCGCCGGATTCTCGCAAGCGCAGATCGGCAATGCGCCGGGCAATTACGTCTACAACGCGCCCTGGATGGTGGCGTCGGCGGGCATCACGCTTGGCGAGGCAACCGGCTGGTTCGGTGATCTGCGCTGGCGCTATATCAGTTCGCGGCCGCTCACCGAGGACGGGGCGTTTCAGTCGCCGCCGCTCAGTATATTCAACGGCCAGATCGGCTACCGCTTCGACAACGGCTGGCGCATTCAGCTCGACGGGCTCAATCTCCTCGATGCGCGAACCGATCAGGCGACCTATGCGTATGGTTCTTTGCTGAAGACCGATAGTTTGTTCGCGATGTGCTTTCCAGCGCACGGTCCGCCGACCGCGCCATCGGCCGTGTGCCAAAACGGCGTGATGGATTACGTGTTGCATCCGATCGAGCCGCTTGCGGTGCGGCTGACGCTCGCCGCCACATTCTGACAGTGGCGGATGCGCGGTCCCTCTTGCCTAATGTAATACTATAACGTTAGCATAGGGCCGATGGGATGGGTTCGCGGCCATAAACGGCATGGCGCGCTATTGGCGCTCGCCGTGCTGGCGTTGCAGATCGTGCTCTCCTTCGGGCACCTGCATCTCGACGGCATGCGCGCCGCGAACGCGGACGCTACGGTCGCTGTCACGCACAAAGCCGTGGTGGCGCAAGCGTCACGACAAGCTCCTGCGCAAAATCCCGGCGCCGACGACGACTATTGCGCGATTTGCGCCTCGATCTATCTCGCTTCGACATCGCTGATCGCGCATGCGCCGCCGCTGCCGATGCCGCTTGGCTTCCATCGCATCGAGCATTCCTATGGCGCTGCCCGCGACAGTGCCGCGCCGCGACTTTTCGCTTTCCAGTCGCGCGCTCCGCCCGCCGCCTGATAGGCGGTCGGTGCCGATCCGCGGCAGCTTGCGCTGATTTCTTCCGTTGCGCTGGTGATGCCTCGCGAGATCGAAGCGGCACTTTGTTCGATTCACGAAGTGCTGCGACAGCACGACCGCCAGCAGGTTGTCGAATTTTCCCTGCGGTGTATTCGGCGGAGTAGCATGTCGGTTATTCGGACGAGCAGGTTTGGCGGTTCCGCGCTGGTAGCCGTTCTTGCGCTTGGCGCAACGGCGAGCGCGCAGGATCAGCCTGCGCAAATTCCGCCGGCGCAGACTCAGTCCCCTCAAGAGCCGACGCCGCAAGAGCCGCCACCCCAACTGTCGCCACCCCCAGCGGCGCCCGCCGCGGTTCCTTCCACGCCGTCGTCGCCGCAGTCCGCGCCATTTGTTCAAACGCCCGGTGTGGGAATCCCGCTTCCCCAACTCAACGTCACGGCTCCGATGATCAAAAGACCGCCGCCGCGCGCGGTTGCGCGGCGCACCGAGCCGCCGCCGCCATCGCCCGCCGATCGGCTCACCCAGCAGCAAAGCAGTTTTGACGAAGCGCGCAGCAATATATTCACGACGATCGGCACGACTTCCAGCACGGTCAGCCACGCCGCCATCCAGGCGTTGCCGCAGGGCACCAACGCGCCGGTCGAGAAAGTGTTGCTGCAAGCGCCGGGCGTGTCGCAGGATTCGGCGTCGAGCGGCTCGGTACACGTCCGCAACGATCACGCCAATTTGCAATTCCGCATCAATGGCATCATGCTGCCCGATGGCGTCACCGGCTTCGGCAGTTTTCTCGATACCGGCTTGATCGGCAGTCTGTCGCTGATCACCGGGGCGCTGCCGGCCGAATACGGATTGCGCACGACGGGCCTTATCGACATCACGACCCGCAACGACATTTTCAACAATTCCGGCAGCGTAAGCTATTACGGCGGCAGCCGGGGCACGATCGAGCCGAGCTTTGAGTATGGCGGCACCTTCGGCGCCAATTGTGGATCGGGCGCGGCGGCGTCTGGAACCGCAAAGCCGGCCGCCGCGTCCTCTGCCTGTTTCGGCGGGGTGCAATATTTTTTCAGCGGCCGCTATCTGCAGACCACTGAAGGCATCGAAAATCCGCAGCCGACGCTCAACGCTATCCATGATTTTTCGCAGCAGGAACGCGGCTTCGCCTATATGTCGAGCTTCGTCGATCCCTATACGCGGCTGAGCCTGATTGCCGGCACCGCGACGTCGAGCTTTCAGATCCCTAATGTTCCGGGCCAGCCGGTCGGCGTGAACGGCAATCCGCCGGTCACCAACGTCTCCGGCATCACCAGCTTTAATTCCGCGGCGCTCAATGAAAGACAGGATGAAAACACGCAATTCGGCGTGTTGGCGCTGCAGCGATCGGTCAACGGCTTCGATGGGCAGATTTCCTATTTCACCCGCTATGACAATCTGCATTTCATGCCGGATCCTGTCGGCGACCTTTTGCTGAACGGCATCGCCTCCGATATCAGCCGGCAGGCCCTGACCAACGGCGTTCAGGGCGACGCGTCGTACGTCGTCGGCCCGGCGCATACGCTGCGCATGGGCTTCACCGTCAGCGGCGAACAAACCTGGGTCGACAACACATCTCTGGTGGAGCCGTGCACAGCTTGTCTCGGCGCCGATAATGGAGCGCCTGAGGCGATTACAGACAACGTCACGAAACTCGGCTGGCTCGCCGGTGTCTATGCGCAGGACGAGTGGAAGCTTACCGACAAACTGACCATGAATGCCGGGCTGCGCTTCGACCAGATGTGGCAATTCGTCGACGCCAATCAGTTGAGCCCGCGCTTGAGCTTCACCTACAAACCGTTCGAAAACACCACCTTTCATGCCGGCTATGCGCGCTATTTCACGCCGCCGGTTCTGGTCGAGGCGGCACCGGCCAATATCGCGCTGTTCACCGGTACGACCGGGGCGCCGCCGAGCGGGGGCACGAGCCCTGTGCTGCCGGAACGGTCGCATTATTTCGACGCTGGCGCCGAACAGAAGATACCATTCGGCTGCACTTCAACGACGGCGAACGACTGCACGACGCTCGATCTTGGCATCGACGCCTATTACAAGATCGCCCAGGACCTTATCGACAATGGCAATTTCGGTCAGGCTCTGGTGCTCAGCGCCTTCAATTACGCCAAGGGAATCACCGAAGGTGTCGAGCTCAGCGCCAAATTCAACAGCGGCAATTTTCAGGCCTATGGCAATCTAGCGGTGGGCCAGGAGAAAGCCACTCAGGTCGTCTCGAACCAATTTCTATTCGACAACGTGACGCCGGTGCCCCAGCTCGGCGGATTGACGGAATTCCAATACATCGCGACGCACTGGATCTATACCGACCACAATCAATTCGTGACCGGATCAGCGGGCCTGTCCTATCTGTGGCAGGGCACGCGGTTCTCCACCGACATGATCTATGGCTCAGGGCTGCGGACCGGGCCGGCCAATATCGGCAGCCAGTCGCCCTATGCGCAGTTCAATGCCGGGCTGTCGCGCGAATTTGCGTCGCCCGATGGCAAGCCAGTCACGGTCCGCTTCGACGTCGTCAATTTGTTCGACACGATCTATCAGATCAGAAGCGGTAGCGGCATCGGCGTATTCGCCCCGCAATATGGCCCGCGCCGCGGCTACTTCATCGGCCTGTCGAAAAAGATCTGACCGGCATCCTGGGCGGCGAGCGGCTCGGTCTGTCCCGTTGTGGTGTCGAAATTCTGTTCGGGGAGCGGCGCCGGGCGATCCCACCAGCCGCCGCCGAGGGCTGCAAACAGCGCTGCGGTGTCGGAGAGCCGTGCGGCCTGCGCCTGCACCACCTGAAGCGTGGCCTGCAGATAGGTCTGCTGCGCATTGAGGAGGAGCAGCACATTGGCGTTGCCGCTTTGCATCTGCTGGGTCGCCAGATCGAAACTTGTCTTCGCGGCACGTTGGAAGTCGCGCGCCGCCCGTAACGCTTCGGCATCGCTTTGCAGCGCACGCAAAGCGTCGGTTACGTTCTGCACGGCATCGACCACCGCGCCCCGATAGGTCCAGGCCGCGGCCTGATAGGTATCCTTGGCGCCTTGGAGTTGGTGCCAGAGCGTGCCGGCGTCGAACACGGTCTGCGTGGCATTGCCGGCCAATTCCCAGAACAGATTTTGTGGTGCGAGCAGGTGCGCGAACGCCGTATTCATATAGCCGCCATTGGCGCTGATCGTGAACGTGGGCAGCGTATTGGCGGTGGCGATGCCGATCTGCGCACTCGCCGAGTGCAATTGCTCCTCGGCCGCGCGCACGTCGGGCCGTTGCTCGATCAATTGCGACGGCAGGCTGACCGGCAGATCGACAGGCAAATGTAGATCGGCCAGTCTGAACGTTTCGCGCGGGCCGTCGCTCGGGAAACCGCCGGAAAGCGCCGCGAGCAGGTCGTGCTGCTGCGCCAGCGCCTTGCGCAACGGCGGCAGCGTGGCTCTCGCTTGCGCCAGCGCCGCCTCTTGGGCTGCCACATCGCTGCCGTTGGCGAGGCCGGCGTGGAGCTGGCGCTGCATGACGTCCAGCATTTTGCTGTTGATCGCGATGAGCTGGTCGGTCGCCTCGATCTGCCCGCGCAGCGACGCTTCGGTGATCGCAGCCACCGCCAAGTTCGATGTCAGCGACAGGTAGGCCGCTTCGACCTGAAAGTTCTGCACGTCGGCCAGCGCCTGCAGCGATTCAACCGTCCGCCGATTGAGGCCCCAGATGTCGAACGTGTAGGACACGAGAACCTGCGCGGTCACGAGGTTGAAAGGGTTGCTGGCCGAGCCGAGGACCGGGGAGATTGGCGCCGCGGTCTGTTGGCGCGTCGGATTGAAGTTGGCTTCGACCAGCGGAAAGTACTTACCCTTTTGGGCGGCGACCGCCTCGCGCGCGGCGCGCAATGTGGCGAGCGCCGACTGCAAATTGGGATTATTCTGCAACGACCGCTCGATCAGCGCGTTCAGGCCGGGCGATCTGAAAAGCTTCCACCACTCTTGCGGAATATCGCGGCCGACGACGAAATGCTGCGTCTGGCCCGAGGCGATGTCCGCGGCGGAGGTCGTGGTAAGCGGCTCCCGCGTGTAACGGATGATTTCCGGAGCGGCGGGATGCAGAAAGTCCGGCCCGACGGCGCAGCCCGTCAACAGCATCGCGGCCGCCATAGTGGTGGTACTCAAACAAAGCCACCTGACCGCTACACCAGACATTGGAAATCGGGGCTATTGTGACCGAGCTAGGGCGATCGGGCGCACGACCGGCATTATTTCCCATTTCGCCGATATTGGCTGTGCTCGCCTAGCCACAGTGCACATGTTTCATCGTTGAAGAAGGTGCCGCGAAATGGCCTGAAACGGTGCCTTCAGCCCAGTCGACGCCGGAGCGCCAGAGCCAACCGTGATAAACTGTCATGAGTCGCGCGGCATACTGTGATTAATCGCAGTTCTGCGATTAATCACAGTAGACCAGGGGGATGGGTGATGGCCATGTCGCTTAGATCCTCAACTCGCTGCAATCCTAACGTCGCTGCGATCCCATGATGCTGGTTGCGGTTTAGCGATGGCTCCCCGCACGACACCCGGTCGCTTGGGCGCGATGGTTGCCGCCGTGCTCCTTGCCGTGGCGGTCGTGGCCTATTGGACCTGGCATTCCGGCGGCAGCGCGAAGTCTGAGCTCGGCGTCGCCGGCGCCAATGCCGAAGCGCCCGGCGGCCCGGCGCATGACCCGAACAGCGTCGATCTGTCGGATTCGCAGCTTTCCTCGGTCAAGGTCGCCCCGGTCGAGGAGCGCGAATTTCCCATCGAGAAGACGGCAGTCGGTAGCATCGACTTCAACGAGGACATGGCGGTTCAGGTTTTTGCACCTTATCAGGGGCGGATCATTTCGTTGTTCGCCCAGATCGGCGACGACGTGAAAAAGGGCCAGACGCTGTTTACGATCGACAGCCCCGATCTCTTGCAAGCGGAATCGACTTTGATCGCTGCCGCCGGCGTGGCTGACCTGCAGCGTAAAAATCTCGATCGTTTGCACGGCCTCGTCACGACGCAGGCGGTGTCGCAGCGCGACGTCGAGCAGGCTGTGTCCGACCAACAGACCGCCGAAGGCAATCTGCAGGCGGCGCGCGATGCGGTGCGGCTGTTCGGAAAAACCGAGGACGACATTAAGGCCATCATTTCCAAGCGCAGCGCCGATCCGACGCTGGTCGTGCCGAGCCCCATCACCGGCCGGATCACCGCGCGCGATGCGGCGCCGGGCTTGTTCGTCCAACCGGGCAACACGCCGGCGCCCTATATGGTGGCCGATGTCGACACCATGTGGATGCTGGCCAACGTTGCCGAGAGCGACAGCCCGGCGTTTCGCGTCGGCCAACCGGCGCAAGTCAGGCTCGACGCGTTTCCCGGCCGTGTGTTCGACGGCGCCATCACCACGATTGGCGCCAGCGTCGATGCCAACACCCGCCGTGTCTTGGTGCGGTCGGAGGTCAAGGACCCGCAGCACGAGCTGCGCTCGGGCATGTTCGCGGTCTTTGTCATCCGTGTCGGCGCCCCGATACGCTCTCCGGCCATTCCGATCGACGGCGTGGTTCGCGAAGGCGACGGCACGATGACCGCATGGGTCACGGCCGATCGCCGGCATTTCGTAAGGCGTTTGGTCAAAATCGGCGAACAGCGCGACGGCTACCGGCAAATCCTCGCCGGCGTGCAAACGGGCGAACTGGCGGCTACCGAAGGCGCGATTTTTCTGAGCAACGAGCTTGCCATCTCGGAATGACAGGCGCGCACGCCATCGGAAAGGCAAACTGTGCTCAAGGGGCTGCTTACATTCGGGCTGACGCGCCGGCCGCTGATTTTGCTGGGACTCTTGGTATTCCTGGCCGCCGGCCTGTTCGCATTCTCGAAGCTGAATATCGAGGCCTATCCCAATCCGGCGCCGGTGATCCTGGAAATCACCGCGCAGGCGCCCGGTCTGTCGGCCGAGGAGATGGAGCGCTATTACACCATTCCGATCGAGGTGGGACTAGCCTCGACCCCCGGGATCGACGTCATTCGCTCGACCTCGTTTTACGGCCTCTCCTTCGTGCGGGTGACGTTCAATTACGGCGTCGACTATTACTTCGCTCTCACCCAGACCGCCATCAATCTGCAGCAAAATGTCAGCCTGCCGAATAGTGTGACGCCGCAGATTCAGGCGACGAGCCTGGTCGGCGAGATCTACCGTTATCAGGTGGTGGGACCGCCGCATTTCGGGCTGACCAATCTGCGGACGCTGCAGGATTGGGTCATCCAGCGGCGGCTGTTGACCGTTCCGGGCGTCGTGCAGCTCAATACCTGGGGCGGCACGACCAAGGAATACGACGTCGCGGTCGATCTGCATAAGCTCGACGCCTACAACGTCACGCTGCCCCAGGTGATCAGCGCGCTTGGCAACGCCAACATCAATGTCGGCGGCCGCACCATCAATATGGGCCAGCAGTCCGTGAATATTCGCGGCATCGGGTTGATAGACTCAGGCGGCTCCGAGGATCTGACGCAGGGCTACAAGGTCGAGGATATCGAGAACGTTCCGCTCGGCCAGTCGAACGGCGTGCCGATCTTCGTCAAGGACGTCGCCACGGTGTCGGTCGGCTACGTGCCGCGGCTCGGCAAGGCCGGCCGCGACCATGACGACGATATCGTCGCTGCCATTGTCATCATGAATCGCACGCTGCACACCAATGACGTGGTGGCGCGGGTCCGCGCCGAGATCGCAAAGATCAATTCGGACGGCACCCTGCCTCCGGGCGTCAAACTGGTCCCGTATTACGACCGCACCTCGCTGGTCGATGTCACGACGGCGACGGTGCTGCATAATCTCGTCAACGGCTGCCTTCTCATCTTTTTCATCCAATGGCTGTTTCTCGGCGATTTGCGCAGCGCGATCATCGTCGGCGCGAATATTCCGTTCGCGCTGTTCTTCAGCATCATCATCATGGTGCTGCTCGGCGAGGACGCCAATCTGTTGTCGGTCGGGGCCATCGACTTCGGCATCATTGTCGATGCCGCGGTCATCATGGTCGAGAACATCTATCGGAATTTTCAGGTCGGGCCGGCAGCGCGCGATGCTCTCCTGATGCAACTCGCCGAGCAGAAATGGGGCCGCGATCCGACCCGCGCCAGCGATTTCACCGGTCTCGAGGCGTGGAACGATCGACTGCGCATCATTCTCGCGAGCGCCTTGCAGGTTGACCGGGCCGTGTTCTTCTCGACCACGATCATTGTGGCGGCGTTCATTCCGCTGTTCACCATGCAGGGGGTCGAAGGCCAGATCTTCGGTCCGATGGCGCGAACTTACGCCTACGCGCTGGTCGGAGCCCTGATCGCGACCTTCACGGTCACGCCCTGTCTCGCTTCGCTCTTGCTCCCCGACCAGGTTGCGGAAGTCGAGACGGTGGTGGTGCGCCGGCTGCGCGCCGTCTATACGCCGGTATTGCGCTGGTCTCTCGTCAATAGAAGGATCACCGTTACGATCGGACTGATCTTCCTCGTCGTCAGCGGCTTCATCGGTTCGCGGCTCGGCAGCGAATTTTTGCCGACGCTGGAGGAGGGCAATCTCTGGATCCGGGCATCGATGCCGCCGACCATTTCGCTCGAGGCGGGCGAGCCCGTCGTCACCAAAATTCGCGAGCTGCTGCTGCGCTACCCCGAAGTGGTCACGGTGACGTCGCAGCAAGGCCGTCCGGACGACGGCAGCGATGCGGCGGGCTTCTACAATGCCGAGTTTTTCGTGCCGTTGAAACCGTTCGACCAGTGGCCGCCGAACGTCACCAAGGAATCGCTGATCAACGATCTGCAGGCCGAATTTGCCAAGCAATTCGTCGGCATCGACTTCAATTTCTCCCAATACATCCAGGATAATGTCGAAGAAGGCCTGTCGGGCGTCAAGGGCGCCAATTCGGCGAAGATCATCGGCCCCGATCTGAAAACGCTCGAGGACATCGCGCGCGCGGCGATGCGCGAGATGGGTCAGGTCCAGGGCATCGCCGATCTCGGGGCGTTCTGGGTGCTCGGGCAGCCCAACTTGAACATCAAAGTCGATCGCGCCAAGGCGGCGCGCTACGGACTGAGCGTCGATGACGTCAACAGCGTCATTTCCGCGGCCTTGGGCGGCAGCACGGCGACGACGATCCTGGAATCGGATCGCCAATTCGCCGTGGTGGTGCGGCTCGCGGCCCAATATCGCAACAATATCGACGCCGTGCGCGATCTCAAGGTCGGTTTCCAGACGCCGAGCGGCCACGCTTATATTCCATTGAGTGAGCTCGCCTCGATCACGCTCGACACCGGCGCCTCCTACATTTTCCGCGAACGCAACCAGCGTTTCGTGCCGATCAAGTTCAGCGTGCGCGGCCGCGACCTCGTCGGCGCCGTCGACGAGGCGCAAGAGCGGATCGGCCGCAATGTGAAACTTCCCGTCGGCTATCGCATCGAATGGTCGGGCGAATTCGAGTGGCTGCAGCAGGCCAAAAAGCGGCTCGTCATCATCCTTCCGATTACCTTCGTGCTGATCATTGTGCTGCTCTATGGGCTGTTCAACTCCTGGCGCGACAGCATGCTCGCTTTGCTCGGTCTGCCGTTTGCCATCTGCGGCGGCGTCTTGGCGCTTTATGTGACGGGGTTGGCTTTCAGCATCTCGGCGGCGATCGGATTCATCTCGCTGTTCGGCGTCTCGGTGATGAGCGGAATCCTGATCATCAACGGCTATTACCGGGTTGCGGCCAGCGGCACGAATACCGTCGACGCCATGTTCGAAGCGGTCGGGGAACAGATGCGCCCGATCCTGATGATGACGCTGTCGGCCTGCATCGGGCTATTGCCGGCGGCGATCTCCACCGGCATCGGCAGCCAGGTGCAGCGGCCGCTCGCCACCGTGATCGTGGGCGGCATGCTGATCGGTCCCATCATGCTGCTGGTGATCGTGCCGGCGCTGCAGACCATGTTTCTGGATCGCGCGGCCGGCGCTCAGCCCGAAACGAATGCGCCGCCGGGTGTGGAGTGAGCGGACAATTTCGCGGCGACCGCCGTTGGACGCTTACATGCTCGGTCGTTTGCAATTATACTGACTGAAGGGGAAGACTCAGTCGGCCGGCGTAGAAGGCTTGGGAACGGCCTGTCGCCGGTGGGGGCGTAAGCGGAGAGAGCGATGGCTGCCGGGCGGAGCGCGCGAAATGGCGAGGTCGGAGACACCTGAAGCGGAGTTGCCGGCCCAGCCTGTCTCGCCCGCGTTGCGCATTGCTTCCACCGCGCTGCGGGCAATCTTCATCTTCACGCTGATCGCGATTGCGGTTCGTGTCAGTCTGCCGCAGAGCGAAACCATCTGGACCGCTTACGAAACTCCGAACGATCTCATTCGCTTTCTGCTGGGTCTCGGGATCTGTATCTGGCTGTGCAGCCTCTTGTTCCAGGGCCCCAACGATGCCCGAGGCTATCGTACTTGGCTCTATCTGGGGCTGGTCGCCGTGCCCTTTGTGCTGATCTGCCTTTTTGCGGTGTGGTGAGCGCGGCGCTAACGACGGCTAGGGCTCTATCAGCCGTCCGCTCGCCGCCTTGATGACCGCTTCGGTGCGGGTCGCGGCGCCGAGCTTGGTCCGCGCATTGTCGGTATGGAAATCCACGGTCCGCTTGGTCAGGCTCAAGATTTTTGCAATCTCGGCCGAGGTCTTGCCGCGCGCCACCCAGGTCAGTACCTCGATCTCGCGATCGTTGAGGCCGACGGCTTTCGGCCACAAGGCGCTGCGCGCGACACCGTTCAAGCGCGCCGTAATGATCGTAGCAAGCAGCTCGAAATCGATCGGCTTGGTGACATAGTCGTCGGCGCCGAGTTGCCGGCCCTTGAGCTCGTTGTCGCGATCGGTGAGCGCGGTCAGAAACACGAAGGGCATCTTCGCGAAACGCGGCTCGAGTGCGGTCAGACGTTCCAGCAATTCGAACCCCGACATCGCCGGCATGCTGACATCGGAGAGCACCAGGTCCGGCATGGTTTTCAGGATCGCGGCCAGCCCTTCGCGCCCGTCATGCGCGACGCTGACATCGTAGCCACGGTCGAAGAGTTCCTCGGCAATCAGCGCCGCGGTCTCGCGGTCGTCCTCGATGCATAGGATCTTTTTGTGCGGTTCGGGCATTATGGCCTAGCGGTTCTGGCGCATCCGGCAGTCTAGCTCAATGCAGTTTTCCGTCTCCACGGCTTTGCGCTATGGTTATTGTCGCAATCGCCCCGCCTTGGCGGAACTTCGACCCTACGGATATGGTCATGCGGCAACCGCAATCGATCCGCTTCCACCTAGCCGCGGTGTTTCTCCTGTTCTTCGCGCTGGTCGTCGTGCTCGGCTCGTTCAGCATTTGGCGTCTGGCCAATTTCAATATGTCGTCGGCGGATGTCGCCGAAGTCTGGCTGCCGACGACCCGCGCGCTCGGCGATCTCAACAATTATACATCGGATTTTCGCGCATTCGAAGGCAGCGCGCTGCTGGCCTCGAACCCGTCCGAAGCCGCCGCCACCGAAAAGCAGATGGAGGGGCTCGACCGGAGCATCGCCGAGGCCGAGCGCAACTTCGAGCGCATTCGCCACGATGCGGCGGAGGATGGTCTCTATGACCGGTTCAAGGAGGATTGGAACGCCTACCGGGGCATCGTCAACCAGATGCTTGTTCTGGCGCGCACCGAGCGCAGGGACGACGCGCTGCGAATTTACGGTAGCTCCTCGCGTGCGGCCTACAATGCGGCGAGCGATACGCTCGGCCAGCTTACCGACCAGGCCGTTGCCAGCGCCCAAGCCGCGAGCGATCGGCTGGCCGCCGCCTATCGGTCCGCCTTCTGGCTCATCCTCTTCGCTATCGTGATCGCCGGCGTGCTTGTCGTCGCGGCGCTTGTTCATATCACCCGCTACATTTCCGCGCCGCTTCTCGACCTCGCCGACCGCATGCGCCGGCTTGCCTCGAACGAGACCGCTATCGACATCCCCGAGACCGAGCGGCCGGACGAGATCGGCGAAATGGCGCAGGCGACCGTCGTGTTTCGCAACAATGCGATCGAGCTGATGCGCAGTCAGCGGCTACTGGCGCGGCAGGCGGCGTTGCTCGAGGAGCGACTGGCACACGAGCAGCGGCTTGCCTTGATGCAACGGAATTTCGTATCGATGGCCTCGCATGAATTCCGTACGCCCTTGACCGTCATCGATGGTCACGCTCGGCGTCTCGATAAGATCAAGGACGCCGTAAAGCCCGCGGAAATCGCCGAGCGGGCAGGAAAAATTCGCAGCGCGGTGCTGCGCATGACCCACCTGATCGACAATCTGCTCAACTCGTCGCGCCTGATCGATGGCGGCGCTGAGCTTTATCTCCAGCCGACCGACGTCGACTTGACGGTGCTGTTGCAGGAGGTCTGCCAGCTGCACCGCGAGATGGTGCCGACGGCGCAGATCGCGGAGCGATTTTCCGCCGCGGCGATGCCGATCATGGGCGATGCCAAGCTGTTATTTCAGGTCTTCAGCAATCTTTTGGCCAATGCCATCAAATACTCGCCCGCCGGCGGCGCCATCGAGGTCGAGGCCGAGGTGACGCCCGATACCGTCATCGTCGCCGTCTCGGACCACGGCATCGGCATTCCGGCGAGCGATCTCGCGCATCTGTTCGAGCGCTATCATCGCGGCAGCAATGTATCGGGCATCGTCGGCACCGGCGTTGGGCTTTACTTGGTCAAGATGGCGATCGATCTGCATCGCGGCAGGGTCGAGGTTGAGAGCGAGGAGGGCAAGGGCTCGCGCTTTCTTATCCGCCTGCCGCGCCAATTGGCGCCTGTCACGCAGGCCCCGTCATCGGGCGCTGCCGCCGCGCTGACGGACGCCTAGCGTGAGTAGTATTCGCGGTTTCTGGACCCGGCTGAAAAAGCATCCGCTGGCGCGGATCGGGCCGGGGCTGATCACCGGCGTCGCCGACGACGATCCGAGCGGGATTGCGACCTATTCCCAGGCCGGCGCGCAATTCGGCCTCAATATGCTGTGGACGATGCCGTTGGCCTACCCGCTGATGGCGGCGATCCAATCGATTTGCGCGCGTATCGGCCGAGTGACCGGCAAAGGCCTCGCCGCCAATATCAAGACGGCTTTCCCGCCCGTCATCCTCTATGGCGTCGTGCTGTCGCTGTTGGTTGCCAACACGCTGAATATCGCCGCCGATGTCGCGGCGATGGGCGAAGTCTCGGAACTCGTCACTGGCGTCAATCGCCATTTCATGACGCTGGTGATCGTGGTTATCACGCTGCTGCTGCAGGTGTTCGTGCCCTATCACCGCTATGTCTTCTTCCTGAAGTGGCTGACGCTGTCGCTATTGTCCTATGCGGCGGTCTTGTTCACGGTTCACGTTCCCTGGGGCGAGGTCGCGCTGCGCACCGTCTGGCCCCACATCAAGTTCGATTCCGAAACCGCAACTGTGGTGACCGGTATCTTCGGCACCACCATCAGTCCCTACCTTTTTTTCTGGCAAGCGTCGGAAGAAATCGAGGATTTGCAGCGCCGGCGCAATAGCAAACCGCTGAAGGACGATCCCGGTGCGGCAGCCGCGGAACTCCGGCGCATCCGGTGGGATACCTGGAGCGGCATGTTCTACTCCGACATCACGGCCTTTTTTATCATTCTGGCCACGGCGGTGACCCTGAACGTTGCGGGGGTGAAAGATATCCAGACGGCGGCGCAAGCCGCGAGTGCGCTGCGGCCGCTGGCGGGCGAATTTGCATTCTTGCTGTTCGCGGTCGGCATTTTGGGAGTTGGCCTGATCGGCGTCCCGGTTCTTGCCGGTTCCGCTGCCTATGCGCTTGCTGAGGCCTCGGGGTGGAAGTTCGGCCTTGAACGCAAGGTGACCGGCGCGCGCGGGTTCTACGGCGTCATCGCCGTGAGCACGCTTGCCGGTCTCGTCATCCAATATTCGCCGATCAGCCCGATGAAGGCGCTGTTCTGGAGCGCGGTCATCAACGGTGTGGTGGCCGTGCCGCTGATGGCGGTGATCATCCTCCTCGCGACCAAGAAATCCGTCATGGGCAATTTCACCGCAGGCCGGTCGGTCGTTATTCTGGGCTGGATCGCGACGGCCGTCATGGGCGGCGCCGCGCTTTGCATGTTCATCCCCGGCTGACCGCACAGAGGCGAGCGCGCGGCAATCCATTTGTTACTGTAGAACATATTGCAAGATGTAGCCTAGGCTATAGACTGTAGCGTAAGACGAAGATCCCTCCGCCTGGAGTTCCGTGGAGCGTCGCGTCGCCTTCGGTGCTGGCGGCTGTCACGCTATTGTCATCCGTGCAATGGCAGCACAACGTCGCCGGACGGCGGGGACTTTGTCGGGCGTGCTTTTGTGGTGCGGTTTGGGGCGTGGGATCGGGATGCGGGGAACCGGCATAGCCATTTTTGGCCTGATGGCGCTGGCGGGTGGCGCACAGGCCGCCGACCTGTCGGCTGCTTTGCCGACCAAGGCGCCGCCACCCACGGCGCAGGCCACCTATGATTGGACTGGCGTCTATCTCGGCGGCAACGCCTCTTATGCGTTCGGCACATCGAGCTATACGGCAACGCCGGGTCCGAATGCCTCGCTTAGTTTTTCCAACGCCTACAACTTCTCGACCGGAGACGGCAGCTACGCGCTAGGGTTGCAAGCCGGCTACGATTACGTGGCGGCATCGCGCTGGCTCATCGGTGCGGCAGCCGACATCTCGTTTCCGAGCTTTGTCGGCGGCAGCCGCAGCTTTTCGTCGCCGCTGACCGGCGCGGCGAATTATCTCGACCGGGTGGAATTTTCCGGCCACCTGCTCGGACGCACGGGTTACGCGCCAGGTCATTGGCTGTTTTACGCGACGGGCGGCTTCGCCTGGACCTATGATCAATTCACGCGCACCCAGAATGCCGGTGTTCCAGTTGGCGGAACCGCCGCGCCCGGCGTGGTGGAGAATTCGTTCCTGCGGCCGCGAACCGGCGGCGCGGTTGGCGCCGGCGTCGAAGTGGCTCTGCCGTCCCATTGGACCGCGCAGGTCCAATATCTGTTCACCGATTATGCGAGCCGCAGCGTCACGTTTCCGGCCGGCGCCCAGACGTTTAGTTCCAACCTGACGCTCAACGAAGTGCGCTTCGGGCTGAACTATCGCTTCAACGGCGATCGTTCCGCGTCTGCCGATAAAGACGTCACGCCGCCGGCGCTGCAGACGGATAATTTCGCCGTCCACGCCCAGACCACGTTTCTCGAGCAATACGATCCGCCGTTCCACGCGCCGTATGCCGGGCCCAACAGCCTCATTCCCAATCTCGGCCGCGAGACCTGGGACGCCACGGCGTTCCTCGGCATGCGATTGTGGTCGGGCGCCGAGTTCTGGGTCGATCCGGAAATCGACCAGGGGTTTGGCTTGACCGGCACGCTCGGGGTCGCCGGCTTTCCGAGCGGCGAGGCCTACAAGGTCGGCGCCTCGGTGCCCTATGCACGGGTACCGCGCGCCTTCATCCGCCAGACCATCGATCTCGGCGGCGCCGCGCAAAAAGTCGACGCCGCGGCCAACCAGTTCAGCGATAGCCAGACCGCCAACCGGCTGGTGCTTACCATCGGCAAGTTTTCCGTGGTCGACATTTTCGATAACAACAAATATGCCCACGACCCGCGCGGCGATTTCATGAATTGGACGCTGATCGACACCGCGACATTCGATTACGCCGCCGATGCCTGGGGCTTCAGCTATGGCGCCGCCGCGGAATGGTATCAGGGCGACTGGACCGTGCGCGGCGGCGTTTTCGATCAGTCCGTCGTGCCGAACAGCGCCGCGCTCGATACCAGCTTCGGACAATTTCAATGGGTCGGTGAGATAGAGCGTCGCTATGAGTTGTGGGGGCAACCTGGCAAACTGGCGGTCACGGGATTCCTTACGCGCGCCCGCATGAGCAATTTTGCCGACGCGATTGCGCTGGCCGCCGTGACTGGCGGCCCGGCCGATATCACCGCCGTCCGACAATATCGCAGCCGCGGCGGCGTCAGTCTCAATCTCGAGCAGCAGATCACCGAACAGCTCGGCGTCTTCGCTCGCGCCGGCGTCGCCGACGGCAATATCGAGCCCTACGACTTCACCGATGTCGACCGCACCGTTGCGGCGGGCCTGTCGCTCGCCGGCAAAGAATGGGGCCGCCCCGACGATACCGTCGGCATTGCCGGCGTGGTCAACGGCATCACCAAAATCCACGAGCAATTCTTGAACGATGGTGGGCTCGGCATTCTGGTCGGGGACGGCATGCTGCCGCATCCCGGCCTCGAGCAGATCATCGAGGCCTATTACGCGCTGCCGGTTTCGTATTTCCGGCTGACGCTCGATTATCAGTTCATCGTCAATCCCGGCTACAACGAGGATCGTGGTCCAGTATCGGTCGTCGGCGCGCGCCTGCACGCGCAATTCTAATTCGATCTATCGTTCGCCCTCGATCACGATCGGGGCGTCGAGGATGAGATCGCCTTTGGGGCCGAGCGCGGCGTCGACCGTCACGATCCAATTGCCCGGCTCCGGAAGATCGAGCCGATTCACCTGCCAGGCTCCGTCGGAATCCAGCACGGCAATGCGAGTCGTCGGTTTGCCGCCTGCCGTGGGCGGCGAGAGCGTCACCGTGACCTTCCGGGCGTCGAGCGTTTCGAAATCGCCGTTCCACAGCCGGATCGTGGCGTGCGCTACGCCGGTGTGGCCCGGCGTGATGGTGACGTCCGCCATGCCTTCTTCGGTATGGATGTGGACGAAGGACGCACCCTCGGGGACCGCGCCATATGCGGCGTGATGATGGGCGTGGCTCGCCGGCGGCAGTGTGCCGAGCACCGCGACGATGCAAAGGATGACGGCGCCTCCAAGCGTCTCGATCACGGCATTCCGCCGCAACTGGCGGAGCGCTGCCGTCGCGGTTTTCTCGCCGGCAAGCCGGGGCGTGAAACGAAAGCGGTTGACGGCAGCGACGGCGACGATGCAGAAAAACAGCGCCACTTTGAGCAGGAGAAGCTTTCCGTAAGTCGTTTCGGTGAGCGCCGAGATGCTGCCGACGAGGTACCAGCTATTGATCACGCCGGTTACGAACAGCGTGCCGACGCTTGCGATACCGAGAATGGAAAAGCGCAAGGTCGCCGCGCGTGCGGCCGCAATCGGCAAGGCGCCATGCTCGGTCGCAGCCAACAGGAGCGCCAGCACAGGCAGCGTTCCGATCCAGGCTGCCGCGGCAACGAGATGGAACACATCGGCCGTCGGATGAATCGTACCTTCGAGGCCCGAGGCGCCGATGGCGTGGCCGGCCCAGGCGAGACCACCGACAAATACCGCGGCGAGGATAGCGGCGGTTACCGCGACGGCGCGCGTCGGTTTTCGCTGCGTTGGGAAGAGGGCCGCGAAAGTTACTGCGAGGAGGCTTCCGGCAACCAAGCGCAACAGCCACGCATGGCCGAACTCGGTGCGCGTCAGCACGGTCCAGATCACGCCCTGTGACAACACCTCGGGCAGCGGCTCACCGCTCATCGACTGTGCTGTAAGAAGAAGCCAAATCACTCCCGAAACGACGGACAAGGCGAGGCTGCTCCACGCGGTAGCGACGAGCCGGGCCCGGAAGGCGGCCATGCCGTTCGCGGGATCGCCGTTGACCGAGGCGAGTGGGGCGATGAACACTACGAAGAACACCACGCCTGCCGTCAACATGCAGGCGGCGAAGTGTGCCGCGCGCACATAGACCATGGCGTCGTCCCAATCCATCGCCGCAAGCCTCATCTACCGCTTATGGCGCGCCGACGTGGAAGCTGAAGGCGCCCTGCGTCGTATGGGTGTCGACCGACAAAGCGTGCCACTGCACTTTGTAGCTGCCGGGCGGCAAGGCCTTCAGGCCGATCTGCATGGTGTTGCCGCTGACCTGGGCCTTGCCCTGATCGACCCGCGCGCCGCTCGAATCCGTGACCTCGACGGTGCTGAAGGCCGCTTCGAGGTTTTGCGTAAAGGTCAGCGACACTTGGCGCGGCGCGTTCGGCACCGTGCTGCCGACCAGCGGGTTTGCATGATCGAGAAAGGCATGCGCCTCGGCGCCCGAAGCCGATGCAGCGAGAAACAACGAGACGATGGCGATGAGCATTCGCATGGCATGACCTCAGAAGCTGAGTTTGCGGGGAGGGGTGCTGCTGCCGCCGATGAGCGGCTGTCCGATGGTGGTCGGGAACATGTCGTCGAGATAAAGATGCAATTGCCCGAGCACGCCGACACCGCTGCCGCTTGAGTGGTTGACCGGCACTTGCGCCTCGAGCCCGACCTGGAAATAGCTGCCGACCCAGATCACGCCAGGATTGATCGTGCCGGTGGTGATCGGGCTGTTGCCGAAATTATTGGCGACCGGGGTCGACAGCTGGGCTTCGACGATCGGGATCAGATGATTGATGAAGTCGGGAAGCTGAAAGTCCTGAATCTCCGACTTCAGGTACGGCATGCTGAATTGCAGCGAGCCGCCATAGACCAGCACCTGCGGGATGTAGCTGCCTTGCACGACGTTGAAGGACGACGTCGGAAACTGATAGCCGATCTGGCCGGTGACCGCGAAAGCGCGCAGCCAGCCGGCATTGTCGGGCAGGTCGCCGAACCCCTTGCCGAAATAGAAGCTCGGCGTGAGGAGGCTATAGGGCGTGCCGAAACCGGCATTGCTGGCGCCGGTGCCGCCCCAATCGGCGATCAGGCCGACCAGAAGCGCCAGTTCATGCGGGCTGTCCTTGAGCAGTTGGTATTGCAGCGTGGTCTCGAGATCGGAGAAACCTGAAAGCTTGGTAGCGCCCGGCTGACGCAGTTGCGACCAGGTATCGCCGATCGAAATGCCGAGATCCTCGGTGATGCGTTTGGAAAGTTCGGCCGAGACGTCCCATTCGGTCGCCGGCGGAATGTCGCCGGTCTTCGACCACGACACGGTCGGCAGCGACAATTCGTCGGCGACGCAAGGGTCGTCGATGGCAAGCGTTGCCGGCAGAAAGCGGGCCCCGACAAAGCAATGCGCGGCGGCCTGGGTGAACGACAAGACGAGGAAAAAGAGCGCCAGCGCAGGCGCGCACGAAACCCTCGATGGGCGGGACATGACACTTCTCCATTGCGGTGTGTAAAAACCGCGCCAGTCGCTTCGAGCCGAAGCGAGGGCGCGCTGGTTCACACCGGCAGTGGAGGCGCGCGGGAGCGATGGGCTGTGGTTTCGGGGGCGCTGACGAAAACGGCGTTGGCGAAACGGTGAACGACCGCGCTCGCCGCGCGCGGCATGGCGACGGCGGTGACCGGCGGTGGCGGCAGTGCCGCCAGCAGCATGACGCAGCCGGCACCGCAGCAATCGACGCAAAGCTTGCTGTTGGTCTCGCCCGGGAAGGGCGCGGTCTGTCCGAGATGATCGGTATGGCAGATGACGCCGCCCGGATGGGCTGCATCACCGGCCGCGGCCTGGGCGGCCGCGAAGCTTGCGACCAGGCTCGACAGCGCAATCACGTACGCAGCAGCCAGCGCTATGAGGCGCCGCCGTAACGAATATTGGCCGCGATTGAACCGCACCGGCTAAGCCTTATCCCGGACGACTGGAAACCTATAACACGTTACCCGCGAAAAAATTCCCTTACCAGCGGGAAAGTGTTAGGGCGACGGCCGTAGACCGGGAAGACCGATCCGATGGCCGCAGCCGATATCGAACGCGCCTCGACGCTGACCGCGATCTGGCGCGGGGCGCGCGGGCTTTGTCCGCGCTGCGGCGAAGGCCAATTATTGCATCATTACCTGAAAATGGTGGATTGCTGCTCGGTTTGCGGCGAGCCCTACGGCCACTACCGCACCGACGACGCCGCGCCCTGGCTGACGATCCTTGTCGTCGGCCACGTCACAGTGCCGTTCGTTGTTCTCTGGGAGATCAATTTCGATCCGCCGCTTGCACTGGTGTTCGCCGTCTTCCTGCCGCTCATCGTCGGACTGACGCTCTTTCTTCTGCCGCGCTGCAAAGGCGTCATGGCCGCGGTGCTGTGGGCGATGAAGGCGGAGGGGTCGGAGAAGATTTGACTTTCGGAGTCGGCGAGCGATGGGTGCGTTCGTTTACATGCTGCAGTGCGCGGATGGATCATATTATATAGGGAGCGCGACGGGCGATGACCTGTGGAAGCGGATCGCCGAACACGAGACGGGAGCGTATCGAGGCTATACGTACACGCGCCGTCCGGTCCAATTAGCTTGGTCCGAGCATTTTGATCGGATCACGGATGCGATCGCTGTTGAACGAAAAATCAAGGGCTGGAGTCGCGCGAAAAAATGCAGCTCCAATCGGGGGCGATTGGAAGAAGATCAAGCTGCTAGCCAAGCGGCGTGGCGGAAGCCCAAATCCGTCATCCTGAGGTGCGCGCCAAAGGCGCGCCTCGAAGGATGCGGCCGAGGCGCCCGGGCCGTCGCCCTTCGAGGCTCGCTGCGCTCGCACCTCAGGGTGACGGTGAACGGATGAGCCCGTGGCGCGAAAGAACCTCGCGTACCGTCATAACTAGATCGGCTTCCGGGACAGCGCGCTGCGCTTCGGCCTGTTTCTGCAGATATTCGTCGCGGCCTTTTTCCAGCTTGGCGAGCTCGGCGCCGACGATCAGATCCTTGATGGTGACTTCGCCTTTGGCTTTTTCGTCGGAGCCCTGGATGACGACGCAAGGTGAGTTGCGGCGATCGGCATATTTCATTTGCGGGCCGAATTTTCCGGAGCCGAGATAAAGCTCGGCGCGGATGTCGGCGTTGCGCAGCGACGACACCATGTTCTGATAATCCGCGATACGGTCGCGGTCGAACACGGTGACAACGACCGGGCCCGGTTCCGATTTCAGATCGACCTTGCCGAGGTAGTCGAGCGCGGCGAGAAGCCGCGACACGCCGATGGAAAATCCCGTCGCCGGCACCGGCTCGCCGCGAAACCGCGACACCAGGCCGTCGTAGCGCCCGCCGCCGCCGACCGAGCCGAAGCGCGGCGACCCGTCCTTGCCGTCTGTGGAGAAGGTGAGTTCAACTTCGAAGACGGGGCCGGTGTAATATTCGAGGCCGCGGACGACGGAAGAGTCGACACGAATTCGATCAGGGCCATACCCTCCCGAACGTATTAGCGATTGAAGCTTGTCTAGGTCGTCCCAGCCGCCCTGAAAGATTTCACTCTCGTCTCTGATGCTCTTCCCACCGGGTAGTCCCACAGACAACGAAGAAAGACCAAATCCTGCCTCGTCCCCTTGGATTGTTGTTTTGAGAATTACATCTATTTGCCAATTCTCGAGGTCAGCTCCCCTTGTAAAATCACCACTTTCATCTTTTCGGCCCGCACCAAGTAAATGGCGCACGCCTGTCTCACCCAGTCGGTCTAATTTGTCGATCGCGCGCATTGCTATGAGACGCTTCGCTACGTGAGTTTCTCCGCGAAGGCCAATTGCGTCGAGAATTCCGTCGAGTAGCTTTCTATTGCTAATCTTCACGACGTAAGAACCGCGCGGAATCCCCAGCGCCTCCATCGTATCCGCCGCCATCATGCACATCTCGGCGTCAGCCGCGGGCGAGGAGGAGCCGACCGTATCGGCGTCGAACTGCATGAACTGCCGGAAGCGGCCCGGTCCGGGCTTCTCGTTGCGGAACACGGTGCCGACGCGGTAGCTGCGGTAGGGTTTCGGCAGCGTGTCGAAATTCTCCGCCACATAGCGCGCGAGCGGCGCGGTGAGGTCGTAGCGCAGCGACAGCCATTGCTCGTCGTCGTCCTGGAACGAGAACACGCCTTCGTTGGGCCGGTCCTGGTCGGGCAAAAATTTGCCGAGCGCGTCGGTATACTCGATGGCCGGAGTCTCGACCGGCTCGAAGCCGTAGAGCTCGTAGACGGCGCGAATCTTTTCGATCATCGCCCGGGTCGCGGCGATCTCAGCCGGCCCGCGGTCGGCTAGCCCGCGCGGCAGACGCGCCTTGAGCTTGTTGGATTTTTCGGATTTGTCCGCCATGACGGGGTGTTAGCAGTCGCGCCGTGGAGCGGCAAGCGATAGGCTTGTCCAAGAATTGCAAGAATTGAACGTCTGGAGAATTCGATGCCGGCGGCCACAGCCCAGATTCCCAACGACCTCGATTCCTTCTGGATGCCGTTTACGCCGAACCGCGCTTTCAAGCGCGCGCCGCGGCTGTTCGCCCGCGCCAAGGACATGCATTATTTCACCCCCGAGGGCCGCGCCGTGCTCGACGGCAGCGCCGGGCTTTGGTGCACCAATGCCGGCCATAACCGCGACCCTATCGTGGCGGCGATCCAGCGCCAGGCCGAGGAACTCGATTACGCGCCGGCGTTCCAGTTCGCCCATCCGCAGGCGTTCGAATTGGCGAGTCGAGTCGCAGCACTGGCGCCGGGCGATCTCAACCGCGTGTTTTTCTGCAATTCGGGTTCGGAGGCCGTCGACACCGCGCTCAAGATCGCGCTCGCCTATCATAATGTGCGCGGCGAGGGCGCGCGCACCCGCCTGATCGGTCGCGAGCGCGGGTATCACGGCGTCGGCTTCGGCGGCATTTCGGTCGGCGGCATCGTGCCGAACCGCAAAATGTTCGGCTCGCTTTTGGCCGGCGTCGATCATCTGCCCGCCACCTATAGCCGCGAGCATCAGGCCTTCACCAAAGGCGAGCCGGAATGGGGCGGCCATCTTGCCGACGAGCTCGAGAGGATCGTCGCGCTGCACGATGCTTCGACCATCGCCGCCGTCATCATCGAGCCGATGTCGGGCTCGACCGGCGTGCTGCCGCCGCCCAAGGGCTATCTGCAAAAGCTGCGCGCGATCTGCGACCGCCACGGTATTTTGCTGATCTTCGACGAGGTCATCACCGGGTTCGGCAGGCTCGGTTACGCCTTCGCGGCGGAGCGCTACGGCGTGACGCCCGACATGATCACCTTCGCCAAGGGCATTACCTCGGGTGCGGTGCCGATGGGCGGCGTGATCGCGCGCGACGGCATCTACGAAACTTTCATGCGCGGGCCCGACCATGTCATCGAATTGTTCCACGGCTACACCTATTCGGCGCATCCGCTCGCCTGTGCGGCGGGTCTCGCAACACTCGATCTCTACCGCGACGAAAAACTGTTCGAGCGCGCGCGGAAGCTCGAGCCGCATTTCGCCGAAGCGGCGATGACGCTGAAAGATCTGCCCGGCGTGCTCGATATTCGCACCGTGGGTCTCACCGCCGGCATCGACCTCGCCCCGCGGGTCGGCAGCCCGGGCTTGCGCGCCTACCGGGCGATGGAGCACGCCTTCCGCGACGAAGCGATGTTGTTCCGCATCACCGGCGACACCATCGCGCTGTCGCCGCCTTTGATCGTGAGCGAAGCGCAGATCGGCGAGATTTTCGCGAAATTAGCCCGCATCATTACCGCGGATTATTGATCCAGGTTTCGCCCGACAGCACCTCCTTGCCATTTGCCCTCCGGAGAGTCTCGGCCGCATCCAGAGTGTGCTTGCGACCATATCGACGGACGTCAAACGCGCGGCGGGCATTGCGCAGGAGCAGGATTACGTCAGGGCGCGGGCCCGTGTGCGGGCGCTGCACAATAGAGGTGAACTCGACGAGCGGGCCATTCTCGAGTTTGCGGTTCACCGCGGTTTGACGATCGCCCAGCCGACATGGACGGTACCGTAACCACGGCGCATCGGCAGATCGAAGGGGGCGCCGACCTCCGCATCCGGAGCGATCGCAGCGAATGGGGCCGGCAGCGTTGCGGTGTCGCCCTGCGTCCACACCACGACGGCGCCTTGCCGGCGCAGATCGCCGAGATCGATCCAGGGCGCGCGGTGGGGCTCGCCGTCGATCAGCACCTGCGGCTGGTCGGGCGAGTAATGCGCGAGATTGCCGCCATCCCACATCGAACCGACGACATAGCGGAGCTTCGCGCCGGTGGCGGCGTGAAAGCGCTCGGTCAGTGTTTCGCCGAGTTTGTCGCCCGGGAAGAACACCGCCCGATAGCGATGGTCGATATAAGGCAGCACCGAGTAATTGGCGGTGAAGATCACGACGAAGATTGCGAATACGACGGCCCAGGCGGCGACGATCTTGGTCAAACGCATGGTGTCGAGCGCTGCCGGCGCCATCAGCACGAGCCATAGGCCGATGAACAGCCAAAGCGGATAGCCCCACATCGCCACCGCGCCGCGGCCGCTCACGGCCGTCAGCGCGATGGTCGCAAGCGCCGGGCCGAAGGTCATGAGGGTTACGATGCGGCGGTCGAACGCGTCACTCGCAAAATTCTCCCTCCCCCCTTGTGGGGGAGGGGAGGGTGGGGAAATCGCTCCCATCGACGCCTGCGAGTCACCTCCCGACCCCCACCCCCCACCCCTCCCCACAAGGGGGAGGGGAGTTGCTTTGCTGCGGGGCCAAAACAGCGCCGCGGCGATAAACAGCGCCGGCAGCGCAAAGAAAACTTGGCTCGCGGCGAATACCGCCGGATGGCGAAGATGATCGAACCAGCCGTGCGATGGCGCGGCGCGGTGGCTCACATAGGCGAAGGGCAGGAAATCGGTCTGGAACAGCCAGAATACGTGGGGCGCCGCGATCAGGAGCGCCACGGCAAGCGCAAGCCACGGGCCGGGCGTCGCCAAGGTGCGCCGCGCTTGCGGATCGAAGAACATGAACAGCGCATAGGGCGCGGCCAGCATGACGACGAAATATTTCGCCCATAACGCGCCGCCGAAGGCGATGCCGAGGAGGCACCAGTGGCTTAACCGGCCGCGCTTGAGCGCGGCGTGGAAGGCATAGCCGGCAAGCGCCCAGAACGGCAGTTGCATCACGTCGTGATTGAATTTGACCGCCGTGTATTGAAAATAATGCATACCGTCGATGATCAGGACGGCAACGAGCGCTCCCACGGCGCCGACCAGCGGCCGCGCGGTGGCGAAGACGAGTGCAAAAGCAACGACCACGGCCGCCTGCGCCAGCGCGTAATAGGCGGCATCAGCGCCGCACAGCCGATGCATGATCTCGACCAGCCACCACGGCAGCGGCGGCAGCTTGTCGTAGCCGATCTGCCATTCGCGGCCGTAGGTGAGGGCTTCGATGAGGTCGAGCGGCAGGTTGGCGTAGAAAAGCGCCGGCAACGCGGTCCAGACCGCAAAATGCAGCGCCAGAAAGCCGCCGAAAGCCGCCCGCGGCCGGCGTTCGATAAAGCCGACGAGGCCGGATAGCGGTGCCGGCCCGAGGGCCGATTTCGACGCTGCCGCAGGGACGAATTCCGCCATTTCACCCATCGTTTGTCGAATTTAGCCTTATAAAACCATGCGATAACGGTGGCTACCGTTCGCCGCTACTTGCGGCGTCACGGCGCTTGTGGACACTGCTAAAGTTCGGGCGCGAATCGTCCTTGGGGAGTCCTGCGGCATGGTCCGCATCAGCGCCATCTTTATCGCAGCCTGCATGGTGCTCATCGCCGGCTCGATCGGCTTTGTAGTGTATTTGCGTTTCGGCTTTACCGGGGCCGAGTCGGCTCTGGTGGGGCTTGGCGCCCTCACCGCGCTCGCCGTTTACAACACCATCTCAGCACGCAAGCGCGACCGCCTGGAAGCAAGCAACCAGCTCGCCAATCTCGCCCGCGGATCGGGCGACCTCGCCCGCCAGCTCGCTGAATTGGGCCGCCGCTTGAGCACGGTTGAGAGCAAAGTCGACACCGTGATCGATCGCGCCTTGGCGACGGCGCAGCCGCTCGCCGCCGAAATCGAGGAATTATCGACACTGGTCAAACAGCTCGCCGATTCGGTCGCCGCCCATGACGCGGTGCTGCAGAACCCGCCGCCGCAAAATCCGGTCTTCGCGGACGAACGCGGCGCCGACCGGCCGAGGCCGATGGGCATTCTCGATGCGCCGGCCGCAGGGGTATCCGACGGTCCGTTCTCCGCTCCAGCCGCTCCCACTCCAGCTTCGTCGTCCGCGCTCGAGCGCAAGGTTCCGGCCTTCGCCGGAATGGAGCGCGACGGCATTGTCGCTCTGATCCGGCAGGCTATCGTCGCGAACACGATCGAGCTTTATTTGCAGCCGATCGTGACGCTGCCGCAGCGCAAGGTGCGTTATTACGAGGCGCTGTCGCGGCTCAAGACCGAGGGCGGCGCCATCGTCGCGGCCGCCGACTTCCTGCCTTATGTCGAGACTGCAGCCCTGATGCCGAAGCTCGACAGCCTGTCGGCGCTGCGCTGTGTCCAGGTGGTGCGCCGGCTCCTGCTCAAGAACCGGGACATCGGGTTGTTCTGCAATATTTCCGGCTCGACGCTGACCGATGCCGGGTTTCCCAGATTGCTCGAATTCATGGACGCCAACCGCGCCATCGCGCCGCATCTGGTGTTCGAATTCACCCAGAGCGCGGTGCGCACCATGGGACCGATCGAGAACGAAAGCCTGGCCGCGCTCGCCGAGCGCGGCTTCCGCTTCTCGGTCGACAACCTGACTGATTTGCGGCTGGAAGCGCGCGAGCTCAACGACCGGGGCTTCCGCTTCGTCAAGGCGCCGGCGGCGCTCTTGTTCAACCGGGCCACCGCCGCTTCGACAGATATTCACCCGGCCGACCTGTCGGACCTCCTCGGCCGCTTTGGCATCGATCTCATCGCCGAGCATATCGAGAGCGAATCGACGGTGGTCGATCTCCTCGATTATGACGTGCGCTTTGGCCAAGGCTTGTTGTTCTCGCCGCCGCGCCCGGTGCGGGCGGAGGCGCTACAGGGCCTTGCCGCAGAAGCGCCTGCGCCGGTTACGGCGCCCCCGGCACCGAGCGCGGGTGCGCCGCCGACCGTGACGCCGGCGACCGGCGGTATCGCGCAGCTCGTCCGTGCCGGCATGCGGCGCAACTGAGTAGCCGCAATTGATCAGTTTCATCGAGAGCTTCGAGCCGCTCGCACGCGATTACGACACGCTGCTGTGCGACGTTTGGGGCGTGGTGCATAACGGTATCTCGGCCTTCCCGGCGGCATGCGAGGCGCTTGCGAATTTCCGTAAGGCCGGCGGCACCGTCATCCTCATCACCAATGCGCCGCGCTCCGGCGCAGCCGTTATGCGCATCCTCGACCGCTTCGGCGTGCCGCATGACGCCTATGATGCAATCACAAGCTCGGGCGACGTCACGCGCGGCATTGTCGAAGGAAGGCCCGGCGAGACCGTGTTTCATCTCGGTCCGGAGCGCGATCATTCGATTTTTGCCGGCCTCGAAGTGAAATTCGCGGCGCTCGAACGCGCCGATTACTTGGTGTGCTCCGGTCTGTTCGACGACACTACGGAAACGCCGGACAGCTACCGCGACATGCTGGCAACGATGCGGGAGCGTTCATTGTTCATGGTCTGCGCCAATCCGGACATCGTCGTCGAGCGCGGCGATACCTTGGTGTATTGCGCCGGCGCCATCGCCGATGCCTATGCGGCGCTCGGCGGCAAGGTGTTGTATTGCGGCAAGCCGCATGCTCCGATCTACCAAACGGCACTGGCAACGGCTGCGGCCCGTCGCGGCAATCAGGTGCCGGAACGCAAACGCGTGCTCGCGATTGGCGATTCGGTTCGCACCGATCTGACCGGTGCCGCGAGTTTCGGGCTCGATTGCCTGTTCGTCACTTCGGGCATTCACGCCGAGCAATTTGGCTCGCGCGAAGCCCCGGATGCTGCGGCGCTCAACAAGATTTTCCACGCCGCAAACGTTGCCCCGCGCGCGATGATGCGCGCACTCGCTTGGTGAGCGCGTATTCCGCTCGTCCCCGCGCAAACGGGGACCCAGCTACTGGATTCCCGCTTTCGCGGGTATGAGCGGGTTTGTCGGCTGGGACTCGAGGGCGGAGTTGAATTCGACCTTTTCGGCGAACACGGCTTCGATCTTCGCCTTCAAGGTCTGGGCGTTGAACGGTTTGACGATGTAATTGCTCACGCCGGCCTTCTTGGCGGCGATCACGTTCTCGGTCTTGGATTCCGCCGTCACCATGATGAACGGCGTCGTCTCGATCTCCGGATTGGCGCGCACCCGTTGCAACAGGTCGTAGCCGGTCATCGGCTCCATGTTCCAGTCCGAAATCACGAGGCCGTAGCGTTTACTGCCCATCTTCTCCAGCGCCGCGGCGCCATCCGGCGCATCGTCGATGTCGGAGAAGCCGAGTTGCCGCAACAGATTGCGGATGATGCGTATCATGGTGCTGTAGTCGTCGACGACGAGCACCGCCATTTTCGGATCGAGCGCCATTGCCTTGCTCCTAAAGCACGATTCCGAAAAGCATTTGACGATTTTCGGAAATAATCGTGCTCAATCCAACTCCCGGAGCCGGCCCCCCTACCGAGGGATCCGAATCTGCTCCAAGTGCGCGACTGGCGCTAATGCCGGACTAAGCCGGCCGATGTGCCGCGGCAGTGTCCCGCCCCGACGGTCCCTTCCCCGACCGGACACGCTACATTGGGTTTTTGAACAAGGGGTTAATCGCGCCGTCGCTCGCGCTCGGGGCGGGCGGTGAACGACCGCCACGGTGCTTGACTTTGTTCGGGCCGAGCCGCCACTTACCGCCGCAATTCTAAGCATCATTAACCAGTTTGGTCCGCATCGTAGCTGGATGACGAAAAACTTCCGCATCGTGCGCCAATCCGCCGCCGATGACGCCCGAAACGAAGCGCTTTTGGGCGCGGTCGTCGCTATCGGCAATTTTGACGGCGTGCACCGGGGTCATAAAGCCGTTATCGCGGCGGCGCTCGGTCGGGCGCAAACCCTGTCGCGGCCTGCGGCCGTGCTGACCTTCGAACCACACCCGCGCAGCTTCTTTCACCCCGGCGAACCGCTGTTCCGGCTGACCGACGAGGCCGCCAAGTTGCGCCTCCTCGCCACCACCGGACTCGACGGCGCGATCGTGCTCAGTTTCGACGCGGCCCTGGCGCGGCTCACGGCCGACGAGTTCGTCAGCCGCATTCTGATCGAGCGCTTGGCGATCGGCGGCGCGGTGATCGGCTTTAATTTCCATTTTGGCGCCAAGCGTGCCGGCTCGCCGGACTTCCTCGCGGCCGAGGGCAAGAAGCGCGGCTTTACGGTCGATATCGTGCCACGGTTTGAAGACGAAGGACGGCCGATTTCCTCCGGGCCGATCCGGGATGCGCTCGCCGCCGGCAATCTCGACCTCGCAGCCGAGCTTCTCGGATATCCCTGGTTCGTTTCCGGGGCGGTGATCCACGGCGACAAGCGCGGCCGCGAACTCGGCTTCCCGACAGCGAATTTGCGGCTCGACGCCGCTTGCGGCTTGCGTCACGGCATTTATGCGGTGCGTGTCGGCGTCGCTGGCCGGCGCTATGATGCCGTGGCGAGCTTTGGCCGGCGTCCGATGTTCGACAACGGCAGCGTGCTCTTGGAAATCTTTCTGTTCGATTTCTCCGGCGATCTGTATGGCGCGCAGCTCGACGTTGCCTTCATCGCCTGGCTGCGCGACGAAAAGAATTTCGCCTCGGCGGCGGAACTGGTGCGGCAAATGCAGGAAGACAGCCGGATCGCGCGCGAAAGGCTTGCCCAGTCAGGCGGCGTCTTCCCGCCGATCTGACGCCGGCCGATCCGAGCAGCGTATCAGAAATGCTTTTCGCCCTGGTCGCGATTTTCGCGCGCCCACTGCGCTACCATGAATCCAAGCAGCGCCACCGGTATGATGCGCTGCCAGCCTAACGAGCGTCCGGCCGCGACGGCAGTGTTGAGGATCCGCGGATCGAGCAGCCATGACGGCGCATGCGCGCGCGCCGCGCGCGCCAGAATGGCGCGCTCGCGCACCCGGCGCCGGACGAGGGCGCTGACGATGGCGGCGACGATCGCAATAACCAAAAAAAAGCCGGCCATGATCAGGCCTGCGATCACGCTGTCGTAACGCCGCGCCAGCCAGTCGTAGCCGGCGACGCAGAGAAACACGAATGCCGTCAGGAGCGCGAATACGAGGATGCCCATCCAGACCATGACTGCGGCACTGGTGCCGCTTTTGGCCTGGATGGCTAGCCTGATTTCGCGCGTCAGCGCGTTGAGCATCGGCCTTATCCCCCCGCTGGGCTCGTTACCGGCGCCACATCGCTCCAAACAAAAAACCGAGGCCGGCGACGATTGCAAGTGTCGTGTAGGGTCGCGTTTTGAGTGACTCGTCGACGGCATCGACAAAATTGTCGGAAACCTCGCGTACGGCATCGGCCGCCTCGCGGCCCTTACCCTGGGCATCGGCGACGGCTTCGTCCACGGTTGCTTTGGCGCGCTGCCAAGCCGCGTTGCCCTTGCCGGCGAGAATGTCGCCAACCTGTTCGGCAAGCCGGGCGAAATCGTCGCGGAGGGTCTGCAAGTCACTCTCGATCGTGCCGGAAGCCGCGGCCGCGGCGTCACCGATTTCGTGCACGCCCTCGCGCGCGTCCTTCGCCGTCTCCTTGGCGTTATCGCGCGCGTTTTGCGCAATGCTCGATGCGGTATTCATGCCGGTACTCCATGAAATGGGCTGAGGCTGGTTGTGCAGATAATAGGCCGGCGCACAAGAAGTTCCATTGATAATCGTCAACCGGCCGAGGAGGCCCTTTCACTCGGGCAGTCTGACATCGTCCGTGGGAAACAGATGGTTAGCGACTACCAGCCCAATAATCGACACCGGCACGGCGAGCACGGCGCCGATCGGCCCCCACATCCAGGTCCAGAACGCCAGCGCCAGAAATACCAGCAGCGGATTGAGCGTCAGCCGGCGCCCGACAATGGTCGGCGTTACGAAATGCCCCTCCATGGTGGTGACGGCGATAAACCCAAGCGGGGCGACGCAGGCATGGCCGAGCGACGGAAACGTGACCAGCCCGACTCCGAACAGGGTAATGACCATGATGGCGGGGCCGACATAGGGCACGTAATTGAGCAACGCGGCGATGAGACCGAAAATCACCGGATTGGGATAGCCGATGAGCCACGCGCCGAGCGCGACGATGACGCCGACCCCGGCATTGACGATCGTCACCACCGTCAGATAGCCGGCGAGATTGCGCTCGATATCGCGCATGATTTTGAGGAATCGGAGCTTGGAATCGCGGCTTGAGAACATCGACACGACCTGATTGCGCAATTCGATCTGGCCGACAAGAAAGAACAATAGCGTGGCGAAAAACAGCAACAGCTCGCCGGCTGCCGGCGTGAGAAAGGCGACCACAGGAAGAACGACGTTGGGCGGTTCGTTGACGCTCAGTCCGCCGGCGCCAAAGAGCGATTGTTCCAGTTCATGCAACGAAGCAAGCGGCTGGTCGAGCACGGTGAGCTTTTGCTTGATGCTCGATCCGATCTCGGGCGCTCGGCCGATCCATTCGCTGACCGGTCCGGCGAGGGCGGTGACGATGAGGCTGAGCGCGCCGAGCGTCGCGACAAGGATGAGGAGGCTCGTGAGCCAGGGCGGCAGGCCGAACCGTTTCGCCGCTTTCACCAAGGGCGCGAGCGTCAGCGCCACCACGGCGGCGGCGAGGATGGGCAGCAGGATGGCGCGGCCGATGTAAAGGAAAGCGCCGAACAGCAGGAGGAATATGCCCATGGTCGCCGCCTGGCCGGCCGACGCCCACATCGTGTGGACGCTGCCGACCGGCAGCGGATCGGAGATGACGAGAGAATGGCGCACTTCGCGCCGGGCGCGGATATATTCCAAAGGATCCTCCGTCGCCCCATGTCTGCCGTCGCTCAATGTCTGCCGTCGCTCAATGCTTGCCCCGCTGGTCTGCCCCGGGTAGTCGGCCCGAAGTGCCGTTACTGAGGGACCGGCGGCAAACTCCCGTTGGATAAACGCCAATTCGAAGGGCATGGTTCCCCGGGATCGCTAAAGTCGCGATCCGAGGCCCTTTCCGCACCGGACCCGGCTTGTTAGAAGGCCGCCCAGAACCGACACATGAACGATTCAATGAGCGATACGCCGGCCAAAGCGCGCGATTACTCCGAGACGCTGTTTCTGCCCAAAACCGAGTTTCCGATGCGCGCCGGCTTGCCGCAGAAGGAGCCGGAGCTTTTGGCGCGGTGGCGCGAGCTCGATCTTTATGGCCGGCTGCGCGCCGCGGCGAAAGGTCGGCCGCGCTTTGTGCTGCATGACGGCCCGCCTTATGCCAACGGCAACATCCATATCGGGCACGCGCTCAACAAGATCCTCAAGGACGTGGTGACCAAGAGCCAGCAGATGCTCGGCTACGACTCGAATTATGTGCCGGGCTGGGACTGCCACGGTCTGCCGATCGAGTGGAAGATCGAGGAGGAGAACTACCGCGCCAAGGGCAAGCCGAAGCCGGACTTTTCGAACCCGGAGGCGCTGGTCGAATTCCGCCGCGAGTGCCGCCAGTTCGCCGAGCACTGGATCAAGGTGCAGAAGGCCGAGTTTGAGCGACTCGGCGTGGTCGGCGACTGGGCGCATCCGTACACCACGATGGACAATTTCGCCGAAGCCCAGATCGCGCGCGAACTGATGAAGTTCGCCGCCAACGGCACGCTCTATCGCGGCTCGAAGCCCGTGATGTGGTCGGTGGTCGAGAAGACCGCGCTCGCGGAGGCGGAAGTCGAGTATGAGGACTATACGTCGGACACGGTGTGGGTGAAGTTTCCGGTACGATCGATCGTTAGCGATCGGCCGGGAGTTTCGCCTTCACATCTTGAAATAAACGATTTAGCCAAATCCAAAGCGGCGGTCGTCATCTGGACGACAACGCCGTGGACGATCCCGGGCAATCGCGCAATCACCTTCTCGCCCAAGATAGAGTATGGACTTTATCAGGTGGTCGACGCGCCTACGGGTAACTGGGCGAACGCCGGCGATTGCTTCGTGCTATCTGACAAGTTGGCGATCGATGTGTTTCGCCAGGCGAGAGTAACTGCATTCAAGAGATTGAAAGCGATTTCCACGCCGGCCCTGGCTGAAATGACGTGTTCTCATCCTCTTGAGAAGTTTGAGGAGCGCTACGGATTTTCTGTCCCGCTTCTCGCAGGAGATCATGTAACCGACGACACCGGTACGGGCTTCGTTCATACCGCGCCCGGACACGGGCGCGAAGATTTCGACGTTTGGATCGCCAATGCGCCGAAGCTTGCTGCGCTCGGCGTCAACACGCACATTCCCTACACCGTCGACGCCGACGGCCGCTTCACCGATCAGGCGCCGGGCTTTGCCGGCAAGCGTGTGCTTACAGAAAAAGGCGAGAAGGGTGACGCCAACGAGGCGGTGATCAAGGCTTTGATCGACGCCGGCATGCTGCTCGCGCGTGGCCGGCTCAAGCACCAATATCCGCATTCGTGGCGTTCCAAAAAACCGGTGATCTTCCGCAATACGCCGCAATGGTTCATTGCGATGGATAGACGTATTGCTTACGCCCCGGACAAGTCCGGGGCTATGGACATCGACAAGCATCACGACACGCTGCGCCATCGCGCGCTTGAGGCCATCAAGGCGACGCGCTGGGTGCCGGCGCAGGGCGAGAACCGTATCAATGGCATGATCGAGAGCCGTCCGGATTGGGTGATCTCGCGGCAGCGCGCCTGGGGCGTGCCGATTGCGGTCTTCATCAAGGAAAAGCCCGACGGTTCGGTCGATATCCTCGACGATCCCGAGGTCAAGGTCCGCATCGTCGAGGCGTTTGAGGCCGAAGGCGCCGACGCCTGGTACAAGCCCGGCGCGCGCGAGCGCTTTCTCGGCAAGCTCGCCAACGAAGGCTGGCAGAAGGTCGACGATATTCTCGACGTCTGGTTCGATTCCGGCTCGACGCACGCCTTCGTGCTCGAAGACCCGCGCCACTTTCCGAGCCTCGCTTATATCAAGCGCAAGGCCGACGGCGGCAATGAAACGGTGATGTATCTCGAAGGCTCGGACCAGCATCGCGGCTGGTTCCAGTCGTCGCTGTTGGAAAGCTGCGGCACGCGCGGCCGCGCGCCGTTCGACGTGGTGCTGACCCACGGCTTCGTGCTCGACGAGTCCGGGCGCAAGATGTCGAAGTCCCTGGGCAATGTCACGGCGCCGCAGGATGTGATGAAACAGTCGGGCGCCGATATCTTGCGCATGTGGGTCTGCGCCGCCGATTACGCCGACGATCTGCGCATCGGCCCGGAAATCCTGAAGACCACGGTCGACACCTATCGCAAGCTTCGCAATACCTTGCGCTGGATGCTCGGCAATCTCGCGCATTTCCATCCCGCCGATCGCGTTTCTGTTGCCGCGATGCCGGAGCTGGAACGCCTGATGCTGCATCGGCTCGCCGAGCTCGATCCGTTCGTCCGCCAGGCCTATGCCGACTTCGACTACAAACGCATTTTCGCAGCCTTGAGCGCTTTCATGACGGTCGATCTGTCGGCGTTTTATTTTGATATTCGCAAAGACGCGCTTTATTGCGATCCCTATTCGTCGGCGACGCGCAAGGCCTGCCTCACGGTCCTCGATCATTTGTTCCGAGCCACAGTGACCTGGCTCGCGCCGATGCTGTGCTTCACGGCCGAGGAGGCTTGGCTCGCGCGCGATCCCGCCGCCGCTTCCGTGCATCTCGAACCGTTCGCCGAGGTGGCGTCGGCGTGGCGCAACGAGGGGCTCGCCGAAAAATGGCGCAAGCTGCGCAATGTGCGCCGCGTCGTGACCGGCGCGCTCGAACTCGAACGCGCTGCAAAGCGCATCGGTTCGTCGCTCGAAGCCCATCCCATCGTGCATATTGCCGATATGGAGCTGTTCACCACCGTCGTCGATATCGATCTCGCCGAAGTGTGCATCACCTCCGGTGCGACGCTGGTCGAAGGCGACGGTCCCGCGGATGCTTTCCGTTTGCCCGACGTCGCGGGCGTCGCTGTGGTGCCGCAGCCGGCGCAGGGCAGGAAATGCGCGCGCTCCTGGAAAATATCGCCGGCGGTTGGTCTCGATCCGCAATTTCCCGATGTCACGCCGCGCGACGCCAGGGCGCTGCGCGAATGGGAAGCGGTCCGGAACGCGGCCGAATAGGCGGCGTGGACGAGATGGCGGACACGCATCGTAAGCCCGGCGGCGCCTATCTGTGGGGCCGGCTCAGTGCGTTCGGGGTCGCCATCGCGGCTGCGGCCTGTGTCATCGACCAGGCTGCCAAGTTTTGGCTGTTGTACGATTTCGATCTGGCGCGCCGTTCGCCGGTCGCATTAACCCCGTTTATCGATCTCGATCTGACCTTCAACACCGGCATCAGCTACGGCCTGTTTCCGCAGCAGGGCGTGCTGTTTCAATGGGCGCTTTTTGCCTTTAAGGCCGCCGCCGTCGTCTTTCTTTGGGTCTGGCTGGCGCGGGCGCCGTCGCGGCTGACCGCTGCGGCCTTAGGCCTCATTATTGGCGGGGCCGTGGGGAATGCCATCGATCGCTGGCATTGGCCGGGGGTCATGGATTTTGTGCTGTTTCACATCGACGCGGCGGCGTTCACCTTTCGCTGGTACGTTTTCAATCTGGCCGACGTCGCCATTGTTGCGGGGGTCGTAGGGCTCCTGTATGAATCCCTTTGGCGCGGGGACGCCGCAAAAGCGCCCTGATCGCCCTTATAACTTGCTGCGGGGCAAGTCGGGATTTGCCTGCAAATATTCGGGATTTGCCGCGAAGCGTTGGGTGACGGCAAATCTGGTGCGGACGAGTCTGGTACGGGCGAATTCCGTTCGGGGCTAGTCGGGTGAGGGTATGCCGCAGAAACCAATAGGCGGCCGCGCACCGCGCGGCGCGAGACTAGCGACGATCATGCTGGGCGCCGCAGTGACGGCCCTCGTCGTCGGCGTCACCGCACCGGCCGCACGCGCCGGCGATGACGACGTCGTCGCCCCACCGTCGCTCTACGACAAATTTCTCAGCACTATTGGCCTTAAAGATCCCACCGACGTCCAATACGAGATCAATTACAGCGAGCGATCGCCGCTGGTGGTGCCGCCGACCCGCGATCTGCCGCCGCCGGCAACGCTGCGCGCCACGCCCGCGCCAAACTGGCCGAAGGATCCCGATACGCTCCGCAGGCAGGCGTCCAAGCAGGAGGACGAGAAGCCGCAAGCGCGTCCCTTCGACTCGGTGACGGAATCCTCCCGGCCGCTGCGTCCGGACGAGCTGAGAACAGGGCGTGCGTCGACCGCCGTATCGACCCCCGGAGTGGGCGAACAGAGCACGCCGTCGCAGCTCGGCGAACCCAAGAAAAGCCTCTTCAGCTTCGATTGGATGAATAAGGAACAATACGCGACGTTTACCGGAGAGCCGCAGCGGGCCAATCTTACCGATCCGCCGGCGGGCTATCTCACGCCGTCGCCGGATCAACCCTACGGCATCCAGCCGGACAAGAAGGGTTACAAGCCGAAGACGCTGGGCGAACGCATGGAGCCGCAGCGCTAAGCCTAAGAATGGAACGCGTGCGCTCACGCCACGCGCAATGGACCCGTCGGCACGGGGATGGGTCCCGCTCTGCTGTGTAAGTTCGGGACACGTCTAGAACGCGCAATGTGCTCGCGGAGGGAATGACTTGTCGAAAAAACTGATGCTTGCGGCCGTGTTGGCCGGTGCGCTCGCCGGCGCCGCGAACCTGGACAAAGCCACTGCCGGCAGCGGTCCGGATGTCAGCCATTTCACCTTGTCGAACGGGCTTGAAGTCGTCGTGGTGCCCGATCATCGCGCTCCGGTCGTCACCCACATGATCTGGTACAAGGTCGGCGCCGCCGACGAGACGGCCGGAAAATCCGGTCTCGCGCATTTCCTCGAACATCTGATGTTCAAGGGCACCGAAAAGAATCCGGGCGCCTCGTTCTCGCAGGACGTCAACGAAATCGGCGGCCAGGAGAACGCGTTCACCTCGAGCGATTATACCGGTTTCTTCCAGCGCGTGCCGCGCGAACATCTCAAGGAGATGATGGCGCTCGAGGCCGACCGCATCACCGGACTGGTGCTTACCGACGAGGTGGTGCGGCCGGAACTCAACGTCGTGCTGGAAGAGCAGAACATGCGGGTTGCCAACAATCCGGGCGCCCGGCTCGGCGAGCAAATGGACGCCGCGCTCTATCTCAATCACCCCTATGGCCGGCCGGTGATCGGCTGGCGCCACGAAATCGAGAAGCTCGATCGCGACCAGGCCTTGGCGTTCTATCGGCGCTTCTACACGCCGAACAACGCCATCGTGGTCGTGGCCGGCGACGTGACGGCCGATGAGGTCAAGGCCGACGCCGAGGAGACTTACGGCAAGGTTCCCGAGCGGACGCCGAGCAATCCGCGGCAGCGGCCGACCGAGCCGACGCAGGAAGCGCCCCGTACGGTCACGCTGGCGGATTCTCGCGTCGAACAGCCGAGCGTGTCGCGCAATTACCTAGTGCCGTCCGAGACCTCGGCCAAGCCGGGCGAGAGCGAGGCGCTGGAAGTGCTGGCCCATGTGCTCGGCACCGGCGAGGATTGTCGGCTCTACCGCACGCTTGTGGTCGACAAGGGCATCGCGCTTTCGACCGGCGCCTATTACTCCGGCACCGCGCTCGATTACGGCAAGTTCGGCTTTTTTGGCACGCCGAAGCCCGGCGTTAGTTTGCATCAGCTTGAAGACGGCATCGACGCCGTGCTCGACGACGTCGTCCAGCATGGCATCACCGCCGACGAACTCGACCGCGCCAAAAACCGGCTGATCGCCGACGCCGTCTATGCGCAGGACAATCAGGCGACCTTGGCGCGCTGGTACGGCTCGGCGCTCGCCACCGGGCAGACCGTCGACATGGTGCGCGGTTGGCCCGACCGCATCCACGCCGTCACGGCAGATGCCGTCCAACAAGCCGCGCGCACTTGGCTCGACCGCCGCCAGTCGGTGACGGGCTATCTCGTCAAAAGCCTGCAGCCCCAAGAGAGCCACCAGGAGAGCCACTCGTGAATAAATTCGTGCCCGAACGCCACCGCCCTTTCATCTTCGGGGCGGTGCTGACGATTGCGCTGCCCTGTGTGGCGCTGCTGACGGCATTGCCGGCGCGCGCGACGACGATCGAGCGCGTCAGAAGCCCGGGTGGCATCGAAGCCTGGCTGGTACACGAGCCAGCGGTGCCGCTGATTGCCGTCGACTTCGCCTTCGTCGGCGGCGCCGTCCAGGATGCGCCCGGCAAGGCGGGCACCGCCAATCTCGCTACGTCGCTGCTCGACTCCGGCGCCGGCGATCTCGATTCCAAGGCGTTCCAGGACCGGCTCGAGCGCAAAGCCATCGAGATGAATTTCAGCGCCGAACGCGACAATGTTCGCGGCGCCATGCGCACTTTGACCGAAAATCGCGACGAGGCTTTCGACCTGTTGCGGCTTGCCGTCACGTCGCCGCGCTTCGACGCCGCCGATGTCGAACTCAATCGCGCGCAGATCATGTCGATGCTGCGGCGCGAGACGACAAGCCCCGGCGATATCGCGAGCCGCCGCTGGTGGGAAACCGCATTCCAGGGCCATCCCTATGGCCGGCCGGTGAACGGCACCACGGAATCGCTGCCGGGCATCGGCATCGACGATCTCAAGGCCTATACGCATCGCGTGCTGGCGCGGTCCAATCTCAAGATCGCGGTCGTCGGCGATATCGACGCCGAGACCTTGAAGCCGCTCCTCGACCGGGTCTTCGGCGCATTGCCCGCCAAGCCCGAATTGACCCCGATCGAAAACGTCACCCCGCAGGGTCTCGGCCGCCGTATCTTCGTCAGCCTCGACGTGCCGCAAGCGGTGGTCGATTTCGGCGGTCCGGGCATCGGCCGCAAGGATCCCGATTTCATGACCGCCTATGTGGTCAACCATATCCTGGGCGGCGGTTCCTCGGACTCGCGGCTCTATCACGAAGTGCGCGAGAAGCGCGGGCTCGCCTATTCGGTCTCCGATAGCCTGGTATGGCTCGACCATTCGGCGCTGTTCCTCGGCGGCACCGCCACGCGCGCCGACCGGAGCGGCGAGACCGTCGATCTGATCGAAAAGGAAATTCATCGGCTTGCCGAGGATGGTCCGACCGCGGTCGAGCTTGCCGAGGCCAAGAACTATCTGAACAGCTCGTTCGTCCTCAATCTCGACACTTCGACCAAGATCGCCGGAATGCTCGTGCAATTGCAGCTCGACGATCTCGGCGCCGATTACTTCACCGCCCGTTCGGCAATGATCGGAGCCGTCACGCTCGACGGCGCCAAGCGCGTGGCGAAGCGGCTCCTCGATAACGGTATGCTGGTGACGGTGGTCGGCAAGCCGGCGGGCGTCGCCTCGACCACGCCGAATTGAGCGCGCGCCCGGATTTCGCGCAGGCTCTATCCGGGGTAGATTGCGGGGATGATCCGCGTCACCCCCGAGATCGATATCGACGAGCGCGAGATCGAGGAGAGCTTCGTCCGCGCCTCGGGGCCCGGCGGCCAGAACGTCAATAAACTGTCGACCGCGGTGCAGTTGCGCTTCGACGTGCGGCGCTCGCCGTCGCTGTCGGGTGAAGTGCGCACGCGGCTCGAGCGGCTCGCCGGGTCCCGGCTCACCCGCGACGGCGTACTGGTCATCATCGCGCAGCGCCACCGCACCCAGCCGCGCAACCGCCAGGATGCGCTCGATCGGCTGATCGAACTTGTCCGTCAGGCGGCGGTGCGGCCGCTAAAACGGCGGCCGACCAGGCCGACCAAGGCCTCGCGCGAGCGCCGTATCGAAGGCAAGAAGCATCGCGCCGGCGTCAAGCATATGCGCCGTGCCAAGCCGGGGCTCGATTGACGGCAAAAGCGCCGCGGTTTCAGCCCCTCGGGAGCTGCATCTGAGTGATCTCCAAGGCGAACAGGCCGGCGCCGAGCGAAAGCATGCCGAGGATCATCAGCGCGATCGCGTAGTATAGAAGCGGCTTCGATCCGCTATTCGGGCCGGAATTGTCATTGGCCGGGTGAGGGGATTTGCCGGACAGGACCTTCGGGAGTTGCCGGCGGCGGGCGAGATAGAGCACGCAGCCGATGACATAGACGATCACGCCGAGAACGGCGAGGATTGCGCCGGGCAGGTACCGAGCCATTTGCTCACTCCATCACGCGTCAACGGGGTATCCGACGGGTATTTGCCTCGGATTTCGCCCACGCTCAATAAGGGCTAGGTTGCCGCCGAGTCGCCAAAGGATTGGTCGTTTGAGCATGATCTTATCCAAATACCGGTTTCCACTTTTTGGGATCTTGCTCTAACGTCATCGCTCATGCCCATCCGCCAGCTTCCGGAAAGTCTCGTCAACCGCATCGCCGCGGGCGAGGTGGTGGAGCGCCCGGCGAGCGTGGTCAAGGAGCTTGTGGAGAACGCGCTCGATGCCGGCGCACGTCGCATCGACGTGCTCACCGACGGCGGCGGCCGCCGCCTGATCCGCATCAGCGACGATGGCGCCGGGATGACGCGGGCGGATCTCGCGCTCGCGGTCGAGCGCCATGCCACCTCGAAGCTTGCCGACGACGACGACCTGGTGTCGATCCGCACGCTGGGCTTCCGCGGCGAGGCTTTGCCGTCGATCGGCGCGGTGGCGCGGCTTGCCATCACGACGCGGCACTTGAGCGAGCCGCATGCCTGGACCATCGAGGTCGATGCCGGCGCCAAATCCGACGTCAAGCCCGCGGCGCTCGGCGAGGGCACGCGCGTCGAGGTGCGCGATCTGTTCTATGCCACGCCGGCGCGGCTGAAGTTTTTGAAGCTCGACCGCACCGAGGCGGAAGCGGTCCGCGAAGTGGTGCGCCGGCTCGCCATGAGCCGGCCCGATGTCGCCTTTACGCTCGCCGGCGAGGAGCGCGCGCCGGTCAGTTTCGCAGCGACGCTGCCCGGCGCGACCGGACGGCTCGCCCGGCTCGGCGACGTGCTCGGCTCGGATTTTCGCGCCAATGCGGTCGAGATTGCCGCCGAGCGCGACGAGGTCGTGATCGAAGGCTTTGCGGCGCTGCCGACGCTGACGCGGGCCAATGCGCTCGGCCAGTATCTCTTCGTCAACGGCCGCCCGGTGCGCGACAAGCTTCTGATCGGCGCGGTGCGTGCGGCCTATGCGGATTATCTGCCGCGCGACCGCCACCCGCTCGTGGCTTTGTTCGTCACGCTGCCGCCGCGGGAAGTCGACGTCAACGTCCATCCGGCCAAAGCGGAAGTACGTTTTCGCAATCCGGGCCTCGTCCGCGCGCTTATCGTGCATGCGCTCAAGGCCGCGCTGGCGCGCGAGGGCACGCGCGCGGCGACGACCGGCGGAGTGGCGACTATCGCCGCCTTTCAGCGCGGCTGGGATTGGCGACGCTCGCCCTCGCGGCCGCACGATGCCCGCCGGCCCAATTTCTCGACCGCCAGCGCGGGAGGGTGGGGAGCGGCATCAGGCGGCGCGGGCCTCGCCGAAGGCGCACAGACGGCCTTCGATACCGGGGCTCCGGCGGCCGATTGGCGCCAGGATATGCGCGATGCCTATGATGAAGCGAGCGAAGCCGCCGCCCCGGCGGCTGACCTTATCGATCATCCGCTCGGCGCCGCGCGGGCTCAGGTCCACGATACCTATATCGTGACGCAGACCCGCGACGGGCTCGTCATTGTCGATCAGCATGCCGCCCACGAGCGCATCGTTTACGAGCGCCTGAAATCCGCAATCGACAAATCAGGCGTGCCGCGGCAGATCCTGCTCATCCCGGAAATCGTCGAGCTCGACGCGGCCGATGTCGAGCGCCTGGTGACGCGCGCCGACGAATTGGCGCGCTTCGGGCTCGTGCTCGAAGCCTTCGGGCCCGGTGCGGTGGCGTTGCGCGAGACGCCGTCGCTGCTCGGCGAGATCGACGGCGGCGGGCTGTTGCACGATCTCGCCGAACATCTCAGCGAATGGGATGAGACTTTGCCGCTCGAACGAAGGCTGCTGCAGGTCGCCTCCTCGATGGCCTGTCACGGCTCGGTGCGCGCCGGCCGCCGCCTGAAACCCGAAGAGATGAATGCGCTGTTGCGCGAGATGGAAACCACGCCGAATTCCGGCCAATGCAATCACGGCCGGCCGACTTATGTGGAACTCAAGCTCACCGATATCGAGCGGCTGTTTGGACGGCGGTGAGGGACGGGACTGGAATGCAGCATGAAGCGTAGTCATTGGTTGGTATTCACGGCGTTGGCCCTGACGCTCGCAACGCCGGTCCGTGCCGACGATTGGCCGAGCCGTCCGATCACACTGATCGTGCCGTTCGCGGCGGGCGGCGGCGTCGATGTCAGCGCGCGCATCCAGGCGCAAGGTATGAGCGAACGCTTGGGCCAGCCGATCGTCGTCGAGAATATGGGCGGAGCGGGCGGCATGACCGGCGCGCTTCGCGTCGCCAAGGCCGACCCGGACGGCTACACGCTCCTGATCGGCAACAGCGGCACCCAGGCCTTCAGCCAGCCGCTGCGCAAGACGCCACCCTATAATTCCATCACCGATTTCACGCCGGTCGGGCTCGCGTCGGAATCGCCGCGCATTCTGATCGCGCGCAAGGACCTGCCGGCGAACAATCTTCAGGAATTTGTTGCCTATGTGAAATTAAACCAGAGCAAGATGCAATTCGGCTCCGCCGGCGTCGGCTCGGGCACGCATCTGCCATGCGTCCTGCTCAATATGGCGATGGGCGTCACGGTCACCCACGTGCCCTATCGCGGCGAAGGCCCGGCCCAACAGGATCTGATCGGCGGGCGGGTCGATTATATGTGCTCGACTATTCAGACGGGCGCGGCGCTTGCAAAGCAGAACGAGGTCAAGGGCATCGCTGTGATGTCGCCGCATCGGGTCAAGATCATTCCCGATGTGCCGACGACCGGCGAACAGGGTCTGCCCGATGTCGAGGCGAGTGTCTGGAATGCGTTCTTCCTGCCGCCAAATACGCCGGCCCCGATTGTGCGGAAGCTCAACAAAGCGATGAGCGATACGCTCGACGATCCGGTGGTCAGTAAGCGCCTGGAAGATCTCGGCCTCGAAATCGTCGCGCCGGAACGCCGTACACCATCCTATCTCGCCAAATTCGTGGCCGAGGAGGTCGTGCGCTGGACCAAAGTGGTGCAGGCGGCGGGCATTACCCCGGAGTGAATTTGAGGAAGGTGAATTCCGCGTCGTCGTAGCGGCGGCGCTCTAGCTCGGAAAAGCCATGCGGCGCGGCGAAGGCGGATTGGACAGCTTCCTCGACTACGATCAGCGCATCGGGTGCGAGCCAGCCGCCGGCGCCTGCGGAATCGAGTGCCGCGGCGGCGAGATTTTGCCCATAAGGCGGGTCGAGGAAGACCAGCGAAAACGGCTCACCCGGATGCGCCGGGCCGAGCTTGGTCGCATCGCGGCGGAAGATCCGGGTGACGCCGCCCAGTCCAAGCGTTGCGACATTCTCGCGGATCAGCGCGCGGCCCTCGGAGCCGTCGTCGACGAATTGCACGAAACTGGCACCACGCGAGATCGCCTCGATGCCGAGCGCGCCGGTGCCGGCGAAGAGATCGAGCACGCGCGCGCCGGTGACAGGGTCGCCATAGGCGTGAGTGAGAATGTTGAACAGAGATTCGCGAAGTCGGTCGGCGGTAGGCCTGATGGCGGACGTTTTCGGCCCGGCGAGCGTGCGCCCGCGCAGCCTTCCGCCGACGACGCGCATTATCGTTCCCGCGGCTGCCGCGGCCGCGCGCCGAAAGCGCGATCCGGAGCGCGGCGGCGGCCGCGCCGGACGGGTTTCGCCGGCTCTTTCGCGGGCCTGTCTCTCACCGGCGGCTTGCCGTAGCGCTCGACCGGGACGGGGCGGCCTTTGCGGTCGCTCACCAGTTCGGCGCGTAGTCCGCCTGGTGGCGGGACGCGAGACCCGTCTTTGCGGCGGGCGTGGAACTTGCGGTGCAGTTTTTTGGTCGTGCGATCTTCCTCGTGAGCGCGCCAGGCATGATGGGTCGATTGCCGCGCTTTGCGTTTTTCTTTTTCCGGTTGGGGCCGCGCGGGCTCGCGGGGCTTGCCCGGCCTCGGCCTCGGCGGCCTGTGCTCACGAGCCGGCATCGGCGCTACGGCTGTCGGCGTGATCGGCGCGGAAAAATCCGCTTCGGAAAGTTTGATCAGCTTGTCGCCGAGTTGTTCGCGCAAGATTCGCGTCGGCACTTCCTCGACCGCCGCAACGTCGAGCTCGCCGAGCTGGAACGGGCCGAACGATACGCGGATGAGCCGCGTCACCGTCAAGCCGAGATGGCTCAAAACGTTGCGCACTTCGCGGTTCTTGCCTTCGCGGATGGCAAAGGTGAGCCACAGATTCGAGGCTTGCACGCGCTCGATGGCGGCATCGATCGAGCCGTAATGGATGCCGGAGATGGTGACGCCCTTGCGCAAGGCTTCGAGCTTGTCCTGCTCGACCGAGCCGTGGGCGCGCACGCGATAGCGGCGCAGCCAGCCGGTCGCCGGCAATTCCAGGGCGCGGGCGAGCGCTCCGTCATTGGTCAGAAGCAGCAAGCCTTCGGTATTGAAGTCAAGCCGGCCGACACTGACGAGGCGCGGCAGGCCCTGCGGCAGGTTCTGAAATATCGTCGGCCGGCCTTGCGGGTCGGCATGCGTCGTCAGAAGTCCGCGCGGCTTGTGATAGAGAAACAGCCGGGTCCGCTCGCGGGCCGGCAACGGTTCGCCGTCGACGGTGATGCGGTCGGCCGCCGCGACGTCGAGCGCCGGCGAGCGGATCGTCTCGCCGTTGACGGCGACACGGCCGGCTTCGATCCACGCTTCGGCCTCGCGCCGGGAAGCGAGCCCTGCCCGGGCGATGACCTTGGCGATGCGCTCGCCGGGTTTGTGCTGGTCGCTATTGCCGTTCATAGTTTGGCTGATAGCAGAGTGGGCCGTCGCCGACCAAGGTTTCTTTCATGCCGTCTTTTATGGACATGGCCTTGCAGGAAGCGCGCCTTGCCGCGGCAGGCGGCGAAGTGCCGGTTGGCTGCATCGTCGTGCGCGGCAGCGAAGTCGTCGCGCGCGCCGGCAATCGCACCGTTACCGATCGCGACCCGACCGCGCATGCCGAGATTATCGCCATCCGCCAGGCAGCAGCGCATCTCGGGTCCGAACGGCTCGAGGACTGCGACGTCTATGTCACGCTCGAGCCTTGCACGATGTGCGCCGGCGCCATCGCCTTTGCCCGCATCCGCAGGCTTTATTACGGCGCCATCGATCCGAAGGGTGGCGCCGTGGACAGTGGCGTGAAGTTTTTTGCCTCGCCTTCGTGTCATCACCGGCCGGAGGTTTACGGGGGGCTCGCGGAGGTGGAAGCGAGTGCGCTTCTGAAGAAGTTTTTCCGGGAGCGGCGCTAGCGCGTGATCCCAAAAACGGAAGCCGGTTTTCAGATGAGATCAGGGCCAAACCAAGAATCCGGCCGTCATGTGCCAAGGAGCACGCCGAGACGTTCCTTGAACTCGGCCTTCGTCGCCTCGGCGGCGCGGATGATCGCGCTCGCCTGATAAAAATCCATGCCGCGAAAAAAGGTCACGTTCGGCCGCAGCAAAAGCTCGGGCGCCGCGTGGTTCAATTTTGCGGCGAGGATGGCGCCGCCCATGACCAGCACCGTCGTATAAAGACATTCCCAGATGCTCGGCATGTCGACGCGTTCGGCTGAGGGCGCACCGAACACGTCGACGGCAACAACGATATCGGCAAGTCCGGCAAGCCCGTCGTAGGGCAACGGATTGGTGGTGCCGCCATCGATCAGGATGCGGCCATCGATGACGACGGGCCGGAAGATGCCGGGGATGGCGATCGACGCTGCGAGCGCCGCTCGCAGCGGCCCCGATGCCAATGGCGCTTCCTGTCGCCGGTGCAGATCGGTCGCCACCACGGTCAGCGGAATAGGCAGCGATGAAAAATCCGCAGGTATGGCTTCGGGCAGGACTTGCGCGCAGACTTTCTCGGCATCCAATTGCGTCGCCTGACTGAAGCCGCCGGAAAAGAAGTCGGCGAAGGTACCGGCGCGTGCATTCATGAGACGCCGCCGCAATTCGCCGCGGCGATGCGCGAGCGCCAGCACATGATGGCGGATGTCTTTGCCGGTCATGCCGGCCGCATAGGCGGCGCCGATCAAGGAGCCGATCGAGGTGCCGGCGATGGCGGCAGGCCGCACCCCCATCTCGTCGAGGGCTTCGAGGACTGCGATGTGCGCAAGCCCGCGCGCGCCGCCCGAGCCGAGCGCGAGCGCGAAGGTCTTCATGGCTTGGCCTTAAGCGCGAATTCCCAGCCGGTGGCGGCGAGCGGGCGCACCAGTTCGGCTTTGGCGGCCGCATAGGCGCTGGTCGCGGTGCCGTCGCGCACGCGGCCTGCAATGCCCTGCATGATCGCGGCGAGGCGGAAGAAATTGTAGGCGAAATAGACCGGCAAATGCGGCCGCGGATCGAGCCCGGTGCGTGCCACATAGGCGTCCACATAGGCATCGAGCGAGGGAATGCCGAGCGCTTTCAGATCAAAGCCGACGAGCGAGCCGGTGCCGGCTTCCGAATGCGGCATGTACCACTGCATCAGGTGATAGGAAAAATCCGCCAGCGGATCGCCCAGCGTCGACAATTCCCAGTCGAGCACCGCGGCAATGCGCGGCGCCTCGGGCGCGACGATCATATTGTCGAGCCGATAATCGCCGTGCACCAGGCGCGGCACCTGCGCCGGCGGCAAATGCTCCGGCAGCCAGGCGATCAGACGTTCCATCTCTTCGATCGTTCCGGTTTCCGAGGCGCGGTATTGCTTCGACCAGCGCTCGATCTGCCGCGCTACATAATTTTCGCCGCGGCCGTAATCGGCTAACCCGATTTCTGCCGGGTCGAATGTATGCAGCCGCGCCAGCGTCGCATTCATGGCGTCGTAGACCTTGGCGCGCTCCGCCGGATCGGAAGCCGGCATATGCGGCTCCCAGAACACACGGCCGCCGACATAGGCCATCAGAAAGAATGCCGTGCCGGCTATGCTGTCGTCCGCGCAATAAGCGACCGGTTCGGCAACCGGAAAGCCCTGCCGGTGGAGCGCGCTGATCACTCGGAATTCTCGGTCGACCGCATGCGCCGAGGGCAAGAGATGGCCCGGCGGCTTTCGCCGCAGCACGTACCGCCGCAGAGGCGTTTCGACGAGGTAAGTCGGGTTCGATTGGCCGCCCTTGAATTGGCTGAGCACGATGGGCCCGGCGAAGCCCGGCACCGTGTCGCGCAGATAGGTCTCAAGCCGTCCGATGTCGAAGCGGAGCCGCTCGGGGACTTCCTTGGTGCCGGAAAACGCGCTCTGGCGGTCGGGCTCGGTCATGGGAGGAAGATAGTCTCGTCAGATGGCAAGTCATCACTCTAGGGGCGCGGGCTCTGCATTTCCCGCTCCACCGCGCGCCAGCCGATGTCGTGACGACAGAAGCCCTCGGGCCAGCGGATGCGGGATACCGCCTCATAGGCGCGTTTTTGGGCCTCGCCGACCGTCTTGCCGATTGCCGAGACATTGAGCACGCGGCCGCCATTGGCGAGGATTTTGCCGCCCTCGGCCTTCGTGCCGGCGTGGAAGATTTCCACACCCTCGATGGCGCCGGCCTCATCGAGACCGTCGATCACCGTGCCGCGGACGTAAGCGCCGGGATAACCCTTGGCGGCCATCACCACGGTGAGCGCGGGATCGGTATACCAGCGCAGATCGAAATTTTTGAGCATGCCATCGCGGCTCGCGAGCAGCGCCGGCACCAGGTCCGACATCAGCCGCAGCATCAGCACTTGGGTTTCCGGATCGCCGAAGCGGGCATTGTATTCGATGAGCTTTGGCCCCTCGCGCGTGATCATCAGTCCCGCGTAAAGGACGCCCTTATAGGGCGCGCCCATCGCCTTCATGGCGCGCATGGTCGGCGCGATGATTTCCGCCATCACGCGGGTACTCATCGCAGCGTCGATATTCGGCGCCGGCGAATAAGCGCCCATGCCGCCGGTATTGGGTCCCTGGTCGCCGTCGTAGGCGCGCTTGTGGTCCTGCGCCGTGGTCAGCGGGATCGCGGTCTCGCCGTCGCACAGTGCGAAGAAAGAAGCTTCCTCGCCGTCGAGAAATTCCTCGACCACGACTTCGACACCGGCATCGCCCAAGCCGCCCCCGAACATCATGCCGATGGCGGCTTCCGCTTCTGCAGGCGTCTGCGCCACGACGACGCCTTTACCGGCGGCAAGGCCGTCGGCCTTGACGACGATCGGCGCTCCCCGGGCGCGAATATAGGCCTTGGCCGGATCGGCTGAGGCGAAGCGTTCATAGGCCGCGGTCGGAATGCCGTTCGCGCGGCACAGATCCTTGGTGAAGCCCTTCGAGCCTTCGAGGCGCGCGGCAGCCCGGCTCGGGCCGAAGGCCTTGATGCCGGCCGCTTCGAGATCGTCGACGATGCCGGCGCAGAGTGGCGCCTCCGGCCCGACGACGACGAAATCGATGGCGTTCCTGCGGCAGAACGCGATGACGGCGGCATGATCGGTGAGATCGAGCGCGACGCATTCGGCTTCGCGGGCGATGCCGGCATTGCCGGGGGCGCAGTAAAGCCTGTCGGCGAGCGGGCTTGCCGCCATTTTCCAGGCCAGCGCATGCTCGCGGCCGCCGGAACCCAACAGCAGAATGTTCATTTCTGGTGGCCTCTAGGCGGACTTGACCGGCAGGCGCGATGCGCAGCACTAATCGCCACGGGGCACTGCGACTCGTCAACCTCGCTCACGTCCCTGTGCAGAACCGATGAACGAACCGCGCCCCAATCTGCCTGAATTGACCGTCTCCGAACTGTCGGCGTCGCTCAAGCGCACGGTCGAGGATACCTACGGCTATGTGCGCGTCCGTGGCGAAGTCTCGGGCTATAGGGGCCCGCACTCCTCGGGCCATGTCTATCTCGCGCTCAAGGACGAAAGCGCCAAGATCGATGCCGTGATCTGGAAGGGCGTGTTCGGCCGGATGCGGATCAAGCCCGAGGAAGGGCTCGAGGTCATCGTCACCGGGAAGCTGACGACCTATCCGAGCCGCTCGAGCTATCAGATCATCGTCGAGACGCTGGAGCCCGCCGGCATCGGCGCGCTGATGGCGCTTCTTGAAGAGCGCCGGCAGAAACTCGCCGCCGAGGGCTTGTTCGACGAGGCGCGCAAGCAGCTCTTGCCGTATCTGCCGAAGGTGATCGGGGTCATCACTTCGCCGACCGGCGCGGTCATCCGCGACATTCTGCACCGCCTCGCCGACCGCTTTCCGCGCCGCGTTTTGGTCTGGCCGGTGAAAGTGCAGGGCGAAAGCTCGGCCGCCGAAGTGGCGGCAGCCATCGAGGGCTTCAACACGCTGCCCGTGGAGGGCCCGTTGCCCCGGCCGGATCTGATCATCGTCGCGCGCGGTGGTGGCTCGCTCGAGGATCTGTGGTCGTTCAACGAAGAGATCGTGGTTCGCGCGGCGGCGGCGAGCCTCATTCCGCTGATTTCGGCGGTCGGTCACGAGACCGATGTGACGCTGATCGACTATGCGGCCGACAAGCGGGCGCCGACGCCGACCGCTGCCGCCGAAATGGCGGTGCCGGTGCGCAGCGAACTTCTGGTCGACCTCGATTCGCTGGCGCGCCGGGCGTTTGCTTCGTGGCGGCGCAATCAGGATGCGCGGCGGGCCGAATTGCGCTCCGCGGCCCGCGCGCTACCGGACGCGGACGAGATTTTGGCGCTGCCGCGGCAGCGGCTCGATCACGCCGCGGCGGGTCTTGTGCGCGGGCTGCGCGCCAACGCGCATATCCACCATGTGAGCTTTTCACGCATTGGCGCGCGGCTGAACGCGCATCTCTTGCACAGCAATGTCGAGCGCCGCCGTGAGCGTTATCGGGGGCTCGCACTGCGGCTGCGCGCGAGTGTTGCCGCGAATGTCGCGGTCCATCGCACCAGGCTCGCGCGCGACCGCGACCGCGTGACGGTGTTTGCCGAACGGGCGAGGCGGGCGGTTCGCAATCTCGTCGCGGTGCGCCAGGCCCGCGCCGAGCGAAGTGGCCAATTGCTCGCGGCGTTTTCCTATCGCGGCGTTTTGGCGCGCGGTTTTGCGCTGGTGCGCGATGCGGCGGGCCAGCCGTTGCGCGACGTCGCGGCGGTCGGCGCCGGGACGGCCATCGAGATTGAATTCTCCGACGGCCGCATCGGCGCCCGCGTTGACGGTGGAACGTCCCCGGATAAGCCGGGCGGCGAACCGACAAAGCTGCGCCCACGTCGCGGCACCGGTCCCGGCCAGGGCAATCTGTTTTAGCGGGAGGCAAGCGCCATGCAGGGCAAGATCGCCGTCGAAGAGCATTTTGCGCTTCCCGAGACCACGGCCATTTCAGCGCGGTGGCCGACCAGCTATTGGTCAGGGTTGAACGACAGGCTCCTCGATTTTTTCGATCGTCGGCTTGCCGAAATGGACGCTTCCGGGATCGAGCTTGCGGTGCTGTCGCTGAATGCCGACGCCGTCCAGGCCATGCCCGATACGAACGAGGCGATCGCAACGGCGCGACGGGCCAATGATGTTTTGGCGGACGCGGTCGCCAAGCGGCCGGACCGCTTCGCGGCGCTTGCCGCCTTGCCGATGCAAGATCCGCAGGCCGCTACGATCGAACTGCAACGCTGCATTCGCGACCTCGAATTCAAAGGCGTGCTGGTCAACGGTTTTTCCCAGGTCGGCGAAGTCGAAAGCGCGGTCTATTACGATCTGCCGCAATACCGCCCGTTCTGGGCGGAGCTTGAGCGCCTCGGCGTGCCGTTTTATTTGCACCCGCGCTATCCGCTGCCGGGCGGCCACAGCGCCTATGCAGGTCACCCTTGGCTCGCCGCCTCGGCCTGGGGCTTCGCCGAGGAGGCCGCGATCCACGCGCTACGCCTGATGTGTTGCGGCCTATTTGACGACTACCCAAAATTGCAGATTGTCCTCGGTCATCTCGGCGAGCGCATCCCCTACGATCTGTGGCGGCTCGACCACCGGCTTGCCAAAGTGCCGAACCGGCCGGCCAAGCGGACCATGCGCGAGTATCTGCGCAACAATTTTCATGTCACGACCAGCGGCAATTTCTGCACACCGTCATTGCTCCACGCGATCGGCGCGATCGGCGCCGGTCGCGTGCTGTTTGCGGTCGACTACCCCTTCGAAGATCATGCCGAGGCGAGTGCCTGGTTTGATGCAGCGGAAATCGCCGAGCCGGATCGCGTCAAGATCGGACGCGATAATGCGAGGGCCCTGTTCGCTCTGGCGTGATGCGGAAATTCCTGACTGTTTGTTCATTTCGCTCGGTAACGGATGCCGCGGAACTGCCATCATGTTGGCGTGTTATGTGGTGGCACTGGTTCGCGCCCCAAGGAGAATGAAAATGCTGAGGACTGCTTTTGCGATGGTGGCCGCTACGCTGATCTTCGCGGCCGTTTCCGGGACTTCGCAAGCTGCGCCGATCGCGCCGCTTTCGGGTGTCACCACCGATTCCGGCCAACTGACCAAGGTGTATTGGCATCGGCATCGGCACTGCTGGCGTGGCCCCTACGGCCATCTGCATTGCGGCTGGTAATGGGCTCTTGATGCGGCACGCGTACGCCGCGTCGAATCCGCGCCGCGCCGGCAAACGTCGGCGCGGCTTTTTTATTCTGTGAATTTTTCCAAAATTCAATCGGAGTTCAGCGTGCCAGCCATTGCGGCACGCGCTTGAGCGCGTCGTTGCGTGCCGCCGGATTGGTGCCGCTGTGGGCTTTGCCGGATGGGTCGGCGGTGTTGACGAGACCGGTGCGGACTCTGATCGGCGCATTGGCCCAATCGAATTCGTGGTGGGCTCCCGGATAAACCACGATCTGCACCCGCGCGCTGCGGCCCTGCGCGCCGGCGACCATTTGCTGACAAGTGGCGGCGGGCGTCCAATCGTCGGCACTGCCGATGAGGATCAACGTCGGCACCCGCGCGCTCCAGGCCGTTTCATGCAAGCGTCGGCAACCCGGATAGATGGCGACCGCCGAGCGGAAATCGGAACTCTTGTCGCGCGGCGTCGCCGTCGGCCGCACCGTCCACAGCGCGGCGGTACCGCCGTTCGACCAGCCCAAGAGCGAGATGTGCTCGCCGCGCACATAGTTCTGCCCTTGCAGCCAAAGCCGGGCCGCATTGGCGTCCGCCACCCGTTCCCGCGATGCCCGCACCTTGCGGTTACGCTCGCGGCACTGCGAGCCGATACCGCGCGAGCCGAAGGAATCCGGAAACAAGACCACAAAGCCGTTGGTGACCAGGTGGCGGGCCCATTCCGCATAGAGCTGCTCTTCGGTCAGCGGGCGGTGCACCAGTCCGCCGCAGTCGTGGAGCGCAACGACTGCCGGAAATGGGCCGTTCCCCTCCGGGCGATAAAGCGTCGCGTGCAGCGTCACGTCCCCGTCGGGAATATCGATATGATCCGGGGCGGCGGCCGCGGCGCGGGCCCAGAACAGCGTCGCGGCGAGGACCAGGAAAAGGACGCGGGAAACCATGCTGGCCGATGACTGCCGATTGAATAAGAGCCCCACTGCATCCTATCACAGCGCGGTGCACAGCCGTAGCGCCCGCCGCGGGCGTTACGGGCGTAAGGAACTTCGACGCATGAGCCGGCTTTCGTCGCGGTGGCGGAATGATTATGTTCGCGCTGCGAGTGCGGGGCCATCGGCGGGTGCCGCAATCCAGGCCGAGCGGTGTTTACCCAACGGCCGCACAGCCTGAGGCGGAGACCACGTTGCTCAATCGTACCGATCGTCCCAACCCGATGCCCGGCGAAGCCGACGTCAAATATCTCGACGGCGATTTCCGCGTCATGCGGCCGGGATCCTTCGTGCGCTGCGCCGTCACCGGCGTGCCGATTCCGCTCGAGGAGTTGCGCTACTGGAGCGTCGATTTGCAGGAAGCCTATGCGACGCCGGAGGCTGTGTTGCAGCGGCAGGGGACCGAATACGCCCGGAAGAAGTAGCAAACTCAGCGGCTCATTAGCGCGTTGAGCACGATCGCGCCGAACCGGTCGGCCTCGTCGATCTTCAGACGCACCGGTAACGCGCTGGAACGGGCGGCGAGTTCGCTGAGCTGTGGATCGCCGGAAAGCCGTGCCAGGTCCTTTTCCGTGGTTACGAGCATGAGATTTCCAGCCCGCGCCCGCGCCGTCAGGCTTTGCGCTTCGGCGGCGGTGTAACGGTGGTGATCCGGAAAAGCGGCGCGCTCGGCGACGTCGATGTCCGCCTCGGTCAGTGTCGCAAACAACCGTTCCGGATCGCCGATGCCGGCGAAGGCCAACACTTTGCGCCGGCCGATCGCCGCGAGCACCTGACGATCGGGCTCGAGGCGGGCCTGGAAGATGGCGAGACCTCGCCGGCCGGCCCGTTCGATCACCGCCGCAGCGCCATCGGGCGGTCCGACGACGAGAAGCGCCTGGGCGTGATCGAGTTGAATGCCGAGCGGTGCGCGCAATGGTCCTGCCGGAATGATCCGGCCATTGCCGATGCCGCGGCGGCCATCGACGACGAGAATTGCGAGAGTTTTGGCGAGCGTCGGATTTTGGAAGCCGTCGTCCATCACGATAACGCTGGCGCCGGCAAATTGCGCGAATTTCGCGCCGGCGGGGCGGTCGCGGGCGACGACGGTCGGCGCGAGCCGCGCCAGCAATAGCGGCTCGTCGCCCACATCGCCGGCATGATGGAGCGTGGGATTGACGCGAATTGGTCCGGCGAGCCGTCCGCCGTAGCCGCGGCTGAGAAAGAACGGCCGCTGATGCGCGGCGAGCAGCAGATGGGCGACGGCGAGCGCCGCCGGCGTTTTGCCGCTGCCTCCGACCGTGAGATTGCCGAGGCAAATAACCGGCAGCGACGAACGCTCGCCTTGCGCCTGCATGCGCAGCCCCGCCACCGCGCCGTAGAGCGCGGACAAAGGAGTGAGGAGGCCTCCAGTGCCGGGTCGCCACCAGAAGGCCGGCGCGCGCATCAGGGCATGATCCCGAAAAGCTTGCCCGCGGACCTTCGGTCCGAGGGTGGATGCCGGTTTTCGGATAAGATCATGCGCATCTAGGACTCTCTAGGTTCGAGCCGCAGCTGCATGAGGTAAGGATCGAGTGCGGCGAGCGTGCGCTTGAGCGCACCGCCGAGCCCCTCGACGGTTTTGAGGCCGGCATCGGCGATGCCCTGGCGAGCCGCTGGACTCGCGAGCCACTCGCCGAGCCGCACCACCAGTGCCTCCTCGTCGGCGACGGAATCGGCACCGCGCGCCGTGTCGAGCGCGCTATAGAGCTCGGCAAAGTTCCACACATGCGGGCCGTGCAGTACGGCGGCGCCGAGCCTGATCGGCTCGATCGGATTTTGTCCGCCATGGGTCACCAGCGATCCGCCCATGAACACGATCGGCGCCAGCCGATACACCAATCCGAGCTCGCCGAGCGTGTCGGCTATGTAAACGCCGATATCCGGCATCGGCTGGGCGCGGCGGGAGCGTAGCGCGGTCGCGAGGCCGGCGGTCGTTGCGATTTCGGCGATGCTTTCGCCCCGGCTGGGATGGCGCGGCGCGATCACGGTCAGCAAATGCGGAAATTTGGCGCGTAGACGCCGGTGCGCGGCGATGATGGCTATCTCTTCGCCGGGATGGGTCGAAGCCGCGGCGATGACGGGCCTGTCGCCGATGATCTCTTGCAACCGCCGCAGCACGGCGCCGTCGACCGGCGGCGCCGGCACGTCGAGCTTCAGATTGCCGGTCGACGCCACGCGCGTCGCGCCGAGTTGCGCGTAGCGCTCCGCGTCGCCGGCCGACTGCGTCAGGCAGAGGTCGAAACGCGACAGCAAAGCGCCGATCACGCCCGGCACGCGCCGCCAGCGCGTGAACGAGCGCTCCGATAGCCGGCCATTGATCACGATCATCGGGATTCTGCGCTCGGCGGCGGCCAGAATGAGATTGGGCCACAAATCGGATTCGACGAACAGCGCAAGTCCGGGCCGCCAATGATCGAGAAAGCGCTGGACGAAGCGCGGCGCATCGAGCGGGATGAATTGATGGATCGCGCCCTCCGGCAAACGCTGTTCGGCAAGCGCCGCCGACGTGACGGTGCCCGAGGTAACCAAGACGGCGAAATCCTGGGCGCGCAACCGCTCGATCAGCGGCACGGCGGCGAGCATTTCGCCGACGCTCGCGCCATGCACCCAGACTACTGGGCCGGACGGGCGTTGCAGGCTCGCCTCGCCGCTTCGCTCGCCGAGCCGTTCGGGATGTTCCTTGCCGCGTTGGAGGCGCCGCGCCAGCACGTGCGGCGCCGCCGGCGCTCCGGCGGCCGAGACCAATTGGTAGAGGCGCAAAGCCAGCGGCAGACGCCTTGACGGCAGGCCGCTCGGCACGATCAAGCTCCGCGGCGCGGTTGATCGACGAGCTCATAGGCCCGCCGCGTCGCCGCATTGAGCCGCTCCTCGAGCAATTGTCGGAATTTTTCCAGCGTCGCGTCGTCGGCATCTTTGGGGACGGTCAACGGCTCGGCGGCGACGCCGGCGCCGCGGCCGAACGGCAGATTGAGCGTTGAGCGATCCCAGTTGTTGAACACGTAGCGGCGGCTCGTGGCGATCGCGCTCGGATAGATCGGTCGGCCGGAGGCCTGCGCGAGCTTGATGATGCCGAGGCCTGCGACGCGCGCGACCTTGGGCACGTCCGCCGACAGCGCGACCGACGATCCCTCGGCAAGCGAATCGAGCATGGACTGGAACGCGGCGACGCCGGCCTTGTGCACGAAACCTCCGCCGTGATTGCCCGAGCCGCGAATGGTGCCGACGCCGAGCCGTGCCGCGGCGATGGCATTGATCTCGCCGTCGCGGTGCCGCGACACCAGCATGTTGACGCGATGCTCGATCTTACGCGCGACCGGCGCCAGCAAATGTTGGCCGTGCCAGAACGCCAGGATGATCGGCATGTCGGCTTCGCCGCGCGCGTAAATGTCGGCCGGCTCCAACTGGAAGCGGGTCGTCATGCCGACAAAACGCAGATACTCGGCGGCGACCACTCCGATCGTCACCTTGGCCCATTGTTGTTGTCCGATCTTCCGCCATAGCTGCATGCGTACCTCAGCTTGGCGGCGCGCTTTCAGGATCGAGCAGGCGGTGCAAATGAACGATGAAATAGCGCATATGAGCGTTATCGACCGAGCCTTGAGCCTTTGACTTCCACGCCGCATAGGCGGTGGCGTAGTTCGGATAGAGGCCGACGAGGTCGACTTTATCGATATCCTTGAACTCGGTCTTCGCGACACTATCGAGCTCGCCACCGAGAACGAGATGGAGGAGTTGTTTGGGTTTTGGGATGTCCGACATGATGTTTGATCCGCGCGCTTGTTCAGCGAGTTAAGAAAACGCGAGGCGTCCGTCCCCAAGAAGCTTGAGCAACGCCGCGTGCCGCTCCCGGCCGGCCGCGACGAGCGTCCCGTGCCGCGGCACGGGACAATTATAGGTCACAGTGCCGCCCCCCAGCGGCGTCAATGCGCCGCCCGCTTCGTGCACCAAAAGATCAGCCGCCGCAAGGTCCCAGTCGTGGCTGTTGCCGCCGGCGATCGCTCCGTCCACGGCGCCGTGCGCGACCCGGGCGAGCCGCAGCGCCAGCGACCTTATGCGCGGCGTTGGGGACAAAGGCGGCGCCCCGGCGGCAAGGCGATCCATGAGCTTGCGCGGCCCGGCGATGCGCGCGCCGCGCAGTTCCGATCCCGGGCTCACCGCTATGGCGGCGCCATTGAGCGCAGCGCCCGAGCCCGCGCGTGCGGTGAAGAATTCGTCCGTGACCGGCGCGTAGAGGCAGGCGACGACCGGCCGTCCCTGATCGATCAGCGCGACCGACACCGTCCAGTCCGGCAGACCCGCGATATAGGCACGCGTGCCGTCGATCGGATCGACCACCCAGACATAGCGTGCGCTGAGCCGCGCCGGATCGTCGACACTCTCTTCCGAGAGCCAGGCGAAGCTTTCGTCGATGGCGGCGAGACGCTCGCGCAACAAATCATTGGCGGCGATATCGGCTTCGCTGACCGGCGAATCCCCCGGGCCCTTGGTCCAATTCTTGATCGGCTTTTGGAACATCGAGAGCGCCAAGAGCCCCGCTTCGCGGACGCTTTTCGCAAGCTCGGCGGCGGCAAAGGCAATATCGACCTCAGTGGCCGGCAACCGTCAGGCCCTCGACGCGGAGCGTCGGCGCATTGGTGCCGAAGCGGAAGGTGAGATCGTTGGCCGGTGTGAGGCTGGCGAAAATGTCGCTCAAATGTCCGGCGATGGTGACTTCGCTCACCGGAAAAGTGCGCACGCCGTTCTCGATCCAGAACCCCGAGGCGCCGCGGCTGTAATCGCCCGTCACCATATTGACGCCCATGCCGATCAGATCGGTGATGTAGAATCCGTCCTCGATCTCGCCGATCAGTTGGTCGGGGGTTTTGCTGCCGGGCGCGAGATAAAGATTGCTCGGTCCGGGGGAGGGCACCGAGGAGACGCCGCGATTGGCGTGGCCCGTGGTTTTCAGACCGAGCTCGCGCGCCGTGGCGCAATCGAGCAGCCAGGTTTTCAGCACGCCGTCGTCGACGAGCTTGAGGCTTCGGGTGGTGACGCCTTCGGCGTCGAACGGCCGCGACCGTTGCCCGCGCTTGCGCAGCGGATCGTCGACGATGTCGATGCCGGGCGCGAAGATCCGCTGGCCGAGCTTGTCGCGCAGGAAACTTGTCTTGCGCGCGATGGAACTGCCATTGGCGGCGCTGGCGAGGTGGCCCACAAGCGAGCCCGAGATCCGCGGATCGAACACCACCGGCACGCGCCGGGTCGTGACCTTGCGCGGATTGAGCCGCGCTACCGCGCGCTCGCCGGCGGTTCGGCCGACCGCTGCGGCGGCCTCGAGGTCGGCGGCATGCAGCGTCGAGGAGTAATCGTAATCTTGCTCCATGCCGGTGCCGTTGCCGGCGATCGCGGCCATGGAAATGGAATGCCGCGAGCCGATGGTGGCGCCGTGAAAGCCGTGGCTCGTCACCAGCACCATGCCGCCGATCCCGGACGACGCCGAGGCGCCGCCCGATTTGGTGACGCCGGTAACGCCGAGCCCGGCCGCTTCGGCCTGCCGCGCCCGCTGTTCCAGCACTTCCACCGTGGGCATGTCGGGATCGAGCAGGTCGAGATCGGGGAAAGATTGCGCCAACAGCGCCGGATCGGCGAGGCCGGCGAATTTGTCCTCGGGCGCCGCGCGCGCCATGGCGACGGCCCGCTCGGCCAAGCCATCGACGCCGTCGCCGCGGACGTCATTGGTCGAGATCGACGCCTGCTTGTGGCCGACGATGACGCGCAAGCCGACATCGTCGCCTTCGGCGCGCTGCGATTCCTCGACCGCGCCGTCGCGTACATCGACCGAGAGCGAAACCGAACGCACGGCGACCGCGTCGGCTTCATCGGCGCCGGCGCGGCGCGCGGCCGCGACCAGGCGGCTGGCGAGATCGGTGAGGGCGGATTGATCGAGGAGCGAGGACATTTTCGGTTTGCAACTGGTTTATGGGGCGAAAGCCGCCGGCACAAGGGGCGGTGGCAAGACGGCGAGACGCCAAAGATGTGACTGCACGGCGCGGGTTTCAACATGCCCCTTCCGGTCCCTCGGCCGCAACGGGGGAGGCAGGGTGACGGCAATTTGCGCGAGGTCGGCAACGACTCGTCAATCATGGAATATGGAAAGACCCCTACTACCAGGCCTTAACCAGTCTCCTTAAGCCCATTGCGACCGCGCTCCGGCATAGTCGTGGCAACAACCGGGCGGCAACAGTCCGGCGGGAGCGGGGGCACGAAGATCGTGCCTCACCAAAATCTTAGAGCGGCAATCGATTCGCGTTGAAGCGATTGCCGGTCTGAATTTTCGGGGCGTCAAATGGAAGCCGGCAGGCTCGCTGCCGGGTCGGGCCGCGCATTGCGGCTCGACCCGTTCTCTCTGCCCGTGCGCTTCGAGGCCGCCGATGCTTCGGCCGACGGGCGCCGCTGCGTCGTCGATCTGCACCGCGAACGCGTGGTGCTGCGGCGCTCGGTGCGCGGCATGCGTATGGCGCTGAACGTGCCGGTGGCCGCATTTCGCGGCGTCGCCATCCGGCTTACCGGCATATCCAATCCCGGCACATCCGATCAAAGCAATGCCGATTCTTGGCCGGCCGGCATCGCGGTCGTGCTCGAACACGCGGATCCCGCTTTGTCGGTGCCGCTGTTTTCTTCGCGCGAAGCCGACGACATCGTCGCCGAATGGCAGAGCTGGGGCCGCGTGCTCGGCTTGCCGCTGTTGGTCGCCGAGGGCGACGGCACGATGCGCGAACCGTTCGCGCGCCTCGGCGCGCTGCGCATCGAACCGCCGACTTGGCGCCGCCGCAGGCGCAGCGCCATCGCCAAGCGCCGCCCGTCGCGGCTTTTGCGCCGCCAGCCGGGCAAGCTTCCCGCAGCGCCGGTCGTACACCGCGAGCGCGAGATTATTGCCAGGAACTGAGCTTCGTTTCAGCAAGATAAACCTTCTTCTCGCGGCGCATCCGCGTCCGCCCTCGCCCCTTGCGGGAGAGGGCGGCTCGGCCCCGCACAAACCACGGACGAGTGAGGGGGCGGGACCGCAACCCCTCACCCGGCAGCGCACGCCGCACCTCCGGCGAAGCCCTCTCCCGCAAGGGGCGAGGGCACCGCGATGCGCGCCGCGTCATTGCGAGGAGCGGAGCGACGCCCCTCCTACGCTCGCTCTGCGAGCTTCGGAGGGTTTGAGTCAGCCGAAGCGCGGAGCGCGAAGGTGGAAGCAATCCAGTTCCCCGCGCCGAGCAAGTGGACCTGGATTGCTTCGCTAGCGCTCGCAATGACGAACCGTTCTCGGACTCGCCTTCGCGTCCAAGATTTGCAAATTCCAGCCACGTGAAGCGCGAAGGCCGGG
>JBAPUM010000109.1:0-3242 GCA_049282655.1 Xanthobacteraceae bacterium
ACGCCCTTATGGCGCCGAAATCTCGCGCCGAAATCGTCAACGAGCACCAAATGCGCCAACGCGCTCAGGACTCCCCTCATTCGAAGGACTCATAATTGCCTGAATTGAGGCGCCGAGGCGAGGCTGATTAACGAATCAGCAAGCTTTGAGGATGTGATGCGAGCGCCGCAGGATCGATTTGAATTCGTTCATGAATTTCTGAAGCGGGCATTTGCCGACGATTTGCATGCCAAGCGCGTTCTTTCTTTAGCCAATGGTGCGCTCGGGGTCATGACCTCGGCGGCGTTGGCGGTCTCGCTGGTCGGTCAGGCGTTGGCGCAGGCGCGAGGAATTTTGCCGAAGTCGGGGATCAAACAGGTCGACCGGTTGCTCAGCAATGCAGGTATTGTGCCTTGGGACCTGTTCGCGGCATGGGTGCGCGAGGTCGTCGGCGAACGGCGTGAGATCGTCGTGGCGATGGACTGGACCGATTTCGATGCCGACAATCAGTCCACGCTCGCGCTGCATCTCGTTACGCGCCACGGAAGAGCCTCGCCGCTCCTTTGGCTGACCGTCGACAAGGACGAACTGAAGAACCAGCGCAACGATTTCGAGGACCTGTGTCTGTCCCGTTTGAAGGAACTGCTGCCCGAGGGCGTGACAGCGACGATCCTGGCCGACCGCGGCTTCGGCGACGCCAAACTGTTCGAGTTTTTGGAAGGCTTGGGCTTTCGATACGTCATCCGCTTTCGCGGCAATATCCACGTCTGCGCGGCCGACGGCGAAACGCGGCTGGCCGCCGATTGGGTCGGCAAGGGCGGACGGGCGCGCAAATTGCGCGACGCGGAAATCTCCGCCGCCCGCCAAAAGGTCGGCGCGGTCGTATGCGTGAAGGCCTCGGGGATGAAGGAAGCTTGGCATTTGGCCGCCAGCGACGGCGCGCTCTCGGCCGCCCAGATAATCGCGCTCTACGGCAAGCGCTGGACCATCGAACCGAGCTTTCGCGACACAAAGGATCTGCGCTTCGGCATGGGCATGAGCGAACTCCGGATCGGCGATCCGCAGCGCCGAGACCGCCTGCTCTTGTTGAACGCCTTCGCCATCCTGCTTCTGACACTGTTGGGGGCGGCGGGAGAAAGCCTCGGCATGGATCGCCAACTACGAACCAGCACCACCAAACGCCGCGTCCACTCCCTGTTCCGCCAGGGCTGCCTGCTCTACGAACTCATTCCCAACATGCCGGAACACAGGTTGAGGCCCCTAGTCGAAAGATACGCGCAATTACTCAGCGAAAACAGCGCTTTCACACAAACTTTCGTAACCGGGGCAAAATCCCGGCGGGCGAGGTCAGGTCGCCGGAGTTCGGACGAGGTTTTGGAGTTCTGGGATTATGGGTCCGGGAATGCCGAGACGGTCGCCAAGGTAATCGAAGAACGAGATTTTGAGTTTGGCGCAGGTCTTGGCGAGACCGAGCATGACGTCTCTGGCCTGTCGGCCTTTCTCGCTGACGGTTCCGCCTGAGATCTTTCGTTTTGTGACGACGGCGCGCAGATCGTTTTCGCTGGCGTTGGTGTGCAAGGGGACTTTGGGCCGGTCGAGCACGCGCAGGAGTTCATGTTTGTTGGCGAGCAGGCGTTTGAGCAGATTGTCGAGCGTGGCGTAGCCGGTTCGACGTTTGAAGATTCGGTCGAAGCGGGCGGAAAGCTCGGCCGCGCGCTCAGGGCTCGGGGCGAGCTTGTAGCTTTTGAGTTGAGCGTAGAACCACCAGATCATCCGCTTGGCGTTTTCGACGGCGTTGCGCTGGCGATCGTTGGCGGGAATGAGCTTGTGGACGAGGCGTTCGGCGTGAACCCAACATAGGGCGTGGTCGCCGACGCGGAACTGGCCAGCGTCGTCGGACACGATGACACAATCAACGAGCCGTCCTTCGGCGTGGATCGCGCCCCACAACGCCGCCTCGCTGGCCACCCGCACCGGGTTGGGGGTCACTTTCAACTCGGTCACGCCGAGGGCGGTCAGATGCGCCTGCCAGTCGGCGTCACAGGCGAATTCGCGCTCTGTCGCGCCGAAGAGCTTGTCAATCACGCCCTGAGACAGAGCGCCGGCGCGCATGCAGGCCAGCGCCGCCGCGTTGATGGCGTAACGCGCCGTTCCCCCCAGCAGGTTGCGCAAGAACGCCAGACGCGCCTTGCTCGGCCCGGTGCGGAACGTCGTGAAGCGAGCCGAACCGAACTGCGTGGTGTAGCCGGCTTTGCCGGCGTGGCGCGCGCCCGTATCATCGACCGTGATGTAGGACGAACCGCAGAGACCGGCGTGAAAGATCGCTTCGTCTTCGGCGCGGAACGCCTCCAGTTCAGCGGTCAACAACCGCACGACCTGACGCTTCGAGATCGCCACGCCCGCGCCCGTCAACAACGTCACGATGCGCTCGCAGGTCATCTGACCCTGAAAGTGCAACATCACAACCAGACGATGCAGATGCGGACCGCAACCGCCGATGACGCCCGCCGGAAGTTCGGCCAGAACCGTCTGCCCCTCCGGCGTTTGCCAGCGCTCGCGTCGATAGAGCGTCGTTTGCGGCGCGAACACGACGTCTTGAACGATGATCTCTTCGTAGCCCCTACGATGCGAACCCGGCGGCGGCGAGGCCGCCAACGTCACGGTGCGATCGATCCTGAGCTTCGAGACTCCGGGGCCGCGCCGCCGCGCCGGCAAGCCTGTCGGCTTCTCTCCCGCCGCCCCGGCCGGATCCGTCGCCTTTTCCATACCCGAAGGCGCGAACGGGGGCCGAGGAGGCAGTCGTTTCAACCGTCGGATCTCGTCCTTCAGTTGCTGGTTCTCCAACCGCAACCCCGTGACCGTCGCGCTCAGCTTCTCGTTCTCTCGGCCAAGCTTCTCCACCTCGCCAAGCACCCGTCGAACCAAGCCAATCAACTCGGCCGGCTCCAGGCTTTCAAACGAATCAGGCGAGACAACCGTCATTCGAAGCTTGAATCATATTTTCAAGCCCGTGACTCCCCCCTCAAACCGGAAATTTGCCCCGGTTACGTGGGCTCCAGCTAGGTCTTTGAAATCGTTCCAAAGTGGGTCCGTCTGGATATCACTGACGAAAACCGCCTCTCGGCGATAGGCCGCTGTGCCGCACGAACCGACCTTGGGTCCGACGCGCAAGGCATCGATCGCTTTGACGTAGGCCTCCGGCAGGTTCGGCGCAGCGCCGTGGCGAAGCCGAGCGCCGTCTTCGTCGAGGAGCAGGACGGAGC
>JBAPUM010000110.1:0-37776 GCA_049282655.1 Xanthobacteraceae bacterium
GGCCCCAACCCCTCACCCAACTGTGTTTTGTGCGAGGCCGAGCGGCCCTCTCCCGCAAGGGGCGAGGGCGGGCGCGGATGCGCTGTGGGCATAGCAGGGACTCATCCTCCCCACCGTCGCGGAGCGAGATGACGGAGCGCCCGATGAAAGGAGAAAAAATCTATGATCAAAAAACCCAGACCAAAACTCGATCCCGCCGTCTACGCCGCGCGCTTCAAGGCCGAGAGGACGCGCCAGCAGCGGCGCTATTGCGACGCCTTCGCGCTGTGGCGGGATTGCCGGCGCAAGGCTTGCGTCAGACACCAGGCTTGCAATGGCGATCCGAAAGCCTGCCTGAAACAGGCGCTCGATCGCGTGCCGCGCCAGACGCAATGGCGAACGCGGCAGGACATTCTCGAGGCGACGCCGCTGAATATCGGCGCCCCCGAGCGCGCCGCGCGGCAATGCATGCCGCGGGATTTTTATGAATCGTAGGGCTCAATCCCCGCTCATTCCCGCGCAAGCGGGAATCCAGCGCTGGGTCCCCGCTTTCGCGGGGACGAGCGGTTACCTATTCAAACCCAAAAAACCGGCAAAACTCCGCGGGCTCCGCGCGCGGCGAGCGGAACGAGTTGGCGGGATGGCCGTGGTCGCCGTAGCCGAGCGCCACCGCGCAGAACAGCATCTGCTCGGGCGGCATGCCCACGTAGGCGCCGACGAGGCGATGCAAGCGCGCCCAGGATTCCTGCGCGCAGCTATCGAGGCCGTAGCCGCGGGCGAGCAGTTGCAGCGCATTGATATAGCCGCCGAGATCGGCCCATTGGCCGGGGCCGAGCTTGCGCTCGATGGCGATGAACAGCGCGACCGGCGCGTTGAAGAATTCGAAATTGCGCTTGTATTGCCCGAGCCGCGCCTGAGCATCGTCGCGGTCGATGCCGAGCGCGCCGTAAAGCTGCACGCCGTGCTCCTCGCGGCGGGCCTTGTAGGGCTCCCACATGGTCTTCGGATAGATCGGATATTCGGCGTCGTCGTGGCGCGGATCGCGGCCCTCGATATAGTCCGCGACCTTGCGTTTGAGCTCGGCGAGCGGGTGGCCTGTCAGCGCATAGATCTGCCAGGGCTGCAGATTGCCGCCCGACGCCGCGCGCGCGGCGCGCAAGATCAGCGCCCGCACGATCTTCGGATCGACCGGCCGGTCGAGAAACCAGCGGCAGGAAATACGCGAATCGACGGCTTCGAAAACGTCCATGACCCTTACCTTCACCCGTCATTCCGGATGCCGCGCAGCGGCAGTCCGGAATCCATAAACACCGCCCGTGCAGAATGGGCACGACCTGTGGTTATGGATTCCGGGCTCGCGCTACGCGCGCCCGGAATGACGAGCATGCCTCCCTGACTCGGTCCCGAATTCGTATACTATCGGCGGCAAAAGGCGAGACCATCGCCAAGACGACCCAAGACAAGACAATAAAGGGGGGACATCACATGGCGCAGAGCACCATCACCATCGCGGCGCGGCTCGACCGGCTGCCGCCGACGCGGCATACGCGCAAGCTCATCACGCTGTTGTCGCTCGGCGGCTGGTTCGAATTCTACGATCTGTTCTTCACCGCCTATATCGCCATCGGGCTGTTCAAGGCCGGCCTGTTCCGGCCGACCACGCAAGGGCTATTCGACCTGCACGGTTTCGCGAGTTTTGTCGCCGCGCTGTTCTTGGGCCTCTTCATCGGCACGCTCGCTTTCTCCTGGCTGTCCGACCGCTTCGGCCGCCGCTCGATCTTCACCTTCGCGCTGCTCTGGTACTCGGTCGGCGCGCTCGTGATGGCGTTCCAGAATTCGCCGGAGACCATCGATCTGTGGCGGCTCATCGCCAGCATCGGGCTCGGCGTCGAGCTGGTGAATATCGACACTTACGTGTCCGAACTGGTGCCGAAGACCGAACGGGGGCCGGCCTTTGCCTACAACCAGTTCGTCATGTTCACCGCGGTGCCGGTGGTGGCGTTCCTCGCCTGGCAATTGGTGCCGCAGCAGATCTTTGGCCTCGACGGCTGGCGCATCGTCGTCATCTTAGGCTCGATCGGCGCTTTCGTGATCTGGTGGATCCGCCGCAGCCTGCCCGAATCGCCGCGCTGGCTCGAGCAGCACGGCCGCGCGGCGGAGGCAGAAGCGATCGTCGCCGATCTCGAAAACAAAATCCGCGACGACGGCTACGAGCTTGCGCCGCCCGAAACCGTGAGCGGCGAGGCCGAGCGCAAGACCGGGAGCTTCGCCGAGATCTGGAACGACATTTATCGCGGCCGCACCGTGATGCTGGTGATCTACAATCTGTTCCAGACCGTGGGCTATTACGGCTTTTCCAGCTGGGTGCCGACGCTGCTGATCTCGCAGGGCGTCGAGGTGACGAAGTCGCTGACCTATACGTTCATCATCGCCATCGCGGCGCCGATCGGCCCTTTGGTCGGCTGCTGGTTTGCCGACCATTTCGAGCGCAAATGGCAGATCGTCGGCGCCGCCGCCGGCATCGCGGTGTTCGGCCTGTTGTTCGCGCACCAGACCGACGCTGCGATCGTGATCGCCTGCGGCGTTCTGATCACGCTCTGCAACAATTGGATGTCGTTCTCGTTCCACGCCTATCAGGCCGAGCTCTACCCGACCCGCATTCGCGCCCAGGCGGTGGGCTTCGTCTATTCCTGGAGCCGCTTTTCGGCGATTTTTTCCGGCTTCATCATCGCCTATTTCCTCGGCAATTACGGCACCAGCGGCGTGTTCGGCTTCATCGCCGGCGCCATGGTGATCGTCTGCGTTGTCATCGGAGTGTTTGGTCCGGCTGTTACCAAGCTGCGGCTGGAAGCCATCGCGACATGACAGCGGCAGGATTCGTTTGGATAAATTCACTGGTTTGGAGACTTTTACTCCTTACGGCGCGCTGCACCTCGTTTCGGTCGGCGGCTGCCTCGCCGTCATCGCCGGCCTGGTCGCAGCCGGCCGCCATTCGCGCGCCGCGCATGAAAGAAAATTCCGGCGCGCGCTCGGCGTTTTCGGCCTCGCCTATTGGCTGTCCTACAATATCTGGTGGAACTGGCACGGCCTCGACCCGGCGACCGGGTTGCCGCTGCAGATCTGCGACGTCAACGGCGTGATCGCGCCGCTCGCGCTCCTCACGCTTGATCGCTCTTTGCGCGCGACGCTCTATTTCTGGGCCTTCGCGCTGTCGACGCAGGCCTTCATCCAGCCGGCCTTGCAGTTCGGCCCGGCGACCCCGCTCTACTGGTGGTTCTGGGCGCAGCACACCATGATTCTCGGCTACGCGGTGTTCGATGTGGCGGTGCTCGGCTTCCGGCCCGACTGGCGCGATCTCCTGCGCGCCTGCGGCTCGGGCGCGATCTATCTCGCGGTGGTCGTTCCGGTCGATCTCGCGCTCAACGCCGACTACGGCTATCTGGGCGATCTCGATGCCGACCGGATTCCACCGTTCGTCGCCGCGCTCGGGCCGTGGCCCGAACGCGCCATCATGGTCGTCGTGCTGGCGGCGCTGGCCTTCGTCATCGTCGAACTGCCGTGGCAGATCCGCCGCAAGCGCCAAATCGGCTGCAACGAAGTCGGCTGTAACGATGCGGGCTGAACCGATGCGGGCTGAGCTATCCGAAATTCTGCAACATCGCCTCGCGGAGGAATTTCGGCAGTTCGGCGAGATCGCCAGAGCCGCGATCGGCGGCAACCGCGGCCGACAATGCACCAAGCGTCGCCGCCGTAAGCGGCATCGGCACGCCGGTGAGCGCGCCCGTCGCCACCGCCGACATCAGATCCTTGCGCAGCGTGCGGATGTCGAGCGTCATCTCCGCGGCGCCGCCTTTGAGCACATCGATTTTGCTTTTCAGCCAGCCGCTGGCATAGGGCGCCTCTTGCAGGACATCGAGCATCTGGTCGAGCGTGAGGCCTTGTTTCATCCCCAAGGCGAGGGATTCGGAAACCGCCTGAATATAGCCGCCGAGCCCGAGATTGACCGCGAGCTTCATCGCATAGCCCGAGCCATTCGGTCCCATATGGGCAATGCGGCGCGTCATCTTTTCCAGCAGCGGTCGTGCGCGCTCGAGGTCCTCGGATTTGCCGCCGACCAAAGCGAACAGTTTGCCGTCGCGGACCTGCGGGATGGTGCCGAGCACGGGCGATTCGATGAGCCGCGCACCTTTGGCTTCGACCAGCGGCGCGAGCTCGCGCCCCGTCATCGGCTGCAGCGTGCTCATATCGACGAACAGCTTGCCATTCACGTCGCCGGAAAGAAATCCGTCGGGTCCGTTGAAAACGTGCCGCACGCCGTGGTCTTCGGTGATGATGGAAATGACAATCTCGGATTGCGCGGCAACATCGCGCGCGTGAGTGGCGATCTTCAATCCGCCGGCCGCCGCCGCCTGATTAGCCGCGGCATTATGATCCCAGCCCACCACGACGAAACCTTGATCGCGCAAGCGTTGGGACATTGCCGCGCCCATTCGTCCCAACCCGACCACTCCGATGTTCATAGCTTCCTCCTCCGCAAAAGCATTGTCGCGCGCAATGATGCTACGCACCTTTGTCGCACTATAATTGACAGCAATCTGTGCTGGGATACTGTGGCGCCGTCAACGTCGCCGGCGCTCAGCATGGCGGCGACAATAAAAGATAATGGGCGCGGCAATGACCGCCGACCTGGGGAGGCACTATGAGATTCCACGTTCCCGCCGCTGTGGCGGCGCTTGCGCTCGGCGCCGCATCTGTCTCGACATTCACACCCGCCCCCGCGTCGGCCGCTGAATACACGCTGAAATGGGCGGTCGTCACACGCGGCGACATGCAGGAAAAGTTCGGCCATAAGCTCGCCGAAGTGCTGCCGGCCGCGACCAAAGGGCGCGTCGAGGTTCAGGTTTTCGCGGGCGGCCAGCTCGGCAGTCCGTCGGCCATGATCGAAGGCCTGCAGCTCGGCACCATCGAGGCCTACGAGAATCCGGCCGACTTTTTCACCGGCGTCGATGGGCGGTTCGGCACTTTCAGCATTCCCTTCCTATTCAAAAATACCGCGCAGGCCAACCAGGTTCTGGCCGACCCGGAATTCAACGACTACGTGCTGAAAATGGCCGAGGCCAAGGGGCTCGAAGGCGTCAATCTCGCGGTCGCCGCGGAATCGCTCTACTTCGGCGCGAAAAAGCCGCTGCGTTCGATTGAGGATTTCAAAGGCCTGAAGCTGCGCGTCAATGCGACACCGGCCGAACGGGCGCGCATGGCGGCGCTGGGCGCGACCGCGGTGCCGATGGGATTGCCCGAGATGATCACTTCGCTGCAGAACGGCGTGATCGACGGCACCATGAGCGGCATCTCAATCTTCACGAATTTCAACCTGCAGAACATCGGCAAGACACTGCTCGAGACCCACGACACTTTGCTGGTGTCATTCGGCGCCATGAGCAAGCCGTGGCTCGACAAGCTGCCGCCCGATCTGCGCGATACGGTCATCTCCGAAGCGCGTAAATTGCAGCCCTGGGCCCGGCAGACCGCCGTCGATGAAGTGGCTGAGCTGCGCCAAAAGTGGATCGACCGCGGCGGCGAGATCGTCGCCTTGCCGCCCGCCGAGCAAGCGGAGCTCGAGAAGCGGCTGAAGCCGATCGGCGCCGAAGTCACCAAGGACGATCCGGTGCTCAAGGCGTTCTACGAAAAGATCCAGTCCATCGAGGCCAAGTACCCATAAGCCCGTACCCATAAGCCCGCGATGTCGGATCAAACCTCGCCGTCGAGGCAGCGGCAGATCGAGGAATTCATTTTCATCAGGATTCCGCACGTGCTGTCCGGCACGCTGTTCCTGATCGCCGTGGTCCTCAACATCGTCAATGTGATCGGACGCTATGTGTTCGGCATGCCGGTGTTCTGGGCCGAGGAGGCGCTGACCTTCACGGTGATCTGGATCGTGTTCCTGGTCGCCGGCTCGATCACCTATCGGGGCGCCCATCTCAATATGGACCTGGTGTTTTCCCGGATGTCCGCGCACTGGCAGCGGGTAATCAGAGTGGCGATCGTGCTGTCGCTCATCGTCTGCACGGTCTTTACCGCCGTGCAGTCGTGGAAAGTGGTCGAACTCCACTACATGACCGGCGGGGTAACGGCGGGCACGAATATTCCGCTGTTCATTCCCCACTCCGCGCTCCTGTTCGGCTTCAGCTTCATGGCGCTGGCCGCGATCCTGCGTTTCCGATCCTACGTTACCGGCAAGTTCGACTGAGCGGGACGGCGCCATGTATTGGGTAATGGGTCTCCTGCCTTTTGCGCTGCTCTTGCTCGGCTTCCCGATCTTTCTCCTGCTGCTGATTACCTCCCTCGTGGTCCTGTTCGGCTTCTTCAATGTGCCGATGACGGTTGTCGCGCAGGACATCTTCAACAGCCTCAACAAATACGCGCTGTTGGCGGTGCCGTTCTTCGTCTTCGCCGGCAGCCTGATGTCGCGCGGCGGCATCTCGGTGCGGCTGTTGCGCTTCGTCGGCTCCCTGATCGGCGGCTTCCGCGCCAACATTCCGTTCACTTCACTCGGCTTTGCCGCCTTGTTCGGCGCCACCTCAGGCGTGACGACGGCGGCAACCGCGGCGATCGGCACGCTGACCTATCCGCGCATGCGCGAGGCCGGATACAGCGAGCAATTCGCCGCGGCCCTGATCACCTCCGAAGGCGCGCTCGACAATCTCATCCCGCCCTCGATCGCGATGATCATCTACGGCATCGCGTCGGACACCTCGATCATTCAGCTTTGGACCGCGGGTATCGGACCCTGCATCCTGTTGGCCTCGTTCTTCGGCGCCTACATCTATTATCATTCGGTCAAAAGCGGCATCAAAGACACCGGAAAATTTTCATTCGAGGAATTATGGCAGGCGACGCGCGACGGCAAATGGTCGTTGGGTGCGATCGTCGTGATCATCGGTGGCATCTATTCCGGCGTCTTTTCGCCGACCGAGGCCGCCGGCGTCGCCAGCGTCTACGCCATCGTGGTCAGCTATTTCATCTATCGCGAAGTGACGCTCGCCGACATCTTCGAGACCGCGGCGCGCTCGATGTATCTGACCGGGCTGATCTTCATCATCGTGGCGATCGCGGGCCTCTATTCATGGCTGTTGACCATCAGCGGTATCGCCCAGGCCATCGTGACGGTGATCACGAGCCTGCATTCCGAGCGCTGGGTGGTATTGCTGGTCATCAACCTGTTCTTATTGTTCATCGGCTGCTTCCTCGACCCGGCCTCCGGCCTGATCATGCTGACGCCGCTCTTGGCGCCGGTCGCGGCATCCCTCGGTGTCGATCCGATTCATTTCGGCGTCATCGTCGTCATGAACCTGACCATCGGCACGTTCCATCCGCCGTTCGGATTGAATATTTTCGTCATCCAGGCGCTATTCAAGACGCCCTCGGAGACGCTCTATCGCGGGCTGATCCCGTTCGTCATCCTGGCGGTGATCGCGCTGCAGATCGTGACCTATGTGCCGGCGATCTCGTTGACGATCGAGCGCGCCCTGCTGCGCTAAAGCCCGCGAGGTCACGCCGTCCCGGCGTGGCTTTCGATCATCCCCGCGACATTCTTCAGCGCCGCGCGCAGATTGTCGAACATCGCAAGACCTTCGGCCATGACCTCGCGTTTCACCGCGTGGCCGCGCGCTCCCGGCAGCCGCGGCGGCGGCGCGCCCGCCATCGGCTTCGCTTTGCCGATCACACCGGCGATATGCGCCATGCGTGCGTCGTAAGCCTCTTTGCTCACGAAACCCTGCGGATTGAGCACCAGGAAGAACTGACAGATATTGCTCGGCCGTTTCACGACATTCTCGTAGGTGACCTGGAAACCGGGCTCGCCACCCGACAACACGCTGCAGAAGATCTCGACCATCAGGGCGAGCGCATAGCCCTTCGGCCCGCCGATCGGCAGGATCGAGCCCTTCACCGCCAGCGCCGGATCGATGGTCGGACGGCCCTCGGGGTCGAGCGCCCAGCCTTCGGGGATTGTTTTTTGGCCGGCGGCCAATGCGTGCCGGATGCGTGAGCGCGCCACCATGGCGGTCGCCATATCGGCCACGATCGGATCGGCATTCGGGACCGGAAACGCGACACCGATCGGATTGGTGCCGAGGAGGCCCTCGAGCCCGCCGGTCGGCGCGATCGCCGGCTGTGCGTTCGTGAATGCAAGCCCGATGAGACCGTCTTCCGCGGCGCGGTCGGCGTAGTAGCCGGCGGCGCCGAAATGGCTCGAATTGCGCACCGCGACCGCGCCGAGGCCGTGTACCTTGGCAAACGACATCGCCATATCGAGCGCGCGCCGGCTCGCCACGAGGCCGAGACCGTGGTCGGCGTCGAGTACGGCGCAGCAAGGCAGCGTCTGCTCGGTTGCGAAGGCCGGATTGCTCTTGATAGTGCCGTCGAGCAAGCCGCGCGTATAGAGGGGCAGATGCACAATGCCGTGCGAGTCCGAACCGTGCAGCTGAGCCCAGACCGCAACATCGGCCGCAATCTCGGCGTCGGCGCGCGGCACGCCGCAATGGACAAAGACATCGGTGGCGAGCGCCGCGAGTTCGGCCGGCGCGATCCGATCGGCACCGGCCGTGTGCCTAAGCTTTCCTGCCAAGCCTGCGCTGTCATTCATCGTTCTTGCCTCGGATATTGATTCACGCGGGCGCCGCACCGGGAAAAAAAGCCTCGGCGTTGCGGTAAAACACCTTCTCGTAGACCTCTTCGTCATAGCCGAGCGAGCGCCAATCGCCCACGAGCCGCTCGTGGGTCAGCGTCGGCCAGTCCCAACCGAACAGGATACGGTCCTGCAAACGGCCGCCGATTTCCTTTTTCAAAGCAGGCGTAAAATATTTCGGCGACCAGCCGTGCACCTCGTATTGCACATTGGCTTTATGCAGCAGGATGGCGATCATATCGTCCTGCCACGGCCAGGCGGGCCGGCCGGCAAGTATTTTCAGCTCGGGAAAGCGCGCCGCGACGATGTCGACATGGCGCGGGTGGCCGTCGTCGAGAATGACCCCCATGCCGCCCGGCATGCCCTGGCCGATGCCGGTGAGTCCGGTCATCAACAGCACCGGCACGCCGGCGTCGATCGAAAGCTTGTAGAAAGGATCCCAGATCCGGTCGCTCGGCGGATAGCCGAGGCTATTCTGGCTTTGGCAGAAGCCGAGGAAGCCGGAATTAGTCGCGGCGAGCCTGGCGTATTCCTTGAGCCAGAAATCCTTCATCGCCGGATTGGCGGCGAGCCAATTGCCATAAACGATATCGCGATTGTGCCGCGCGAATTCGGTAGCGTAATCATTCGAGGCCCGAATCTCCTCTTCGTCGGTCATGCGCCAGGTTCGGTAGATGTCGAGGATGGTGCGGACGGAGCGTTGGCGAAAGCCTTCCGCCATCTCGGCTTCGGTCTGAAAGCTGCGCTTGCGCCTGAAGATACGCTCGGCATTGGCAAGCTCTTCGGCGGTGCGATGATGCAAGCCGGCGCGGGTGGAAAAGTGCGAGTGACAATCGAAATAGCGCACGGTCATCACGGCTTGTCGTAGCGGTGGTCGAGAATGCGCTTCGGCTTTCCCTCGCGGCCGCGGTTCGACCATTCCATCAAGGCATCCTCGGGCACGAGCTCGATATCGAGCTTCAGCCCGAGATCGGAATGCAGCCGCTTTTCGATATGCTCCTTCAGTCCGTCCCAGCCGCCGGCGTCGTCGCGGACCTCGACCTTCACCGTCATCTCGTCACGCACCACGCCGTCACGCACATGACGCTCGGCGATGCAAAGCCATTCGCCGGTGGTGCGGCTGTCGCTCTTGATCGCCGGCAAGCAGGCCTGCGGCCAGATGCTCACGCCGCGGATACGCACCATGGTATCGCTGCGGCCGAGCATCTTCTGCATGCGGCGGAAACAGCTGCCGCATTCGCAGCGTTCGGTCGAGATCACCCGCGTGAGGTCGCGCAGATTGAAACGGATCATCGGCTGCTGGCGGCGGTGAAGAATGGTGCAGACCATATTGCCGATCTCGCCATTCGCGACCGGTTTCTCGTCCTCGATGCCGACAATCTCGAAGAAGGTCGAGTCCTCGTGGAAATGCAGGCCATTCTGTTGCTGGCATTCGAAGGCGCCCATGCCCATCTCATGCGTGCCGTACATGTCGTAGACCTTGCAGCCCCATAACGCTTCGAGCTGATTGCGGAAAGTATTCTCGGTATCGGGGCCGAGGCCGCAGCCTAGAAACTTCGTCTTCAGATCGCGCACGTCGAATTTGAGCTCATCACGCGCGACCTTGGCGAGTTGCGTGGCGTATTCGGGCCGCACATACCAGACATTGGTGCCCCATTCCTGCGCGATTTCGATCTGGCGGCGCGACGCCGTCACCGCGCCGGTCCCGGTCGTGATCGGGAGCGCGCCGAGATAGTCGTGGCAGGCTTTGTAGCAGCACCAGCCGGCGTTCCCGAGCGAACAGGTGTGCGGAATCTGCACACGGTCGCCGGGCCGCACGCCGCAAATGTAAAGCACGCGGGCATGGGTGAGACCGTTCATCTCCCATTCCTGCGGCGCGTAGAGCGTGGGGCGCGGCTTGCCGGTGGTGCCACCGCTCGTTTGCAGCTTCAGTGGCTGCGTCTGCATGATGGTGTCGACATCGCCGTTGATCAGGCCGAACGGCGGGTTCTCTTCCTGGTCTTTCTTGATGTCGGCGGAATCGAACATCGGCAGCTTGACGATATCGTCGATGCTCTTGAGGTCGCCCGGCTCCAAGCCTGCCGCTTTCCAGCGCCGTTGATAAAAGCCGTTGCGCCAGCCGACCTTCATGAGATCGAGAAACTGCTCGTTCTGAAAAGCGCGGATTTCGTCGGCCGACCACTTCCAGCGGGTCTTAGCGAAAACGTCCGGCACCGGATAGCGCCGATACAGCGCATCCCAATCGATCGAGCGGTGATAGATCGGCAGCGACGTCTCGGTGACGGCGCGCTCCATGACGGACATTCTCGACTCCATATTTATGTCATGCGTCGGCGCAACAGACCGCGACGCGATGCCGGCGTGCGATTGTTTCGTTGCTTAAGTCTTGTAGTCGGGCGCGTCGCGGTCGAGCTTGCGCAGCAAAGCGCGCCAGGTCATCTGGTTGAACGGCTCGTTGCCTTCGGTGATGATCTTCGCTTGGCCGACCGTGGCGTCGAGAACCGATTGCGGCGGAACGTAAGATTTCACCGCGCCGGCGGCCGAACGGATTTGCGTCTCGCAGGCGCGGATGACGAGGAATGCCAGCATATAGGCTTCGTGGATTGTATGGCCCCAGAGCACGAAACCATGGCCGCGCTGCAGCACGATCTGGCTCTTGCCGAAATTGCGCGCGAGCCGCTGGCCCTCCTCCGGCGTCGATAACAGGCCTTCGTAATCGTGGTAGCCGATATCGCCGAGCCACAAGGCGTATTGATTGCCGCGGACGAGCCCCTGCTCCTGCATCGCCACCGCGGTCGCGTATTTGGTATGCAGGTGCATCACACATTGCGCCTGCGGATAGGCGTCATAGATGCCCTTGTGGAACGGAAACGCGAACTTATGCGGCATCTCGTCGCTCGGCTCGACGTGATTACAGTTCTCGTCGAGCTTATGCAGGTTCGAGGCGGTGACTTCCTCGAACAATATCGCCGCCGGATGCATCAGAAACTGATTGGGGTGCCCCGGCACGCGCGCCGAGAGATGCGCGAACAGAAGCTCGTCCCAATCCTGCATCGCGGCGAGCCGGAACGCCGCGGCGAGTTCGACCCGCGCCTTCCATTCCGCCGGATCCATGCCCGGCTTTATGGCCCGGGCGACATTTGTCGAAGCCTGCACGGCGTCTCTCCCTCATGCGCGCCTTTGCGGCGCTTTTCTGCATTTAAATTATGTCCGGCGGGCACCCCAATGTCCATCGCACGGCCGGCATGAGCCGGCTTGGCACGATGCGGTATTCGCAGGGCGGATGGGCGATCGCCCGTGCCGGCGAAACTTCAGGCGCCGATGGCGACATGATAGAGAACTACGCCATGACCGATGCCCCAAGCCTCCCTCGCCGCTCCCCGGCTCGGATTGATGAAAGCAAGCTTTCGCAACCGCTGCGGGATTTGTTCGCAACATGGCGTCAGGCATTGAAAGAGGATTTCAAAGGCCTGACGGCGAGCGGCGAGGTCAGGCAGAATCTGTTTCGATTGGAGCCGACCGGCGTTTCGACGCAACCTCTAGTCACCGCCGTCGAGGTATTCATCGCATCGCTCGATGCCGAGCAAGGCCGGGCAGTGAGCTTTGCCGTCGATAGCGAGGCGTGGCGGCACTGGAGCAATATCCACCGCAATGTCATGCGGCATGGCCTGTGCCTCGCCGACTTGAGCGAGCGCCAGCGATATCTGGTTTACGGCATCATGCGTCTGGCGCTGGGTGCGAGGGCCTATGAGACCGCGCGCAACGCCATGCGGCTCAACGAGCATCTGGCCGAATTGACCGGACTACCCGACGAATTCGGCGAGATGTTCTATTGGATAAGCATTTTCGGCGCGCCCTCGCCCGATGCACCCTGGGGTTTTCAGATCGACGGCCATCACTGCAATATCAGCGCCTTCGTGCTCGGCGACCAGATCGTATTGACGCCGATGTTGCTCGGCTCCGAGCCTGTTTCGGCAGAATCCGGCAAATACAAAGGCACGACAGTGCTGCGCGAGGAGGAAGCGGAAGGCGCCGCCTTCATGAAAATGCTGGCACGAGAGCAGCGCGCCAAAGCGACCATCGGTTACGATCTTCCGTTCGACGGCTATGCATCCGGGTTCAAGGATAATGTTGTCGTGCCCTATGACGGGCTGCGGACGACCGAAATGACGCCCGGCCAGATCGCGGCGCTCGCGGACTTAATCGAGCTCTACACAGACCGGCTGCCGCCCGCCCACGCCCAGCGGCGCCTCGACGAAGCGAAGGACCATCTCGGCGAAACCATATTTGCCTGGATCGGCGAGTTCGATGCGGTCGCGCCGTTTTACTACCGCATCTACAGTCCGGTGATTTTTATCGAGTTTTATCACCAGCCCGGCGTGGCGCTGCCGGACACCGGCTATAGCCGCCGCCACGCGCATGCGCTGGTGCGCACGCCGAACGGCAACGATTACGGCCGCGCTTTGCTGCGTCAGCATCGACTGAAATCAAAGCAGCCGTGAATCCCTGAGCTAAGGCTCGGAAGGCGCAGTATGGCCGCCCAAGACTTCGGCGATCCAATCGGTCATCACCTCGCGGGTCAGCGCCACATTGTCGATGCCGCAATGTTCGGCGCCGCCGTCGGCGAGCGTATGCACATAAAGCTCGGCCTTCGGGCTTGAGACGCAGTCGGCGATGAGCTGCCGCGCCTGGCCCAGCGGGATCTGACGGTCGTTCTCGCCATGGACGCACAAAATCGGGCATTTGATCCGATGCAGGATACCTTTGAGCGATAGCTTCGCCGAAACCTCGATCACTTCCTCGACCGAGGATTTACCGAACACCCAGCCAACATGCTCCCAGTAATGCGGCACCGGCAGGCGCTGCTCCTTGGCGTCGTAACGCCGCCGTTGCGTCTCGCCCCAGTCGTAATTGGCGCCCCAGGCGACCGCGCATTTGAAACGCTGTTCGAACGCCGCGGCCCGCGGCGCATGGTAGCCGCCGAGCGAGAGCGCCATCATGCCGATGCGATTGCGATCGATGCCGGGAATAGTTTCGAGAAAATCGACGGCGGCCTTCGCCGGAACTTCGGCATCGGGACCGTTATGCAGCCCCTTCATGCGCAGCGATTCGCCGACGCCGGGATTGTCGACGACGAGCGTCGCAATGCCGCGCGCCGCGAGCGCATCGGGGATGCCGAGCAGATAGACGATCTCCTTCGTCACATCGAGGCCGTCGAAATGCACCATGCAGGGCGCATTGCCGGCGCCATTTTGCGCGCCGACGAGAAGCGCCGGCAGCGCCGTGTCGAGATAAGGCACCTCGACGCGCCGGCAGTTCGCCCGCGTATGTTTGAGAAACCGCGAAAAGCAATCGAGCGCCTCGCGATAGGCTTCCTTGCGCGGCGCGAAATCCGGGCCCTGCATGCGCTCGGCCTGGATGTAATAGATGAAGGCGCGGCGATATTTGGCGCCCGCACTGAGGAGCCGGCCGCGCGCCTCGTCGGCAGCGGCCAGCCGCTTGACCTTCGCGCCGAGCGCGGTCCAGCTCTCGAAGAACTTTACCGCCGCAGCGTGATCGCGGTTCTTCGCCAAAATCCGCAGCTCTCGCGACGCATCGTCGATGTCGCCGATGCTGCCGCCCATACCGAGCGCCAGATTGACCGCCATGTTCCACACGTAATTGTCGTCGAAATATTCGAACATTATTCTTCCTTGTGGTGGCTTGATGCGGTTGGGCTGATGCGACGCTGGCGATCAATACGCAGTCTTGTTGATCTCGCCGGAGCCTGTGACGTACCAGCGCTCGCTGACGAGCGGCTTGCCGGCAAGCCGGTCGGCAAGCCAGTCGGCGACCAGGATCGGCGGGAACGGGCCGAGATTGGCGGCCGGCACGTTGCCGACGGAATGGCGCGATTCCTGATACACCACCATCTGCTTCGGCCCCTTGAGCGCCGCCATCAGCCGCTCGGAGTGTTCCAGCGGGCTCAGTTCCTCCGCCTCGCCGGCGACGCAGAGATAAGGCACGCGGATTTTCTCGGCGTGGCCTTGCCAGGTGATGGTTTTCCGAAATTCGTCGAATTCGGCCTCGTCGGTAATGCCCGACATATACATGAAGCGCTTTTTGAAAGTCGGTGATGCTTCCTGAAATATCGTGTGACAGCCGGGCTCGTGGCAGACCGACGTCACTGCGCAGGCCTTGATACGCGGCTCATTGGCGGTGAGCACTGTGCCGAACAGCGAACCAAAGCTGGTGCCGGATATGCCGACGCGAGTCGCATCGAGCTCAGGCCGCGCCGCGATCCAATCGACCAATGCCGGGCCGGCGGCGATCCAGTTCTCCATGGTGAAGTGCAACCCGACCATCGGCGCCTCGTATTGGCCGGGTCCGTCGATGGCCAGCACCGCCATGCCGCGGTTGAGAAACTTGTCGCCGTAAAGCGCGACTTGGATCTCCTTGTAGCTGTCCATGCCCGGGACCCCGATCACCACCGGCAACCGTCCGCTCGAATAATTCGGCGGCAGGTGCAGCCATGCCGGGATCGCCTTGTCCTTGAACGGCACCCACACCGCCTCGACGTGATGATCGGCTAGAGCTGCGTATTTGGCGTAACACTCGCGCTTCTTGTTGTTGTAGGTAATGTTGGTCTCGTCGTTCTCGTCATAGGGCCATTGCGCCGCGCCCCAGTGCACGGCGGCCATGAAGAAGTTGTCGCGAGCCGTCACCTTGCGATCGGCCTCAATCGCGGCATTGGCCTTGGCTTCGCGGCGGCGCGCTACGGCGGCGAAAGCCGGGCCGATATCGGCCATCTTCTTCACCCGCTCGCGGATGCCGGCGAAATCAGCATTGGCTTCGATGCCGCATGGCGCATGGATGTAAAGCGAGCGCGGCTGGTCCCAGTCGATGCCGTTGGCTCGGATGATATTGTCGATCAGCCAGCGCTGCTCGTCGAAGCGGCGCACTTGCGGCGCGCCGCGCTGGTCGCGAATCGGCGGAAATCCTTGCTGTGGACGGTTCATCGTTTCCTCCGGTTCTGGCCCTGGCTGTGCATTGACGCTTATTGTGTCGGCATTATCGGCGATGCGGGGGCGGTGTTGTCAATGACGGCCCGCAAGCCTCCCGACAACCGAGAATGACCCGATTTACCGGGTGCGGCGACATGGCGGTACGCCTCGTCGCGCCGATAACCTTCTGGAAAATTGCAAACTCGCTATCGATAAGGGGGACAAGCCCGAGCTAACCTCCAGCCTGTCCGACGTTCTCGGCCAAAACCGAAGCGAGACTCTGAAATGTGGAACTTTCTGCAAACGTTCCTGGATTCCTCGACATTATCGCCGCATGGGATCTGCCTGCTGTGGCGGCCCGAATTGATCTGGCTGCACGTGATGTCGGACAGCATTATCGCGCTTTCGTATTTTTCCATTCCGGTCGCGCTGTCGGTTCTGGTCTGGAAACGACCCGATGTCGAGTTCGGCTGGGTCTTTTGGGCATTTGCCGTTTTCATCATGGCGTGCGGCCTGACCCACGTATTTGCCATTTGGACGCTGTGGATTCCCGATTACGCGCTGGAGGGCTTGGTCAAGGCTGTCACCGCGGCAGCTTCGCTTTTTACGGCGATCATGCTGTGGCCGTTACTGCCCAAGGCTCTAGCTCTGCCGACACCTTCGCAATTAATCGCCGCGCAGCAGGCCCTCGAACTCGAAAGCCACGAACGCCGCCAAGCCGAGGACATGCTTCGGCAGACTCAGCGGATGGAGGCGGTCGGCCATCTCACCGGCGGCGTTGCCCACGATTTCAACAACTTGCTGACGGTCATCATGGGTAACCTGGAGATTGCGCAGCGAAATATCGGCAATTTCAATGAAGGCGCGGAAACGCGCATCCGCCGTGTGCTCGACGGCGCCATGCAGGGCGCGCAGCGTGCCGCGGCGCTGACGCAACGGCTCCTCGCTTTCGCCCGGCGGCAACCCTTGAATCCAAAGCCGCTGGATCCCAACAAGCTGGTCACCGGCATGTCGGATTTTTTCCATCGTACCCTTGGCGAAAATACCAAGGCCGCGATCGTTTGTGGCGTCGGCGTATGGCCGGTCGAAGCCGATCCCGGCGAGCTCGAGGCCGCCCTCCTCAATTTGGTCGTCAACGCACGCGACGCGATGGACGATGGCGGCACGCTGACCATCGAAACCAGCAACGCCCAACTCGATGCGGACTACTGCCGGCGCAATGCCGATGTGCAACCAGGTCAATATGCCGTGATTACCGTGACAGATACCGGGCGCGGCATGGACAAGAATGTCCTCGAGCATGCCTTCGAGCCCTTTTTCACAACCAAAATAGCCGGTCAAGGCACCGGATTGGGACTGAGCCAGGTGTATGGGTTCGTCAAGCAATCCGGCGGGCACGTGAAGATCGATAGCGAAACCGGCAAAGGCACGACGGTGCGGATTTATCTGCCGCGGCTCGCGCGCGGCATTGTCGGCGACGAGCCGCAAGCGCGCCCCATCGTGGGTAGCCATCGCGGCGAAACAATCTTCCTCGTCGAAGACGACGAAGAGGTCAGATCTTACGTTGCGGGAACGCTCAGCGAGTTAAATTACAATATCATCCAAAGCGGCGATGCCGAGACGGCATGGAGAATGCTGCAGGAGGAAAACATTGCCGTCGACTTGCTTCTGACCGATGTCGTGCTGCCGGGGAAAAACGGTCGCGAACTGGCTGAAGATCTGAAGAAAGTACGGCCCGGGATCAAAGTGCTGTTCATGACCGGCTATTCGCGCGACGCGATCGTGCATCAAGGCCGGTTGGATTCGGGCGTGGCTCTCATTCAAAAGCCCCTGACCCAGGGGCTTCTGGCAGCGAAAATCCGGGAAGTTCTCGACGCCCAGGGCTAGAAGCGCGGTTGGCCTTCGTACTCCTGTCTGCCGCCCAAACCCGATTCGCGAGCGATCCGCTCAGGGCTTCTTGGTCAGTCCGGCCGGCGTGATGAAGACCATCAGGTTGGCGATAATGATGGTGCCGGCAAGGAAATAGAATGCGGCCATGATGCCGTAATGATCGGCCACGATGCCGGCGCTGATCGGTCCAATCGCAGCACCGAGCGCCTGCGTCCCGAACAACACGCCGATGGCGCTGCCGCCCATCCCGGGCGGCGTCGCGTCGAGGATCCAGGCCTGGAGCACGGCCCGCACCGCGAACAGAAAGAAGCCGAGGATGGCCACCAGGAGGACGAACCAACTGGTTCCGCCGGCAAACGCCATGGCGACGATGATAACGCCGGTCATCGACATGCTCGACATGATGATCTGCCGGCGTCCGACCATGTCGGACAAGTGTCCGGCGATTGGCGCGGCGACGAAGCCCGCGGCCTGCAAGGCGAACATGCAACCGCCGATCCAGAGCGAAGGATAGCCCATCTCCCGCGCCAGATAGACCGGCAGAAATGTCAACAACGCGCTCTGCGTCATGCTGCGGAAGCCCGAGCCGATCGCCAGCGTCACCAGCGCGCGGTTGTGCAAAAGCGAGAGCAGTTTTTTGATCCGCTCGGCGCCGCCCATCTGCGCGTGATGCAATTTGGCGATGCCGTCGCGGATGTCGGCCATTTGCAGCCGGCCGACATAGACAAGGAGAATGCCGGCCACGACGATGCCGGGCACGACATTCATCACGACGACGCTGCGCCAATTGAACGACTGCAGCATCAGGCCGACGACCAAGGGCGCAACCGCATCGCCGACATTGCCGCCCATGCCGTGAAACGACATCACGAGGCCCTTGCGATCGGGAAAGCGGTCGGCAAGCCACGGGATCGCGGTCGGATGCCACAGATTGTTGCCGATGCCGACCAATGTCGCGCAGACGAGGATCATCCAATAGGCATGCGAAACGCCCATGATGAGATAGGGAATGCCGATCCAGCACAGCGAGATGGCCATCAACAGGCCCTTGCGGCCGACGGTATCGACGAAAATTCCGCCCGGCACATTGGCGATGGCGCCGGCCGCGTATTGGCAGGTCAGGATCGCGCCGATCTGCTCGTAGCTGAGTCCGAGTTCTTTGCCGATCAGCGGCAGGAGGAGATAGAACGTCGCCGGGTACCAATGGGTCAGCGCGTGCCCGATGCTGATGACGTAAACTTCGCGAAATGGGCGCCGCCGGACCGCTCCCATTTCCATTGCCGTCGCGGTCATTTCGTCTCCCTGCCCGGGTATGGATCGAGCGTCCCGCTCCGCATACTACCCGGCGACAGGTTTCTCAATACCCTTTTCCGCACAGCAGGATAGCTACTGCTGCGGAACCTTGCTCGCCTTCATGATGGCGGCCCATTTCGTGATTTCGCTCGCCAGGTAATCTTTCAGATAGGCGCTGGATCGGCGCTCGGGCGCGACGACGGTGGCGGAAGCGTCGCGCAGCCGGGCCTGCACCGTCGCATCGTTCAGCGCATTGCCGAGCGCGGCATTGAGCGTGGCCACGACCGGCGCCGGCGTACCCTTGGGCGCGAACACGCCCATCCAGTAATAACCGTCGACGACATCGAAACCCTGCTCGCGCGCCGTCGGCAGATCCGGGAATAGCGGCGAGCGGTCATGCGTCAGGATCGCCAGTGGCTTGACGGATTTGCTGTCGATAAGGCCGCTTACCGAGATCGACAGCGGGCAATAATAATCGATGTCGCCGCGGATCATGTCCTGCAGCGCGGGCGCGGCGCTCCGATAGGGAACGTGCGTCGCCGTCGCGCCGATCGCGGCCGTCAGCATCGAGCAGGCGAGATAGGGCGCGGCGCCGATACCGGCCGAGCCGAATTTCATCTTCGCCTCATTGGCCTTCAGATAGGCCGCAAACTCCTTCAGATTGGAAGCCGGCAGGTCGGTGCGCACCACGAGCAGCAATGGCTGTTCGACTGCCAATCCCACCGGTTCGAAGTCGGCGATGGAATTGGAAGGCGGCTCCTTGAAGAGATATTGGCTCTGGGCGAAAGTATCGACCGCGCCGAGCACGACTTCATAACCGTCCGGCGCGGCCTTGGCGACGCGGCTGACCGCGATGGTGCCACCCGCGCCGCCGAGGTCTTCGACGATCATCTGCTGGCCGAGCGCCTCGGATGTTTTGGTGGCCAAGATGCGACCGACAATGTCGGTGCCACTGCCCGCGCCGAAGGGAATCATCAAGGTAACGACCCGTGCCGGCCATCCGCCCGCCAGCGCGGACGCGACGCCTAAAGCGAGGATCACCAGACACGCCAGCCATGAATTGCGCAATGCTAACGATCTCACGATGACCTCCCCGATTGTTGATTCTTGTCTCGCGTGCCGTCATGAAGCGCCCGCCAGATTTTCTCGGGCGTCGCCGGCATATTAATGTCCGGTGTTGCGCCGGCCCGCACCAGAGCGTCGGCAACCGCATTCATCAGCGCGGGCAGCGAGCCGGTGACGCCACACTCGCCGGAGCCTTTGACGCCCAAGGGATTCTTCGGCGACGGCACCGGATGAAATTCGGTCACAATCGACGGAATGCTGTCGGCCCGCGGCATCGCATAGTCCATGAACGAGCCGGTGAGGAACTGGCCGTCCTCGCTATATTGGCAATGCTCCATGAAAACCTGGCCGAGACCTTGGCACACGCCGCCGTGAACCTGGCCATGCACGATCGGCGGATTGATGATGGTGCCGACGTCATCGACCGCCACGTAGCGCTCGACGGTGATCGCGCCGGTTTCCGGATCGAGTTCGATCTCGCAGACATGGCATCCGTTCGGAAAGTGCATGTCGGGCGCGATGTAATCGCCCTCGGAATCGAGACTCGCAAACGGCAATGCATCCGACGACAGCGCGACCTTCCCCGCCAGATCGAGCAGGCCGATCTCCCGATCGGTCCCTGCCACGCGAAATATTCCGCGTGTGAACTCGATATCGGCTTCGTCCGCTTCGAGGTGAAGCGCCGCAGCCTTGCGGCCCTTCTCGATCACAATGCTGCAGGTATTCGCCAGCGCCGAGCCAGCCATGATCATAGAGCGCGAACCGACCGTGGCGAAACCGGCGGCCGGAAGATCGGCGCTGTCGCCCTGCCGCAGCTCGATCGAGTCGTAAGGCACGCCTAAGCGGTCGGCGACCACTTGCGGGAATGAGGTCTCGTGACCTTGGCCGTGCGATTGGGTGGCGACGACCAGAAGCACGCGGCCGTCTTTGCCAAAGCGGATGTGAGAACCCTCATGCCAGGAGCCGCCGACGCATTCGAGGAAATTGGCAATGCCCAGGCCGCGGATGAGGCCGCGTTCGGCGCTCGCCTTGGCGCGGACCGCAAAGCCGTTCCAGTCGGACAGGCGCAGCGCCTTGTCCATCACGGCCTCGAACTCGCCGCTGTCGTAGAGCCTTCCTGATGGAGTTTTATAAGGAATAGCCGACACAGGAATGAGATTGCGGCGACGCAATTCGACGCGATCGACCTTCAATTGTCGCGCCGCCTCGTCCACCAAACGTTCGGCGATGTAGGACGCCTGCTCGCGCCCCGCGCCGCGGTAGGGCCCGATCGGCGCCGCGTTCGACATTACCGCTATGACTTCCGCATGCATGAGCGGCGTTCGGTAGACGAGCGGCAGCCCCCAGGGCGTATTGCGGATCGACCCATTGGGACCGTTGCAGCCGAAATAGGCGCCCATCGACGCGAGGATGGAGGCACGAATGGCTAGGAAGCGGCCATCGCCGTCGAGCGCCAGCGCGCAATCGATGACCGCGTCTCGCGCGTGGTTATCCGAAAGCAGATTTTCGGCGCGCGTGCCTTGCCATTTGACCGGGCGGCCGAGCGCGCGCGCGGCGTGCAACAGCGCCACGTCTTCGGGGTATGGCTGTTCTTTCGAACCGAATGCGCCGCCGACGTCGTAGGTCAAAACGTGCATCTGCTCATCGGGGATCTTGAAGACTTGATCGCACAGCACGCGCACCATGTAGCGCACCCCCTGGCTCGGCGTGATCCAGGTGTAGCGATCGGTTGCCGCGTCATATTGGGCGATGCTCGTTCGCGGCTCGATCGGGTTGGCGAAAATCCGCGTGTTGACGAGTTTCAACCGCGTGACATGGGCGGCGCCGGCGAAAGCCGCATCGACGGCGGCCGGGTCGCCGCTCTGCCATCGGATAGCAACATTGTCGGGCGCCTCGGGCCAGATGACCGGAGCGCCTTTTTCGACCGCCCGCTCGACGTCGACGACGGCGGGGAGTGGCGCGATCGTGACGCCGACCATCGTCGCGGCATCGGAGGCCTGTGCGGCCGTCTCCGCAACCACCATCGCGACCGGCTCGCCGACATAGCGGACACGTCCCTGGGCCAGCCCCGGCCGCGGTGTGTCGAGCGTTCGGCCGAGGTCAAAGCCCTTGAGGGGGAGACGATGGATGTAACCGACGCCCGCGTTGAGAAGATCGCTGCCGGTAAGAACGGCCAGCACGCCGGGCTGCCGCAAGGCCTGCTCGGTCGCTATCGAAACGAGCTCGCCATGGGCATGATCCGACCGCACGAAGACCGCATAGGCCTGGCCGGGAATATTGATATCGTCGGTGTAGCGGCCTTGGCCGGTAATAAAGCGGCGATCTTCGCGGCGCAGAACAACCGGCGTCGTCATCGCGCTTTCATGTCGAGGCTCGTTCATGCCGGTTCAGTCGATGGCCTTGATGCTGAATCGCTGCACCATGCTGGCATTCCAATCGTAGTCCTGTTGAATGACCGCCTTGGTCTCCTCGGGTGTGGTCGGCTCGGGAACGACACCTTGCTTCAACAAAGCTTCCCGAAAGGCCGGCTCGCTCATGGCGCGGCGCAGCAATGCGTTCAGCTTGTCGACGATCGGACGCGGCGTGCCCTTCGGGGCAAGGACCGAATAGACATTTTCCAACATGAAGTCCTTGTAGCCGAGCTCCAACAGCGTCGGCACATCCGGCGCGCCGGGCGAACGTTTCTGCCCCGTCACCGCGAGGATCTTAAAAGTGCCGGCCTGGTAGAGCGGCAAGGTCGACGAGATCGCGTCGAAATACGAATCAACCACTCCCTTCAGCAGGTCGGCAACGGCCGGCGTAGAGCCGGGATACGGCACATCCGTGATATTAATGTCGAGAATTCCCCGCGCCATGCCGTTGATGATCTCACCGACGCTGCCCCGGCCGGGAGTAGCTATCGTCACACCGTTGGGCTGCTTCCGGGCGTAGTCGACAAATTCTTTTACGGTCGAGGCGGGAAATTCCTTGCGCACGTCGAACGCGAGCGGCACGCGGGACACCAGAGCGATCGGCTCAAAATCGTCCAGGCTATAGCGCAGGTGATGATAAAAATTCGGATTGGTCGCAAACGGCGTCGAACTCGCCAGATAAAGCGTATAGCCGTCCGGATTGGCGTGCGCGACTTTTTCGGTGCCGGTCATGCATGCCGCGCCAGGGATATCCTCGACCACCACCGGTGTGCCGGTATAGTCGGTCATTTTGTTGGCAAGTAACCGGGCGATGATGTCGCTCGTGCCTCCGGCCGCGAAAGCCACGACGATCGTGACGGTGCGATTGGGGAAGGTTTCCTGCGCCGACGCCGAGCCGGCAAAACCCGCCGCACCCATCGACGCGGCGACGAGCGACACTAAAAGATTTCGCAACATCCTCGCTGCCCTTTCGGCTTTTTATTGCTCTAGGCGAGGACCGGCCGGAAGATCCTCGCCGGATTCACGACCGCGCCGATCTAAGCTGCGGTGAGGCGCCGATCCTTCTTCAAGAAAGCGGTAAAGATCTCGGCGAGCCTTGCTTCCTTGTCTTTCCAGTCCTGCTGGTCCCACTGCTCGAGGAGATTGTCGTCCGCGCGCTTTTCGACCACGTGGTCGTGGAATTCGCTCCCGGGAATGAGGCTCGCCGCCTTGCGCGCCGCGGATGGTGTATGGACCTTATCGTTGCCGCAAACGATGCAGACCGGAATCTTCAAGCCGCGCAACTGCGCTTCGGTCGCCCCGACGACCGGCAGTTCCGATGCCGCCAAAAAATTCTCCCGCCACGCGCTCATAACGGCGATAAACTCTTCGGGCTTCATCGCCATCAGCCGGTCGCGATTGGACGGCCGCATCTTGATGCACTCGCCGAAATGCTCCGAGGCGCAGACCGCGGCCATGCCGCCCGATTTCGCGAGCTCGATGAACGCGCCGTAATATTGCTGCGCCAGTTTTTGCACCGCGTGTTGCCCGCCGGTCACCCGCCACAGCACCAGACCCTTGACGGTGGACGGATGGCGCAGAGCGAAAAGAAGCGCCAAACGCGCGCCGGCCGACGCTCCGCCGGCATAGACCTCCTTGGCGCCGACGGCCCTACAAAGTTCGTTGAGGTCGTCGGCCCAGACTTCGTGTTCCGAGCCGCGCCCCTCGATACCGACGTCAGAGCGGCCGCAGTTGCGGCGATCGTGCAGCAGCACCCGATAGCCTTCTTTGGCCAGCAGCCGCGCGAGGGGAACGAATTCGCCGTAGGACCGGCGGCTGCCCGGCGTGAGCGCGATGAAGGGGCCGTGATCGCCGACGATCTCGTAGTTGAGCGTTACGCCCCGGACTTGAGCCTCTGGCATGGATCGAGCCTTTTTGCTGAATGCTTGATGGCGCCGACGTTATCCGACGGCCGCGAGAGTCTTGCCGCCGACAGTCACCGGCTTTGCGGCGACGAGGACGAAGGCGACGACAGCGTCCTCTTTGCCGCGATTGACCCAGTTATGGACCGTGCCGCGCTGGACCAAGACATCGCCAGCTTTCAGCGTCACAGTCTCGCCGTCGAGCTCCATGTCGATCTCGCCGGAAATAACCACGGCATAATCGACCGAGTCGGTCCGATGCCGCCGCGGCGTGACGCCCGGCTCGTAGCGCACGACACGGAATACCGTGCCGTTCTCCAATGTCGTGCCGCTGACCTTGTCGCTGCGGTCATCGTCACCCTCATTGATGACCGGGAAACTGTCGGTCGACCAGATCACCGTCGAGGACGCACCCGGACGGCGCGACGAGACGTTTTTGGCGATTTCATCGATCTTGACGACGGCGCGCCCCGACCCGTCATGGCCGGTGACGACACGGCGAATTTTCAAGCTCATGGGGCGTTTCCTGGTGGAATTGTTTTTAAGGCGCGCCGAGGTGCGCGATGGCTTCTCGCAGCGAGCAAACGTTATCGCCCGCCCTGATCGTTAGCAATCATGCGCCGTCCGAGCGATACAACCAAGAGTCGGCGTTATATACTGAAATCGCTTTACGCCGGAGGCGCCTCCTCGCGAAATGCATAGCCGGAATTTTTGGCGCCCGGCGGACGCGACAGGTGGCGGCATTGGCCGATCTATTCACCCAGCCATTTAGACCGAATTCGCTGCAAGGTGCCGTCCAAGTCGATCTGATCAATCCAGATATTGATGTAGTTCTGCAGCGTCTGGTCTTCGCGCCGCAGCAGGATCGCTACATAGACCGGATTGAAGACATCGCCCGGCGACATCGCCGCCAGCCTTGCATCGGTGCGGCCCCGGTAGATCGCGGCGGTGGAATCTTGCACTTGCGCGTCGACTTTTCCGGCCAACAGGTCGATCGTCGCCAATTCATTGCTCGGATAACCGGTCGGCGTTGCCTGAGTGAATCGAGTATTGGCAAAACGATCGTTCAGCCCGCCTCTGTTGTAGGCAATCTTGACGCCGGGCTGGTCGAGATCCGCGAGAGTCCGGAAGCGGCCTTTGTCGGCGCTCCTGATCATCATCAGCTTGCCATAGCGCATATAGGGCTTTGAAAACGTGGCGGTGCGCGCACGATCGAGCGTTCTACCCATGCCCGACATGGCGATGTCGAATTTGTCGGCAAGGAGATCGGACAGCATCGTTCCGAACGTCATCTTCACATAGTCGATCTTCACCCCAAGCGCCGGAGCCAGTGTGTCGAGCGCATCCATGTCGAAGCCTTCGAGTCGGCCCGAGGCGCTACGCATGCTGAAGACGGGCGTATCCATCGTCGTGCCGACACGCAAAACTCCGCCGCTCAGAATTTTTTCCAGGCGATCGGTCATGTCGCGGTTCCTGCTATGCGAATATTCGCCGGTTCCGAGCGGCGCAATCTATCGGTTCGTTCGTTGACTTGCGATGACCAAATCCGCATAAGGCAACGAGAGCCCGCCGAGTTTCCGACGGCCGGCCGTTCGGCCGTCTGGACAAGAAGCGCGAGAGCATGCGCACCTCGGCACAAGACATAACCGCTTCAGCCGTTGCGGAAGCCCACCCGCTGCTCGACGTTCGCGACGTGACATTGCGGTATAAAACGCCGCAATCCTTGGTTACGGCGACGCACCGCGTAAGCTTCACCGTGGGGAGGAGCGATCGCTACGTCCTGCTCGGCCCGTCCGGCTGCGGCAAGTCGACGCTGCTCAAGGCTGTCGGCGGCTACCTCACGCCGAGCGAAGGGCAAATCCGGATCAAGGGCCGGCTGGTCGAAGAACCGGGCGCCGACCGAATGATGGTGTTCCAGGAATTCGACCAGTTGCTGCCTTGGAAGACCGTGTTGCAAAACGTGATGTTTCCACTTCTCGTCGCCCGCAAACTGCCGCGGCGCGAGGCCGAAGAACGCGCGCGCGACTACATTGAAAAGGTCAAGCTGACCCGTGCCGTGGATGCATTGCCGCACACGCTCTCCGGCGGCATGAAGCAGCGGGTGGCGATCGCGCGCGGCATGGCGATGGAGCCCGACATCCTGCTGATGGACGAGCCGTTTGCGGCGCTCGACGCGCTGACCCGCCGGCGCATGCAGGACGAACTGTTGCAGCTTTGGCAGGACACCAAGTTCACCGTGCTATTCGTGACGCACTCGATCGCGGAGGCGATCCGTATCGGCAATCGCATTCTGCTGTTGTCGCCGCACCCGGGCCGGGTCAAAGCCGAAGTTGACGACGTTGAAACTGCGAATGCGATCCAAGGCGGCGCAACAAAGCTCGAGGCGCAGATCCACGACCTCCTCTTCATGGAGGAGGAATCCGAGACCGCCCATGAATGAACCGCGTATCACCGTTCATGCAGCGGGAGCCCTCGACGCCGCAACCGATCAGGCGGAGGTCGCGCGCAAGCTGTCGATCGCCGAGCGGCTATGGGCGAGCGCCACGGTTCGCAAGCTTGTCCTTATTCTTGGCATTGCGCTCGTTTGGGAACTCTATGCTCGTCACCTCGACAATCCGCTGTTGTTTCCGACCCTGACCGACACAGCCACTTCGCTTGTCGACCATACGGTTGACGGCACCCTGCCGCTGCGGGTGTGGTCGTCGCTGAAGATTCTGCTGATGGGCTACAGCCTCGGCACCGGGCTGGCGGCGGTGATGACCGTGCTCGCCATCAAGACGCAGATCGGCACGGATCTGCTGGAAACCTTGACCGCGATGTTCAATCCGCTGCCGGCGATCGCCTTGCTGCCGCTGGCCCTGATCTGGTTCGGGCTTGGCGCCGGCAGCGTGGTCTTCGTCCTGGTGCATTCGGTGATGTGGGCCGTAGCCCTCAACACCCATTCGGGCTTTCTCGCAGTATCGCCGACATTGCGCATGGTCGGGCGCAATTACGGCCTGCGCGGCACGGCCTATGTGGTGAAGATCCTGGTCCCCGCCGCATTCCCGTCGATCCTCACCGGCCTCAAGATCGGCTGGGCCTTCGCATGGCGCACATTGATCGCGGCCGAACTCGTGTTCGGCGTATCATCCGGCCAGGGTGGCATCGGCTGGTTCATCTTCGAAAACCGCAACATGCTGGATACCGCTGCCGTTTTCGCGGGCCTCTTGACCGTGATCATTATCGGTCTTCTGGTGGAAAACCTGATCTTCCGGACGCTCGAACGCCGCACCGTGCGGCGCTGGGGCACGCAGAGCTGAGCCCGGTCGCCTGCCAACGCGGACGGCTTGTCTGGCTGGTGCGTCAAACCCCGGCGAGCGCCGCCGCGACATGGCAAAGTGCGGCCTCAATTGCCATCGAGTCCCGCAGCCTGGTCGAAGAACAAATCGCGCCATGATGCCGGCTCGGCATTGACGGCGCCGGTCTTGTGCAAGAACTCGGCGAGCTTGCCGAAGCGATGCGGGTCCGGCGTGAATTCGACCAGCTTCTTGTTAGTCAAAATGTTCACGATCCAATCGGCGTCATGTTTGATCGGCTCGCGCTTGAGGAACAGTTCGGCCGCGGCGCGCGGATTCGTATTGATGAACTGAATGGCCTCGATCAGGCCGGCCTTGACCGCCGCGAAGGCCTTTGAATTTTGCGAATGGAAAGTCTCGGTGGTCGCGAAGACATTGAGCGTGCCGTGGCCGCCAAGGACGTCATCGAGGCTCAGGACTTGGTGTCCCTTGCCGGATTCCAGAAGCTCGGCGTCATAGGGCGGAACGATAACCGTGGATTTGATCTCGGTGCCGCCCGACATCAGCGCCGCCATGGTCTCGGCGAAGCCGAGCTGGACGCTGATGGCGTCGAATTTGTTGCGCTGATCCCAGCCATAACGTTGCGCCGCGGCCATCTGCATCATGATCGCGTAGCTCGAGCTCTTCACCGTCGCCATCGCGATGCGATCCTTGTCGGTGTAATCGTCGATGGTTTTGATCCGCGGATCGACGGAAATCAGCAATGGGGGTATTTCGGAGCCGGCGAGCATGCCGCGAATGGCCTGCGCACCGCGCGTCTTGTTCCAGAACAACACGAGCGAGGGACCCGGCACCTGGCCGACATCCGAATTCCCCGAAATCAGCGCGTCATTGATGGCGCCGCCGTTGCTCACCCAATTAAACACCACCTTCGGATCGGCAATGCCGAGCTCCTTGGCGTGCTTTTCGATGAGATGATTGTCGACCGCCACATAGGTCGGCAGAAATTGCAGGCCGTAGGCGCCGACCACGCGGATCTCGTTCTCCGCCGCCGGGGCGACACCGGTCGCCGCCGCCATCATCGCAGCCGCGAAGGCAATTGCAGCAATTCCTCGTGCCATCGTCATTTCCTCCATGTTTCTTTTAATCTTGATACAGCGGGGAGCGCGCCGAAATCCCGCCGTCGATATTGATCAGCGTCCCGGTAATGAATTCGGCACGGTCCGAGGCCAAAAAGGCGACGGCGTCGCCGATATGACGGGGCTCGGCGAACGGCCGCGAGCCGAGCAGTTCGGCATACCGGCTCGCATCGCCGAGTTCGGCCTGTGCACGCTCTTTGAAGCGTTTCATTTGGCGCTCGGTACGGGTCGGACCCGGATTGATACCCACGACGCGGACGCCGCGCTCCAGGCTGTGCGAACCAAGCGCCTTGGTGAAGGCGATCAACGCGGCGTTGGCGGACGCGCCGGCAATGCCATCGAACGGCGGACGTTCGCCGGCGATGCCGATGATGTTGACGATAACGCCGCGGCCACGTTCGCACATGCCGGCATAGATCGGACGGGCCAGATTGATGTAGCCGAAGAGCTTGAGATTCCAGCCCTCGCGCAGCTTGGCGTCGCTCACCGTTTCGAAATGACCCTTCGGAATGGACCCGGCATTATTGACCAGAATATCCAAATTTCCGCAGCGGCTCGCTAGCTCAACTGTGGCCGCGGGATCCGACAGGTCGCTGACATGCGGTGTGACGCTCACGCCGTGTGCCGCTGCGAGCTTTTGCGCAGCTTCCTCGAGGGGCGCTTTCGTTCGCGCCGCTATGTGCAGATCGCAGCCTTCCGCCGCCAATGCGTTGGCGATGGCGTAGCCGATGCCGCGCGAGGCTCCCGTTACCAATGCGTTTCGTGATTTTAGCCCAAGATCCATTTTCCGAATTCCGTTCTCGCCGCTCGCTGTGTGATGCCGGGCCGGCCGGTGATCGTGTTACGACCCTGAAGCTTCGCCGCCGTGCCGGCCGCCATCCACCGGTATCGCCGTGCCGTTGATGTCGCGGCTGAGCGGACCGCAAAGAAACAAGAGCACACCAGCGACGTTTTCCAGTGCATTGAAGCGACCCCGCGGCTCTCGGGTGCCGAGATATTCGGCCTCGGCTTCCTGCTCCGAGACGTTCTTGCCATCCATGATTTTTCGAATTCCGCGATCGCTGTGCGGGGTGCGGAGCGAGCCCGGACAGATTGCGTTGCAGGTGATGTCGTCCTTCAGCACTTCCTGCGCGACGGCTCGGGTCATGCCGATCAGCGCATGCTTGGCGGTGACATAATCGATGCGATTGGCCACCGCGAGATAGGAGCGGATTGATCCGATATTGACGATCCGGCCCCATTTCGCGCGGCGCATGTGGGGAAGCGTGCGCTTAATCAGGTGAAAAGGGGCGGAAACGTTGACAGCGAGCGCTCGATCCCACTCGTCGTCGGGAAACTTGTCGACCGGCGAACGGTGCCGGTAGACCGCATTGTTGACTAGTATATCGACCGAGCCGTGAAGCCGGGCCGTCGTCGCGACCATATCGCCGATTTCGTTTGGCCGCGTGAGATCGGCATTGTGAAAGGTGACCCGCACCCGATATTTCCGTTCGAGCGCCGCCCGTTGCGACTCGGCGACGGCTGCGTCCTCGAGTCCGCCGAGCATGATGTTGCAGCCGTTTTCCGCGAGCTTCCCGGCGAGAGCGTAGCCCAGCCCTTGAGTGGACCCGGTTACTATGGCCGCCTTCCCTTTCAGCATCGGCTACCTCATTCGCCCACGACCCCGTCGACCCGACATCTCCACGCCCGTTTCCGATCAGGAAAGGATCGGACCGGCATTATCGTGCAGCGTTGAAAGCTGAGATGAAGCGTGCGGAGCGCAGCGCGAAAACTATGAAGTTCGCTCTCCGCGGTGTCAACGCGACCATTTTGCCTAAGTATTCGGCGCCGCCTGCGGCGCGGGCTTGCCGCAAATTGTGTCCCGTACTCGGCTCGCGTGCTCGGATGCCGCGCGCTGCAAAACGGCATGGCGACGCGGAGCATTGACAAGCATGCCGCGTCGCCCATCCTGCCGAATGTGGAGGATCCGAACATGGCGGACAGCAATATCAAGGCCGCGATCGCCTACGACGACTTGCGCGAATGGCTTTCGCATGCCGAACGGCTCGGGGAAGTGCGCCACGTCGCGGGCGCGAGCTGGCAGGAGGATATCGGGCTCGCCGCTGAAGCGGTGCTGCGCGCCGAGAACGGGCCCTGCGTCGTGTTCGACGATATCCCGGGCTGTCCGAAGGGCTTTCGACTTCTCCTCAATATGTTCGCCGGTACGCGGCGCAATATGACGCTCGGTTTTCCCGACCATCTGACCAAATGGGAATTAAGCGACGCCTATCGTGAGGCCTATCTGAAAGAGCAGAAGATCATTCCGCACCAGATCGTCGAGCACGGCCCGGTGCTGGAAAACATTTTGATGGGCGACGACATCGACCTGACGAAATTCCCGGCGCCGATCTGGCACGAGAAGGACGGCGGCCGCTACATCGGCACCGGCACTTACAGCATCACCCGCGATCCCGAAGAAAACTGGCTCAATGCCGGCGCCTATCGGGCGCAACTGCACGATCGCACTTCGGTCGGCCTCCTCATCGCCGCGGGTCACCACGGCGACATTCATCGTGAGAAATATTTCAAGCGCGGCGAGCCGATGCCGGTCGCGATGGTGCTGGGCGGCGATCCCCTGAGCTTCTTTTACGGCGGTATTGAAGTGCCCTATGGCACCTTCGAACTCGACGTCGTCGGCGGCTTGCGCGGGCGGCCGATGCAGATGGTCCGGGGAAAAATCACCGGCTTGCCGTTTCCGGCCGGCGCCGAGATCGTACTAGAAGGCTTTGTCACGCCGGATCGGCGCGAAGTCGAAGGCCCGTTCGGCGAATGGACCGGCCATTATGCGGGCGGCGCCAAGCCCGCCACCGTGCTCGACGTCAAGGCGGTCTACCACCGCAACGACCCGATCCTCGTCGGCGTGCCGCCGATGGGCGCCGGACCCGACGAGATGGCGCGCTATCGCGCGGTTCTGCGCTCGGCGACGATCAAGCAGAACATGACCAATGCCGGTGTGCCCGGCGTGCAGCAGGTGTGGTGCCACGAAATCGGCGGCGCGCGGCTGTTCCATGGCGTATCGATCACGCAGCGCTATCCGGGACACGCCGTGCAGGCCGGTTATATCGCCGCGCAATGCGGCGCCTCGGCCTATGCGTCGAAATATATCGTGGTGGTCGATGACGACGTCGATGCCACCAATCTCGATCACCTGCTGTGGGCGATGTTGACCCGCACCGATCCGGCGCAATCGATCCAGTTCATCAACGGCTCGTGGGACTCGCCGGCCGATCCGGCGCTGCCGCCATGGAAGCGCGCCGCCGGCGACATGACGCATTCGGTCGCCGTCATCGACGCCTGCCGGCCGTTTCATTGGCGCGACAAGTTTCCGCCCACCAATACGCCAAGCCCGGAAGTCGCGCGCAAGGCGCGGGAGAAGTTCGGCTGGCTGCTGGAGGCGAAGAAATAGGCCGCCTGACCACGGCACGGTTTTGCTCGATGCACCTATTCGGCTGCTGCTAGCAGTGTGGACAGTGCCGACAAATCCTCGACCCGGTCGAGACCGGACACAACACGCACGATTTCATCGCGTTGCCGGTCGCCAAGCGCGCTCGCAAGCTTACGGAATTTATCGAGCAGGTCTTCTTCCGTCATCGGGTCTTCCGGACTGCCTTTGCGATAGAGCACTTCGGATTCGTATCCTTGGCCGTCCTGATCGCGAACGACTAGCCTGCAGGCGACGCGATATCGTCCGTTCTGGCCTTCAAACCGCGGCTCATGCTCGACGCCGATGCGGGCGATAAATTGGAGAATATCAGGATCGCGTATTTTCCGATCGTCGAACTGTTCCACACCGGCCTGGCCCTCGAGCGCCATCACGGCGATGCCGTAACGAAGATTCATCTGCGCCGACAATACGCTCTGAATCCGATCGCCCTCATAGGGCCAGCCGCAATGATGCAGCGTATTGTCGCTGACATAGGCCGTGATCGTCGCGATGTCGGATGCCTTGAGACGATGCTGGCGCATCAGTTGCTCGATCGCACTCATGGCCGTGATACTGCCGTTCGAAGCCGGCGCCGGCTTAAAGCCAACGCGAAGCGTGTTCCACCGCGATGCCATGCCTTCCGTCAGGGCCTGCGGCGACCATTCATCCAGGAAGGCCGAGAAGAACGTGCCATAGGCGCCATCGAGCACATCGGGAATCCCGGTGTAGCCGGACTGCGCCAACTGCGCCGCATAGACGCCGCTTTGCGCCGCACGTCCGGAGTGGAACGACTTGGTCATGGCGCCGTCTTGCACGGCCATCAATCCCGCGGCCTGCGAACCAGCGATGCCCAGGGCGTGACACGTCTGTTGGACGTTCAGCCCGAGCATGCGTGCGGCCGCCGCGGCGGCAACGAAGACACCCGTCGTGCCTTGATTATGGAAGCCGCTTTTGAACATGCCGCCCTTCGCGGCCAGTCCGGCTCTGATGCCGACTTCGTAGCCGGCGACGAGCGCGGTGATCAGATCGCGACCGCTTTGCTCCTCCACGGATTCCGCCAGGGCAAAAGCGGCCGGAAGCGCGAGCGATCCCGGATGCGATGTCGATTCGATATGAATCTCGTCGAGCTGGAATGCATGCGCGCTGGTGCCGTTGACCAGCGCCGCAAGCGCCGCGCTTGTGCGCAGCGGTGTTCCGAAGACGACCGCTTTGGCGCCGCAGCCCTCCGCTTTCGCAATGGCGGTGAGCCTTCGCACCGAGGCCAAGGACGCGCCGAAGATCGAGCAGCCCAGATTATCGAGAATGCAGAGCTTGACCTTGTCGACCACTTCCCGCGGGATTTGTTCGAAGGTCAGTGACGAGCCGAACTCGGCGAGCCGTTGCGTCGCTCCCGGCGCGAGTTCAGCGGTCGGCGCGTGTGTGGGTTGGTTCATCGACTACTGCCACTTTTGCAATTGTCATTTAGCCACGCGAAGGCTGGCCAAGGTCGCGCGTAACTCCTCGTAGCGTTCATCGAGGAAGCGCCTGGAGCCGGCGCTGTCTGCATAGTCGGCGTCCCAATGATACTGCTTGAGGACGGAAGCCCACGCGTCCGTCCTCACCAGGTCGCCGACGCGACGATCCCAATAGGCCAGTTCGGCGGCGCCGAGATTTTGCGGACCCACGATACCACGCCAGTTTCCCTCGACGACGTCGAAGCCTTGCTCCTTCCAGGTCGGGATATTCGATTGCGGCCCGGCAAGCCGGTGCGGCGCGGCGATCGCCACAGCGCGAAGCTTGCCCGAGGAGAGGAACGGCTCGATCGCCGACATCGTCGCCGGTGCGACGTCGATATGCCCGCCCAGCAGGGCTTCGATCGATTCATTCGCGCCCCGGAACGGCACGACCGCGAGCTGATTGGCATCGATATTCGCGGCGTGTGCGAGCTTGAGCACCGCCACATGGCTTGATCCGCCGAACCCGGGCGCGACCCCGATCGACAGCGTCGATGACGTGCCCATGGCCCCGACAAGGTCGGCGCCGGTCTTGATCGGCCCATCTGCCCGCACCGCAAACACCGTATATTCGGTGAACAGCTGCGCGATGGGGGTGATGTCCCGGTAGCTCAACTCGCCGGTACCCAAAAGCCCGTTGCTAAGCAGCGTTGGACCGCTGATCGCGATGAAATGTCCATCGCCCGTTTTCCGGCTGACATAGGTCCAGGCCACCGCGCCCCCGGCGCCCGATTTGGCCTCGACTGTTATCGGAACGTCCACGGCGTGCGTTTCCTGCCAGATCTTCTGTATCGCGCGCGCCAGCAAATCCATGGTGCTGCCCGCCGCCGTCGGCACGATGAATTCGACATTCCGTTGCGGCGACCATGCTCCCGCTTCGGAACGGGCAGGTGACGATATGGCGAGCGCGGCCAAGATTGCACCAGCCACGATGGCCCCAAGGGACATAACTAATCGATGCAGGGCTACGGTCATCAAGGCATCTTCCTATCGGAACGCAAAACGAGGGACCGGTGGAGAGCGGTTCATTTTCGCAAGCCCGTGGCCTCAAGAAACTCGCCATCGTCGCGAATTTCCTGCCGCACCTGCCGTTGCATGCCGTCAAGCGAGACATCGACGGAAGATTGCATGTTCAAGCGAGAGAATTTTTTCCACTCCTCGGACTTCTTCATCGTCTCGATCGCGGAGCCTAGCGTATCGAGAATCGGTTGCGGCGTGCCGGCTTTAAGCATGACGCCGCGCCAGATCGATGCGACCACACCATAGCCTTGTTCCTTGAAGGTCGGCACATCGGGAAAATACTCGTTGCGTTCCGCCGAGCTGATACCGAGGAGCCTGATCGCGCCGCCCTGGACCTGCGCGAGAGCCGAACTCGGCGTCATGACGGCAACATCGATATGGCCGCCCAAGAGCGCGAGCGCGGCATCCTGCCCACCCGGGAATGGAACCCAAATCGATTTGAAATGGCCTTCCTGCTGCAGGCGATAGAAAACGAATTGATGAAAGCCGGCCGACGAAAAACCGCCGACCGAAATCTGATCGGGATGCTCCCGAATAAAGTCCATGAATTCCTTCATGGTTTTGAATTTGCTGTCGGCGCGCACCGCGACGGCGGACGGCTCGGCCTGAAGCGCCGGTAGAACGGTGAAGTCATCGGGTCCGAAGGCGATATCCTTCGTCGCCATGGCAAACGACATGCTCGATGTGGTCGACAGGATCGTGTAGCCGTCAGCCGGTCTGTTCTTCACATAGGCCATGGCCACGGCGCCCTCGCCGCCGGGCCGATTTTCGACGATGAAGGTCTGGCCGAGAATCACGCCGAGCTGCTTGCCTAACTGCCGCATCATGACATCGAGCGGCGCTCCGGCGCTGCTCCAGCAAATAAGCCTAACGGTTGTGGATGGATATGGCGCCTCGGCGCGCGCCGCCAGCACGGCAAGCGACGTGGTCAAGGCAGCGATGACGAAGATACGCTTCATGCGGTTACCGGCTGTTTTCTGGCTGCCTCAGGCGCGACACGCGTCGCCGATCACGGCCCCTCGTCCTTAGGCAGTCTGAATGTTCGCGCGGGATATTGCTTGCCGCCGACCGCTCGCACGGCGGCTTCGTCGACATCGAGGCCGAGGCCCGGTCCCTCCGGAAGCGCGATATAGCCGTCGACCGGCTTGAGAAGATTGGGACACAGACGCGCGCCGACTTCCTCGAATGGCAGGAAATATTCGGTGATGATGAAATTCTGCATGCAGGCCGAGGCATGCACGGTCGCCGACAGCGCGAGCGTGGTCGAATTATAATTGTGCGGCGACACCGCAATCATTTCAGACTCTGCGGCTGCGGCGATGTTCATCAATTCCAGAATGCCGCCGCAATTGGACACGTCCGGATTGATGATGTCGGCGGCGCGGGCGCGGAAAACCGGGCGGAAATCGGCCCGCGTATAAAGCGCTTCGCCGGTGACCACCGGAATCCGGCTGGCATGTCGGACTTCCGCCAGCGCTTCGATGTTTGCCGACTGGCACGGCTCTTCGAGCCAATAGGGCTCGAATTCCGCAAGCGCATTGGCAAGATCGATGGCGTGCATCGGCGCCAGGCGGCGATGAATGTCGAGCAGAAGATCGACATCGGGGCCGACAGCGTCGCGCATCGCCCGCATTACTTTCACCGCGCGGCGAATGTGCTCCTTGGGAATGAATGTTCGCCAGACGCCCGGCACCGGATCGAATTTCATGGCGGTAAAGCCGCGCTTGACCACGCCCTCTGCGCCGCGGGCATAGTCCTCGGGCTTCTGCATCTTGTAGCTCCAGCCGTTCGCATAGACGCGCACTTTCGAACGGCAGGGCCCGCCGAGAAGATTGTAGACCGGCTGCTTCGTGGCCTTCCCCATGATGTCCCACAACGCCTGCTCGATGCCGGACGTAGCGCAATAGAATTCGAGCGAGCCGCGGCGCTGCGCGTAATCGTCGAACGCGATCTGCAGGAAATGGCGGATCTGAAAGGCGTCGCGGCCGACCAGATAGCGGCCGAGCTCCTCGACTTGGGCGGCGACGGCGCGGTCGCGATCGTATTGGCTGTAGGCTTCGCCCCAACCGACAATGCCGGCATCCGTCGCGACGCGAACGAAGACGAAATTCTTGCGCCAGCCGGAATAAACCGGAAGGCATTCGACGCTTGTTACTTTCATGAGGTCCTTCCGCTCCGCTTCTTGCGGTCGCTGGATCCGCTTGCGCTGTCCTTCAACACGAGTTGCCCGGTCGCCGACATCGCGCGGATGAAGCGATCGCGGCCGTTCTGGATATGCTTCTCGAGTTCAGCGCCGGCATTGAGGCGGTCGCCCCGCTCGACAGCGGCCAGAATCGCCCGGTGCTCGACATTGGAAACCGCGAGGCCGCCGCCGAAGGCGAGCCCGTGCTGCCGATAGATCCGCAACTCCTTGCCCATCTGCGTGTCGAGCGCGGCGAGGCGCGCATTGCCGGTCGCGGCGTAGAGCTTGGCGTGAAACGTAATGTTGAGTTCGATATAGCGGCCGGCGTCTGCCGCTTGCGAAGCGGCCTCCATCGCGGCGATGAGGTCGCGCAATTCCTGCACGTCGGCTCGGGTGATGGCAGCAGCCGCGAGTTCGCCGGCGAGCCTGCCGAGGCAGGCGCGTATGTCGAACAGGTTGACGATTTCGACAAGCGAGAGGACCCGGACGAACGAGCCTTGGTTCGGCACGATGTGGAGAAGCCCGTCGCGTTGCAGCGACCGGCAGGCCTCCCGGACCGGGGCGCGGCTGACGCCGAACCGCGCCGCCACAGCGTTTTCTTTAATTCGATCGCCGGGGCCGAATTCGCCCGTGAGAATCAGATCCTCAAGCTCGCGCTCGATGCGATTGACGACAGACGTTATGTTTTCAAGGGCCATTGTCGACAATATTCGTTATTTTTGCAAATATTGTCAACAATAGGGCTCAGAAGGCCCGAAATCGACTAACCACGGGCGGAATCGACAGCCGCGCCAGAGTCCCTCGCTGCAGGGTTTTAAAATCCGCCGGCGGAAAACTGGAAACGCTGAGTGACGTCGGAGCTCTGCTTGGCGATCGGATAGGCGTAATCGATCCGGATCGGGCCGAACATCGAATCCCAGATCAGGCCGGAGCCGACCGAAGAGCGGATGGCGCGTGAATTTGCGATCTGCTGCGACGGCGACATCGCGGCTATGC
>JBAPUM010000111.1:0-15014 GCA_049282655.1 Xanthobacteraceae bacterium
GCCTGAGTGGGCGGCGGCACCGCGCGCGGCACCGGCGCGCCGGGCGCTGCGCCCGGAGGTGAACTGCCAGTGGTGGGACGTTTGCCAAACACTTAACGCAACTCCAACTGATTACGCTTGCCGTTGCAGCAATTTGTCGAACAGCGGCGACAGCAGCCCCGAGCGCTGCTTCTTCGGCTCCGAACGCCCGGTCAGATGCTGCGCCAATTGGCGAAATATTTCGGCGGTCCGGTGACTGGCGGAAATCTCGGCGATCATCTGCCCGTTATTGGCCGCCGCGCCGAACAATTGCGGCTCGAATGGAATGATCGCCATGGGCTCGTCGTCGAGCGCTTTGGCGAAATCCGCAGCCTTGATCTCCGGCCGCTTCGGGATGCCTACCTGATTGAGACAGTAACGCGGATGGCGATCGTTTGGCCGCGCGGCTTTCAGGAAATCGTAGATGTTCTTGGTGTTGCGCAGGTTGGCGAGATCGGGGGTAGCGACGATCAGGATGTCGTCGGCGCTCACCAGCGTCTGCTTGGTCCAGCCGGTCCATTGATGCGGGACGTCGAGCACGATGCACGGCACCGTCGTACGCAGCGAATCGAAGATCGCCTCGAACGCGTCGGCGCCGAAATCATAGACCCGATCGAGCGTTGCTGGCGCGGCGAGAAGGTTGAGGTGATCGGTGCATTTCGCCAACAACCGGTCGATGAATGCCGTATCGATGCGGTCGGGCGAAAATACCGCCTCGGCAATGCCCTGCGCCGGGTCCTGATTGAAATCGAGGCCGGCGGTTCCAAATGGCAGGTCGAGATCGGTCACGACGGAATCGAGCATGAGGTCGTTGCCGATGGAAAAAGCGATATTGTGCGCGATGGTGGAGGAGCCGACGCCGCCTTTGGCGCCGACCACGGCGATGACGCGGCCGACGGGCTTCGCGTCGGGCGCCGAGAACAATCCGCATATGGCGCGCACGATCTGCAACACGTCGATCGGCGAAATCAGATAATCGCTGACGCCGCGCCGCACCAATTCGCGATACAGCGTCACGTCGTTCATGCGGCCGATGACGACGACGCGCGTGCCGGCGTCGCAATATTGGGCGAGTTGATCGAGCGCGTTGAGGATGTCCTCGCTGCGGTTTTCGGATTCCAGAATAATGACGTTCGGCGTCGGCGAGCTCTGATAGGCTTCGATCGCCGCCGTCAAGCCGCCCATCTGGATGCGCAAATGCGCTTTTGCCATGCGGCGGTCTTCACCGGCCGCCTGAATGGCCGCGGCGGTATCGACGCTTTCACAGAATGCTTGCACCGATACGCGCGGCGCCGGCGCGATGTGCTCGTCGCGGCCGGCGATATCGGCGGGCGCGGCGTCGGTCGCTTCGGGCTGTCTCATGATGTGCCGACCTTGCGCACTCCGTCACCCATCACTTGCCGACGTCGGTGAGTTTCGCAGCCTGCGCGCCGCTCGAACTGGCGGTCGACGCGTCGTTACCCACGCGGTATTTCTCGATCACCGTGGTTCGGCGCATCGTGTAAGCGGCGGTTTCCGCGCGCGGCTGCACGAGGTCGGCGGGCTCCGCGACCATGGCTGCGAGATTGCGCTGAGTGGCGCAGCCGAAATTCCAATAAGGCCTATTCTCGTCGTGACTGCGCGTCATGCTCGGCCCGATATCCTCCGGCCAGATGCCGCAAGGGCCGGCCTGCGCGGTGATTTTCGGATAGCTGATGCGCACGGTCGCAACGCTCGACTGCGCCGGATAGGTGCGCATCATGATGCTTTGCGGCGGCATGCCGCTCGCGGCGAGGATCGATCCGATCTCGCGCATGGCATCGGCGGAGGCCTGCTCGTTGCTGCTGCCGACTGGCCGGGCAATGACGATGCCGCCGGTCGCCTCGCGTTTCCAGCCCAGCCCGAAGGAGAGAACCTGCGCGCGTTGCGTCGGCGTGAGTTCGCCGCGGTTCGAACCGATGAAGAGTTCGATCGAGTGATCGGATTCCTGCATCGTGATCGGATGACGCAAGCGGTAATCGGTCGGCGGGTCGGGCGGACCGGCAACCCTCTGGTCGGTGTTGCAGCCGCAAAGAAACAGCGCACAGCCCGCCGCGATGGCGGCGCGCACGGCAAGTCCGGCGACGGCGCGCCGCCCGGCCTCCATTGTTGGTATGCTGTGCATCGTCGTCTCCTGCGCCGCCTAGTCGAGGATGAAGCCGTATTTGCCGTGGTAGTTGCTGTCCGTCGGCTCCGGAGCCGACCCGACGCCGTAGATACGGTTGAGCCGCCCGAGCAGCACCGTCTCGGGATCGCTCGGATCGGCAAAACCGTCGTCCGGGCGCGACAAGTCCTTCTGGGCGACGGCGCGCACCACATAGGGCGTCACCAGCACCATCAGCTCGGTCTGCTGATTGACATAGTCGCGGCTCTTGAACAGCGGCCCGAGAATAGGAAGCTCCATCAGACCGGGCAGGCCGTTGATGGACTGCTTGGTCGAGTTCTGGATCATGCCGGCCATGGCGAGCGAGCCGCCGGACGGGATTTCCACGGTGGTTTCGGCGCGTCGGGTGCGGATCGAAGGAATGGTCGCCGTATTGGTGGTGCCCGGCTCGGTGATCGTCAGCGAATTTTGGGTGGAAAGATCCGATACCTCGGTCATGACCTTGAGGCTGATGCGGCCTTCGCTGAGCACGACGGGCGTGAAATTCAAGCTGACGCCGAACTTCTTGAAGTCGATCGAGGGCTGACAGGTCTGCGCGCTGCTGCCGGTCGTGGCCTGCGTGCAGCTGAAGCCGTTGAGCACCGGAAACTCGCCGCCGGCCACGAAGGTCGCAGCCTCGCCGGAAATAGCGGTCAGGCTCGGCTCGGCGAGCGTGTGGATAATGCCGGCCTGTTCCATCGCCTGCAGCGTGGCGCTGACCGATTTGAAGCCGCCGGTGATGGCCGAGCCGCTGAGCGACTGACCATAGGACGAGAACGGATTGGTATTGTTGAAGTTGACCACCGCCGTGCCGTAATTCAGCGCGCCGGATAGATTGATGCCGAGCTGCTTGATGATGTCGCGCTCGACTTCGGCGACCGTCACTTTGAGCATGATCTGATCGCGGCCGCGCACCACAATGGCGTTCACGATCTTATTGCCTTGCGACACGGTATCGTTGCTGCCGACGCCGAGGAGCCGCACCGCGATATCGTAGGCCTGCTGCGCCTCGGCCTGGCTCGATACCGAACCGGTCAGCACGACGCCGTCGCCGATGCCTTCGACCGCGATATCGGCCTCGGGCAGCACCTGATGGATCGCCGAGCGGATGCCGTTGAGGTCGCGCGTGACCGCGATATCGAAGCCGCCGATCTGCTTGCCGTCGGCGTCGAAGAAGAACACGTTGGTCTGGCCCACGGCGGTGCCGATGATGTAGGCGCGGCGCGACGAGCGCACCACCGCGTTGGCGATCTTGGGATCGGCGACCAGCACATCTCTGATATCGCGCGGCAGGTCGATGACGACCGATTTGCTGACGCCGAGCGAGATCGACTGCGATTCGGCGTCGCTGGCGACGACATGCATGGTCGGCGTCGGCGGTGGGCTATAGGCGACATTACCCGCGAGCGCCTGCGGAACGATCAACGACGCGGCGATCAGCACCGCGAGACCGGCGGCGCCGATAGCGGCGGAGTAACGGCCCGCAGCATCACGGCGGGTCGGGCGGGGCGATGTCCTTGCTGTCATGGTCAAGTCCTCCGGCCGCTCAACGGTTGTTCCCCGGCGTCGTGACGCCGAAGCGCACCATATTGATGGGTCCGCGCCGGTCCTTTTTGTCGGTGTCGTCCTCGGAGGTTTCCGAGGTATCGAGGATGCTGCGCAGCGTCAGCGACAGCGTGCCGAGCTGGCGCGACAGCGCCAGCGTCTCCGCCTGGTCCTCGGTCAGTTCGAGGGTCGCGGTCTTGCCGAGCTGGGTCTTCGTGCCGGCCTTGGTCTCGAGCGTCTGATCGACCGCCAGAACCCGAATATTGCGCAGGATCGTGTCGCTGACGAATTTCTCGACGCCGCTCGCCTTTTCGGCGGCCTTGTCGCGCCGCGTCAGCATGACGTCGACGTGATCGTCGGGCAGGATGAAGCCGCCGGCGCCGGCCTCGGGAGAAATCTCGATCGCGACCGCGCGCATGGCCTTCGGCAGCACCGCGGCGAGGAAACCGGAAGCCTTGGCCATGACGACATTGGGATCGCGGATCGGATCGCCCGCCACCAGCGAAACGCGCACGATGGCGCCGGTGAAATCGGCGATCGCATTCGGGCGGTCGGACTTCTTGATGTAATTCGAATTGGCCGCGGCCGCCGGCCAGGTCTGCCATCCGATGTCCGAAGTTTCGATCACTTGTCCCCGGTTGAGCTCGGATTTGGCGACCAGCACGTCCGTGGTTTCAAGCTGCACGACCGGCGCCGCCGGCGGCGGCGCAGGCGGCGCCTTGCTGCCGGCCGCCAAATACGCGGCGATGCCGCCCGCGGCGACAGCGACCCCGAGTACCACGAGACGCGCGGCTTTCATTACGCTTCACTTTCCACGTGACCCTGCGACCGACAACGGCCGTCACCGCCGATTATCAGCAGCTAAACGTCAAAGCATGGTTAATGAGGCGTATCCAAGTCGCGTTAATCTTTTGTTGACTGAACGCGAGGGCGCGCTCCTCGGCAGCGCCTAAGACCATCAGCGGCCGCTACAGGCTCAACGCCGTCATCCATTCGGTCTGCGGGTAGACGGCGAGCGCCGCCGCGGCGAGCGCGATGCCGTAGGGAATGCCGCCGCCATGGCGGTGCAGACGTTCCGCCCAAATGCGGCCGACCAGGAGCTGCGGCAGCGGCATTTGCCGGAATTGCACGATCAGGAGCGTCAGCGCGCCGCCCAAGAGCGAGGCATAGACCAGGTAGTCGAACAAATGACCGAAGCCGAGCCACAGCGCGGTCGCCGCCGCGAGCTTGGCGTCGCCGCCGCCGATCCAGCCGCGCGCGAAACAGATAAACGCCACCACCAGCACCGAGGCGGCCGCGCCTGCATGCGACAGCAATTCCGCGCCGCTCAGGCCGCTGAGCCCGGCGAGCAGCGCAAATCCGGCGATGAGGACCAGCGAGACGCGATTGGCGATCGTCATCGTCAACAGATCGCTCGAGGCCGCGAAGGCCATGACGGCGGGGAACAATGTCAACCGGATCGCTTCGGACAGCATGGTGTTACCGATCGACGACGTTTGACTTCCGCAATACGCCGTGAGGATTGAGAGCGGGTTAGCGGCGGCGAATTTCGTAGCCGAATTGCAAAAAGCGAAAAGGCCCCGGTGCAAGCCCGGAGCCCTCTCGTAGCATGACGTAGATACGGACGCTTACTTGAGGGCGCTGGAGACGCTCGAGAACGTCGTATTCAACTTGGTGCCGAGGCCCTGAACGACGGCAATGATCGCAACCGAGATGCCGGCAGCGATGAGGCCGTATTCGATCGCCGTGGCGCCCGACTCGTCTTTCACGAAACGCGAGAAAAGGGTCTTCATGATTTGGCTCCTTCGAAGATCCACACGTGGCTGTCTGAGCTGACCCAACGGCATTTTCCGCACCGTTTGGATCGTGCACGGAACCTAGCCGCGAGAACTTGCGACAGCGTTAAATCGATCGCATAAACACGCATTTCACTGGGCATTCCGCGTTGTAGTTAACATCGTATTGCGACGCGCAGTGTTTCCTCGCTTATCTGCCTGAGACGAAGCCATCGATCATTCGCCGCGCGACGGTGCAAGCTTCTTTACGATCGGTACACCATGACGCGGTTGTTGGTTTCGGCACAGCAGATGGTCGATCAACGCAAGGCTTAAACGCTTAGCGTTCACGGCGTTTTAATCGAACCTCGCCGATACCAGTGCTGCACATCAATTGCGCCGCGCGTTTGTCGGCATGGGGTTTTATCTGATGCGTCAGGAACTTCTCGCTGCGCTGATCGGCTTCGGGCAGACTTTCACTAGGATTATCCCGATCTCCATCGGCATGGCCGTGGTCTTTACGGTCCTCACGTCGCTCTGGGCCTGCAACCCGGGAAAGCCGTGGTGGCGCAAAAGCGATATCGTGACCGACCTGTGTTATTGGTTCTTCATTCCCGTCATCACCCGCTTTCTGCGCATCGGCATGCTTATCGCCGGCGCGGCGCTGTTGTTCGGGATCACCTCGGCGCAAGGCCTGATCGACTTCTACGACAACGGCCACGGGCCGCTCGCCGCGCTGCCGCTGCCCGCCCAGATGATCATCTTCCTGATCGGCGAGGACATCATCCTGTACTGGACGCATCGGCTGTTCCACGGCCAGCGCATGTGGCGTTACCACGCCATCCACCACTCCTCAGAGGAACTGGAATGGATCTCGGCGGCGCGCTTCCACCCGGTCAATCTGTTTCTCGGCAGCGTGGCGGCCGACGTCATCATGCTGCTTGCCGGCATCTCGCCCAACGTATTCGTGGTTCTCGGCCCGCTGACCATCGCCCATTCGGCCTTCGTGCACGCCAATCTCGGCTGGACCCTCGGCCCGTTCAAATACGTGATCGCGACGCCGGTATTTCACCGCTGGCACCACACCGCGGCCGACCGCGGCGGCGAAAAGAACTTTGCGGCCACCTTCCCGGTTCTCGACCTCATATTCGGCACCTTCTACATGCCGAAAGGCGAATTGCCGGACAACTACGGCATCGCCGAGCGCGAGTTCCCGGCGAGCTTCCCGGCGCAACTGGTGCACCCGTTCACGCAGTGACCGCGCGGCGGCTTCCGACGCGCGCCCGGCATTTTCAGGATCATCGTTAAGCAAGCGTGACCCGCGACGTTGCAATGCGTTGCCAGTCCTGCACAATTTGCACTTCATTCACAAATTTACAGTCAAGTGAACGCGCAGGTGCGAGTGTAAGTGCGAGTGTCGATTTACGGCTTGTTCGGTCGTCGAATCCGCGTAGCGTTTCGGAGAGTATCGATGACGGCGTTGTCTGCGCCAGGGCTTTTGCGTGGGTTCGCGGCGATCTTTGTCGTCATCGCGGCGCTGTCCATCCTCGCCGCGCCCGCCGGCGCCGACGAGGCGCTGCCGGTCCTGCTCGATCAAGCGCGCATCATCAAGCTGCCGGAGCGGGCCGCAACGATGGTGATCGGCGACCCGCTGATTGCCGACGTCTCGCTGCAGCCCGGCGGTCTCGCCGTCATCACCGGCAAGAGTTACGGGGCGACCAATGTCGTCGTCCTCGACAAGACCGGCGCCGTGCTGATGGAACGCAACGTCGAGGTCAAAGGGCCGCCCGATCGCGTGGTCTATGTCTATCGCGGCGTCAGCCGCAACACCTATAGCTGCACGCCGGAATGCGCCCCGCGCGTCACGCTGGGCGACGATTTCGACTACTTCGACAAGAACCTGGCGCAAGCCGGCAGCCGCAGCAGCCAGGCGCTCGCCGCCGGCGCCGGGCACTGACCCCGGTTTTCCTGCGCATCCTCGCTTTCCGGAAAACTTTTCAGAAAACTCGCACGGCCGATAGTTAGCGGGACTTGAAACAAGGCCGGCCGATTTCATTCCCGGCCGCAAGCAAACGCCAACTCCGCATTGCTACTGATAAGCGCTGAAGGAAACGATTCCTCAACCGAGGGCTTATCGTGATTCAGCAAGCGCGTATTGTCCTGTCAGTCGCAGCCTTATCGATCCGCCGCTTCGTCCGCCAGGATCAAGCGGGCGCCAGCGTCGAATTCGGATTGCTGGCCGCGCCCTTCGTCGCGGGCCTGTTCGCCATCCTGCAGACGGCGCTGATCTTCTTTGCCGGCCAGACGCTGGAAACGGCGGCGGCGGCCTCAGCGCGGCTGATCTTCACCGGCCAGGCGCAAACCGCCGGCTGGAGCGCCGCGCAGTTCAAGACGCAGGTCTGCAATCAGATCCACGGCATCTTCAACTGCAATAGCGGAGTTTATGTCGACGTCGAGACCTACCCGTCGTTCGCGGCTGCCAACACCGGCCTGCCGATCACCAATGGCAGCCTCAATACCGGCGCGCTCGGCTACAATCCCGGCGGCCCGGGCTCGATCGTGATGCTGCGGCTCTATTACCAGTATCCGGTCTACGTCAAACTGCTCGGCTTCAATCTGAGCAATCTCAACGGCGGCCTCAATCTGTTCGCCGCGACCGCGATCTTCCGCAACGAACCCTATGCGTCGTCCTGAGCCCGATATCAGGAGTTCTGTCATGTCAGCAGCCCTCAAAACCGCAATCATGAATACGCGCAGCCTGGCGCGACGTATCGCTGATTTCGCCGGTGCTTTCGTCGGCGACCGCCGCGGCGTGTCGGCGGTGGAGTTCGCGCTGCTGTTGCCGATGATGATGACGCTTTATCTCGGCAGCGTCGAAGCCTCGCAGGGCATCGCGGCGAACCGCAAAATCACGCTGACGACCCACACGCTCGCCGATCTGGCGAGCCAATATACCGACATCACCAATGCCGACATGTCGAACATTTTGGCGGCCGGTCCAGCCATTCTCGCGCCCTACCCGACGGCCAGTCTGCAGGAGGTCGTGTCGGAAATCTCGATCAACGCCCAGGGCCAGGCAACGGTGATCTGGAGCGACACGCTCAACGGCTCGGCGCTTTCGGTCGGGCAAGTCGTCAGCGTGCCGTCCTCGCTCGCGGTGCCCAACAGCTATCTGGTGCTGTCGCAGGTGCAATACACCTACAATCCGACCTACGGCTACGTTCTGACCGGAACGATCACATTGCACGATCAGATTTTCATGCGGCCGCGGCAATCCTCGTCGATCGCGCGCACACCGTCGTGAGCGTTCATCTGAGATCCGGTATCGGCAATGCCGTGGTCGATTTGATCTTTTCCATGGCGAAGCGCGAGGTCACGTTTTTCAGCGGCACCGCGGCGATCAGGCGTTTGTAGAAGGCGTCGTAGCCGGCGATGTCCGGCACCACGACGCGGAGCATGTAATCGACGTCGCCCGCCATGCGGTAGAATTCCATCACTTCCGGCATCGCGGTGACCGTCTTGGCGAAGCGGTCGAGCCAGTCCTGCGAATGGTCGCCGGTTTCGATCGAGACGAAGACGCTGATTTTCAGCCCGATGGCGTCCTGATCGACCAGCGCGACGCGCTTTTGGATCACGCCGTCGGCCTCGAGCCGCTGAATGCGCTTCCAGCACGGCGTCGAGGAGAGGCCGACGCGGGTGCCGATCTCGGCCACCGACAGCGCGGCGTTTTCCTGCAACACGGCAAGTATTTTACGGTCTATGGCGTCCATTAGAGATATTCTTCCATCCGTCTATCGGATGAGGTATGTATAGAGAAAATTATTCTAAATCAAGCGGCGGGTTCCGGCGCGCCCTGCTGCGCCAAAAAGGCCTCCACCTCGCCCCGCGTGGGACAGCCCAAAGAACCGCCGATCCGGGAGCATTTTATGCCAGCGGCGGCGGCGGCGAACCGCATGGCCGCGACCTCGTCCCGCCCCTCCGCCAGGCCCAGAATAAAGCCGCCGTGGAAAGCGTCGCCGGCGCCGAGCGTATCGACCGCCGTCACGGCAAACACCGGAAGAGTGCGGAGCACGCCGCCCGCCAGATAGACGATGTCGCCCGGCCCATTGCTGACGGCGAGGAACGCGCCGGTATGCTGTGCGATGTGCCGCAAGCCATCGCCGAGGTCGGCAAGGCCGGTGGTCTCGCGCAAGCATTCCGACGAAAAGATCACATGCGAGGCGAGGCGAAACAGCGGATCTTCCACGAAAGTCGGCCGGTCGCCGTCGAGCACGACCGGCAAGCCGCGGCGGCGCGCCGCTTCGCAGATCGGCAGCACGAATTCCGGATAGCGATTGTCGGCGAGCACCGCGTCCGCCGCGGCGACGACGGCATCGGGATCGGCCGGCGCCGTCGTCGCGATCCGCTCGTCGCGATAGGTCACGATGGTGCGGTCGCCCTGGGCGTTGATGACGATCGCCGACAGAGCGGTGGCGAGCCCGTCGACGCGCTGACAAGCGCTGCAGTCGACGGCTTCGCGCTTGAGCGCGCGCAGCACGCGGTCGCCATTGTCGTCTTCTCCGGCCGGACCGCCCATGGGACCGGCGAGCGCGGCGCGGCCGCCAAGCCGGGCGATCGCGACCGCGGCATTGGCCGCGCAGCCGCCGTTGACGACGAAGAATCCCTCGGCCTGGACCTTGCCGTCGGGCTTGGGGAATTCGGCGACGCGGAATACTTCGTCGAGCACGATGATGCCGGCGCAGAGAATGCGCGGCGCGCCGTTAGCGGAGGACATCGGCGCCGACCTCGACAAAGCTGCGGATGATGTGATGCGCGATCGCGATCGGCGGCGGCGTGGTCAGTCCTTGCGGATGCTGGCGCTTGAGCATTGCGGCCAATTCGTCGCGGGAAAACCAGCGCGCGTCTTCCAACTCGTCGCGATCGACCACGAGCGTCTCCGACAGCGCTTCGGCGTGGCAACCGATCATGATCGAAGACGGAAACGGCCACGGCTGCGAGGCAAAATATTTCACGCCGCCGCAGCGGACGCCGGCCTCCTCAAAAACCTCGCGGCGCACGCCTTCCTCGACCGTTTCTCCCGGCTCGATAAAGCCCGCGAGGCACGACCACATGGTCGGCGCGAAACGGCGCGAGCGGCCGAGCACGGCGCGCTCGCCGGCAATCACCAGCATGATCGCCACCGGATCGGTGCGGGGAAAATGCTCGGCGCCGCAGGAGGGGCAATCGCGCCGCCATCCGGCCTGCACCACGTGCGTCTCAGTCCCGCAATTCGGGCAGAAGCGATGCCGCGCATGCCAGCTAAGAAGCGCCTTGGCTTCGGCCAGCGGCGGCAAATGCTGCGCCTCCACCAGGCCCTGCACGGCGATCGAGCGCAGATCGGTGATTTTCAGGTCGTTGCGGGTCGCCAGCGGCTCGACGGTCGGCGCGTCGAGCCCGAGACCGAAGCGCGGCGCGCCGTCGATCAGGCCGAGGAACACATCGTTCTTGGGCGCACCGAAGGCCTGCGCTTCGGCCAAAGAGAACAGCGGATCGCAGCGATCATCCTGCGCCTTGAGCACCACGAGCTCGCCGCCGATCAGATAAAAGCCCGCGTGTTCATGCGCGCCAAAGCGCCGGATGGCGTCGGCGTCGCCGCGCCAATGCGCGACGCGATCAACCGCGCTCGCGACATAGCCGAGTCGAGGGGGCGGACCGAGATCGGGACGGGCGGACACGATGATCAGGCGGGCGCGACGTTAAAGCGCATCGCGCGGCCGTGTCGCGGAGCCGTCGGCAAGGCTGCGACGGCGATGCGGAATGTCATGAAGTTGCTCCTCAGGGCGCATTTCTCGCGTCTGTTGCGCCGAATTGAAGCCGCGCCACACGGCAAGTCAAGGCACGACGGCTGCGTAGCGCAACATCCTTTGCCGGGCGAGATTCGATCGGTCGTGCAACCAAAACGGAGGCTTTCGTCAAGACAGTGTCTCCGCAAAAGAGACGATGCCTTTATCGTCATCCTGAAGGGAGCGCCGAACGCGCGCCTCGACGGTGGCCCCGGCGCTGGTGTCATTTTTCTTTGACACCATCCGCGCGCGGATTGGCCGTCGAGTCCGCCACGCGATCCAACCTGTAAGGGAACCTTGGCACTCATGTGACGTTGAAGGTTGACGCCCGATCGGGCTTGCCTGCTGGGATTTCGCTATGTGGTTGTTTGGCCGGACTTCATTTTTTGTCCACGCTTTTCTGAGCTGTGCCATCGCATCCGCCGCTTCAGTTTGCGCTGTGTCGTCGCTGCGCGCGGATTCGCCGGCCCCCGCTGCCGCCAATCAAGTCGTTCAACCGGGTGAAAACGTGCGGCGGGGTGAATACTTGGCGCGCGCGGGCGACTGCGTGTCCTGCCACACCGCGCCCGGCGGCAAGCCTTATGCCGGCGGCCTCTATATGCCGACGCCATTCGGCAAAATCTCGACGCCGAATATCACGCCCGACAAGGCAACCGGCATCGGCGACTGGAGCGACGACGATTTCTACCGGGCCATGCATGAGGGAATAGGCCACCACGGCGAATATCTCTACCCGGTTTTTCCGTATCCCTGGTTCACCAACGTTACGCGGGACGACGTTCTGGCCATCAAGGCCTATCTGTTCTCGCTGGCGCCGGAGCATGCGCCACGGCAGCCATTGGGGCTCGCCTTCCCGTTCGATATTCGCGAAAGCCTGCTGGCCTGGCGCACGGCGTTCTTCAAGCCCGCGGCGCCCGATCGCGGCGCCACGATGAGCCGCGGCGAATATCTGGTCGGCGGCCTCGGCCATTGCGGCGAGTGTCACAACCGGCACGCTTTGTTCGGCGCGTCCGACTGGAGCGGCAAGCTTGAGGGCGGCGAGATCGAGGGATGGTATGCCCCGCAGCTGACCTCCGGCGGCGCCGACAGCATCAAGTCCTGGAGCGGCGACCAGCTCGTCACCTTTCTCAAGAGCGGCGCGGCGCCCGGCAAGGGCGTGGCGCTCGGGCCGATGCGCGAGACGATCGACAACAGCCTGCACTACCTGACGGACGATGATCTCAACGCCATCGCGACCTACATCAAGACGGCCCCCGCGGACGCATCGGCGAACTCGCCGCCTTCCGCCCCGGCGCCGACGCGCAGCGGCGGGCAGATCTATCTGAGCAATTGCGCCTTCTGCCATGCGCCTGACGGCAAAGGCCTGCCGGGAATAATTCCCGCGCTGGCCGGCAACCCCGCCGTGACGGCCGCTGGACCGCAGAACGTCATTCGCGTTGTTCTCGGCGGCCTCGAAGCAGCGGAAGGTCGCGCGCCGATGCCGGCGGCCGGCGCCAACATGTCCGACACCGACATCGCCGCCGCGGTCAACTATGTCCGCACCAGCTGGGGCAACAAGGCGCCGGCCAACGCCGAGGCCGGAACCGTCGCCCAACTGCGGCAAGAAACGCACACGCTGCTTGCCGGCAACCTTGCCAAAGGCTGTCCGTCGATTCACGATCCGCGTCTTGCAAAAATCATCGACGGCGAGCGCGGGCAATTGCAGGGCGCCGATCTCGCAACAATGCTGCCGAAGATCGAGGCCATCGTTCCCGAGCTCAAGGCGAGCGGCGCCAAGGATGACGACCTCGTCAACGCCCTCACGGCGTCTTACTGTGGCCAGCTGATGACCGACAAATCGCTGCAGCAGCCGCAGCGCGCCGCCTTGCTCGGCAACTTCAGCAGCCTGGTCTATGGCGAGATCAAGGGCGCCCGGCAGGCGGAAGCGGCGCCGACCGACGCTCCGGGTCACGGCCAGTAAGCGTCCCATCACGCAAGGCCTTTTTGCCGGCCGAGCCGGGTTCAGCAGGATTGCCCCCAGGATCGCCCCCAGGATTGCCCCTATGACCGACGAAAAGGCCGGCGCCCGCTCCGAACATCTCGATGAAGAAGAGCAGGTGCAGGCGGCCGAACACGCCTCGCCCCAGGCGCTCGTCATCCACGAGATCGTGCGCGAGGAGGGCGAGCTCGAATTGCGCCGGCGCAATGCCTCGCTGCTCTGGTCAGGACTCGCGGCCGGCCTGTCGATGGGATTTTCCCTCTTGACGCTTGCGTTTCTGCAAGCGGCGCTGCCCGACGAGCCGTGGCGCCGATTGCTGGACAGCGGCGGGTATTGTGTGGGCTTTGTCATCACGATCCTCGGGCGGCAGCAGCTGTTCACCGAAAGCACCTTGACCGCCGTGCTGCCGCTGATGGTCCGGCGCGACCGCGCGACGCTATTTTCGCTGTTGCGCATGTGGGGCATCGTTTTGGCGAGCAATCTCGTCGGCACGTTCGTTTTCGCTGCTTTGATCTCGCCCGAACATCTGTTTGACGCTTCGGTCCGCCAAGCCCTGGTCTCGACCGGCCGGGAGATCATGGCCGGACCAATCCCCTTCGAGTTCCTGAAGGCGATTTTCGCCGGCTGGCTGATCGCCATGATGGTATGGCTGTTGCCGAGCGCGCGCTCGGCGCGGCTTCTAGTGATCATGCTGTTGACCTATGTGGTGGCGCTGGCGCGGCTGCCGCACGTGATCGCCGGATCGGTCGAAGCGAGCTTTGCCGTGATCGCCGGCTCCGCGACAGTCGGCGACTATCTCCTTCACTTCCTGCTGCCGACCCTTTTGGGCAATACGATCGGCGGGGTCGCGCTGGTCGCCTTCCTCAATCATGCCCCGCTTTCCACCGAGCTCCAGGAGGACGCCGGTCCGGTGGCCGGATCGAAGCGCTCCCGGGCGCGGCCGTCCGACCGGCCGCGGCGACAACAATCCAAGCCGCGCAAGGAGAGCTGAAAGGCGCGCCGGCCCCGGCGAAGCCCGCTCCCGCAAGGGGCGAGGGCGCGATAACGCGCGCCTCGCAACGTGGGTTCGCAAAGTAGGATCCCTTTCTCGCGGTGCATGCGACTCCCTCTCCCCGCGTGCGGGGAGAGGGTGGGGTGAGGGGGCCTCGACGCTGGGCTCAACCGCCGAAGCTCAGAATCGCCGACAGGCCCTCCCGTCATTCCGGGGCGCGCGAAGCGCGAGCCCGGAATCCATAGTCGCCGTCCGCGCAAGACTGTCTCGGCAGTCATCCTCCTGCACCCCCTGTGATTATGGATTCCGGGCTCCTCGCTGCGCTCGGCCCCGGAATGACGGTGGCGGGCGGATAAGCGTCATCGTTCTCGCGGCGCATGCGCGCCCGAGTTTTGCAGTCGCCAGCCACGTGAAGCGCGAACCTTGGGCTGCGAGCCAAAACAGAGCGGTGGATTCTCTGCTTTCCCGTTCGCCTCACCCCATTCGCCGAACCAAACACCGTAGCCCGGATGGAGCGTAGCGAAATCCGGGGACTTTCTATCCGTTTTAACGCCGCTCCCGGATTACGCTTCGCTCCATCCGGGCTACGAAGAAAAAAGGAAGCGGAACGCCGACAGACGCGGGTACTGTTGCCGCACCCTTCGATGCGGCTCCCCCCTCCGAACGTCCCTCGTTTTTGGAGGGAGGCACGGAGGGGGGCTCGCCTGTCGGCGTCCCACCACGG
>JBAPUM010000112.1:0-77509 GCA_049282655.1 Xanthobacteraceae bacterium
GGCCGCGGCTGCGCTGCGCCGGCCCAACGCCGCCATCGCGACGGAGCTTGGACGCGCGCTTGCCGACGAACTGCCGGCCTTGCGCCGCGACGGCGGTTTCGTGCGCGCGGGCTACGAGCCCGCGCTCGACGAGGCGCGCGCCTTGCGCGACGAATCGCGACGCGTCGTTGCGGCGCTTCAGTTGCGCTATGCCGAGTCGACCGGCATCCGCGCGCTGAAGATCAAGCACAACAACGTACTCGGCTATTTCGTCGACGTCTCGGCCCAGCACGGCGAGAAGCTGTTGAGCGCGCCCCTCAATGCGACTTTCATCCACCGCCAGACCACCGCCGGCCAGGTGCGCTTTACCACCACCGAACTCGGCGAGCTCGAAGCCAAGATTGCCAATGCGGCCGAGCGGGCGCTGGCGCTCGAGCTTGAAATCTTCGATCGGCTCGCGGCGAGCGTTGCCGCGGACAGCCCCGCAATCAAGGAAGCGGCCGGCGCGCTCGCCGCCATCGACGTTGCGACAGCACTCGCGGCGCTCGCGGTAGAGCGCGATTATGTCCGTCCCGAAGTCGACGGCGGTCTCGCCTTCGCGATTGTGGGCGGCCGCCATCCGGTCGTCGAACAGGCGCTGATCGCGGACGGCGGCCCCTTTGTCGCCAATGATTGCGATCTGTCGCCGCCTCCCGCTTCCTTGCCTGCCGATCAAGCGGGCGAGGAGGCCGGCCGCATCTGGCTGATTACCGGCCCCAACATGGCCGGCAAGTCGACCTTCCTGCGCCAGAACGCGCTGATCGCGGTGCTGGCCCAGATGGGCGGCTACGTGCCGGCCCGATCGGCCCATATCGGCGTCGTCGATCGCCTGTTCTCGCGCGTCGGCGCCGCCGACGATCTGGCGCGCGGCCATTCCACCTTCATGGTCGAGATGGTCGAGACCGCGGCGATCCTCAATCAGGCAGGCGCGCGGGCGTTGGTCATTCTGGACGAGATCGGCCGCGGCACCGCGACTTTCGACGGATTGTCGATCGCCTGGGCGACGATCGAGCATCTGCACGAGAGCAATCGCTGCCGCGCGCTATTTGCCACGCATTTCCATGAGATGACCGCGCTCGCCGCCAAATTGCCGCGGCTCTACAACGCCACCATGCGGGTGAAGGAGTGGCAGGGCGATGTGGTGTTCCTGCACGAGGTTGTCGCCGGCGCCGCCGACCGCTCGTACGGCATCCAGGTGGCGAAGCTCGCCGGCTTGCCGCCGAGCGTCATCGAACGCGCCAAAGTGGTGCTCGCTCAGATCGAAGCCGAGGATCGAACCTCGCCGACGCGCCGGTTGATCGACGATTTTCCGCTGTTCGCTGCGGCCCGACCCGCGGCGCCGCCGCCACACGATACGGCGCTCGATGCGGTAGTCGAGGCGCTCGCGGCGCTTCACCCCGACGAAATGTCGCCGCGTGAGGCGCTTGAAGCGCTTTATGCGCTCAAGATGCAGCTGGCGAAGACAAAAATGTAGCCTGGGTTGAGCAGAGCGAAACCCAGGGAAGGATTTGAAGGCTCAAGCTCCGAACCCGGCTTTCGCTTCGCTCAAGCCGGGCTACGCTTGATGCGCTTCATCGAGCGCAAGCGTGCCAACAGCAATACGCCACTCCAGGCAATCGCGATAAACATCCCAATCGTAAGCGCCCACCACGAGCCGAGCGGCTCCGCCGCGTCGTGCACGCCGAGAAAACTCAGTGTCAGCCCGATCAGCGCGACCTGCGCGTGGGCCAGCATGCTGGCGGTCGCCTGCCCCCCCACGCGCGGATGCAGGATGACGACCGAGCTGCACATGACGATGGGAAACAGCGCGAACATGCCGGACGCGAACGAGCCGATGCTGTAGCTCGCACTGGTGACGATAGCGACGACGACGGCCGCGGCCAGCGCGCGCAGCGGGATATCGAACGGCGTGCGCAGGAATTTCCGCATCGGCCCAGTCGTCCGATAGCGCCAGCTCAGCGGAATGGTGATGCCGAACACCACGACGTTGAGCGCGAGCGCGCCAAGCGGCGACCAATCGATCAGGCGTAAAATGCCTGCGGCCGCGAACCACACCACGAGCGAAACGGAAAGACACAGCAGCAGACCGTGGCGCTGCGCCAGCGCCGCATAGGTCAAGCAGTAGACGGATACCGCCGCGCTCGTGGTCATGCTGCCGACCGCGCTCGCGGCGATGAAGCTCGGCGGATGCTGGATGGCTAGGATCGTGTAAGCAGCGCCCGCCGCCGTCGGCAGCGCGGCAATGAGCGCGCCGACGAACGGTCCGGAACGCTCGACCGCAATCGAGGTAATGACAACGACGACCGCCGTCATCGCCATCTTGAGCGCGAGGCCGTACCAGAACAGGAGTTCGGGGGAGATCATTTGGGGCGGGCTCGTGTCATTCCGGATTGCCGCAAAACCAGCAATTCCGGAATCCGTAACCACAGGTCGGCAAAGATGGATTCCGGGCTCGCCGCTGCGCGACGCACCGGAATGACGATCATGTGCGGTTCAAACTAACCTCGACCGGCGGCCCGCTTTTGATCGTCTGATAGACGACGCAATAGCGCTCGGTGAGTTTGAGGAGTTGATCGAGTTTGTCCTGCGCCACATCGGTGTCGACATCGAAACGCAAACGGATCTGCGCGAAGCCGACCGGGGCCTCCTTGGCGACGCCCAGCGTGCCGCGGAAATCGAGATCGCCCTCGGCCGTTACCGTTGCCGATTTGAGCGGAATGTCGACCGCGGTCGCGACCGCCTTGAGCGTCACGCCCGCGCAGGCGACCAGAGCTTCCAGCAGCATGTCGCCGGAACATAATTCCATGCCGGAGCCCCCGGTCGCGGGATGCAGCCCCGCGACCGCAAGTGCGCGCCCAGTCTCGACCTTGCAGGCGATATTGGCGTCGTCGATCGTGCCTTTGGCTTTCAGGGTGATGAAGCCGGCCTTCGGATCGGCCTTGTAGCGTTCCTTGATCGGCGCCTGCAGCGCGCGCAACCCCGCGGCGTCCATGGGCAAACCCTCCGTTTGTTGTCCACGAAGTTCTTTGCCGATGTCTATAAGGGCATGGGTGCGCAGCACAAGGGCGGCGCGCGGTGGCTGGAGAACGAAGACTCCGCAGAACGCGGCATTTTTTTACGGTCGAATCATTCCTTCGCGAAGCGCGATCGCGACGGCTTGCACGCCGTTCACGGCATTGAGCTTGCGCCGCGCGGTCGTGACATGGGCGTGAATGGTGCGCTCCCTCACTCTGAGAATTTCGCCAATTTCCCAGGCGGATTTGCCGAGCGCAATCCAGGTCAGCACCTCGGACTCGCGCGGCGTGAGTTTCGGCGCAAAATTTCGAGCCTTCACATGCAACCCGTGCACCCGCTCGAACGCGTAGAGCGCCATGAGATGGAGCGATGGCAGGTTATAGGCCGGCAGATCGAGTGATTTACCGCCCATCCACACATGCCCTGTCGGGGTGTCCAGCGAGGCGACCGGAAAAACAACGCCTTCAACCAAGCCGAAATCCAGGGCGCGGTGGACGACCTCCAGCGCTTCAGGCTCGCGCTCGGGATCGTAGGGCGCTTCCTTATACCATCGGTAGGGCCGCACCATCTGTCGGCAGTGGCGGATCGACGGATCGACGCGCAAATAGTTTCGTTCACGGTACAGGTCGACCCATCCCTCCGGCAATTCGTGGGCCAGTAAGATATCGTCCAAATTCTGGGCCGGAGTCGGCAGAAAATAGAAGGCAGAATATTCGACCCCAAAACGGCCGAGCATCGCTTGCATTTCTCTTATTATCGCTTCGGTCGTGGGAAGTGCTTGCACCCTCTCGATGAAATCAAATGTCTCGGAGCTGATGTCGAGATAGCGCCTAGGCACTGCTCAGTCCCTTCAACGGGCTTAGGTTCTTTTCGCACGACGCAGATGTGAATTAAATCAACTAGTCGTTGCGACGCTTTCACATTATCGTTTTACGCGATGCGAGGTCCGGCGTCAGCCCGCCGCGAGATCACGAATACGCGAGCCTGCAGTCACCACCACAAAGCCGCACCAGCCTCGGCTTTCGGCTCGCCGCCGGATTCGGCTGCGGCACGGTCGAGCGAACGGTCGAGCGCGGAAAGCACGCGTCGTTTGGCGAAATCGAAGGCCGCCGACTGGCGGTCGCGCGGCCGCGACAGATCGACGCTGATCTCGTCGAAGATGCGGCCCGGCCGCGGACGCATCACCATGATGCGGTCGGCGAGCACGATGGCCTCTTCGACATCGTGGGTGACCAGAATCAAGGTCGGCTTGGCGTCGGCCCATAGATCGAGCAGGTGGTCCTGTAGATCGGTGCGCGTGAACGCGTCGAGCGCGGAGAACGGCTCGTCGAGCAGCAGCACTTCCGGGCGCGGCACCAGCGCACGCGCGATCGCAACGCGCTGCGCCTGACCGCCGGACAGTTCGCGCGGCCATACGGCCGCCTTGTCGGAAAGACCGACACGCATGAGCGCTGCCGCGACGCGCTGCCTGCGCTCGGATTTCGGCCGCGCGCCGAGACCGAAGCCGACATTGTCGGCGACGTTGAGCCACGGCAATAACCGCGGCTCCTGGAAGATGATGCCGATCTTCTCGTGCGGCGCCACGATTTGCTCCCCGTCAAGCAAAACGGCGCCGTCACTTGGCGGATCGAGTCCGCCGATGGCGCGCAGCAGTGTCGATTTTCCGCACCCCGAGCCGCCGATCACGGCGACTATTTCACCGAGCGCGACGTCGAGCGACACGCCGCCGAGCGCATGCACACCGTTCGGATAAGTCTTGCCGACGCGGTCGAGGATGAGCATGCGCCGATCCTAAAGTGGAAATCGCTCGTTCCCGCGAAAGCGGGAATCCAGCTCTGCGGACAGGGGACGCGCGGATGACAGGGCCGAACTCATTATTCTAATCCTGCCTGACCACGTCTTCCCAGCGCAGGAACGGCGCGGCGATAAGCGCGATCAGCCAGTCGGTCGTCTTGCCGACGATGGCGAAAGCGACAATGGCGGCGACGATCTCGGCCGGCTTGCCGAGCTGCTGGCCGTCGATCAACAAATAACCTAGCCCCTCCGAAGCTCCCATCAGCTCGGCGGCGACGACGAACATCCAGCCTAGCCCGAGGCCCGACCGCAGCGAGATCACATAGGCGGGCAGCACCGCGGGCAGCAAAATCCGGCGCACCATCTCGACATCGGACAGACGGAAGGCGCGGCCGACCTCGACCAGCTTGCGGTCGACCGATTGGATCGCACCCATCAGCCCGAGATAAACCGGAAAGAACACGCCGACCGCGATCAACGTGACCTTCGAGGCTTCGAAAATACCGAGCCAGAGAATGAACAGCGGCACCCAGGCGATCGACGGAATGGCCCGCAGCGCCTGCAGCGTCGGATCGAGCAACCGGCGAATGAGCGGCGAATAGCCGGCCGCAGCGCCGAGCACCGTTGCGACCGCGACGCCGATGCCGAAACCGGCGCCGACTCGGGCCAAGGTGACGAGCGTATTGCGTTGCAGATCGCCGCTCTGCCAAAGATCGACGAAGGTGGCGAAGATGACGGACGGTGGCGGCGCCAGGCGTCCGCTTGCCCAGCCCATGCGTACGACGAGTTCCCAGGCCAAAGCCGCAGCGACCGGCAATATCAGACCGAGCGCGGGACGTGTCAGCCACGCCCAGCGGGTTCCCGCCGCGCGTTCGCGCGCCGGCGTGCCTTGGTCGGAAGCGCTCTGGGCGGCAATGGTCATGCCGACAAGAGACATCGTGACACCAGCAAATGCAATGCGCCGCGACGGACCGCGAAAGCGTGTCTAAGCCGCCGTCACGAAGCGGTCGTCGATGAGATCGTCGAGCGCCTTCTTCACATCGACGTTCGCCGCAATGACGCCAGCCTGCTGCAAGGCGAGGCCCGCCTGCAGGATAGTGTCGCGTTGCGGCGGTCCGATGCGGCTATTGCTGAGATCGGTGCGCTCCTTGAGCTGGATATCGACGACCTCGCCGGGCAGCTTGGTGACATCCATGAAGACGCGTTTCTCGTCGTCGTAGTTGGCGAGACAAAATTTGCGCGCCTCCTCGTAGATGGTGAGTACCCGTTTGGTCAGATCGGGATATTTGTTGAGAAAGTCCTCGCTCGCATTGAGAATGCCGTAAGTATTGGCGTCTTTGTTGCGATAGAACAGCCGCGCGTCGTCTTCGACTTGCGCCGCCGCCATCATCGGGTCGAGACCGGCCCAAGCGTCGACATCGCCGCGGATCAGCGCGGTCTTGCCGTCGGGATGCTGGAGCAACACCGGCACGATGTCCTTTTCGCTCAAGCCCACCGATTGCAGCGCGCGCACCAGAAAGATGTGCGGGTCGGTGCCGCGCGTCACGGCGACGCGCTTGCCCTTGAGATCTTCGATCTTGTTGATCGCCGTGTCCTTGCGCGTTACCAGCGCGGTCCATTCCGGGCGCGAAAAAACGTAGATCGACTTGATCGGGTTGCCGCCAATCTTGCCGAGCAAAGCGGCTGAACCGGCGGTCGAACCGAAATCGATCGAGCCGGCATTGAGGAATTCGAGCGCCTTGTTGGAGCCGAGCGATTGCACCCAGCGCACGCCGATGCCGTCTTTGGCGAATTCGGCTTCGAGGAGACCCTTGCCCTTCAGCACCATCGAGACGGGATTATAGGTCGCCCAGTCGATGCGAATTTCGCCGGGCTTGTCGGCGGCGCGAGCGCCACGGACAAAGCCGAGCGGCACGAGCCCCGCGCCAACGGCGCTTGCCAGCAAGCCTCGACGTGACAGCATGGAGCGACCCTCCGGATTACAAATTGCAAAGATTATTCTTTAAGAGAGCCCGCCACACCAGTCAATTGGAAATAAATACTCCAATTTTGGGGATTTATAGAATATCGCCGACGCCACCAAGTGGCGCCTATTCCATCCTGTTTTATCCAATAGGTCATCATCGGGCGATGACTCGACGGTTCCGCTCCGCTATGGCGTAGCGATGATGTTGGACAGCCACCGCTCCCCGCGCCCGCCGGTCGAACTCATCGACACCGATTCGATCGTCGCCGACCTTAGGGAACTGGCGCGGACGCATGCCGGCCGCGAGCGTGAGCTGCGTACCGCGGTGGCGATGCGGCTCAAGACGGCGCTGACGCAGGCGCGCACGCAAGCCGAAGCTCTGCTTCTCGCGGACCGCCACGGCCGACGCTGCGCCGAGCGGCTATGCCAGTTGCAAGACGAGATCATCCGCATCCTGTTCGAATTCGCCGGCTCCGAGCTCTACCGCTCGTCGGTGCCGTCGGAAGCCGAGAGCATGACGGTGGTGGCGACCGGCGGTTACGGCCGCGGTCTTTTGGCGCCCGGGTCCGACATCGATCTGTTGTTTCTGTTGCCCTACAAACAAACCGCTTGGGGTGAATCGGTCGCCGAGGCGCTGCTCTATTGCCTGTGGGACATGGGACTGAAGGTCGGCCACGCCACGCGGACGGTCAGCGAATGTATCCGCCAGGCCAAAGCCGACATGACGATCCGCACCGCGATGCTGGAGTCGCGTTATTTGTTCGGCGACATCAAGCTCTACAACGAGCTGACGACGCGGTTCGACAAAGAGGTGACGCAAGGCACCGCGCCGGAATTCGTCGCCGCCAAGCTCGCCGAGCGCGAGGAGCGCCACCGCCGCGCCGGGCAGTCGCGTTATCTGGTCGAGCCCAATGTCAAGGACGGCAAGGGCGGCTTGCGCGATCTGCACACGCTGTTCTGGATCGCCAAATATGTCTACCGCGTGCGCGAACCGGAGGGCCTGATCGCGCGCGGTGTCTTCGATCGCGACGAATACAATATGTTCCGGCGCTGCGAGGATTTTCTCTGGTCGGTCCGCTGCAACATGCATTTCCTCGCCAGCCGCGCCGAGGAGCGGCTGTCGTTCGATATTCAGCGCGATATCGCGGTGCGGCTCGGCTACACCGCGCACCCCGGTTTGCGCGATGTCGAACGCTTCATGAAGCACTATTTCCTCACCGCGAAGCATGTCGGCGACCTCACCGCCATTCTGTGCGCCGGCCTCGAGGACATGCAGGCCAAGCCCGCGCCGGTATTGAGCCGCATGATCGCGCCGTGGCGTTCGGCGCGCGGCCCGAAGAAGCTCGACGACACCGACTTCGTCGTCGACAATAGCCGCATCAACGTCGCCCGCGCCGACGTCTTCAAGCGCGACCCGGTCAATCTGATCCGGATGTTCTGGCTCGCGCAAAAGCACAATCTGGTGCTGCATCCGGAAGCGATGCGCTTGGCGACGCGATCACTGCGGCTCATCGACAAGAACCTGCGCGACAACAAGGAGGCGAACCGCCTGTTTCTGGAAATCCTGACCTCGAAGAACGCCGCCGAAATCGTGCTGCGGCGCATGAACGAGGTCGGCGTGCTCGGCGGTTTCGTGCAGTCCTTCGGCCGCATCGTCGCGATGATGCAGTTCAACATGTATCACCACTATACGGTGGACGAGCATTTGTTGCGCTGTATCGGCGTGCTCAACGAGATCGAACGCGGCGGCAGGCCGGAATTCGCGCTGTCGAGCGAATTGGTCAAAACCATCCAGCCCGAGCACCGCGCCGTGCTCTGCATCGCGCTATTCCTGCACGATATCGCCAAGGGCCGGATCGAGGACCATTCGATCGCCGGCGCCCGCATTGCCCGGCGCTTGTGCCCGCGCCTGGGGCTCAACGCCGCCGATACCGAGCTCGTGACCTGGCTGGTCGAGGTGCATCTCGTGATGTCGACGGTGGCGCAGTCGCGCGATCTGTCCGACCGCAAGACCATCGAGAATTTCGCCGCGGTGGCCCAGTCGCTGGAGCGGCTGAAGCTCCTCACCATCCTCACCACCGCCGACATCCGCGCGGTCGGCCCCGGTGTATGGAACGGCTGGAAGGCGCAGCTTTTGCGCACGCTGTATTACGAAACCGAGCCGGTGCTGACCGGCGGCTTCTCCGAGGTCAACCGCGCCCAGCGCGTCGCGGCAGCCCAGGCCGAATTCCGCGCCGAGCTGCGCGATTGGCCGCAAAAGCAGATCGACACCCATGTGGACCGGCTCTATCCGGCCTATTGGCTCAAGGTCGACCTGCAGCACAAACTGGCGCATGCGCGCTTTGTGCGCGAGATCGAGGCGGCAGGAAAAACGCTCGCGACCTCGGTCGGCTTCGATGCGGCCCGCGGCGTCACCGAACTCACCGTGTTCGCGCCGGACCATCCGTGGCTGTTGTCGATCATCGCCGGCGCCTGCGCGCTTGCCGGCGCCAATATCGTCGACGCCCAGATCTACACCACGACCGATGGCCTCGCGCTCGACACCATCTCGGTGTCGCGCGAGTTCGATCGCGACGAGGATGAAGGCCGGCGCGCGGCGCGAGTCGGTGATGCCATCGAGAAGGCGCTGCGCGGCGAGCTCAAATTGCCCGATGTGGTGGCCAAACGCGCGCCGCCCAAGGGCCGGCTCAAGGCGTTTGCCATCGAGCCCGAGGTCACCATCAATAATCAGTGGTCGAGCCGCTACACCGTCGTGGAGGTCACCGGCCTCGACCGGCCCGGCCTGCTCTATGAGCTGACGACGACACTATCCAAGCTCAATCTGAATATCGCCTCGGCGCATGTTGCGACCTTCGGCGAGCGCGTCGTCGACGTGTTCTACGTGACCGATCTCCTCGGCGCCCAGATCGCGACGCCGGCCCGGCAGGCCGCGATCAAGCGGCCGCTGCTCGCGCTGTTCGCTGCGCCTAGCGAAGGCAAGCCGACGAAAGAGGCGGCGGCGGAATAGTTTCCCCTCACCTTTGTGGGGGAGGGAGCCCGCTGAGTAACCGGCCCTTAAACCGCCCAATCTACGGTGTTTTCAGCGCCTGCTTGGCGTTGGGGACCGGCTATGGCTTGGCGGGAGGGACGCAAGGGGACGGGGGGCTTAAGCCTCGACCTCCGCCTGCGTCCGGAGGACCGTACCGGCGGCCCGCCGCATTCCCGTTCCGGCGGCCCGCGCCGCGGCAGCCATAGTCCGCCGCCACGCCAGACCAAGAAGCGCAAGCGCTCGGGAAAGCGCCGCTCGGGTTTCGGCCGCCTGATCTATTGGGGCATCGTTCTTTCGCTCTGGATGCTGATCGCCGGCATCGGCACGCTCGCTTGGATCGGCATCCATCTACCGCCGATCCAGTCGCTGGAAATTCCGAAGCGGCCGCCCTCGGTGCTGATCCTCGGCGTGAACGGTGCGACGCTTGCCACCCGGGGCGACATGGGGGGCGCCGCGGTGCCGCTTCGCGAATTGCCGGACTATGTGCCCAAGGCCTTCGTCGCCATCGAGGACCGCCGCTTCTACTCGCATCACGGCGTCGATCCGCTCGGTATCGCGCGTGCGCTGGTCGCCGACGTGCTCCGCCGTGGCGCCTCGCAGGGCGGCTCGACCATCACGCAGCAGCTCGCCAAGAACCTGTTCCTCACCCAGGAACGCACCGTGTCGCGCAAGCTGCAGGAGATCGCGCTCGCGCTCTGGCTCGAGCACAAATATTCCAAAGCGGAAATTCTCGAGCTCTATCTCAACCGGGTCTATTTCGGTGCCGGCGCCTATGGGGTCGAGGGCGCCGCGCAGCGCTATTTCGGCAAGTCGGCGCGGCAATTGACCATCGCCGAGGCCGCTATGCTGGCCGGCCTCGTGCAATCGCCGTCGCGGCTCGCGCCGAGCCACAATCCGGACGGCGCCCAACGCCGCGCCGCGATAGTGATCGCCGATATGGCGGAGCAGAAGATGATCACGCCGGACTCAGCGAAACTCGCGCTCGCCAATCCGGCGCGCGCCATCCATCCGTCGGGCGGCGGCTCGGTCAATTACGTCGCCGACTGGGTGATGGACGCGGTCGACGATCTGGTCGGGAAATTCGACGAGGATATCGTCGTGCAGACGACGATTGATCCAGCGCTGCAAGGCGCCGCCGAGCAGGCCTTGGACGACACGCTCAACGCCAAAGGCGACAAGCTCAATATCGGCCAGGGCGCGCTGGTGGCGATGACGCCCGACGGCGTGGTGCGGGCGCTGGTCGGCGGCCGCAATTACGGCGACAGCCAGTTCAACCGCGCCATCGACGCCAAGCGCCAGCCCGGCTCCTCGTTCAAGCCCTTCGTGTATCTCACGGCGCTGGAGCATGGGTTGACGCCGGACAGCGTGCGCGAGGATGCGCCGATAGCCGTGAAAGGCTGGAAGCCGGAAAATTTCGAGCACGAATACGCCGGCCCCGTGACGCTCACCCAGGCGCTCGCCAATTCGCTCAACACGGTGTCGGTGCGGCTCACGCTCGAATTCGGGCCGGAGGCGGTCATCCGCACCGCCTATCGGCTCGGCATTACCTCGATGCTCGAACCCAACGCCTCGATTGCGCTCGGCACGTCGGAAGTCTCGCCGCTCGAAATGGTGTCGGCCTATTCGACCTTCGCCAATGGGGGCCTCGCGGTGACGCCGCATGTCGTCGAGCGCATCCGCAGTGCCGACGGCAAAACGCTGTACGATCGCGCCCAGCCGCCGCTCGGCCGCATCGTCGATGCCCGGTACGTCGGCATGATGAACACCATGATGCACGAGACACTGGTGTCGGGCACCGCCCGCGGCGCGAGCCTACCCGGCTGGCCCGCCGCCGGCAAAACCGGCACCAGCCAGGATTTCCGCGACGCCTGGTTCATCGGCTATACCTCGCATCTCGTCACCGGCGTCTGGCTCGGCAATGACGATAATTCGCCGACCAAAAAGGCGGTCGGCGGCGGCCTGCCGGTCGAAGTCTGGAGCCGCTTCATGCGGGTAGCCCACCAGGGCGTGGCGCCGACGGCGCTGCCGGGCCTCGGCGCGTCGTGGTTCAACCCCGCCCCGCCCCCGGCCGCCGTCCCTGCCCCCGGCGCCGGCGATCGCAACACTCAACAAGGCACTGGGGGCGGCCTCGATTTCTGGCTGCTCGACAAACTTTTCGGGCGGCACTGAGACGGACGCCAGAACGCCCGACACCGTCGGTCATGATGCGGTGATGCTGACCGATTTTTCCAACGTGAAGCCAAACCGACGACCGCCGCATCGCTGACAATTGAACGGGATTCAATGCCCGCGCATCTTGCACGCGTGGTGCTTTGAAGGCACTTTCGCGGTCTGGCCGGGCGCTGATATGATCCGCAGAGGATTCGGAAACAGGGGGCTATGATGCCGCGATCACCTGGAATGCTGGCTCTCGCAATAGCGTTGGCTCTGGTGGCGTCGCCGTTCGCAATCTCCAAGGCGAAAGCCGAGGACAAGGACGCATCCGCCAAGCCGGTGCATGTGGCGCCGCGGGTGATCTACCAGTCCGGCTCCTGCCATAATTTCGGATATAAATGGCCGGGATTTTCCTTCCCGATGCCGGTCGCCTGGGCTCCCGACAGGACCGTAACCGCCTGGATTTGCACGCACGATTTCAAGCTCGCGCCGCATGATTGGCCTTAAGCGGATCTGATCCGATAGAGGCGTCGCTGGTTCGAAGCGAAACGGACTGCTGCCGTCTGCCCTCCTTAATTGCCCTGCATGTAACTCGCGCGCGGCGGAAAGCGGCTGAGCAACACGCCTTCGATTGCCACGAACAGGCCGTTGATCACGAAGCCGATGAGACCGACGACGACCAGAAGCCCGTAGACTTCGGCGGAATGGAATTGCCGCTGGCTGATGACGATCAGGCTGCCGATACCCGGCAGGCTGGTCAGCATTTCGACCAGCAAGGTGATGATGATCGCGAGCGGAATCGCGCCGCGGACACCGACCAGAAACGCCGGCACCGCCGACGGCACAACGATCTTGGCGAGCGTGGCGAAGCGGCCGAGCCGCATGGTGTGCGAGACTTCGACCAATAGGTCGGACAGGCCCGCGGTCGCTGCCGCGATGTTCAACAGGATCGGCCAGACCGCGACCAGAACGACGATCACGAGTTTCAGGCTCTGGACATAGCCGAGCAGCAGCACAGCGACCGGCACGATCACCGGCGGCGGCAGGCCGCGGCAGAATTCAAGCAACGGCCCGAGCGCGCGGCGCGCCGCATACGATCGTCCGATCAAAAGGCCCAGCAGCCCGCCGATCACGCAGGCCAGGGCAATCGCGAGCGTGAATGTCGTCAGCGTCGCGCCGAGCGCCGCCAGCAACCGGCCGTTCTTTGCCAGGCCCACAAGCCCCGTCCACCAGGCGCTGGGCGGCGGGAAATAAGGCGAGCCGTGCGGATCGATGATCTGCCAGAGGACGAGCAACCCGAACAGCGGCAACAATCCGCGCAGCGGCGGCATGCCGAGGCGCAACGCGGCGATCCATGGCGCACCTTCAGACATCGGAGCCTTTAAACATCAGACCTTTAGACATCAGACATGGCCTCGCGGCCGTAGACCGGCAACAGTCGTCGCGCAGCGGCAAGGAGAAGGCCGTTCAGCAGTATCGCCAGCACGCCGATGAACAGCACATAGGCGAACATCTGCTCGGGCTGGATCGCGACAAGCGCGCTGACGACCGCATAGCCGAGACCGTGCGGATTGCCGATCATCTCGGCGATAATGGCCAGCACCAGCGTGGTGCCGAGACAAAGCCGCGCGCCGACGAGGATCGCCGGCGCCGCCGCGGGCAAGAGGACTTTCAGCAAAGCCTGCAACGGCGTCAGCTTGAGCGTCAGGCTCACGTCATGCAGCCGGGACGCCACATTGGCGATGCCGCCCATGGTATTGGTGAACATCGGCCAGATGCTGGCATAGACCATGACCACGAGCTCGGTGGTCAGCGAGAAATTGAACAGCAGCAAAGCCACGGGCAGGAACGCGATGGCGGGCAGCGGCCGCAGCACTTCGAGCGAGGCGAGAAACCAGCGGCGGGCGAAACCGGACAGGCCGAACACCACGCCGAGCACGCCACCGATCAGACAAGCCAGCACCCAGCCGATCAGGATCGAGCGCAGCGTATGCATGGTGGCAGCGAAGAGCTCGCCGGAACGGACGATGCCGACAAAGGCCAATGCGATGGCGGATGGCGCCGGCAAATAGTCGAAGGTCACGGCGCCGCAGCGCACCGCAAGCTCCCAGAGGACAATGGCTGCGATGAGCGTGACGGCGCCGGGGAAATTGAATGATTCGCTGCGCATCGCGGGTCAGTGTCCGCCGGCGCTCAGCACCGCGGCGTGGATATCGGCCCGATATTGCAGGAATTCGGGCGACTGCCGGGTGCGGATCTGATCGCGCGGCCGCGGCAACGTAATCTCGACGGTTTTGTGGATGCGTCCAGGGGGGCCCGCGAGCACCACGGCGCGGTCACCGAGATAGACCGCCTCCTCGATATCGTGGGTGATGAAGACGAAGCTCGTGCCGGTTTGCCCGTGCACCTTCAAGACTTCATCCTGCAAAGTCGCTTTGGTCATTGCGTCGAGCGCGCCGAACGGCTCGTCCATCAGCATGACTTGCGGCTTGAGCGCGAGCGCACGCGCGATCTGCACTCTTTGCTGCATGCCGCCGGAAAGCTGCCAGGGATGATCGGAGGCGTTCTTTTCCAGCCCGACCATTTGCAGCGCCTGCCGCACCCGCGCCTCGACCTCGGCGCGGCCGAGCTTGCCCTCGATGCCGAGCGCGACATTGCGCGCGACGCTGCGCCATTGCAGGAGCGCGTTGGAATAATCCTGGAACACGACGACCACGCCCGACGGCGCGCCGGTCACGACTGAGCCGCGGAACCGGATCGTGCCGCTCGAGGCCGGGACGAGCCCGCCGAGCAGCCGCAGCAGCGTCGATTTACCGGTGCCCGACGAGCCGACGATGGTCAAAAATTCGCCGGCGCGAACAGCGAGCGACAGCCGGTCGATGATCAGCCGGCGCTGACCGTGTGGAAATAGTTCAAGGCCGACGCCATCGCATTCGTAGATATTGCCGGCAGCGGTCGGTGCGGCTTCGGGCGTTCGGTCGTCCGATTTCTCCGCCATCAAGCGTGCCGTCATAAAACCTCGCTCATTGCGGCGCGACGACAATGCGCTTGATGTCGAGGTCCTTCAAAGGCGCGCCTTGCGACACCATCACGTTGCGCCAAACGTCGAGCTCGGCCGGCGTGATTTTGAAGTCGTAATGCGGCAGCGGGATGCGGGCGACGACGGCGTCTGGCAGACCCGAATAACTCGCCAGCACTTTCCGCGCCTTGGCTTCGTCGCTCTGGATCGCCTGCAGCCCGCCTTCGAGCGAGGCGACCCAGCGCTTTAAGACATCGCCATGCGCACGGGCCCAGTCGGCGTCGGCGATCCAGAATGGAAACAAGACCGGATCGGCGACCGCCAACAGCGGATCGCCGATCGACTTGAAGCCTTGGCCGAGCATCTGGCCGACAAACGGCTCGAGTGGCTCGACCGCGTCGACCCGGCCCGATTTCAACTGATCCAGCATCGCGGTGAATGGCGCTTCGAGGCCGACGACGGTGGACGGATCGGCGCCCTCCTTCGCCATCCAATAGAGCAGCGCCACATGCATCACCGAGCCGACACCGGGACCGGCGACACGCTTGCCGGCGAGGTCTTTGACCGAATTGATGCCGCTGTCGGCTTTCACGATCACCTGATAGGATTTATTGGCCGAGGTTTCGAGCGTCTCGCCCGCCACCGCCGCAATGTTCAAGCCGCTCGCCACCGCGTTGAGCAGATCGGGCGCCGTCGACGGCGCGAGATCGAACTGCTTGCCGAGCGTGCCCGGCAGATTGATCAGGTTGGGAAACTTGGTGAAGGTCACGTCGAGGCCGTTTTTCTCGAAAACGCCCTCCTCTTTGGCGACCAGTGCCGGCAGCCAGGTGATCACCGGAATATAGGCCACGCGCAGTTGCGTCATCTGCTGCGCTTGCGCCACGCCGGACGGCGAAGCGAGCCAGGCAGCCAGCACGGCCAACGCCGCGGTCAGCCGCAACGTCGCTCCAATCGCCCGGTTCGGCATGGTCTTGACCCTCATTCGTTTCCCCCGTTGTCGGCACGGTCGATGACCCTTGCCGCTATTGTCGCGCGAAGCGTGCCGCAGCATACAGATGGGAGGAAGATGGTCCAGTGCCGCATGGCGGAATGCGGGCGCAGGCCGGGGGAGCAGCAACGTGCAGCATAGCGTGAGATTTGCGTCGGACGATGTCGAGCTTTCGGGCGTGGTCCATGTCCCGGACGGACTGAAAGCCGGCGAGCGCCGCCCCGCCATCATCATGATGCACGGCTTCGGCGCCAACAAAAGCGGCGGGCCGGAATGGATCTGCAAGCAATATGAGAGCTGGGGCTATGTGGCGCTGCGCTTCGATTATCGCGGCTGCGGCGAGTCCGGCGGCGAGCGCGGCCGCGTTATTCCGCTCGAGGAAGTCGCCGATGCACGCAACGCTCTCAGCTATATGGCGATGCGACCGGAAGTCGACCCGGCCCGTATCGCGCTGTGCGGATCGAGCCTTGGCGCCGGCGTCGCCGTCTATGCGGCCGGCGTAGACCCCAGGGTCGCCGCCGTGATCCTGGAAAACGGCCTCGGCAATGGCGAGCGCATCATCCGCGGCATGCACAGCGAAGAATCCTGGGCCAAGTTTTTGCAATTGATGGCGGACGGCATCCGCCATCGCGAAACCACCGGCACCTCGATGATGGTGCACCGCTTCGACATTTTCGAAATGCCCAAGGAGCTGCAGAAGAACCTCACCTCGAACGATTCGCTGATGCATTTCACCGCCGAAACCGCGGTCGGCTTTTTCATGTTCCGGCCGGAGGAGATGATCGCCAAGATCGCGCCGCGGCCGATCCTGATCCTGCACAGCGCCCGCGACCGGGTCTGCAATTTCGAGGAGGCGTTCAGTTTGATGCGGCTCGCCAAGCCGCCGGCGGAACTGCATCTGATCGACGGCGTCGATCATTTCATGTTCGTCGATTCCGACCCGCGCGTCGCCTTTATTCTGAAGAACTGGCTCGACAGGTTCTTCCCGGTCAAGCTCTAAGATCCGGTCCGCCGCACGTCACGGTGCGATATGAAGCTCGTTCGGCAAATCAGACGTGTCGAAATCGCGTTTGTTGGTGTCGAGATTTTCGAGGTTGAAAAACAAACACTCGTCATGGACGAAGTGCGGACCGGCATGCCAGGTCGCGACGTGCAGCTTGATCACGCGGTCGCCGGGGATGCGAAAAGCCGCAAGTCGCGAGAGATCGGGCTTGGTGCCGTCGGCGAGATCGTTCGGCGGCGCGACCGCGATGAACCATTCCTTGCCCTGCAGTGCGCCGAGGCATTGGCTGACGCGGCGATGCCGCGCCAATTGCATGAATGCGAGACCGCGTTTTCGCTGCTCCATAATCCACAAGCGCGGCGTGCCGTTGGTCAGGGTCAATTTCGGCTCTTCGCCGCTCGTCTCCGGATCATAGGCATGGTTGGCAAACTGTGTGCCGATGGGACGCGGACGGATGATCTCGCCATAGGGCGCGAATGCCGCCGCCTCCAGCGCTTGCGCGGGCAGCTTGATGGCAGCGAGTGTGGTCATGGGTGTCGCCTTTCGTCTTTACGACGGCGCAAGCCCGAACAAGCGGGCGGCATTGCCGCCGAGGATCGCCGCCTTGTCGGCCACCGAGATCGGCAGCCGCGTTACATGCGCGGTGTCCGAGCCAATGAACGGATCGTCAGTGCCGAACAAGATTTGGCTGACGCCGACCGCGTCGATCGCGAACATCAGCGCTTTCTCGCCGAAGGCGCAAGAATCGTAATAAAGCCGCTTGCCGTATTCGCTCGGCAGCCGGTCGATATATTTGCGGCAATCGGGAAAGAGACGAAAACCGTTGTCGAGGCGCTCCATCAGCATGATCAGCGCCGCGCCGGTATGCGCCAAGACGAAGGGGAAATCCGGATAGCGCTCGAAAATGCCCGCATAGATCATGCGCGCCGCCATCAGCGTGGTGTCGAACATCAACCCGACGCGCAGCGGCAATTCGAACTCGCCCATGTCGGAGGTATCGCGCGGGAATACCGGATGCTCGACGACGGGCAGCTTCAAGGCATTGATCTTCGCCCATAGCGGCTCGAAGCGCGCGTCGTTGAGCGCCACGCCGCCGATATTGGAGCCGATGGCGACGCCAGAGAGGCCGAGCTCGTCGACCGCGCGATCGATTTCGCACAGCGAGGCCTCGACATCGGCCAGCGGCAGGCTGGCGAGGCCTATGAATTTTTTCGGCTCCGCACGGCAGTAGCGCGCCAGCGCATCATTGACGTGGCGCGCGATCTCGACCTGCTCGGGGGGAGAAAACGGATAGACGTTCGGCGCGCTGACCGAGAGGACGCGCATGTCGATCGATTTTTCCGCCATGTCGGCGAGGCGGTGTTCGACCGAAAACATGTCCGGCCGGGTCCAGGCCAGCGTGGCGCCGCGCTCGCGCAACAGCGTCTTGCCATCCGCCGTGGTCTCGACATCGAGCCGCATGACGCGGGTGAGATCGTCGAGATAACGGCGATCGACGTAGTGCGCATGGATGTCGATGGTGGGCATGGACTGGATCGCGGTCGCTGCGAAGAAGGGAGGCGCAAACTAGACACGATCCGGCGAAATGGAAAGACCGACGCAATTCAGATCGCGCTGCGCAGATCGTGGTTCTTCAGCGGCAGCGACCGGATGCGCTTGCCGGTGGCGGCGAAGATGGCATTGCAAAGCGCGGGCGCGAGCGGCGGCACCGGCGGCTCTCCGACGCCGCCCCAAAAACCCCCGCTCGGCACGATGACGGTTTCGACCTGCGGCACGTCGGCCAGGCGCAACATTTCGTAATCGTCGAAATTCGATTGCGAGGCGCCGCCATCCTTGATGGTGATCTCGCCATAGAGCGCGGCGGTCAACGCATAGACCACCGCGCCTTGGGTCTGCATCTCGATCGACAGCGGGTTGACGGCGTAACCCATGTCCAAGGCCGAGACCACGCGATGCACGCGCACGCGCCCGTCACTGACCGAGAGCTCGACGACCTGCGCGCAATAGCTGCCGCAGGCCGCGTTGAGCGCGATGCCGCGGAACACGCCGCGCGGCAACGGACCGCCCCAATTTGCCTTCCGGGCGGCGGCGTCGAGCACGGCGAGATTGCGCGGGTCCTTGGCCAATAATTTGCGGCGATAGAGGTAGGGATCGATGCCGGCGGCATGCGCCATCTCGTCGACGAAGCTTTCCTTGTAGAAGGCGTTCTGCGTGTAGTTGATCGCGCGCCAGACGCCGAGCGGCACCGGGGTGGGGCGGATCACGTAGTCGACCCGGTAGTTCGGCACGTCGTAGGGCATTTCGTCGGTGAGGCCGCTGACGAAGGTGCGGTCGGCAAGTGTCGGCCCGAACGCCGGCACCAGCGATGCGACGAAGGAGGGGCCGGTAAGCCTGATCGACCAAGCGACCGGCATTCCGTCGCCGTCGAGACCCGCGACCAGACGCGCCATGCCACAGGGCCGGTAGAGATCGTGGGCGATGTCTTCTTCGCGCGTCCAGACGAGCTTGACCGGCTCCTTGAATTCCTTGGCAATGACGACGGCCTGGCGGACGAATTCCTGGATCGGCCCGCGCCGCCCGAAGCCGCCGCCGAGCAGCATGCGGTGCACGGTGACCTTGTCGTTGGCCACGCCGGCGGCGATCGCCGCTGTCGCAAGCGCAGTGGCGGGATCCTGCGTCGGCGCCCAGATCTCGACGCCGTCCGCAGTCACATGAGCGGTGCAGGTCTGCGGTTCCATGGTGGCGTGGGCGAGAAACGGCACCTCGTATTCCGCCTCGACCCGCCGCGATGCGACGGCGAGCGCCGCCGCAGCATCGCCGTCGCTGCGTCCGATCTGCGCCGGCGCAGCATCAAGCCCGCCGCGCACCAGATCGGCGATCGCCGCGCTCGCCAGCCCGCCATTGCCGCGATCGTCCCAGGTGACTTTCAGGGCGGCCACGGCCCGCTGCGCCCGCCACCAGGAATCCGCCACCACCGCGACGGCGTCGGGCATGCGGACGACGCCGCGCACGCCGGGCATCCCCGCAATCGAATTGTCGTCGACCGAGTTCAGCGCACCCCCGAACACCGGACACTGGAGGATGGCGGCGTAAAGCATGCCAGGAAGACGCACGTCGATCGCATAGACGGGTTGTGCCGTAACCTTGGCCAAAACGTCGAGACGCTTACGCGGCGTGCCGGCGAGGCGCCATGCGCTCGGCGGCTTCAGCGCCACATCTCTGGGCGGTTCGACCTTGGCCGCGTCCTCAGCAACGGCGCCGAAAGTGATCCTGCGGCCCGTCGATCCATGGACGATTGCGCTATTGCGGGCGCTACACTCCGCCGCCGGTACCTGCCACCGCGCCGCCGCCGCGGCGATTAGCATCTCGCGAGCCATGGCTCCGGCCCGGCGCAGATAGTCCTGTGACGAGGCGACCGAACGGCTGGCGCCGGTGGCGGTATCGCCAAAGGCGCGGCTCCGCCGCAAATTCTCTTCCTGGGAGACGATTTCGGTGCGGACCTTGCCCCAATCGCATTCGAGCTCTTCGGCCACCAGCATCGCAAGGCCGGTCAAGACGCCCTGCCCCATCTCATCCCGGGCGACGCGGATGGTCACGGTGTCGTCAGCGGCGATCACCACCCAACAAGTAATTTCGGAAGCGCCCTCGGCGCCGCGCGCCCGGTCCGGTGCCGCAAAGGGAATGGCGAAGCCCAGCGCCACGCCGCCGGCTGTGGCGGTGGCGCCAATAAGGAATGAACGGCGATGGAATTCGCCGGCCAGCGTCATGAATTGACCCTCACAACCCTATGACGATGCCAGATTCCTCCGTTTCGCGCAGCGCAAAAAACAGCGGCGCGATGGTGATAATGTAGGCTTGGATACGGCATAGGGTCGGGCATCGATCGCAATTCGGAGACCGTTATGGGCAAGGATCCATCAATAGTCGAACGCCGGCTTCGCGCCATAGAGGATCGGCTGGAAATCTACAATCTCATCGCAAGCCACCCGCCGAGTGCCGATACCGGTGCCTCCGCCTATGCTGAATTCGTCTATGCTGAGGACGGGGTGTTCGATCGCGGCCCCGATCTGTCCGGCGCGACCGGCAATAAGGCGATCGCGGCAAGCCTCAAGAGCGAGGGCCATCAGGCGGCCATTGCCGGCGGCATCGCGCATTTCACCGGCCTGCCGCATATCGCGCTCGACGGCGATACCGCTGTCGTCACCTCTTATCTGCAGATCCTGACCCCGAGAAAATCCGGCGAGCCGGTCGAAGTTCCCAATCATGGCGCCTCGCGGGGCTATCACATCCACCGTGTGGTCACCAATCGCTGGGAGCTTGCACGCACGCCGTCCGGCTGGAAGATCAAGCGCCGGACGCTGCGGCTGGTCGACGGCACCGAGCCGGCGCGAGAAATTTTGCGCGGGGCGTTGAAAGGCTACGCCTAACCGGACCAGCCGGCTAGAAGCCTGCCACCGCCTCGAGCGTCTTGCCCGCTTGCGCCTGGCTGCGCCGAGTCGCTTCGATCCGTACAACGGCCTCCGGCGGCATCGCGATCTCCTTGGCAAATTCCGGACGCATTGCGAGCTTCTCGGCCCAGACGGCCAGCCGCGGATGCAGCCGCGCCAACGGATAGCCGGCGAGCGAAAGCCGGTTGGCGTAGATGAACCAGGCGATATCGAGCACACTCACCGCATCGCCCATGAGATAGGCATGCTGCGCCAGTCGTTGGTCGAGCGCAGCGAACGCGGCGCGGAATTTTTGCGCCGAGGCGCGCGCCCTTTCATCGGGAAAGCCTTCGCGGGCCGCGCGTTCCCAGAACTCGATTTGGATTTCCTTTTCGCGATCCTTGGCGCCGCGCACGGTGCCCGAACCGTTCGCCGCATAGCGTTTGAGCGATTGTTCAGGCTTCGGCGGACCGGGCGGCGCGAACACAAAGCGGAAGCTCAAGGTGCGCAGATCGAGATGCAGATCATCCTCGTGCTTGAGCAGGGCCGCGACTTCGTTCTCGTGGCCGTCGGGAATGAGCTTCGGTTCCGGAAAAGTCTTTTCGAGATATTCGATGATGTCGTTGCTCTCGATGTGCACGGCGCCGTCATGCACCAGCACGGGAACCAAACCCCGCGGATTGATGCCGAGAAACCACGGAGTGAAATTCTCGTTGCCATGCAGATCGATAGGATGCGATTGCCACGGAATGCCCTTGAGGTTGAGAAAGATGCGTAGCTTTTGCGAGCATGACGAACCCATGAAGTGCAACACGTGGATGCCTTTCCAGCCGAGCACTTCACGGGTCTCGATGTCGCTGTCGACAAGCTGAACCATATTTCTTCCTCAAGGCAGCCTAGCGCTGCGCATTAAAATCCTGATTGGCAAAGGGTGATGCATCCGGTGTCTTGATGACGACGAAGGGATGATTGAGCGTGGCGTGGCAGCCGTTGCAGCCCTGGGTCAACTGATCGTAGGCGGCAGCGAATTTTTGCGGATCGCGCTGTTTGATCGCGGCCTCGATCGCGCCGAGCGGCGCCTTGAGCGCCGCATCGGCAAGCTCGCCGACCGGCAGCCCGGCGAAGCGCGGCTTCGCCTTGACGATGCCCGCAAAGGTTTCCCGGATTTCCGCCAGCGCGTAAGCGGCGAGCGGCCAATTTGCCGCCTGACCGGCGAGACCGAGCTTGGCGTGGCGCGGCTCGACAAACGTATTCATCAAGTCGCCCATCGACATCGTGTAAGGGGCAGGCGTCGCGTCTGCGGGCGGTACCGTCTGCGAGCGAGCCGAACCTGCGGCAGCAACGAGGAAGCCCGCTGCAAACAAAGTTATGAGGGCGGAATCTAGCTTCATGGTTCAAGTTCCCCTCGATAGCGCCTTTAATCCAGCGGTTCGAGACGCACGATTTCGGCGCCGTGATTGTTGCCCGCCCAGAACGTCGCCGGCTTGGTCGAAGTGTCGACAAAGACGCGGCGGATATTGGTCGGGCGCGGCAATAGATACTCCACCGAGCCACCGGTTTTCGGATCGAAGCGCAACACCCGATCGCTCGCCATGCCGCCACTCCACAATTCGCCGTTCTTGTCGCTGAACACGTCGTAGGGAAAAGTATAGGGCGTCGGCACGTCCCACTCCTTGAATTTCTCCGCCGTGATATCGAACATCGCAAGCTTATCGGCGGCGAATTCGGTGAACCACAGCCGCCCCTGACGGTCGAGCATACAGCGGCGCGGCCGGGATTTTGCCGTCGGCGTCGGATAGATCGTGGCCGCGCCGCTTGCGGCGTCGACCCGGCCGATATTCTGGTCGGCGAAATCCATGAAATAGAGATTGTTCTTGGCATCGGCCGCCATGCCGTAAGGCGCGTGCAGCCGCCCTTTCGGTAAAAGCGTGAACGGATCGATGCGCTGATATTTGCCGCTCGCGAGATCGAGCCGCATGATCGACTGCCGCGCCACGTCGTTGGTCCACACCTTGCCGTCGACGCCCGCGGAGCGCGGCATCACCATCGATAGCTGCATGGCGTCGTCGTTCAAATCGCCATCCACCGGAAAAATCTTGAAGGTTTTGGTCTTCATGTCGAAGCGGGCAAGGGCCGCCTGAAACATCATGGCGAGCCATAGATTGCCGTCGGCATCGGCTTCGAGGTCGAGCGAGCCTGTCGGGGATCCCGGTTTGAGCACGGGAATCGGATAGTCTCGGTTCGCGCCGGTCGTCGGATCCAGCTCGCCGATATCATTCTCGACAAAATTTGAATACCAGACATGCCCTGCGACATCGGTGCGCACGTCATGCGGCGCGATGGTCGGGCGCGGCAGAGCATATTCGGTGACGACGACACGGGTGGCGCGGCCCTTTGGGCGCGGCAGAGTTTGCAATTCGTAGTTCCAGGCGTCGTCGCCGCGGCCGTGTGCGCGGCTCAAATTGATCGTCGCCAGATAGGCGGCGAGCTTGCGCACCGACGTATCGCTGACCTCGCGCCGGGCAACGCGCGACTGCACCCGCGCCGGAATCGAATTGTTGGCATATTGCGCCATGCGCTCGAGAACGGGAACGAATTCGTCGGCCGTGTAGGTCGAGCGCACGATGCGCTGGAAACTGTGGCAGCTCATGCATTCGATCAGCGGACGTTTGTCGTCAGCCGTGCCCGGCATGCTCATCAGCCATTCGGTGTTGGTGAGCTGTGCCGCAAGGTCGGAAGTTCTACGCAAGCTGATCGCGATATCGGCCGACGCGTCACCAACGTCGACGGCTTGCGGTCCGGCGAGGTCGTAACCGATGGCGCGGATGCGCAGCGTGTAGCGGCCGGGCGCGAGCCGACCATCCGGGAAGCGGAAGCGGCCCTTCTCGTCGCTGACGACTGAGACGGTAATCGGCGAACCCGACTTTTGCGCGCTGATCAGCACGCCCTCCATGGCGCCTTCCTCGGCGGACGTCACCGCGCCGGTCAGCGTTTGGGCACAGCAGGCGTCGGCCTCGATCAGGCTGAAGGCAAGCGCGATCACCGCGGCAAAGCAGATAGCCCGCGTCATCGCTATTCTTTCTTTAAATTGCACCCGACTTCGACCGGATCGGTATTATCGCCGGCCGCATGGGGGCGGCGGACCACGTTATCCTGCTTGTAGCCGTCCTTGGCGCAGGAAATGTCGATGCTGTCGGGATCGACATTTTTGCCAAAGCCCGGAATTTTATAGACGCCCATCCCGTTGCTGCGCGTCACGAGCGCGCCGCCCGCCTTCACGGTCGCCGTCACCTTGGCGTCGGGCACGGCCGAACCAGAGTCGTCGCGGACGAAGCCGAAAAAATACGGTCCCTGGTCGGAATTGTTGTCGTTATCGTCGCCAAAATTCACGCCGCCGGCCTGCGCCGGCGCAAGCCCGGCGAGCGCCGATATCAGAACTAAAGCTAGAAAAACGCCCGCGCGATTGACTGTCATACGCCGCCTCAATGCGTGAAATACCCGCTCAACAGATGCGCGATCGCCGCGAGCGAACCGAGCGGCACGAGCCACGCCAGACCGGACCACAGCCGGCGGCCGATACTTCCCGGCAAATAGCACACGATGAGTCCGGCGATGGCCGCAATGATCGCCGAGGTCGCGATCCAGCCATACCAATACATCGTCGGGCCGGCCGATGCCGCATGGTTGAAGAGGGTCCATTCGCCGACCGCCGGGCCATAGGAGAACAGCGGCCAATTATTGGTCAGCACGACGTAATAGACCGCTGCATAGACCGCCGCGAAGGTGACGGCAAAAACGCCGAACCTATTGTTCGTGCTCATGTGCCCAGCCCGCGAATATTATTGACCACGTGGCCGGCGAGAAATGCCCACCAGGCGATGAAGGCGATGAGCGTGGTCAGGAGTTTGCGCGTGACCGCATCCTTGGCATCGAGCGGCTGCCGCCAGAACCACCAATAGGCGGGCAGCATCGCAAGCCCGATGGCGATGAAATGTTCCTTGAGCTCGAAGGCCCCGAACGATTTCCAGTAGTGGCCTTGCTCGAGCGTCAGCCGGGCCGTGATGCGGTAATTGGTGTAGAGGACGCTGCCGAGCGCTGCGGTGGCGCAGTACAGCACGATAATGGCGTTGACGTAGTTGGCCGAGCCGACCGCGCGGAAGCGGGCGACGAAATTACCGGCCGCGGCGCGCACCGGCGCCCAGATGCTCACGACTTGGTGGGTGATCGCGCCCAATAAGAGGAACGCCAATAGCCCATGCGTGATGACCAGCGCAATCCACATCTTGCCTCCCCGACCTGCCATTGCGGCGTCCTCTGCGGGACGCTTCATTCACGCGCAATTGTAGCGCAGGCGCCGGCGGTCGACAATTTCAACCCGTGAGTTTTCGGAACACTGCAGCCGCCGTACGGCGTCAAACATAGACGCTCTTCATCTGCGCCTCCGGATAGCGCAGACCCGCGGCAGCGCCGACCGGGATGGCGGCGGAAATCTGCGCAAGATCGTCGGCGGTCAGATCGACGGCAAGCGCGCCGATATTCTCCAAGAGTCTTTCTTTGTGCTTGGTGCCGGGAATTGGCACGATGTCTTTGCCTTGCGCCAGCACCCAGGCCAGCGCGAGCTGCCCGGGCGTGCATTTCTTCTGGCGCGATAGTTCGCCGATGCGTTGAACGAGCGTCAAATTGCGATCGAGATTTTCCGGGGCGAAGCGCGGATGGCGGCGGCGGGCGTCGGTCTCCGCCAGTTCGATCCCGCCGGTGAGAAGACCGCGGCCGAGCGGCGAATAAGCCACGAAGGCGATGTTCAGCTCCCGCGTGGTGCGAAAGGTCTCCTCGGCGTCGGAGCGGTATAGCAACGAGAATTCGTTCTGCACGGCGGCGATGGGATGCACCGCGTGGCCGCGGCGGACGGTCTTCGGGCTCGCCTCGCTCAAGCCGAGCGCTCGCACCTTGCCGTCCTTGACGAGTTTCGCCATGGCGCCGACCGTGTCCTCGATCGGCACCGACGGATCGATACGATGTTGATAATAGAGGTCGATCACCTCGACACCCAAACGCTTGAGGCTCGCCTCGCACGAACTGATGACAAACTCGGGACGGCCGTCGGCGAATTTGCCGTCCCGCCCGCCAAGATTGCCGAACTTTGTCGCCAGCACCACGCCGGCGCGACGCCCTTTGATGGCTTTGCCGACCAGCGTCTCGTTATGGCCGGCCCCATAGGCATCCGATGTATCGAGCATGGTGATGCCACGATCGAGCGCCTCATGGATGAGCGCGATACCGTCGGCGTCGCCGACCGTGCCATAAATTCCGGACAGCGACATGCAGCCGAGCCCGATGGCGGAAACCGCAATGCCGGACGAACCGAGGATGCGCGTCGGAAGATTATTCGCTTGGGTCATTGTGCTGCTCTCATTGCGGCGTTCTACAGCGCCTTGCTACGGCCAGGGTTATAGCCGATGGCAATTGGCGTGTCGGCAGCAATAACGCGGAGCCGCCCAGCGGAAACCGCCGGCTGGCCCGCGAAAAAATGTAGGCTCGCCCGATGTCGCGTCAGGCCGCGCGGTCGAACTCGCGATCGAGCCGGGCTTCGGTGAATTCGCGCGGCTTATCGCGGCGTGCGGTAAGCATGCACCCGAAGCTTATGAACGCGAAAATGACGGCGATATCGAGCCACAGAACGGCGTCAACAGCCATGACGTCCTCATCGTGTCGTCGCATGGCCGCCCCGACCTAGTTAACCGCGTCGCGACGGGAAGGCTCCGGGATCGGTTGTCGCAGGAATGAAATGTCGCAGGGCGAGGGGGAGAAGTTCCCAAATCGTGGCCCGGCCGCGGTCGAATTGTTGCATCCGAGGCGATAGATTGGGTAGAGGGGAGCAGGCGCGGCCCTGAGGCGGTTTTGTACTGTTTGGCGCCTAGTCTGGGCTGTTCGAAACTGCAGCGCGTTCACGATCAGGAAGACCGATGGTTACCGACAATAAAAAAGTCAAAGCCGACCCGGCCCCAAAAAGCGGGGCCGCCGCAAAGGACAAGAACACTGCGGTCGCGGATGGGGCCAAAGCCGAGACCAAGGCCAGCGAGACTAAGGCTGAAACCAAGACCGAGACCAAGCCCGATGCGGGCGAGTCGGCCGCAGCCCCGTCCAGTTACAGCCGGGGCGAGGGCCAGAAACCCGTCACCGCCGCCTATAAGGAAAACTGGAACGCGATCTTCGGGAAGAAGAGCAAGAAGAAAAAGCGATAATCCGCGTACCGGCGGATAAGCGAGCGACCTATTACCACTCCGCCGCGCGTACGTGTCGCGTCAGCGCCCAAATGACGAAGGCGACGCAGCCCATGGTCGCCACCACGGCGGCGACCGGCCAGGCGGAATGGCCGAGATAAAGCCCGATGCAGCCCGCGGCGAGGGCGGCGCTCGATTGCTGGGCAAACCCCATCAGCGACGACGCCGTACCGGCGCGATCGGGGAACGGCGTCAGCGCGCCCGCCATCGCCATCGGCAGCGCAAAGCCCAAGCCGGCGAGATAGATCGTCATCGCCCCGACGAACCAGAGGACGTTGGTCAATCCGAGCGCGACCACCGCGGCCATGATCAAGCCGCCGATGGCGAGGGTCGCGCAGCCGATCCCCATGGTGCGGTCGAGGCCGAGACGGATGACGATGCGCGCGGCGATATAGGCGCCGACCATGTAGCCCGCCGCACCGATGGCGAACGTCACGCCGAAAACGAGCGGCGAGAGGCCATAGACCGAGCCCTGCATCACGATCGGCGCGCCCGACACCCAGGCGAACAGGCCGACAAACGTCGTGGTCAGAATGCCGAGATTGGCAAGAAAGCCGCGATGCACCAGCACCGAGCGATAAAGCCCGGCCATGCCGGCGAACGAGAATCGCCCCGCCGGGCTTTCTTTCAGCGTCTCCGGCAGAAGGAACGCCGCGGCCGCGCCCGACACCCCGGCGAAGAGGACCAGCAGGACGAAAATCGCGCGCCAGCCGAACACGGTCTGCAATACGCCGCCGATCATCGGCGCGACGATCGGCGCGAACGCTGTGATCGATCCCATCAGTGACAATTCGCGCCCGGCGCGAGCACCGGAATAGAGGTCGCGCACGACGGCGCGCGCCAGGACGATCGAGCCCGCGCCGCCGAGCGCCTGAATGAAACGCGCGGCGATCAACTCGTGGATCGATTGCGCCGAGGCGCAGGCGACCGTCGCCGCGGCGTAGAGCACCAGCGCCACCAGCAGCACCGGCTTGCGGCCCAAACGGTCCGAGATCGGACCATAGAAAATCTGGCCGACCGCAAAGCCGAACAGGTAACTCGAAATGGTCAGCTGCACATTCAGCACCGGCGCCTGCAGCGAGCGAGCGATGTCCGGCAGCGACGGCAGATACATGTCCATCGACAACGGGCCGAGCGCGGTCAGAAACGACAGCAACAGAGTCAGCGCGAACGTGCCGGGAGTGAGCATTGGCAATTTACTAAGAATTTCGCCGGTGGCCGCAAGCTCCATGCTTGCGATGAAGGGGCGTTCCTACTCTTCAGTGGCCGGCCCGCATAGGGACTTCCATTGCCCGCATGAGAGCTATGCCGGAAAATCCACTGACGGCGGTATCGGCAAACCCGCCGGCACGCCAATCGCCCGCGGCCTCACTCGGAGGGCGGGCGCCAACCCTGCTTGGCGAGCTGGATTTGCGAATAAATGTGCTTGCGCAACTCGCCGAACCGAGGCATCGACCGGGTTTCCAGCTGCGTGCGCTCATCCGGCAGGTCGATGGTCACGTCTTCCATGATGACCGTCGGCGCGTGCGACATCACCAGGACACGCTCGCCGAGATAGACCGACTCGTCGATGTCGTGGGTGACAAACAGCACCGTCACCCGCAGCCGGTGCCATAACACCCGGATCAGATCCTCGAGATCGGCGCGCGTCTGCGCGTCGACAGCAGCGAACGGCTCGTCCATCAACAGCACATGCGGCTCGTAGGCGACCGCGCGGGCGATGGCAACGCGCTGCTGCATACCGCCCGAGAGCTGCCAGGGATAGGCGCCGTCGACGCCCGAAAGATCGACGGCGGACAATGCATCGCGCACCAGTTCTTCACGCCGCTCCGCGGGAAGCTTCTTCTGCTTCAACGGCAGTGCCACATTGTCATGCACGGTCATCCACGGAAACAGGCTGCGGCCGTATTCCTGGAACACAACCGCCATGGCCGGCGGCGGACCGATAACCGGCGTTCCTTCCACGACGACGGCGCCGGCCGTCGGCGCCATTAGTCCGGCAATGCATTTGAGCAGCGTGGTCTTGCCGGCACCCGACGGGCCGACAATGCAAACAAGCTCGCCTTGGCCGACGCTAAAGCTGACGTCGCGGATCGCCTCGACGGTGCGGCTCGCGTCCTCGTAGACTTTGCGCAGCCCCTTCACTTCGAGCATGGATTTGACCGCTCGATCCATCGATCCCTCAAAAAGCTCGCTTAACCGGCCCGCTGCGATTGCCGCAGGCCGTGATACCAGCCCAGCAGCCAGGCCTCAAACGCACGAAAAATCAGCGACAGCACGATGCCGATGATGCCAAGCAGGATAATGCCGCTCCACATCTCCGGAATCGCGAAGGTTCGCTGATATTGCACCAGAACGAAACCGATGCCGTCTCTGGCCGCGAACATTTCACTGATGACCATGAGGATGATGCCGATCGACAGCGATTGCCGCAGGCCGGTGAAAATCTGCGGACTGGCCCCCGGGAGCACGAAATGCCACAGCCGGGAGAGCCCGCCGATCCGATAACTGCGCACCGTTTCCGCCAGGACCTCGTCGAGCGCGCGGACGCCTGCGACCGTATTGAGCAGGACCGGCCAGATGCAGCCGAACAGGATCACCAGCGCCTTCATCTCGTTGCCGAGGCCGGTGAACAGGATCAGCACCGGCACCAGCACCGGCGGCGGAATGGCGCGCAAAAATTCCAGCACCGGTTCGAGCACATTTCGCAAGTTGCGCGAGGCGCCGACCGGAATGCCGATGACGATGCCGAGGAAAGCCGCGGCAAGATAGCCTACGGAGAAGCGCCACAGGCTCGGCCCCACATCGGACAAGGCGTGCGGCGAAAACCATAATTTGCCGAAGGTCTGCAAAATCGTCTGCAGTGGCGGGAAATAAAAGCTCTGGCTGTCCGCGCTGGTGATCCACCAGACGGCGATCAGGGTCACCGGAAGCGCAAGCGTGACAGCAAGACGGCGCGGCAGCGATGGCATGAGATCTTTCATGCGCCGGCCTCCGCGGCGTCCAAACGCATCGAGGGGTGCCAAGCCAGAACCCGTCGCTCCAGCGCCCGGGCACCCAGGTTGACGATGACGCCGATAATTCCGGCGACGATCACATAGGCATACATGATGGCGACTGCGCCGCCGGACTCGGTGTCGCTGATCTCCTTGCCGAGACCCTGGGTGTCGATCGCGACTTCGCTGGTGATGGCGAGAATGAGCGCCACTGCGGCGGCGAGCCGGATGCCGGTCATCAGATAAGGCAGCGTGGTCGGCCAGGTGACGTAGCGGATTTGCGCCGAGGTTCCGAGTCCATAAGAGCGCGCGGTCTCCCGCGCCACCGGATCGACATCCTGCACGCCATACAGAACCTGGATCAGCACCGGCCAGAACGAGGCGTAGACCACGAGCACCAGCGTCGACTGGATCTGCGAGCCGAACAGCAGCACGGCGAGCGGGATCAGCGCGACCGACGGAATCGGACGCAGGAACTCGATAGTCGAATGGGTCAAGCTACGCAGCAAATGCGAGCTGCCGATGGCGATGCCGATGGCTACGCCGGCAACTACCGATATGACGAGCCCGATCGCCCAGGCTTCCAAAGTGTCGCCGAGCGCCGTCCAGAACTCGGCGGTCGTCATCTCGTTGAACAGCGCAACCATGATGGCGGAAAACGGCGGCAGATAATCCGGCGAGACGATGCCGACGCGTGGCGCGATCTCAAGCAGGAGCGCAAAGCCGACAAGGCCGGCGAGGCCTTGCAGCCAAACAAAAGTGCGGGCCGCAAGCCTGGCCCGCACTCTGGTCGTTCGTGCCGCCGGCATGGGCTACTGCGGCAACAGCGCCGCGACGTCCGCCTGCTTGGTGATCAGTCCGCTCTTGAACATGTCGTCGGCCATCGCCTGGGCTGAGGCGCGGTTAAATTTGGGCGGCCATATCGGCAGAATGATCTTGGCGGCGATTTCGGGCGAGATACGCGTATAGGTCGGAATGATCTGGCGAACTTCATCGGAGTGGGAGTCGGCGTAGGCCAGCGACTCGGTGATCGCGGCCTCGAAACGTTTGACCATGTCCGGGTTCGCATTGGTATATTGCACCGAGGCGAAATAAACCGCGATCTCTGCTTTCGGCGCGATAGCGACAAACGGCCAATCCACGACCCTGTCGCCGCGTGACTGGGCGATGGTGACGAATGGTTCCACCATCCAGCCGGCCTCGATGCGGTGGTCGGCCAGAGCCGCTGGCATGTCGGGAAACGGCACCTCGAGATACTTTAGGCTGTCCGGGTCGCCGCCCGCGGCCTTCACCCCGGCGCGCACCGCAACCTGGCCGATATTGTTCAGGTTATTGACCGCGACGGTCTTGCCGGTGAGGTCCTTGGCGCTTTGAATCGGGCTGTCGCCAGGCACGAGGACCGCGCAAAAGTCGTGACCGCTGACGCCGGTCGAGGCGACGCCCGGCGCGGTGCCGACGAATTTCAGTCCCTTGGTCTGTGCGATCAACAGCGACGGCACGTTGCTGAAGCCGAACTGCAGTTGCCCCGATAGCACGCCAGGGATGATGGCGGCGCCGCCGCCCTGGGTCGACAGCTCGACGTCGATATTCTGCTTGGCGAAGAAGCCCTTGGCCTTGCCCAGATAGATCGGCGCGCAATCGGCGATAGGGATCACCGCAACCGAAATCTTGTCGAGGGCGGCGCGGGCGCGTCGCATCGGCGCCAGCACGGCCGCTGAACCGGCTGCTGCGGCCGCGGAAATCAATTGTCTTTTGGTCAATGCCATGATGCGTCGCCTCCGCTATGCTTTCTGTGGGCTTTGGCCCAACTTACTGGGCGGTGGAGATTAGGGTGTCAAGCTAGCGCCCATTATGACGCGGGCGCAGCGCAATGGCCCGCAGTTACCGCTCGGCGAGCGGCTTCACTTTCAGTTCGCGCGCCATTTTGTCGAGCTGCGCGATCAGCGCCGGCGCGAGCGGCACGCCGTCGCGCAGCCGTTCGCTACGGCATTCGGCGCGGCGGTCGCCAGGCAGGCGGATTTCATCAACGCCGGGCAAGCGTTTCGATTGCCGCAAATCGCGCAGATGGCGATCGACTTCGGCGGTGAATGCTTGGAGCGGCAGAAAGCGTGCGATATCGACGACGATGAGGAAATGCCCGGTATTGGTTTCGCTCTTGTCGTCGGCGTTGAAGTCGACGACATCGCGGCCGAAAGCGGCGCCGTTGAGCACGCCGGCGATCAGCCCGATCATCAGCGCAAGCCCGCTGCCTTTATATTCGCCCATCGGCAGCAGCATGCCTTCGCCCGAACGATTGGGATCGGTGATCGCCGCGCCGGTATCGGGATTGACGAACCAGCCCTCCGGCATGGTGAGCCCGCGCAGCGCATATTTTTTCACCGTGCCATAGGCGACAATCGAGGTCGCCATGTCGAAGACCAGCGCGCCGTTGCCCGAGGGCACGCCGATGGCGAGCGGATTGGTGCCGAGCAGATGATCGGCGCCGCCCCAGGTTGCCATGTGATTGGCATTGGCCACCGCCGCATAAATCCCGATCATGCCCGCGGCCGCCGGCATCTCGGCATAGAGCCCAGCCGGACCCGCATGATTGGAACGCCGCACGCCGACAAAGCCCGTGCCCTGTTCGCGCGCAATGGCGATTGCCTCCTCGGTCGCACGCGACATCACCAGATGCCCCATGCCGTTATCGCCATCGACCAGCGCGGTCGCCGGTGCGGTCCGGTTCACGGTGATGCTAGGCTCTTTGTTGAAGCCGCCGGCCTTGAGGCGTCGGATATATTGCGGCAGCCGGAAAATACCGTGACCGTCGGCGCCGGTCAGATCGGCCTCGGTCATCAGTTCCGCGCAGCGTGCTGCATCGTTATACGGCAAGCCTGCGGCGACGAAGGCGTCGGCGATCAGCGCCTGGGTGGCGCGCGCCGGCACGCGCACGAGTGCGGCTTCGTTCATCACAGCCGCCGTTTCTTGCCGATGATTTCGGCGGCGTGGCCGCCGAGAATCCGGTCGCGATCGGCGGCACTGATGCCGAGCGCTTTCACCTGCCGGGCGCATTCCAGCGTTCCCATATCGTAGGGGTAATCGCTGCCGAGGAAGACGCGCTCGACGCCGGCCGAGGATACCAAGAACTCGCAGGCTGCCTTGTTGTGGGTGATGGTGTCGTACAGGAAGCGGTCGAGATATCGCTGCGGCGAATGCTTTAAATGCATTTTCGGCTCCGGCCGGACTTCCCAGCCATGCACCCAGCGCCCACCCTGATAGGGAATGAAGCCACCGCCATGCACCATCATGAAGTTGAGATTGGGATAACGCTCCATCACACCGCCGAAAATCAGACACGCCGCAGCAATCGTCGTATCGAGCGGATTGCCGATCAGATTGCCGAGATAATAGGATTTTAGCCGATCGGCGCCGGCGACATTCCCGGGATGGATCACCATGAAGGCGTCGAGCTTGGCGGCGGTGGCCCATAGCGGCTCAAAACTCGGATCGTCGAGATTCTTGCCGCCGATATTGGAGCCGATCATGGCGCCGTGCAGGCCGAGCTTGGTGATGGCGCGACGCAATTCGTCCGCAGCCTTGTCGGGCGCCTGCATCGGCAACGTGGCGATGCCGGAAAAGCGCTCGGGATATTCTTTGACGAGCCGCGCGATCTCGTCGTTCTGGATCACGGCGCCAGCGACACCCACCGCGGTCTCCTGGCCATAGAGCCAGGTCTGCGGCGATACCGAGAGCACATGCATATCGACCTCGGCGGCGTCCATGTCGGCGAAGCGGCTCTCGAGATTATGGCCGCCGCGCGGAAACGGCCGGTACGGAACGCCGGCCACCTCGACCACGGAATTCTCGTCGTCGTAAGGCGTGAGCTTGAGGCCGAGCTTCGGAATCTCCCGTTGCAGGAGCTTTATGGTTGCATCGGCAAGGATATGGCTGTGGGTATCGATGGTCTTGGTCTTTTGGGCCGATGTCATGATTCCTCCCCGGGCTGGCGCGGCATGTTCTGCGCATAAGCCGCCAAAGATGCAAGAAAGCCATGCATAGACGAGCGGGAGGCGCGCGGCGGCCGCACGCCGGCAATGCAGCCTGTCGCGGAGGCCTTTAGCAATCGGCGGTTTCCGCTATAAAGAGCCCGAAAACTCCGCCAATCCTCCCTTATCAAAGCCCTCCGGAACCCAGCATGGACGCCAGCACGGATAACGGTCAGCGCATTGCCTATCACCCCCGCGTCGAGGACGATGTCCTGGTTCGCGGCCGCGGCAGCTATGTGGCCGATGCCCCCGAGCCGAACCAGGCCTATGCGCATTTCGTCCGCTCGCCGCATGCCTTTGCCCGGATCGTCTCGATCGACGTCAGCGGCGCCACGAACGCGCCGGGCGTGATCGGCGTCTTGACCGCGAAGGACATGGAAGGCGTCGGCAATCTCGGCCGCCACCCGCCATTGCCCGGCCGCGGCGGCAAGGGCTTGGTGCTGCCGCACCGGCCGGCACTCGCCACCGAGCGCGTCGTGCATATCGGCGAGCCGGTGGCCATGGTGGTCGCCGAAAGCGCGGCTGCGGCGCAGGACGCCGCCGAATTTGTTTCAGTCGAATATGACGAGCTGACGCCGGCGATCGATGCGCGCGCGGCGCTTGCCGAAGGCGCGCCGCAAGTCTGGCCGCAGGCGCCCGGCAATCTCGCGGTCGACTGGCCGGGACCGAATCCGGATCCGGACGCCAATACCAAAAAAGTCGAAGAAATCTTCGCGTCGGCGAAATTCACGGCCCGCGTCGCGCTGATGAACCAGCGCATGGTCGGCAACCCGATGGAGCCGCGCGGTGCCACCGCACGCTACGAAACGGCGAGCGACAGCTACACCGTGCGCGCCTGCTCGCAGGGCGCCGGCGCCATGCGCGACAGCATCATGGCCATCATGAACCTGCCGAAGGAACGCATCCGTGTCATCACCGAGGACGTCGGCGGCGCTTTCGGCATCAAAACCGGGGCCTATCCGGAAAACATTGCGATCATGATCGGGGCCAAGAAATTCGGCCGTCCGATCCATTGGATGTCGTCGCGCTCGGAAGTGTTCCTCACCGACAATCAGGCGCGCGATATCTATTCCGAAGTCGAGCTCGCGCTCGACGACAAGGGAAAGTTCCTGGCGCTGCGGCTGCGCAATGTCGCCAATCTCGGCGCCTATGTGGGCCCGGTCGGCGCCAATATTCCGACTGTGAATTTCACCCGCTGTCTGCCCGGCATGTACGACATCAAACATATCGATGTCGCGACCAAATGCGTGTTCACCAACACCATTCCGACCGCGCCCTATCGCGGCGCCGGGCGGCCGGAAGCGAGCTATGCCATCGAGCGGGTGGTCGATGAGGCGGCGCGAGTGACCGGCATCGATCCGATCAGACTGCGCCGGCGCAATCTCATCAAAAAATCCGCGATGCCGTACAAGACCGCGGTCGGCACCACTTACGACTCCGGCGACTTCGAGCCGATGCTCGAAAAGGCGCTGCAGCTTGCCGACTATGACGGCTTCAGGGCGCGGCGCCGCGAGGCCGGGAAGCGCGGCCTCTATCGCGGCATCGGCATCTGCTGCATGCTGGAACATTCCGGCGGCTCGCCGATCGAGAGCGCGCTGCTCGCGTTCCCTGGTGACGGCACGTTGCAGCTTCGCCTTAACGTGCAGAGCACCGGCCAGAGCCACGCCACGGTGTTCCCGCGCGTCATCGCCGAGCGGCTCGGCATTCCGACCGACAAGATCACACACCGCCACGGCGATTCCGCGAACGAATTGCCGGGCTATGCCTCGGTCGGCTCGCGGTCGGCGATGACGGCCGGCCATTCGATCGCCAAGGCGACCGATCTCATCGTGCAGAAGGGCAAGCCGATCGCGGCCGCGATGCTCGAAACAGGCGAAGGCGATGTCGGCTACCAGGTCGGAAATTTCGAAGTCGTCGGCACCGACCGCCGCGTTTCGTTGTTCGAGGTGGCGGCGCGCACCGCGGAGATGAAGAAGCGCGGTGAGATTGCTGAAGATCTCGACACCAAGACCACGACGGAGACACCGCTGACTTACCCCAACGGCGTCCATATCGCCGAAGTGGAGATCGATCCCGACACTGGCCACCTCGCGGTCGTGGCCTATAGCGCGGTCGACGATTGCGGCAACGCGCTCGATGCCATGGTGGTCGAAGGCCAGTTGCACGGGTCGGTCGCCGCGGGCCTCGGCCAGGCGCTGATGGAGAATACGGTCTACGACGCGGACTCCGGCCAGCTCGTCACCGGCTCGTTCATGGACTACGCCATGCCGCGCGCCGAAGACATGCCGCCGATGCGTGACGCCATGCACAACGTGCCGGCGACCACCAATCCGCTTGGCGTCAAAGGCGTCGGCGAGGCCGGCACCACTGCCGCCATCTCGGCGGTGATGAATGCGGTCGCCGACGCCATCCCGAACGGCGCCGGCAATCATCTCGACATGCCGGTCACGGCGCAGTCCTTGTGGCAGGCTTGCCGGCGGGCGAAGGGATAAGCGGCTTCTTCAGCGCCGCTTTGCTGTGAGCACGTTGCCAACAAGCGCGCCGAGACAGCCGAACAACAAAATTCCGCCGCTGAGCCACGGCGCGGCTGCCCCGAGCCAGGCGGCGATGCCGGCGAGAACGACGACGCCTACGATCGCGAGCGCCAACGCGCCGTCGTCGACGAAGAGCCCGATTAGTTCGTCAACGAGGGCGCGCAGCGCCGTCATGACACGGCCGTAGCGCTACGGCGGTTGAGCAGCGCCACCGCGCCGAGGCCGGCCGCCAGGAACAGCGCAATGAAGGCGAGGATCGCGAGGTCGGCGCCCGGCCAGGCGACGCCAAAGCCCTCACCGGTCCAGAACAATCCGAAAGCGGACAGCATCACGCCAACGGCGAATTTCAGGGTGTTCTCCGGAACACGCGCCAACGGGCGATGCACCACGAGCCCGGCGATCGCGACCAGAATACAGGCCGCCAGAGCGGCGGCGCTTGCCGGAATGAGCGACCCCCGGCCGGCGCTCACGGCGATGACAATGAACACCACTTCGAGGCCCTCCAGCAGCACCGCCTTGAAGCTCGCGAGGCCGGCGAGCCAATCGAGGCGCTGTTCGTGTCGATTGGCCTGTTCGTGCAATTCGGCGGTTTCGCTGGCGAAGGCGGCGGCTTCGTCGTGCAGCGCAACGAGGCCGGCGGCGCGGAGGATCGCTTTGCGCAGCCAACGCATGCCGAACAGCAACAGCAGGACCCCAATAGCGAGTTGCAACGCATTAAGCGGGACGCGATCGAGCAGCGGCCCGAGCGCGGCGACGATCACCGTCAGTACGGCGAGGCCGGCGATCGCGCCTAAACCTGCCGGCCGCCAGCCGCGAACGACGGCGACTGCGAGAACGACCGTCAGCGCTTCGACCGCTTCGACAAGCGAAGCAAGAAACGCGGCGGTCACAGCCGACCCGGCATGCAGGTTCGCGATCACGCTAGACCTCCCATGGAACCGTCCCAAGGACAGAGTGCGCCGAGCCCCCGGGGCTTCCAATAAATGAGGCTTTGGGCTCATATCGACAAGATCGGGGAACAATCATGATCGAGATTCGGCCCTCGCGCGAATTGCCGCCGCCGGCCGCGGTTCCGGTGTTGCTGAGTTTCGTCGCCGGCTATGTCGACAGCTACACCTACCTGGCGCTGTTCGGATTGTTCGCGGCACAAGTGACGGGCAGTTTCGTCATCGCCGGCAGCGAAGTGATCGCGCATGATTACGGCGTCATCGGCAAAATCCTCGCGGTGCTCACCTTTCTGGTCGCGGCCGCTGTGACGGCCGCGCTTATCGGCGTCGTACGGGATCAAGGCCGCGCCGCGCTGCCGTGGATGCTCGCGCTCGAGACGGCGCTGCTTGCGGTCTTTGTCGCGACGATCCTGTTCGGCCCCGCGATCCAGAACGCGCGGGACTGGCACGGCATCATGGCCGGCCTATTCGCCGCCATGGCGATGGGGGCGCAAAGCGTCTTGGTACGGCTCCTGATGAAGGGCATACCGCAGACCAACGTCATGACCGGCAACATGACGCAGCTCGGCATCGCCACGACCGAGCTCATTTTGGCGTGGCGGCGGCTTCGCCATAGCCGGCATAGCAGAGCGGACCTGCGCGAGTTCGCCGGAGTCCGCCGGCAGTTGCTGACGGTGCTCTTTATCGCGCTCGGCTTTCTGGTCGGCGCGGCGGCCGGCGCCACGGCCTTTGCTTTCACCGGCCTGCGCGGGGCGCTCCTTGCCGTCGCCATCGTTGGCGGGCTCGCCCTTTGGGCGCACTTTCGCGAGCGTGGCGCGCGGAGCGCGTGACCTGTTGCGCCGCGGCTTCGGTTCGCGATGGCGCGCGGCTGTGCTCATTGTTGAGATGCACGAGATGCTTGAGCATCTGCATGAAGGCGCTGCGTTCGCCGGGCTTCAGCGGCGCGAGGATCGACCGCTGCGTCGCCAGCACCGCGGGCTCGATGTCGCGGACCAGCCGGCGACCGAGCGGCGTGACGGACAGCGACTTGGTCCGCCGATCGACGGACCCGTTCAGACGCCGGATCAATTTCTTTTTTTCCAGTCGCCCCATCACGTCGCCGATGGTCGAGCGGTCGAGCGCGATGATATGGCACAGCGCCGTCTGATCGATCCCCGGATGATTGTTGATCGCGACCAGCGCGGCATATTGTACCGGCGTGATGTCGAATTCCTTCGCCTGATCGAGAAAAAGCGCGAAGGAAATCTGCTGCAGCCGGCGGATGAGATGGCCGGGCATTTCGAGAAGGCGACTGTCCTCTTCAGACGTCTGCATGTCGCTGGCGCCGTACCTCATCCGTCAACAGCCGCATACCGGGTTTGACGCCCGTACCGGATTATCGGTACACTGAGCAAAATCGTCAGTATGCTGACGATATCGAGCGTAGCAGGACGATAACCCAAAGCCAAGCCGCGCGACCGGCGAGCGCAATCATGGAACTCGCGGGTTCGGACATCAGGGAGTGAGCGATGCCAGAGCGTCCCGAATCGATCATCGAGGGCAAGAAACGCCCCTTCACCGGCGCCGAATTCTTGGAAACGCTGCGCGACGGCCGCGAGGTCTATATCTACGGCGAGCGGGTCGAGGATGTCACCACGCACCCGGCGTTCCGCAATTCCGCGGCTTCGGTCGCGATTCTCTACGACGCGCTGCATGACAAGGCGCAGCAGGATGTGCTCTGTGCGCCGACCGATACCGGATCCGGCGGCTTCACCCACAAATATTTCAAGGTGGCGCATTCGCGCGAGGAAGTGATCGCGCAGCGCGACGCCATCGCCGCCTGGGCGCGGCTGTCCTACGGCTGGATGGGACGCAGCCCCGATTACAAGGCGGCCTTCCTCAACACGCTCGGCGCCAATGCCGAGTTTTACGGAAAATTCGCCGACAATGCGCGCGCCTGGCACAAGCGCGGTCAGGAGGCGGTGCTCTATCTCAATCATGCGCTGGTCAACCCACCGATCGACCGCGCCAAGCCGGTCGAAGAGGTCAAGGACGTCTACATCACCGTGCAAAAGGAGACCGACGCCGGCATCTACGTCTCCGGCGCCAAAGTGGTCGCCACCAATTCGGCGCTGACGCAATACAACTTCCTCGGCCAGAACATGGGCCAGGAAATCACCGATCCGGCCATGGTGGTGATGTTCATCGCGCCGATGAACACGCCGGGCATCAAATTGATCTGCCGGCCGTCCTACGAATTCGCCGCCGCGGCGACCGGCTCACCGTGGGATTATCCGCTGACGTCGCGCTTCGACGAGAACGACGCCATCTTCATTTTCGACAATGCGTTCATCCCCTGGGAGAACGTCATCATCTATCGCGACTTCGAAAAGCTGAAAGCTTTCTATCCGCAATCCGGCTTCTTCAACGGCTTCACGCTGCAGGGCTGCACCCGGCTCGCGGTCAAACTCGATTTCATCATCGGGCTCCTCATGAAGGCGGCGCGCGCCACCGGCGTCGACAGCTTCCGCGGCGTGCAGGTGCAGATCGGCGAAGTGATCGGCTGGCGCAATCTGTTCTGGTCGCTGACCGACGCCATGGCATGCAATCCGGTGCCGTGGGTGAACGGCGCGGTGTTGCCCAATCCGCGCGGCTCGGCGTCCTATCGTCTGTTCATGACCGAGGCCTATCCGGCGATCCGGCGGATCGTCGAGCAGGTGATCGCGTCGGGCCTGATCTACCTTCCCTCGCATTCGCGTGATTTCAAGAATCCCGACATCGACAAATATCTGGCGCGCTATGTGCGCGGTTCGAACGGCATCGACTACAAGGAGCGCATCAAGATCATGAAGCTCCTCTGGGATGCCATCGGCACCGAATTCGGCGCCCGCCACGAGCTTTACGAGATGAACTATTCGGGCAGTAACGAACTGATCCGCGTCTTCCAGATGCAGCAGGCGCAAGGCAACGGCTCGCTGAAAGAGATGGAAGCACTCGCCGACAAATGCATGGCCGATTACGACGAGAACGGCTGGATACATCCGGCCTATAACGATGGACGGGATATTTCGCTGGTCCAGAAATAAAGCGCGAAATCCGAGTCTAGTTTCTTCGTCTGGGCATGATCCTATCCGAAAACCGGTTTCCACTTTTTGGGATCATGCCCTAATGCGCGAGATCGAACCCGACCGTGATCCGCACGTGCAATGTATCCTCGCCGGCTGAAATCGGCATGGCCATGCCCGGGGCGGCGACGGCGCGCATCATCGGCATTGGCGGGGCATAGCCGGAATCCTCGGTGATCCAGGCCACGCCGCCAAGGTTTTGACCCGCGGCGTGCGCATAAAGCTCGGCCTTGCGCCGCGCATCGGCGATCGCTGACTCGCGTGCTTGATCCAAAAGCTTCGCGGTATCGGAATGCAGGAATTCCACGGAGCCGACATTCGTCGCCCCGCTTTCGATCAACCGATCGAGAATGTCGCCGACCTTTTCGATCTGGCGGATTTTCGCTCTCACCTGGTTTGAGACCGAAAACCCGGTCAGTTTTTGTTCGGCGCCGGGCTGCGGCGAGGCATAGACCGGCTGCACGGAAAAGCGCGAGGTCTGGATATCTTTTTGTTCGATGCCGGAGCTGGATAGCGCCGCCGTGACCGCCACCATCGTCTTGGCATTGGCGTCGGCCGCCTCCTTCGCAGTCTTGCCGCGCGTCGTCACGCCACCAGTGATCTCGGCATAGTCCGGCGCCGCGGTGATCGAGCCTTCGCCGATTACCACGATGCGCGCCTGCGGCGCCGATGGCTGCTGCTGCGCCCGCGCTGGGGCGGCCACGCCGAGCATGACGGTTGCAAGAAAGACAAATCGAAAAATTCGTGAAACTCCCATGACGTTCTCCCGTAAATCGTCGCTCGCTAATTCCGAGTTCTCGTAACCGCTCATTGCGGGGCGATTACGGCGACAACCCTTTAAAATCAGGACCTATTGCCAAGGCTTGGCTCGCGATTGACGCTTTCCTCAATTCGGACCATTGGTCCCCCGCGCATTAGCCAGCGAGAGCCGGTCGCCATGGCATTCCTGCATTCCTTCACCGTCCCCGATTTTCTCGATTCGCTGGTCAGCCTGTTCGCGGCCTTCATACTCGGCGGCCTGATCGGGGCGGAGCGGCAGTACCGCCAGCGCGGCGGCGGCTTGCGTACCCACGTGCTGGTCGCGGTTGCGGCGGCGACTTTTGTCGACGTCGGCATGCACCTCAACGGCAATGTCGGGGCCACGCAGATCATCGCCTATGTGGTGTCGGGCGTCGGTTTCCTCGGCGCCGGCGTAATCATGAAACAGGGCAGCAATGTCTGGGGGCTCAATACCGCGGCGACGCTGTGGTGCTCGGCGGCGGTCGGCGCCTGCGCCGGCGCCGACCTCGCCTTCGAGGCCATCGCGCTGACCGGCTTCGTGCTCGCCGGCAATACGCTGCTGCGGCCTATCGTCAACGCCATCAATCGCATACCGCTCGACCAGGCCGCGACTGAAGCGATCTACGAAGTGCGCCTGACGACGAGCACCGACGATCTCGACGACGCCCGGGAATTGCTGCGCAATAGTTTGGCTGCGGCCGGCTACCCGGTGCGGGATATCGAGGTCACCGAGCGCGATCAGGGCGACAATGAACTCGAGGCGACCTTGCTTGGCACCACGGCCGATCCGAAGGCGCTCGATGCGATCGTCGCGCGGCTCGAGGACAATCCGCTGGTGCAGAATGCGGGCTGGAGTTTGCGGACCACGGATTAGCCCTGACGGATCGCCAAGATGCCGATTTACGTGCTCGAACCGCCGCTGCGTTACAATCACTTTTTTGCCGGGCCGGTGCTCGAGCGCGTATTGCCGCTGCACGAGGCCCGACTAGCCTGCGCGCATATGGGGGTGAGCGCCGATGCCTGCTCCTGGGTCATCAAGAACCGGTGTTACCTCGTGATCCCGCGGGGCGGCCCGGTGAAGGATCTCAATGCCTACCGCCGCCACGAACGCGCCCATTGCAACGGCTGGAGTGAGGGTCACGAGGAATAGACGTCCTTAGAACCACCAACGAGTCGCCATGAAAGTCTTCATTACCGGCGCGAACGGTTTTATCGGCGGCGCCGTAGCATCAGCCCTGCGCGCCGACGGCCGCAAGATTCGCGGCCTGGTGCGCGACCAAGCCAAGGCCGACGCTGTCGCAGCGTTCGGCATCGAGCCGGTTATCGGTACGCTCGACGATGCCGCACTGCTGCAGATCGAAGCGCGCGCGGCGGACGCCGTCGTCAATGCGGCCAATAGCGATCATCGTGGCGCCGCCGAGGCGCTGCTGGCCGGTCTTTCCGGCTCCGGCAAAGCCTTCTTGCATTCGAGCGGTTCGAGCATCATCGCCGATCAGGCCATGGGTGAGCCGTCGGACCGGGTTTTTTATGAGGATCAGCCGCTCGCACCGGACGCCGAAAAAGCGGGGCGGGTCGCGATCGATCGCTTGGTGCTCGAAGCTTCCGGCATTCGCTCGATCGTGCTGTGCAACGCGATGATCTACGGGAGCGCCCTCGGACCGCCGGCGCAGAGCGTGCAGATTCCGGCGCTGCTGCGCCAGGCCAGAGCGTCCGGTGTCGTGCGCTATATCGGCCGCGGGCTGAACCGCTGGTCGAACGTCCACATCGCCGATGTCGCCAGGCTGTATGCGCTGGCGCTGGACAAGGCCCGCCCCGGCACCTTCATGTTTGTCGAAAACAGCGAAGAAAGCTTGGGCGAGATCGCGAGAGCCATCGCGGCAAAACTCGGGCTGGACGCTGCGCAATCATGGTCCGCCGACGAGGCGATCGGTTTCTGGGGCCGCGGCACGGCGGTGTTTTCGCTCGGCTCCAACAGCCGCGTCCGCGGCAAGGCCGCAGCGGCGCTCGGCTGGACGCCGGCGCACCGCTCGGTCACACGTTGGATCGCCGACGAGCTTGTGTAACTAGCCGCTGCGGTATTGATGGCCGTCGAGCCCGACGCCGGTGAGCTCGCCGAACAGGGCCGCGAGTTTTTCCCGATCGGCGTCCGGCAAAGGCGGCTTCAGCAGCGACGCGACGTTGGTCCGCAGATGCGCGGCGTCGCCGGTGCCGAACAGCACCACATCGACGCCCGGCTCGTGGCGTACGAAGCGATAAGCCGCCTCGATCATGTTCGCCGCGCCGCCCTCGTGAACCAGAAAGCCGAGCGGATCGTCGGTCTCGCCGAGCCATTTTTCAACCAGGCCCTTGGCGGCGAGTTCGCGCATCTCGCGGGCGACGCGCGGCGGATCGGCGAAGATCGAGCGCACCGCGAACATCAACAGAGTGCCGACGCTGTTTTCTTGGGTGAGCGGAAACACGTTCCGGCGCGCGCCCTGGTGCATCATGTGAAAGCCCACCATGAAGACTTCCCAGATCGGGTCCTGAAGCGCGCGCTTGAGCGTTTCGTTGGTGAAATCGACGATCGGATTCTCGGTGAGGCCGATATGCCGGATCTTGCCTTTTTGCTTTTGCTCGATCAGCGCGGGCGCAAGCGTGTTCAGCGCGTAATCGTAATGCTGCGGCTCGACGCCGTGCAGATTGAACACGTCGATATAATCCGCGCCGATCAGGCGGAGCGAATCGTCGAGGCTCGCCACCATGCGCTCCGGCGTCCACCACTCGCCGTTGCGGCGCACCGAGGATTTTGTCGCGACCACGACTTTATCGCGCTGAACCGATTGCAGCGCCCGGCCGACCACGCCTTCGGTGCCATAGGCCGGCGCGGTGTCGATGAAATTGATGCCAAGCTCGATCGCCTCAAGAATCAGTCGCGCGGATTCCTCCTCGGTCTTGCCGGACCTCAGCCCCATCCGCGAGAAGCCGCCGGTACCGAGGCCGGCGACGCTGACGCGAAGGCGGGTACGGCCGAGGGTGGTGTATTCCATGTAGGGGTTTCCTCATCGACGGCCACTGACGGGCGCTGTGGTCTCAAGCCGTTGACCCACCGCAGGCTTTCGTGTCACGTCCGGCGACCGTAAAAGACACCCGGCATAATCGCAAATCGCATAGTCGCAAACCTAATGGCCACCGAACGCTACAATGCCCGCGACGCCGAGGCGCGCTGGCAGAAAATCTGGGACGAGCGCGGCATCTTCGCGACCAAGAACGACGATCCGCGCCCGAAATACTATGTGCTGGAAATGTTCCCCTATCCGTCGGGGCGCATCCATATGGGCCATGTGCGCAACTACACCATGGGCGACGTGGTGGCACGCTTCAAGCGCGCGATCGGATTGAACGTGCTGCATCCGATGGGCTGGGACGCCTTCGGCATGCCGGCCGAGAACGCCGCGATGGAGCGCAAGATCCATCCCAAGGCGTGGACCTACGACAATATCGCGGCGATGAAGAAGCAGCTCAAATCGATGGGGCTGTCGCTCGATTGGAGCCGCGAGATCGCGACCTGCGATCCGGCCTATTACAAGCACCAGCAGAAGATGTTTCTCGATTTTCTCGGCGCGGGTCTCGTCGAGCGCGAGAAGCGCAAGGTGAACTGGGATCCGGTGGATCAGACCGTGCTCGCCAACGAGCAGGTGATCGAGGGCCGGGGCTGGCGCTCCGGCGCCGTGGTCGAGCAGCGCGAGATGAGCCAGTGGGTCTTCAAGATCACAAAATATTCGCAGGAGCTGCTCGATTCGCTCGATACGCTCGAGCGCTGGCCGGAGAAAGTCCGGCTGATGCAGAAGAACTGGATCGGCCGTTCCGAAGGCTTGCTGGTCCGCTTTGCGCTCGACCGCGCGACGACGCCGGGCGGCGAGAGCGAGCTTGAGATTTTCACCACGCGGCCCGACACCCTGTTCGGCGCGAAATTCATGGCCATCGCGCCGGACCATCCGCTCGCTGCGGCAGCGGCGGCGAAAAATCCGGCGCTCGCCGCGTTCATCGCCGAGTGCAAGAAGATCGGTACCGCACAGGCCGAGATCGATACCGCGGAGAAACTCGGTTTCGATACCGGCATCAAGGCCGTGCACCCGTTCGACCCGTCGTGGAAACTGCCGGTCTATGTCGCGAACTTCATTCTCATGGACTACGGCACCGGCGCGATTTTCGGCTGCCCGGCGCACGACCAACGCGACCTCGACTTTGTGAACAAATACGGCCTCGGCAATGTGCCGGTGGTCTGCCCGCCCGGCACCGATCCGAAGACTTTTGTCATCACCGACACCGCCTATGACGGCGACGGCCGCATGATCAATTCGCGCTTCCTCGACGGCATGACGATCGCTGAAGCGAAGGAAGAGGTCGCACGGCGACTCGAGAAAGAAAGCGCGGGCAATCGCCCCTTGGCGCAGCGCCAGGTCAATTTCCGCCTGCGCGATTGGGGCATCTCGCGGCAGCGTTACTGGGGCTGCCCGATCCCGATCATTCACTGCGAGGCCTGCGGCGTGGTGCCGGTGCCGGAGAAAGATCTGCCGGTGACGCTGCCGGAGGACGTCACCTTCGACCGGCCGGGCAATCCGCTTGATCACCATCCGACCTGGAAGAACGTCACCTGCCCGCAATGCGGCGGCAAGGCGCGGCGTGAAACCGATACGATGGATACCTTCGTCGACTCGTCGTGGTATTTCGAGCGCTTCACCGATCCGTGGATCACGACCGCGCCGACCGATCGGCCCGTGGTCGATGCCTGGATGCCGGTCGATCAATATATCGGCGGCATCGAGCACGCGATTTTGCATCTGCTCTATTCGCGCTTCTTCACTCGCGCCATGAAGGCCACTGGCCATGTCGGGTTGGACGAGCCGTTCGCCGGGCTCTTCACCCAGGGCATGGTGGTGCACGAGACCTATCGCAGCAAGAGCGGCGAATGGGTGGCGCCGGTGGAAGTGAAGATCGAGGGCGACGGCAATGCCCGGCGGGCGACTTTGCTGACAAGCGGCGAAGAAGTCGCGATCGGCGCCATCGAAAAAATGTCGAAGTCGAAGCGCAACACGGTCGATCCCGACGAGATCATCGCCGGCTACGGCGCCGATGTGGCGCGCTGGTTCATGTTGTCGGACTCACCGCCCGACCGCGACGTCGAATGGACCGAGCGCGGCGTGCAGGGCGCCTGGCGGTTTTCGCAGCGGCTATGGCGGCTCGTCGGCGAAGCCGCCGAAATCGCCCGAGCGGCGCCGGCCGGACGCCCGGAGCTGTTCTCGCCAGCCGCATTCGCGCTGCGCAAGTCAGCCCACCGGGCCTTGGCGGGGGTCACCGCCGACATCGAAAAGCTACACTTCAATGTTTGCGTGGCGCAGATTTACGAGTTTGCCAATATTCTCAACGAGTTCATTGGCGATATCGACACCGAAGAAGGGGGCATCGCCGAGGACCTGCGCTGGGCGATGCACGAGGCCGTTAACATTCTTGTGCAACTGTTTCACCCGATGATGCCGCATCTTGCCGAGGAATGCTGGGCCGTGCTCGGCCACACCGGACTGGTCGCGCAAGCGGCGTGGCCCAAGGTCGAGCCGGCGCTGTTGATCGAGAATACGGTGACGATGCCGGTTCAGATCAACGGCAAGAAGCGCGCCGAAGTGACCGTGGCGCGTGATGCCCCCAATGCCGAAATCGAGGCCACGGTTCTGGCTCTCGATGCGGTCAAACAGGCGCTGCAAGGCAAGCCGGCGAAAAAGGTGATCATCGTGCCGCAACGGATCGTCAATGTGGTGGTGTGAGCCTCGCACCATGGCGCGCGTCGCGCGGCTTGCGGTCGTGCTCGCCGCGGCAAGCCTGACCGCCGGCTGTTTCGAGCCGCTCTACGGCTCGCGCCCCTCGGTCAATGCCGAGAGCGTTCACGACAAGCTCGGCGGCATCGACATCCCGCCAATACCAGCGCGCGAAGGCACGACCACGACCCGTCTCGCCGTCGCCATGCGCAATGCGCTGCAATACGATTTGAACGGGAACGCCGGTCCAAGCGCGCCCACGCATCGCCTCATCGTCTCGCTCGGGGAGACGCAAACCACGGTGATGATCGACATCGTCAGCGGACGGCCGACCGCCCAGGTCGACGGCATCAGGACGGTTTATCAGCTGGTCGAGATTGCGACCGGTAAGGTCGTGCTGAAGGACAGTGCTTACGCCCGGGTCGACACCGACGCGCCGGGCTCGCAGCAGCGTTTTGCCCAACAGCGCGCGCAGCGCGACGCCGAAGACCGCGCCATCCAGGTCGCCGCCGAAGCCATCCGCAACCGGCTGGCGTCGTATTTCGTCGCCGGCACTTAGCGGCTACCATCGCCTGATGGTCGCCATCAAAGCTGCCGAGGTCGACGGCTTCATCGCGCGCCCCGATCCGGGGCGCCCGGTGGTGCTGGTGTTCGGTCCGGACGCCGGCCTCGTCAGCGAGCGCGTCAATGCTCTCATCAAAGCCTCGGTCGACGATCCGGGCGATCCGTTCGCGTTGGCCCGGCTCGAAGGCGAGGAAGTCAGTTCCGATCCGGCGCGGCTGGTCGAGGAGGCGCTGACCATTCCGCTGTTCGGTGGACGCCGCGCAGTGTGGCTGAAGGCCGGCGGCCGCAACATCGCGCCGGCGGTCGAAGCACTGCTCGGCGCCGGCATTGCCGAATGCCGCGTGGTGATCGAGGCCGGCGATTTGCGCCGCAATGCGCCGCTGCGCAATCTCTGCGAACGCGCCAAGAATGCCGCGGCATTGCCGTGCTACGCCGACAGCGAGAAGGATCGCGCGCGGCTGATCGACGAGGAGTTGCGCGCCGCGGGCCTGACGCTCGCGTCCGACGCGCGGGCTTTGTTGATCCCGCTGCTCGGCGGCGACCGCGCGGCTTCCCGCAATGAAATCCAAAAGCTCACTCTCTACGCCCGCGGCCGCGCCGAGATCACCGTGGACGATGTCATCGCCGTGGTGTCCGATGCCTCGGCGCTGGCGCTCGAAGACATCGTCGATGCGGCCTTCGCCGGCCGCCCTGCCGAACTCGAAGCTCAGCTCGCCAAGGCGCGGACCGCGGGCTCGAGTGCCGGGTCGATCTTGTTCAACGCCCAGCGCCAAGTGGCTCAGCTGCACAAATGGCGTACGGCCATCGAGGAAGGCGCATCATTCTCGCTCGACGCCGTGCAACCGCCGCTGCATTTTCGCCGCAAGGTGCTGGTCGAAGCCGCGCTGCGGCAGTGGAGTGCGGCGCGGCTCGTCGGCGCCATGGCCGAACTTGCCGGCGCAGTGCTGGAATCGCGGCGCAACTCGGCGCTGGCCGAGACCATTTCCGAGCGCGCGCTCTTGGCCATTGCCGCCAATGCGCGGCGCAGTGCTGCGTGAGCCAGACGCTGATCCAATTCTAATTCTATTGAATAGGATCAGGATCTAGATTTTTTGTAGAGGCGCCGGCTTATTGCCGGGGCGATCGCTCGGCTTCGCGCCCGCTCGATCCATCCGCGAGCTTGGTGCGCCCGACCAGCGACATTTTGGCGGCCGCGGCCGCAATCGTGTCGTGAACCACCAGATCGAAGTTGTCGTGCGCGGCGCGGTTTGTCGCCATGGCCGAGCGCATCGCGTCGACATCGAACGGCTCGGCGCGCAAGCTCCTGCGGACCGCCTCCTGCGACAGCCGCAGATCGGCCTGCGCGGTTGCCACTTTTTCGGCATCCCGCTGCAACTGCGCGCGCATGATTTCCGAGTCGGCCGGCGGCAAGCCGCTTGCGATACGCTCCAGCCGGCTCGCCAAGTTGTGATCGATCCGCGCCACCGTCGCCAATGGCACGGGACTGGTATAGCGGAGCGCCACGGCGCCCGCCGCGCCGACAAAAAACAGGTTAAGCGCCAACGAACCCAGCAGTAACCACTGCATCCGGGCGCCGCCTTCGATTTTCGGTAGGATAGACATCATCGCCCTCGCTCTGTCTAACGACCCAAGCGTTACCGGCCGAAATAGGCCGTTGCAAGCGGCAAGTCACACCGCCGCCCCATGCCATGGAGGGTGATTTAAAGCGAAATTTATGTCGGATTTTCGAGGCTGAACGTGCCGGAATCGTCGTCATACGCGAAGGCTTCGGCGTAACGTCCCCAGGCGGTGACCGCGCGCAGCGTGTGCTCCGCGTCCTCCGTGGTCATGTGATCTTCCAGCTCGTCGAAAAAGCGGCTCTTCGGCGCGACATGATTGGCGCGTTCCTGCAACACATGACGGATGTGCGCGGCGAGCGGCACGTAGGTCAGCGTTTGGCGCTGGAACAGCTTCTTGCGGTCGTCGGTCCCCAATTCGGCGAACTGTTTGCCGACATCGGTGAGCCTGATATCGCCGCCTTCGATCTCGGCAAAGCGCAATATCTGCAGCGCGTCGGCGACCGGGAACAGTTCGTCCGCTTCCATCGCGATCTCGCCGGCCAGCACCGGCAAGTCGGCTTTGCCGTTGAAGGGCGATGCCGCGAGCGCCTCGATCAGTCCCGAGAGCACGTTGGCCGAAACCCGGGGCAATACGGTGTTGATGGTAATCGTGGGGGCGCGTTCGGCGACGGCGCCGATCTGCGGGGTGACCTGCTTGCGCGCGGTCATCGCCACGTAGATTTTTTCGACCATGTCATGGAACTGCGGATCGAGGCGGTTGCGCGGCTGTTTCAGATCGACGGGGATTTCGCTGATGATGCGTCCGGGGTTGGTGGAGAACAAAAGGATGCGGTCGCACATCAGCACCGCTTCCTCGATATTGTGCGTCACCAGGATCACGCCTTTGATCGGCAGCTTGCCTTCGCCCCAAAGCTCGAGGAAGTCCGTGCGCAGCGTCTCCGCGGTCAAAACGTCGAGCGCCGAGAACGGCTCGTCCATGAGCAGGATATTGGGATGGACGACGAGCGCCCGGGCAAAGCCGACGCGCTGGCGCATACCGCCGGACAGTTCGCGCGGATAGGCCGATTCGTAGCCGTCCAAGCCGATCAGATCGATTCCCGCCAAGGCGCGCTTTCGGATTTCCGTCTCGGGCAGGCCGAGCGCTTCGAGGCCGAGCTGCACGTTCTCCAGCACCGTCAGCCAGGGAAACAGCGCGAAGGATTGGAACACCATGGCGATGCCGGGCGCGGGACCGTTCACCGGCTGGCCCAGATAGGTGACGGTTCCGCCCGATGGCGGCGCGAGACCCGCGATCAAGCGCAGCAGTGTCGACTTCCCCGATCCAGTGCGGCCCAAGAGGCCGACGATCTGGCCCTGCACCAAGGTCAGTTCGACGTTGTCGAGCACCAGATGCTCGGCGCCATCGGCGCGCGGAAACGAGTGGCGAAGCGCATGAATGTCGAGAAGAGCGGCGGTCATATGATCCTCTTCACAGCCGGAATTTGCGCTCCGCATAGGCATAGAGCGGACGCCAGAACACGCGATTGATGACGACCACGAACAGGCTCATGATCGCAATACCCAGCACGATGCGATGGAAATCGCCGGCATCGGTCTGTTGCGCAATATAGGCGCCAAGCCCTTTGGCCTGCAGGTGCTCGTCACCCCAGGACGCCACTTCCGCTACAATGCTCGCGTTCCACGATCCGCCCGAGGCCGTGATCGCGCCGGTGACGTAATAGGGCATCACGGCGGGCAGCGCGATGCGGCGCCACCACAGCCAGCCGCGCACCCGCAGGTTCACGCCCACGGCCTTCAGCTCTGCCGGTATGGCGGCGGCGCCGGCGATGACATTGAACAGAATGTACCACTGCGTGCCGAGGATCATCAGCGGCGACAGCCAGATGTCCGGACTGAGCTTCCAGGCAACGATCAGTGAGACCACGATCGGGAATAAAAGATTGGCGGGAAACGCGGCCAGAAACTGGGCGATCGGCTGCACGATCACCGCGGCGCTCGGCCGCGTCCCGACCCAGACGCCGATCGGCACCCAGATGATGCTGGCGATTGCGATGAGGACTGTGACGCGCGCGAGTGTCGCTAGCCCGAGCAGGAGGACGAGCCCCACGTCGGCAAGCGTGATGCCTTCCACGGCGAAACTGAGCACCTGCCACGCCGCTACCGCGGCAAGCGCGCCGACGATCACGCTCAATTGGAAGGCGATCCAGCCGGTCCTTCCCGGCGGTGAGCCCGCCGCAGGCGCCGGCTTGCCGACACGCCGCGGTCGCAGCGTGAGCCGCCACAAGACCGCGAGCGGCGCCGTCAGCCGTTCGATGATCCGCGATCGCCGCAGCACATCGAACACCCAAGATCCCGGCGGCACGCCGCCCGCTTCCTGCTCGAAGCGGAAGCGGTCGGCCCACGCCACCAAAGGCCGGAACAGAATCTGGTCGTAGATGAAGATCACGATCAGCATGGCGCCGATCGCCCAACAGACCGCCACGAGATCGCGGCGCTCGATGGCGAGCGCGATATAGGAGCCGATGCCCGGCAAAGTCACCGTCGTATTGCCGACGCTGATCGCTTCGGAGGCGACGACGAAGAACCAGCTGCCCGACATCGACATCATCATGTTCCAGATGAGCTGCGGCATGGCGAAGGGCACGTCGAGCCGCCAGAAACTCATCCATCGGCTCAGGTGGAAATTGCGCGACGCTTCTTCGAGTTCGGTCGGTACGGTGCGCAGCGATTGATAGAAGCTGAACGCCATGTTCCAGGCCTGGCTTGTGAAAATCGCGAAGATCGCCGCGAATTCGGCGCCGAGCACACGTCCCGGCGCCAGGGCCATGAAGAACACCACCGTGACCGAGATGAAGCCGAGGATCGGCACCGATTGCAAAATGTCGAGCAGCGGAACGAGCAGTCGCTCCGCCTTCTTGTTCTTGGCGGCAAGCGTCGCATAGGTGAAGGTGAAGATGAGCGACAGCACCATCGCGATCAGCATGCGCAGCGTGGTGCGCGCGGCATATTCCGGAAGATTGCGCGGATCGAGCGACGGGGGCTGCTGCTGCAGATCGGTCAGCGGCTCGAGCAGATGGCGGCTCGCCTCGCCCAGAAACACCAAAAGACCGAGGATCAAGAGCACCGCGACCGCGTCCCAGCGGGTGAATAATCGAGCGAACCCACCGGCGGAAATTGGGACGATAACTCGCATGTTTTCGCGCCCGGTCATCGCGGATTTGTCATGGAATCGTCGTAAAAATCGCGGCCCCGAAGCCGTCCGAGAAAGCAACCAGACGGTACCCAAAGACCACGAAACGAGGCGTGAACTCGTCGCGATCCCATATCATTAGCGGTACGGTGTTCAAACCTTTTTGCAAACTCTATTCGGACTAGGGCGTTTTTTTCGCGACCGAGTATCGCGGCCATCACACCCCCGACGCGAAAGCCGCCACCCCTACGATGCCGCTATCGCGCGCGGGGTCGCGCCAATAAGCCGCGCGCCAAACGGTAGACGCTGGACGGCCGCGGTGGTGACGAGGCTCAGGACCAGCGTGCCACCAAAGACGATCGCGGCCTTGATCACAGCGAACAGCGGCGTGGCGAGCAGCGCGTATTGCAACCAGACGACAAAAACGTAGTGCACCAGGTAAACGCCGTAGGCGTTGGCGGCGAAGTAGCCGAGCATCCGCGACGGCGCGGTCGCGAACCGCAAACAGACCGCGATCAGAAAAAAGCAGCCGGCGGCACAAGCGATCACGTAGCTGAGCGCGGTGACGATGTCGGCGCCAAGCGAGTCGTAGCCGTACATCGTCAATCCGGTCATTCCCATCCAGACGAACAGCGAGACGAGCGCTGCCGCGAGCAATTGGGCCCAATGCCGTGGTAAAACGCCGTCGGCGGCAAGAAGGCCCCGCTCGATTCCCGTCGCGCCGAGGCCTACGCCGGCGAAGAAGTAAACCGCATACTGCAGGGGACGGCAAAATTGCAGGCCAAGGTACCCGGTATCGGCCCATGCCCATGGCGTGAACACGAGCGCGAGCGGTACGTAAGCCAATGCCGAGGCGATCAGGAGAATGCTGAAATAGCGCACGGGATTTTTGCCGGCCGCTGCCGACCAACGGCCGAGCGCCGGCAGCGCGCCCGGAGCGATCATATTCAGTCCGACCGCAAGCACATTCAGCGCCAGGAGCTGCCAGACAAACCACAGCGGCCCGTTGTGCCAATAGGGCAGTGCGAGCAGACTGTGCCAATAGGCGGCGACACTCGGATCGACCGCCATGACGCGGTAGGACGGATAGATTGCGACCGGAATGAGAACGGCTATGCCGAAAAGATATGGAATCCCGAGCCTCAGCATGCGATCGCGCAAGAACGCCCGCTCTTTCTTCCGATTAAGACTCGGCCAGACGAACAGTCCGGACAGAAAGAACAAGAGCGACATCAGGTAAATGTCCTGCCAGGCGCAGAACAGATCGAAGCCGAAAAAACGGTGACTATCGACGATCGGAAGCGAACGCCAATTATAGGGCGGCTGATTGAAATCTGACCCGCGGGCCGGTGTCGATTGCAGATAAGCCAGCGTCGAGTGGACGGCGAGCACAATCAGGATGACGATGCCGCGCAGATTGTCGAGCGCCACGCTGGTGCGCGGCATCGTGCCTGATTGGGAACAAGGCACGGAACCGGATCGCCGCATTAGCTCTAGGTCCAATCGTTTGAGATGAGGTGTCGTCAGGACCCGATCATGGGGAGTTCAGGCGGGTGAGGCAAGCATACCGCGTCCTTAAATCACCGCATTGTGGAAGCACGGTTCCGGCATGATCGTGGCTGAGCCCGTTCTTGATAACATTGGCAATGGAGAACCCCTTGTCGGTCTCAAAAAAATTGGCGATCGCTGGACTGATTGGCCTGGTGGCGACGGGACTGATGACGGGGCTGGTAGCGCCGGCCGCCGCCCAACTCATGACCGCCGCGCCTGCCCCGCAACCCGCCGTGACAGGCCTGTGGCAAAAAATCGACGAGGAAACCGGCAACCCGGTCGGCTGGTTTCTCTTCGTCGCGCGCGATGACGTCTACGAGGGCGTCATTGCAAAAATGTTCCCGCGCCCCAACGATGACAGAGACCCCATCTGTTCGAGTTGTCGCGACGATCGCAAAAACGCGCCGCTCCTCGGCCTGCCGTTGATCAGGGACATGAAAAGGAACGGCTTGGTTTATCAGGGCGGCAATATCCTCGATCCGCGCGACGGCAATATTTATAGCGCGATGATGACGGTGAGCCCGGACGGCGAGGCTCTGACCGTGCGCGGTTATCTTGGGATTGCTTTATTCGGCCGGGACGAAACCTGGCATCGGCTGCCCGACACTGCGGTCAAGGAACTCGATCCGGCCGTGATCTCCACCTATTTGCCGGATGCGGCCAAGAGCGGCGCCGCGAAAGCGAACGCGCGGCATCCGGAGAAGACCGCGAAGTCGGGAAGCACGATTCGCTAGCAACATTCCCGACTTATTCGATGACGCCGAATTCGCAACCCCGCTCGGCATATTGATAGCGCGGCACGCCGTAATGGTCCTGCGCGATGACTGGGCGGCAGCGCGCTTCCCATTTTTTATCACGCTGCGCAGAGCGAGCCCGTTCGGCGTCGTCGGCCGGTTCCGGCACCTTCCTGATATAGGGATCGGTCGCGTCACCCCAGCGGGCGACACAGTTCAGTCCACTTTGCCCGCCGACACAGCCGCCGACGATAATTCCGTCCGCATAGGCCGCGCTCCAGATCAACCCCAACGTCATGACCGACAACGCCACCGCCGCGCTAAACCGCGCAGCTGGTCGCGTGGCTAATGCCATTCCGACACAGCGAAAAGTTAACACCGCTCTCTCCCTTAAGCGCGCGGTCGATCGGCTGAGATCGCTCGGCGCTCCGCTTCGCCCATTTGCTCATGTGGCCGGGAGACGGATGTCGTTCCGGAACATGCGCACACCTCGGGCGAACAGTGAGCAAGGGCGGTGCCAGCGGATTTGCCCTGTTTTGGGACAGGCGCGTCGGCGCGAACAGATGATGGGTTTGGATCTCAGCGCCGGATGATGATCGACGACGGCAGCCGGCGTTGTTCCCAGCCGGCCTGCTCGAGTTCGGGGATGGTGTCGTCGGCCTGCGGGTAGCCGAGACAGAAATAGCCGATGAATTTCCACTCCGCCGGAACGTTAAGGATACCGGCGACCGCTACGGGATCGAGGATCGACACCCAGCCCATGCCGACGCCTTGCGCGCGCGCGGCAAGCCAAATCGTATGCACCGCCGTTACGGTGGAGTAGTCGATCATTTCCGGCATGGTGTGACGTCCAAGGCCGTGACCCTGCGCGGTCGAGCGATCGGCGAAAACCGCAAAATGCGACGGCGCTTCTTCCAGCCCCGCAAGCTTGAGCCGCGCGTAAAGGCTGGCGCGCTGCGGCGATTGCGCGGCAAGCGCTTCGGCGTTGCAGGCTTCGAAGTTCTTTCTGATCGCTAATCGGACTGCGCCATCCTCGACGATGACGAAGCGCCACGGCTGGCTCAGTCCGACCGACGGCGCCAGGCCCGCCTGTTCGATAAGAGCTTCCAAGGTTCCGGTGGGCAGCGCATCGCGCCGGAAACGCCGTACGTCCCGCCGCCACATCAGAAGATCGCGCAAGCGCGTGCGGAACGCGTGATCGAACTGGATCCCTTGCGCCGCGACCGGCGCCGATAATTCGACCCGTCTGATTTGCGGGCTGGGACCCCGGTCGCGCCAAGCCGACAGCGCTTCCTCCAGCCGTTGCCAATCCGCTTCCGCCGCCGGCAAACCGAACCGCAGCCACGTCGGCTGCTCGGCAAAGGCGCGCGCCAGGATTCCGGCGCGTCCGAGATGGCGAAACAATTCGGCCGCAGCCGTCGTGCATACCAGCCGGAACAATGCGGTGCCGCCCAGAATTTCCAGACCGCATTCACGAAGCAGCGCATCAAGCCGCGCCGAGGCTTGCGCGAGCCGGCGCCTTGTCAACTCGATCCAACCGGCATCGATGAGGGCCTGCGAACCGATCGCAATCGCCGGTCCGGAAACAGCCCAGGGGCCGAGTTGCGCTTCTAGTCTCGGAGCGAGCGGCGGCGCCGCAAGCGCGAAGCCGAGCCGCAAACCGGCAAGCCCGAAAAATTTACCGAACGAGCGCAGCACGACGATATTGCCGCATGAAACGTCGCCGGCGAGGCTCGCTTCGGCCGGCCCGACATCCATGAAGGCCTCATCGACCACCAGAATGCCGCCCCGCGCGTGCAATTGCTTGGCGATGGCGAGCAAGTCGGGCTTCGCGAACAGCCGACCGTCCGGATTGTTTGGATTGGTGACGACAACAAGCCCGGCATCGCCGCCGACAGCAAGATCGCACACCTCTGTAACCGCATGGCCGGCCAGCGACGCCGCCCGGCTGTGCTCCGAATAAGTCGGTGCCACGATGGCCGCGCGGCCCGGCCGAGCAAGGCCGGCAACAAGCGGCAGTAAAATTTGGCTGCCGGGCGCCGCGACCACATGGGCGGTCGACGGCGCCCCATAGGCCCTCGCGGCGGCGTCCTTGAGGGCCGCCAAGGCGTCCGCCTCCGGCAGACGCGCGAAGGATTCCGCAGCGAGATCGGGTAGCGGATAGGGAATAGGATTGATCCCGGTCGAAAGGTCGATGAAAGGTTCCGGCGCGCCGGCAAACAGGCGGCGGGCGGCGCCGACGTCGCCGCCGTGAAGCGGCGATTCATCGCCGGCACCGAAGGGGATCATGTCTGCCGCATTAGCGCTTGTCGCCATGGTGATCGAACTTTGCCTCGGTTATCCGGAACCGCTGGTGCGCGCAATCGGCCATCCGGTGACCTGGATCGGCGCCTTGATCGCCACGCTCGACCGCACGCTCAATCCCTCACCCTACCCTCCCCCGCAAGCGCAGGACGGAAGGCTGGGCGTGCGTCTTGCGGGTATTATCGCAGTTCTGATCGTTCTTGGCATCGTCGGATCGATCGCCTTTGTGGTCGAACAAGCGGTGCTTCGCATTCCCTTCGGGTTCTTCGCTGCCGCGGTCCTCGCCAGCGCCTTGATTGCGCAACGCAGCCTGCACCGGCACGTCGCCGATGTCGCGGCCGCGCTCGAAATGAACGGCATTGAAGCCGGACGCGTCGCGGTTTCGCACATCGTCGGCCGCGATACTGCGGCGCTTGACGAAGCCGGCGTCGCCCGCGCGGCGATCGAAAGCCTCGCCGAGAATTTCTCCGATGCGGTCGTGGCGCCGGCGCTGTGGCTCGCTGTCGCGGGACTGCCCGGCGCCGCGCTCTATAAGGCCATCAATACCGCCGACAGCATGATCGGCCACCGCACGCCCCGCTACGAAGCGTTCGGCTGGGCGGCGGCGCGGCTCGATGACGTTATCAATCTGCCAGCGTCGCGGCTCACGGCGCTCCTGCTAGCTACCGCAGCCGCATTACGCCGGGATACCTCGGCGACGTCGGCATGGCGAACGGTGCGGCGCGATGCTGCTCGCCATCGCTCGCCCAATGCCGGCTATCCGGAAGCCGCCATGGCGGGCGCGCTCGGGCTGTCGCTCGCGGGGCCGCGCAGTTACGGGGGCTTGCGCGTCGACGATGCAGCGATGGGCGATGGCCGTCGCGACGCCACGGCCGCCGACATCCGCCGCGCGCTTTCGCTGTACCGCACCGCCGACGCTATTCTGATCGCATTTATCGGGGTATTGGCCGCGATTTTCAGCGCGCCAATGTGAGCAGCCGATCGAGATCGAGATCGGTGGCGAGGTGGGCTGCCAGCGCGTCGAGTGTGTGCTCGACCAAATCCTCGTAGGCGATATTCGCCGTGCCAGCCCCTAAGCGCGTCAGCCACGCCCCGCGCTGGCGGTCGTCGGCGAATAGCCCGTGGATGTAGCTGCCAATCGCGCGGCCATCGGCGGAAACCGCGCCCTCCGCCGAGCCGTCGGCGAGACGCGCAAAGGGGCGCGCCCGATCGGGCCCTTCGGTCACGCCCATATGCATTTCGTAGCCAGAAAACGACACGCCATCGGTCGTCGCGCCCTCTACGGCTTCGAGACGCTTCTCGTCGGACAGCACGGTCTCGACGTCGAGGAGGCCAAGGCCCTCGACGTTTCCTGGCGGACCTTCGATGCCGCCGGGGTCGGCAATCATGCGTCCCAGCATCTGATAGCCGCCGCAAAGCCCCAGCACGATGCCGCCGCGGCGCCGATGCGCGGCGATGTCGATGTCAAATCCCGTGGCACGCAGAGCATTGAGATCGGCGATCGTCGCCTTCGAGCCCGGTAATAAAATGAGATCGGCATCGCCCGGCAGCGCCGTGCCGGGCCGCACGCGAATAAGTTCGATCGCGGGCTCGGCGTCGAGCGGATCGAGATCGTCGAAATTGGCGATGTGCGGCAGGATCGGCACGACGATGCGAAGCCGAGCGTGCGGTTTTGCCGGCCGGGCGTGGTCGAGCGCAAGCGCATCCTCCGCCGGCAGCAAACGGGCATCGGCGAAGAACGGCACCAGGCCGAGCGCCTGCCACCCCGTCATCTGCGCAATGCGTTCCATGCCGGAGGCAAACAGCGCCGGATCGCCGCGAAATTTGTTGACAATGAAGCCGCGAATAAGCGCCGCATCGTCCGGCGCAATCACGGTCTTGGTGCCGACGAGGCTTGCGATGACGCCGCCCCGATCGATGTCGCCGATCAGCACCACCGGCAGATCGGCCGCCCGGGCAAAGCCCATATTGGCGATATCGTTGGCGCGCAGATTGACTTCGGCGGCGCTGCCGGCGCCCTCAACCAGCACGATATCGGCGTCACGCTTCAGCCTTTCATAACTGTCGAGCACCGCCGGCAAGAGATCGCGTTTCATCTCTTGATAGGCCGCAGCCTTGGCGTTGCCGTACACGCGGCCCTGCACCACGATCTGCGCGCCGACATCGCTCTGCGGCTTCAGCAGAACCGGGTTCATATGCACGCTCGGCGGCGTCCGCGCGGCGCGCGCCTGCAAGGCCTGGGCGCGCCCGATCTCGCCGCCATCGGCCGTCACCGCCGCATTATTCGACATATTCTGCGGCTTGAACGGGCGCACGCTGAGGCCGCGCAGCGTCAGGGCACGGGCAAGGCCGGCGACGATCAACGACTTGCCGACGTCGGAGCCCGTGCCCTGAAACATCAGCGCGCGCGCCGGCATTGTTCAGTACTCGATGCCGGGCTGTGCCTTCACGCCGGCGGCGAAATGGTGCTTCACCAGCGTCATTTCGGTGACAAGATCGGCGGCAGCGATCAATTCCGGTTTGGCATTGCGGCCGGTGACGACGACATGCAGGCCGGGTCGGCGCGCCGCGAGTGTCGCAACGACCGCGTTCAGGTCGAGATAATCGTAGCGCAGCGCGATGTTGAGTTCGTCGAGAACCAACATCGCAATGCTCGGATCCTCCATCAATTCGCGCGCTTTGGCCCAAGCACGCTCGGCCGCCGCCACATCGCGTGCGCGATCCTGCGTTTCCCAGGTGAAACCTTCACCCATGGTGTGCCAAACCACCTGGTCGCCGAATTTCTCGAGCGCATCGCGCTCCGCCGAATGCCAGGCGCCCTTGATGAATTGCACGACGCCGACGCGATGGCCGCGCCCGATCATGCGCAGCGCGAGCCCGAAACCGGCGGTCGATTTCCCCTTGCCGGTGCCGGTATGGACGATCAGCAGTCCCTTCTCGATGGTCTTGCCGGCGACCTCGGCGTCCTGCACCGCCTTGCGTTTCGCCATCTTGGCGCGGTGCCGTTCGGCTTCCGCGTGATCGATCGTTTGCGTCATCGCATCACCTTACAGCACACCTTTGACCGCCAGCGGCAGACCGGCGACGACCAGCACGACGCGATCGGCGCGCGCGGCTATGCGCTGATTGAGCACGCCCTGCCAGTCGCGAAAACGCCGGCCGAGCGGATAATCCGGCACAATGCCGTAACCTACTTCATTGGCGACCAGGACGACCGGCGCCGCGACCGTGTCCAGCGTTTGTTCGAGCTCGGCGATTTGCGGCTCGATATCCACCTCGACCAGCATCAGATTGGACAGCCACAGCGTCAGGCAATCGACCAGCACCGGCCTGCATTGACACGATTTGAGCGCGGCGGCGAGGTCGCGCGGCGCCTCGACGGTCTGCCAATCCGCCCCGCGCCGCACCCGATGCGCGGCAATACGCTCGGCCATTTCCGCGTCGCCTGCCTCCGCTGTCGCCACATAAGTCCAAGGCGGCGGCAGCGTGGCGATCAGACTTTCGGCATAGCGGCTCTTGCCCGAACGGGCGCCGCCGAGGACGAAAGTGCGTTTTACAGGGCTCTGCATCAGATAATTCAGGTATTTGGCTCGGAACTCTGGATCGAGACGCGGCCGGCCAGATTGACAGGCCCGGCCGGCGAAATCTATCACTAGCCTACCGATGGTCCCTCACGCTGAGGGTGAATAGGGAATGCGGTGCGGCCACGCGTAAGCGCCGGCTCAATCCGCAGCTGCCCCCGCAACTGTGAGCGGGTAGTCTCGTCCGGTTAAGCCACTGGCGCCGCTTGCGCCGGGAAGGCAGGGCGAGGCGACGATCCGCGAGCCAGGAGACCTGCCATCGGCCGTGTCGACGCGACAAACACGGGTCGGGGTGCACCTGTGGATGATCCGAAAGACGCATAGTCTTTCGGTCCTCGCTCGCGCCGACGGCTGGTCATGCGAGGGCGTTCGTGTTCACTTTTCTGAAGTCTGCGGTCGATGACGCGTCGACCGACCAGCGCGCCAAGGTCGGCACGCTCTATTTCTTTCTCCTCGCGGCGAATGCCCTGGTGTGGATCTGGGCGGTCGTCGCCTTCGCCGATCGCCCGACGCTGCTCGGTACGGCATTCCTCGCTTATGTGCTCGGGCTGCGCCACGCCGTCGACGCCGATCATATCGCGGCGATCGACAATGTCGTCCGCAAGCTGATGCAGGAAGGCAAGCGGCCGGTTTCGGCGGGCCTGTTTTTCTCGCTCGGGCATTCGCTGGTGGTCGCGATTGCGGTCGCGGTGATCGTCGGTACGGCTTTTGCGCTGCAGGGCCGGCTGCATCCCTTCAAGATCATCGGCAGCATCATCGGCACCGGCGCATCGGCGTTTTTCCTGCTGGCGATCGCCGCGATCAACCTCGTCATCCTGCGCCACGCCTGGCAGAGCTTCCGGCGCGCCCGCCGGGGCGAACCGGTCGGCGAGCAGGAGCTTAATCATCTCCTCTCCGGCCGCGGCTTTCTCGCCCGTATCTGCCGGCCGCTGTTCCGCATGGTGTCGCGCAGCTGGCAGATGTTCCCGATTGGATTTTTGTTCGGACTCGGCTTCGACACCGCGACCGAGATTACGCTGTTTACCGTCGCCGCGGGCCAGGCTTCAGGCGGCATGAGTTTCGGCACCGTCATGATCTTCCCCGCGCTCTTCGCCGCCGGAATGACGATCGCCGACACCACCGACAGCGTCTTGATGGTCGGCGCCTATGGCTGGGCTTTCGTCAATCCGATCCGCAAGATTTGGTACAATCTCACCATCACCGCCATTTCGGTGCTGGTCGCGCTGTTGATCGGCGGCATCGAGGCGCTCGGACTGATCGCCGACAAGCTCGGCCTCGAAGGCGGCATCTGGGGTACGATCGACAGTCTCAACAGCGGCGTCGCCAATTTCGGCTATCTGGTTATCGGCATCTTCGTCGGCAGTTGGGCCATTTCCTATCTGATCTATCGCTGGCAGGGTTTCGATCGGCCGGTGGTCGAGCGCGTGATGGGTGGATGATGGCGGCGACCATGCACAGCGCGGCGATCCAAAACCCCGTGATCTATGTCTGCACCACCTGCAAACGGGCCGGCGAGCCGGAGACCGAACCGCGGCCCGGCGCGCTCCTCGCCGCCGCGACTGAACACGCGGCAACCGGAACCGAAGTCACGGTGCGAAGGCTGCGTTGCCTCGCGAATTGCACGCGCGGTCCGAGTGCCGCGATGCGCTGCAACGGCTCCTGGACCTATCTGTTCGGCGGCCTCGACGAAGGTTGCGCCGGCGCACTCATCGAAGGCGCACGCCTTCTGGCCGGCGCCGCCGACGGCATTCTGCCCTGGCGCGGCCGGCCGGAAATTCTCAAGCGTGGGCTGATCGCCCGCCTTCCCCCCATCGGTTTTGAAGAGGTCGAGCTATGACCGGTTCGCTTGCGCGCGTACCCTGCACCATCGTCACCGGCTTTCTCGGCGCCGGCAAGACGACGCTGATCCGCCACCTGCTGGCGAATACGCAGGGCCGCCGCCTCGCCGTCATCGTCAACGAATTCGGCGACGTCGGCATCGACGGCGATATTCTCAAGGGCTGCGGCAACGCCGCCTGCCCAGAGGAGAACATCGTCGAATTGGCCAATGGCTGCCTGTGTTGCACGGTCGCCGATGAATTCGTGCCGGCGCTCGACGCCATTCTGGCGAAAGGCGGCATCGAGCATATCGTGATCGAAACCTCGGGCCTCGCGCTGCCGAAACCGCTGGTGCAGGCGTTCCATTGGCCGGCGATCAAAAGCCGCGTCACCGTCGACGGCGTCGTGGTCGTCGTCGACGGCGCGGCGCTTGCCGACGGCCGGGTCGCCCAGGATCTCGATGCGCTCAAGCGCCAGCGCTCGGCCGATTCGGCGCTCGACCACGACGATCCGATCGAGGAAGTCTTCGAGGATCAGATCGCCTGCGCCGATCTCGTGGTGCTGAACAAACGCGACCTTCTCGACGAAGCCGGCATCAACAGCGCGCTGGCCGCGATTTCGAATGCGCTGCCGCGCAGCGTGAAAGTCCTCACGGCGACCGGCGGCAAGGTGGACGAGACATTGCTGCTCGGCCTCGGCGTCGGTACCGAAGACGACATCGAAAATCGTCGCACCCGGCACGACGCCGAGCTTGAGCACGACCACGACGACTTCGACTCCTTTGTCGTAGCGCTGGGCGAGATTGCCGATCCGGCACTGCTGGTCGGACGCGTTGCCGCGCTCGCCGAGGATTTCGACGTACTGCGCGTCAAAGGATTTGCGGCGGTCGCCAACAAGCCGTTGCGCTTGCAGGTCCAGGCGGTCGGGCCACGGGTGTCGCATCAATATGACCGGCCGTGGGGTGCGGCCGAAACACGCCAAGGCCAGCTCGTGGTGATCGGACTGAAGGGACTCGATCGCGCCGCCGTCACCCAGGCCCTTTTAGGCTAAGCGATGCATCTCCTGACGACGAGCTCAACCGGCCTCGACGAATTGGTCGAAGCGGTCGATCTCGGCCAGACGCCGGGCGATATCGCCATCCTGTCCTTCGCCGACAGCGATCTCTCGGCGCTCGCCGCGGCGTGGGAAGCCGAGCGCGACGCGCTGCCGACGGTCCGGCTCGCGCATCTGCGCGACCTGCGCCACCCGATGTCGGTCGATCTGTGGATCGATCGCGTCGGCGCGCATGCCAAGGTGGTGGTGGTCCGTCTCCTCGGCGGCTTCGATTGGTGGAAATACGGCATCGAGCGGCTTTCGGCTGAGGCGCGCCAGCGCGGCATCGCGCTCGCGGTGCTGCCGGGCGAAGACCGCGACGACCCACGGCTCGAAGCGGCCTCGACGCTGCCACCTCAGGAGCTGGAAACGCTGCTGCGTTTCTTCCGCGAAGGCGGCCGGGACAATCTGCGGGCGCTGCTACGCCGGCTGGCGCGCCATGCCGGCCGTGATATTGCGCCGCGCGAACCCACAGCGGTGCCGCGCTCCGCCGGTTATCTGCCGGGCGACGGCGCGGTCGAGCTCGATCGCCTGATCGCCTTCCTCGAACCCGGCAAGCCGGTAGTGCCTATCGTGTTCTATCGCGCCATGCTGCTAGCGGCCGATACGGCGCCGGTCGATGCGTTGTGCGCGGCGCTCACGGCGCGCGGCCTGGCGCCGGCGGCGCTGGTCGTCACCAGTTTGAAGGACCGCACTGCGGCGGAGTTTCTCACGCACGCCTTTGCCAAGCTCGACCCCGCTTTGATCGTCACCATGACCGCCTTCGCCGCCGGCGGACAGGCGGACGAACCATCGCCTCTCGACGCGCCTGACGTGCCGGTGCTGCAGGTGATCAGCGCCACCACGAAGCGGGCGGTCTGGCGCGACAGCCCGCGCGGGCTCGGCGCGGCCGACCTCGCCATGCACATCGTGCTGCCGGAGCTCGACGGCCGCGTCCTTGCCGGCGTGGTCGCGTTCAAGGACCCGTTGCCGCCGCAAGAGGGGCTTGCCTTTACGGCGCTGGTGAGCCGTCCCGAAGCGGATCGCATTGCGATGGTTGCCGATCGCATTGCCGCCATGGTGCGATTGCGCGCACTGCCGCGCGCCGCGCGCCGCGTCGCGATCCTGATGCCAGATTATCCCGCCGCCAAAGGTCGTACCGGCTATGCGGTCGGGCTCGACGTGCCCGCAAGTGTGATCGCGGCGCTCGCCGACCTTGCCGCTGCCGGCTATGCCGTGGACGAAGCGCCGCAAGCGCCGCGCGATTTGCTCGATGCACTGGCGCGTGGCTCTGACGAAGCAAGGCTTTCGATCGAGAGCTACGAGGATTTGCTGGCGCGGCTGCCGAACGCGGTAGTGGCGTGCATGAATGAAGCGTGGGGCAAGCCCACTGACGATCCGGATATTCGTGACGGCGCTTTCCATTTTCGAGCCAAAAATTTCGGCAAGCTTTTGGTAGCGTTGCCGCCGGATCGCGGCCGCGCCGCCGAACGGCGCGCCGATTACCACGATCCGTTATTGCCGCCGCGCCATGCGCTAGTCGCGTTCGGACTCTGGCTGCAACACGTGACTCGCGTGGATGCGCTGGTGCACATGGGCGCGCATGGCACGCTCGAATGGCTGCCGGGCAAAGCAGTGGCGCTGACCGCGGAATGCTTTCCCGAAATCGTCACCGGCGCGCTGCCGGTGATCTACCCCTTCATCGTCAGCAATCCGGGTGAAGCGGCCCAAGCCAAGCGCCGCATCGCCGGACTGACCATCGGCCATCTGCCGCCGCCGCTCGTCGCCGGTGGGCCGAGTGGCGAGGCCCACGATCTCGAGCTCCTGCTCGACGAATATGCCCAGGCCGACGGCCTTGATCGGCGCCGCCGTGAGCGGCTCGCCAAACTGATCGTCGAGACGGCGCAGCGCACCGGATTGGCGCGAGAGGCTGGCATTTTGGCTGACGTCGACACGGCCGTCGGCGCCGACGAAGCGCTCCGCTGCATCGATGCCTGGCTGTGCGACCTGAAGGATCTGGCCGTCAAGGACGGGCAACACGTTTATGGCCGCCTGCCTCCGGATGTCGACGATCCGGCGTGGCCGGTAAGCGTCGAAAGCGAACGCGCAGCGCTTCTCGCGGCGCTTGACGGACATCGCATCGCTCCGGGCCCCGCGGGCGCGCCCGCGCGCGGACGCCGCGATGTGCTGCCGACCGGCCGCAATCTCTTTACCGCCGATCCGCGTACGCTGCCGACGCCGATCGCGATGGAGCTTGGCCGGCTTGCTGCCGCCGAAGTCGTGCGCGCTCATCTGCAAAAACACGGCGAGATGCCGCGCGCGGTGGTGATCGATCTCTGGGGGAGCGCCACTTTGCGCACCGGCGGCGAGGAGATCGCGCAAGGGTTTGCGCTCTTGGGCTGCCGGCCGATCTGGGACCACGGGAGCGGCCGCGTCACCGGCGTCGAAGTGCTGCCGACCGCGGCGATGGGACGCCCACGCATCGATGTGACCTGGCGCATTTCCGGATTGTTCCGCGATCTCTTCCCGGCGCAGATCGCACTGATCGATGCCGCGGTGCAGGCGGCGGCGGCGCGTGACGAGCCGGACGACGAAAATCCGCTCGCGGTCGCTCACCGCGGAGGGGGGCGGCTTGCCCGCATCTTCGGTACTGCGCCGGGCCGCTATGGTTCCGGGGTCGAAGATCTACTCGGCCGCGACAATGACAGCGACGGCATCGGCGCGGCCTATCTCGCTGCGAGCTCGCATGCCTACGGGGGCGCCGACGGCGAAGGCGGTGCGGCGCCCGGCGCCTTCGCCCAGCGCGTCGCCCATGCCGACATGCTCGTTCACGTGAGCGACGATCCTGGCCGCGATCTTCTCGAAGGCGCGGAGGACGTAGCCTTCGTCGGCGGTTTTGCCGCGGCGGCAAAGCTCCTCGGCCGTTCCGTGGATCTGGTGATGCTCGATATGACCGATCCGCAGCGGCCCCGCGCACGCGCCTTGTCGTCGGCGCTGGCGCGCATCGTGCGCGCGCGCGCCGTCAATCCGCGCTTCATTGCGGGCCAGATGCGCCACGGCCCGCGCGGCGCCGCCGAATTCGCCGAAACCGTCGACCGGCTGTTCAACTTCGCCGAAACCACCGACGCGGTTTCGAGCGAACTGTTCGATCTGCTGCACGACGCCTACGTCGCCGATGCCGACGTGTGCGCATTTCTGCTGCGCGAAAATCCCGAAGCCGCCGCCGCCATTGCGGAAAGGCTCGATGCCGCGCGGCACCGCGGCTTCTGGCACCCGCGCCGCAACGATATCGACGCGGCTCTGGCGGCCTTGCGCCGGGAAATCGCCGCATGACATCGCATGCGATCGCAAAGCCGCCGCGCCGCGGCGCCTGCCCGGGCCTGTCGGCGCCGATGCCGACCGGCGACGGCTTGCTGGTCCGCCTGCTGCCGAGCGGCACCGTCCCACTGGCCGCCTTTACGGCGCTGTGTGCGGCCGCGCGTGCCTACGGCAACGGCGTCATCGAGATCACCTCGCGCGGCAGCATTCAGGTGCGCGGGTTAAACCAAAGCACGGCGCCGCAATTCGGTGCCGCCGTTGCCGCTCTCGACATTGCCGCGCAGGACGGAGTTGCGGTTCACTGCAATCCTCTAACCGGCCTTGATGCCGAGGAGATTTTCGACGGCCGTGCGCTCGCCGCCGATTTGCGCCGCGCGATCGCGCAGCGCTCCGCGGCGGCAAAACTTTCACCAAAAATCTCAGTCACCATCGACGGCGGCGGAGCGATCGATCTTGCGACACTTGCCGCCGACATTCGGCTTACCGCGCAAGCCGTCAACGGCGACATGGTGCTGCGCGTCGGCGCCGGCGGAGACGCCGCGCATGCGGCCGATCTCGGCGCAGTCGTACCCGAGCACGGTGCCGAGGCCGTCACCCGATTGCTCGATGTCATGGCCAAACGAGGCCGCGAGACACGCGCGCGGGACATAATCGCGGCTGAGGGCGCGGAGGTTTTCCGTTCTGCACTCGCCGGCCTCCTGCTCGCTCGACGCGACAATCCGCGGAAAACCTCCGCGAGCGAGCCTATCGGCCTGCACCGTTTGCGTGGCGGATCGCTTGCCTGCGGCATCGGGTTGGCATTCGGCCACGCCGAAGCAAGATGCCTCGAACAGTTGGCCGACGCTGGAGTTGCGGCCGGAGCGATCGGCTTCCGCGCTGCGCCAGGACGCGCTCTGCTGACGATCGGACTGACGGAAAGATCGGCACATATATTCGCCGCTGCAGCGGACAAGCTCGGCTTTATTGTTCGGGCCGATGATCCGCGCCGGCATGTTGTCGCTTGTGCAGGCGCCCCAATTTGCGCTTCAGCGCATATTGCCTCGCGGGCGCTGGCGCCGCTGATCGCGGAGCAGGCGGGCCGTTATCTCCACGACGCCGTTACGATCCATATTTCAGGCTGCGCCAAGGGCTGTGCCCAAGCCGCGCCCGCAGCCCTCACGGTTGTCGGCACGCCCGACGGCGGCGCGCTGATCGCTGACGGCTCGCCGCGGGACGAGGCCTACGCCGTCGTGCCGCCGCACGAACTGCCGGCGGCGATCAAATCATATCTCCGCGAGCACGAGGCCGCGCATGTCTGAGCGCGCCACCTATCTGCGTGATGGCCCGGCGATCTACGAGCGTTCGTTTGCGATCATTCGTGCCGAGGCGGATCTGTCGGGCTTTGCGGCGGACGAAGCCGAGGTGGCGGTGCGCATGATCCATGCCTGCGGCCAAGTCGACGTCGCGCCGTATATCGTCTTCGGCGGCGATTTGGTGGCGGCAGCCCGCGGCGCGCTCGCGGTCGGCGCACCGATCCTGTGCGACGCCGAAATGGTGGCGCATGGCATTACGCGGGCGCGGCTGCCCGCGCAGAACGAAGTGATCTGCATGCTCAACGATCCGCGCACGGTGGCGCTGGCCAAGAGTCATTCGACGACCCGCTCGGCGGCGGCGCTTGATTTGTGGCGCGATCGTCTCGCCGGCGCCGTGGTCGCCATCGGCAATGCGCCGACCGCGCTGTTCCGACTGCTCGACATGATCGACGAAGGCGCGCCAAAGCCCGCGGCCATTCTCGGCATCCCGGTGGGTTTTGTCGGCGCCGCGGAATCCAAGGAGGCGCTCGCCGAAAATCCGCGCGGGGTGCCGTACCTCATCGTGCGCGGGCGCATCGGCGGCAGCGCCATGACGGCAGCGGCTGTCAACGCGCTGGCGAGAGCAGGCTTATGAGCGCCGGACGACTGATCGGCGTCGGCGTCGGCCCGGGCGATCCGGAACTGCTGACCCTGAAGGCTATCCGCGTCCTTGGCGAGGCCGATGTGGTCGCGCATTTCGCCAAGGCCGGCAATGCGAGCCACTCGCGCGCGATCGCGGCGCAACATCTGCGTTCGGGGGTCATCGAACTGCCGCTTCTTTATCCGGTCACCACCGAATTGCCGTCCTGCAGCGCCGCCTACCGCGACGCCATTACCGACTTCTACGACGGCGCCGCCGCGAAAATCGCGGCCCATCTCGAAGCCGGCTGCGTGGTCGCGGTCATCGCCGAGGGCGATCCGCTTTTCTACGGCTCCTACATGCATCTGCACACGCGGCTCGCGCCACGCTTTCCGGCCGAGATCGTAGCCGGCGTCACCGGCATGTCGGGCTGCTGGTCGGCAGCCGGAACGCCGATCGCGCAAGGCAACGACGTTTTCACCGTGCTGCCGGCGACCTTGCCCGAGGCCGAGCTCGAACGCCGGCTCGCCGAGGCCGATGCCGCGGTGGTGATGAAAGTCGGGCGGCATCTGCCGAAGCTGCGCCGCGCGCTCGAACGCAGCGGCCGCCTGGCGCGCGCGATCTATGTCGAGCGCGGCACCATGGCGGGCGCGAAGATGATCCCGCTCGCAGCGAAGCCCGACGATGAGGCGCCTTATTTCGCCGTGGTGCTGGTGCCGGGTTGGGAGGAACGGCCATGAGCGGCCGCATCGCCGTCGTCGGACTGGGACCGGGCGATCCGCGCTATCTGACGCCCGAAGCCGCCGAGGCACTATCGGCCGCCGACACGCTGTATGGTTACGGGCCCTATCTCGACCGTGTCCCGTTACGCAACGGCCAGAGCCGGCACTCGTCCGACAATCGCGAAGAGGGTGCGCGCGCCGCAGCCGCGCTGCGCCATGCCGCCCAGGGCGCCAATGTCGTCGTCGTCTCCGGCGGCGATCCCGGAGTCTTCGCCATGGCGGCTGCGATCTGCGAACGAATCGAGAGCGGGCCGGAGGCCTGGCGTGCGCTCGAGGTTGTCTTCGTCCCTGGCATTACCGCCATGCTCGCCGTCGCGGCCAAGATCGGCGCCCCGCTCGGCCACGATTTTTGCGTGCTGTCGCTCTCCGATAATCTGAAACCCTGGGAGCTGATCGAGCGCCGGCTCGACGCGGCGGCGGGCGCGGGCTTTGCGATCGCACTCTATAATCCGATATCGCGGGCGCGGCCCTGGCAGCTCGGCCAAGCGCTCGAACGGCTGCGCCGGCATCTGCCGGGTGCGACGCCGGTCGTGTTCGGCCGCGCAGTCGGGCGGCCGGATGAAAGCATCAGCATCACGACGCTTGCGAAAGCCGACGCGGCCCGTGCCGACATGGCAACGCTGATCATCGTCGGCACGCGCGAGACGCGTGTGGTCGCACGGCCAGGACGTTTGCCGCTCGTCTATACGCCGCGCGCGGCGGCCGAGGTGAGCGCATGATCGAGCCAGGCAAGCGCTTCATCGACGCTCTCGACTGCGGGCTCGGACGGCGGCGGCGGGCGGCGCACCAGAATAACCTCGATACCGAGCGCGCGGGCCGCGGCGATCTTGCCATAGGCCGCGGCGCCGCCGCTGTTCTTGGCGATGACGACGTCGATACCGTGCGCCATCATCAGCGCGCTATCGTCCGCTTCGCTGAAAGGTCCGCGCGCGGTGACGTATGCCACAGTAGGCAGCGACAGTCGCGGAACGACCGGATCGACGCTGCGGACCAGATAACGATGCTGCGGCGCGCCGCTAAACGGTGCGAGTTCGTTGCGGCCGAGCGCGACAAAGACGCATCGACTTTCCGCGCCGATAGCGCTCACTGCGGCGCTTGTGTCATTCACTTCGATCCAGCGATCGCCCGCGACTGCGGTCCATGGTGGCCGGCGCAGCGCCACAAAGCGCACGCCGGTTTTGCGCGCGGCGGCGGTCGCGCTCGCCGAAATGACCGTCGCGTAGGGATGCGTGGCGTCGATCATGACGTCGATACCCTTTTCGGCAAGGTAATCGGCCAGGCCCGCGGCGCCGCCGAAGCCGCCGACCCGGATGGGTACGGCATGCGGAACCGGCGACGCGGTGCGGCCGGCGAGCGACAGCATCACCTCGAGACCGCCGCGCTTGGCGAGGCGTTCGCCCAGCATGCGGGCTTCGGTAGTGCCGCCGAGAATGAGGATGCGTGGCATGCAAAATCCTGAACCGCTTCGGCGCGACACTGCAGCATCGCCGCGTTGGCTGTCCATTGTCGGGATTGGCGAGAACGGCGCCGATGGTCTGACGCCGGTCGCCCGTGGGCTTGTCTCCGCAGCCGAAATCGTGTTCGGCGGCAGGCGTCATCTCGGGCTTGCGGCGTCGCTTATTCGCGGCGCGAGCCGGCCGTGGCCGAGCCCGTTCGATAGCGCTCCCGAAGAAGTGATGCGGCATCGCGGCCGTGCGGTTTGCGTACTCGCCTCGGGCAATCCGTTCCATTATGGCGTCGGCGCGGTTTTGGCGCGGCACATCGATGCCCGCGAGATGAATGTCGTGCCGGCCCCGTCTGCCTTTTCGCTTGCTGCAGCGCGGCTCGGGTGGTCGCTGGAGCGGACCGTGCTTTTGTCGCTGCACGGCCGATCGCTCGATCTGATCCGCCCGCATTTGCAGCAGAGCGCGGATATTATCGCACTGACGTCGGACGGCGACGGACCGGCAGCGCTGGCAAAACTTCTGGCCGAGAGCGGCTTCGGCGAATCGCGCCTGACCGTGCTCGAAGCGCTCGGTGGCCCGCGCGAACGTATTCGCAGCACAACAGCCGCGGGCTTTGAGTTCGGCATGACGGAGGCGCTCAATGTCGTTGCCGTCGAAGTAAAGGCGGCGCCGGACGCGCGCGTGCTGGCGTGCACGTCCGGTCTTGCCGACGATCTGTTCGAGCACGACGGCCAGATCACCAAGCGCGAGATCCGCGCATTGACGCTGTCGGCGCTCGGCCCGCGCCGCGGCGAACTGCTTTGGGACGTCGGCTCCGGATCGGGTTCGGTCGCGATCGAGTGGCTATTGGCCGACCCGGCGATGCGCGCGATCGCCGTCGAACAGCGCGCCGACCGCGCGGCGCGCATCCGCCGCAACGCCGCGGCGTTCGGCGTGCCGCAGCTCGATATTGTTGAAGGCGCCGCGCCGGCTGTTTTGTCGGGCCTGACGACGCCCCACGCCGTCTTCGTTGGTGGCGGCTGCGATGCCGCTGTTCTCGACGCCGCCGCGCGGGCGCTATGGCCTGGCGGCCGGCTGGTGGTCAACGCTGTGACGCTTGAGACCGAAGCGCTACTGCTCGCCCGTCATGCCGCCTTCGGGGGCGAATTGATCCGCATCGCCATTTCGCGCGCCGAGCCGGTCGGCACCAAGACCGGCTGGCGCGCCGCGATGCCGGTGACGCAATGGACATGGATCAAGCCATGACCGTGCACTTCATCGGCGCCGGGCCGGGCGCGGCCGATCTCATCACCGTACGCGGGCGTGATCTGATCGCGCGCTGTCCGGTCTGCCTCTACGCCGGATCGATCGTGCCGCGTGAATTGCTGACCTTTTGTCCGCCCGGCGCGCGCATCGTCGACACGGCGCCGCTGTCGCTCGAAGAGATCGAGGGCGAGTTCGCGGATGCGCACGCCGCGGGCCACGACGTGGCGCGGCTGCATTCGGGCGATCTTTCGATCTATTCGGCGCTCGCCGAGCAATTGCGCCGGCTGGAACGTCGCGGCATTCCCTTTACGCTGACGCCCGGCGTGCCGGCCTTCGCCGCAGCGGCAGCGGCGCTGAATTGCGAACTGACCGTTCCGGAAGTGGCGCAGAGTGTTGTGCTGACGCGGGTCTCCGGCCGGGCCTCGCGCATGCCCGAGGGGGAAAATCTCGCGACCTTTGCCAAGAGCGGCGCGACGCTCGTCATCCATCTCGCCATCCATGCCATCGGCGCAATCGTGCAGGAATTGACGCCGTTCTATGGTGCCGATTGTCCTGCGGCGGTCGTGGTACAGGCGAGCACCGAGGCGCAACAAATCATTCGCGGCGTGCTTGGCGACATCGCCGAGCAAGTCGAGCAAGCCCGCATAGAACGTACTGCGCTCATTTTGGTCGGACCGGCGCTTGCCGCGCATGATTTCCGCGACAGCGCGCTTTACGACGCCGACTACCGCCGCCGGTTTCGCGGAGGCGCTGTATGATCCGGCGCTTAGCCTGTGAACGGCGCCCGCCCGACCAGATTTTGCTCGCGGTCGAAGATCGCGATCTCGATGGCGATATCGCTGCCAGCGACGACATCCACAGCGGTGTGCTGCGCGGCGCGGGCGACTTCGTCGCCGAGCGCGATACCCTCGGCCTGCGCGAGCGTAAAGGCTTCCGCCGCGGTATTGGCGACGAGAATGTTTTCGCACAGCGCAGACGATCCGCCCGCCTTTGCGGCGTGCGTGGCAAGCTCTTCCAGATCGACGGCACCGCGCTTCGAATGCAGATCGGTCAGTCCTTGCGCGAGCTTCGCCATCTTGGCGACGCCGCCCGCGATAGTGACGCGCGGCACCGGATGACGGCGCAGATATTTCAGCATGCCGCCGACAAAATCGCCCATGTCGATCAGCGCGATGTCGGGCATGCCATAAAGCTTCCGCACGCTCGCCTCAGAATTGGCCCCGGTGGAGCCTGCGATATGCGTGAGGCCGCCGGCGCGCGCGACATCGATGCCGGAATGGATCGAATGGATCCAGGCCGAGCAGGAATAGGGCATCACGATGCCGGTGGTGCCGAGGATCGACAGCCCGCCGACGATGCCGAGGCGGCCGTTGAGCGTTTTCGCCGCCAGCGCTTCGCCGCCCGGAATGGAAATCTCCACGTCGGCATCGGCTGCGCGGCCGGTTGCGGCGGCAACCTCCGCGATACTGTTTTGGATCATGCGGCGCGGCACAGGATTGATCGCGGGCTCTCCCGGCGCAATCGGCAGTCCCGGGCGGGTGACCATGCCGACGCCCTCGCCGGCGCGGAAGGTCACACCGGCGCCGGGCGCGCCGAGACGAACCGTGGCGCAAATCAACGCGCCGTGCGTCACGTCGGGATCGTCGCCGGCATCCTTGACGATGCCGGCCGTCGCCGCGCCTTCGTCCTTCCGCGTCATGGCAAGCGCAAAACTTGGCCGTTCGCCGCGCGGCAGCGTGACCTCGACCGGATCGGGGAAATCGCCGGTCACCAGCGCCGCATAAGCGGCCTTGGCCGCCGCCGCGGCACAAGTGCCGGTGGTCCAGCCCCGGCGCAGTGGAGTGACCTGTTTGGCCATTACGCTTCCTTTGACGCTTCCTTGGCAGCAAGCTTTAGTCCGGCGCGGCCGACGCGTCACCACGGGAGCGCAGCATGACGGCCTGGGATGCCTTGGCAGCACGACGCGCCGGGATCCCGGTGTTCGCGCCGGGTCACGTCTGGCTCGCTGGCGCCGGCCCGGGCGATCCGGGCTTACTCACGCTCGATGCGCTTGCCGGCCTCGCCCAAGCCGACATTGTCGTGCATGACGCGCTGGTCGATGAGCGCATCTTGGCACTGGCCGGACCGCAGGCCCGGCTCGAATTCGCCGGCAAGCGCGGCGGCAAGAAGTCGGCCAACCAGGCCGACATCAGCCAGCGCCTCGTTGAGCTGGCGCGCGCCGGACAGCGCGTGTTGCGGCTCAAGGGCGGCGATCCTTTCGTGTTCGGACGCGGCGGCGAAGAGGCCATGACGCTCGCGGCGGCCGGTGTGCCGTTCCGCGTCATCCCCGGCGTGACCGCGGGGCTCGCGGCGCTTGCGGCGGCGGCGATACCGGCGACGCTGCGCGGGACCAATCGCGCCGTCATTTTCGCGGCGGGCCATGGCGCCGATGAGGAGTTCGACTGGGCGCCGCTGGCGCGCACCGGCCAGCCGATCGTGCTCTATATGGTGATGCACAATCTCGAGCGGATCGCCGCTTCCCTGATGCTAGCCGGGCTTTCCGGCGCAACGCCCGCCGCGGTGATCGCTTCGGCCACCACGCCGAAACAGCGCGTTCTGGTCTCGACATTGGCCGAGCTTGCCATCGCCGCGCAGGCGCAGAAATTCGAGCCGCCGGCGATCGTCGTCATCGGCGAGATCGTCAATATGCGCGGCGAGCTTCTCGGCGCGGGAGCGGCAGCCGGCAAGGACATGCCGTGACCGCGCGCGGGCTGATCATCGCGGCGCCGCATTCCGGCGCCGGCAAGACGACGGTGGCGCTCGCCTTGCTGGCGGCGCTGGTCCGGCGCGGCATCAAAATTCGCGCGGCGAAAGCCGGCCCCGATTACATCGATCCGGCGTTTCACGCCGCGGCTATCCGCAGGCAGAGTATCAATCTAGATTCCTGGGCGATGCCGCCATCGCTGCTCGATGCGCTCGCGGCGCAAACCTCCGACGGCGCCGATCTTCTGATTATCGAAGGCGTCATGGGCCTGTTTGATGGCGCGCCCGGTGCGTCCGGTCGCAGCGGCGCGACGGCCGAGCTCGCGGCACATTTCGGTTTGCCGGTGGTGCTGGTGCTCGACGTGTCGCGGCAGGCGCAGTCGGCCGCCGCACTGGTGCGTGGTTTCGCAACGCACGATCCCGCCGTGCGGATCGCGGGCGTGATCCTCAATCGGGTGGCCAGCGAACGCCACCGCGCTCTGGTCGCGGACGCGATCGGAGCGCTGGGAATTCCTATTTTCGGCGCCGTGCCGCGCGAAGCGGCGCTTGCGTTGCCCGAGCGGCATCTCGGATTGGTGCAGGCCGGCGAACATGCGGATCTTGCGGCGCTGATGGCCGGCCTTGCCGCGATGGCCGCGCGACATATCGATCTCAACGCGCTTCTGGTCGCCGCCGAGCCGCTGACGATCGCCGACGGTTCGAGCCGCGCGCCGGCGCTGCCGCCGCCCGGACAGCGGATCGCGCTCGCCAGCGATCGCGCCTTCAGTTTCGTCTATCCCCACCTCGTCAACGCCTGGCGCGGCGCGGGGGCGGAAATCATTCCGTTCTCGCCGCTCGCCGACGAAGCGCCGCCCGAACGCGCCGATAGTTGCTGGCTGCCGGGCGGCTATCCGGAGCTGCATGCCGGTGCGCTTGCGGCGGCAGCAAATTTCGCCGAGGGCCTACTGCGCTTTGCCGCAACGCGGCCGGTGCATGGCGAGTGCGGCGGCTACATGGTGCTGGGCGAAGGTCTCGAAGACGCTGCCGGGAACCTTCACGCCATGACCGGATTGCTCGGCCACGCGACGAGCTTTGCCAAGCGCAAATTGCATCTCGGCTACCGCACGGCGCGATTGCTGTCCGACAGCGTGCTCGGTGCCAGAGGCGCAATCGTTCGCGGCCATGAATTCCATTACGCGTCGCTGACCAGCGTTGGCAGCGATGAACCCTTTGCCGAAGTGAGCGACGGCGAAGGCCGGGCGCTCGGTCCATCCGGCGGTCGCCGTGGCAACGTCACCGGATCGTTCTTTCATGCGATAGCGGCCGCATCAGGCTAGCCCACGGCTTTCGGCTCGGCTTCGTCGGCCGGCTTGTCCGACACGCCGGCCTCGGCAAAAGTCGCCATGCCGGTGTGGCAGGCGAGCGCGGCGCGCAGCAAGAGAATCGCCACCGCGGCGCCGGAGGCTTCGCCGAGCCGCATGTTGAGATTGACCAGCGGATCGAGCTGAAGCTCGTCGAGCAGAAGGCGATGCCCGGCCTCGGCCGAGACATGGCCGGCGATGGCATGCGAAAGCGTGTCGGTGCGCAATTTCGCGAGCGGCGCAACGGCGGCCGTACAGACGAAGCCGTCGAGCAGCACCGGAATGCGTTGCCGCCGCGCCGCGAGCGTCGCGCCGAGAATGGCCGCAAGTTCGCGGCCGCCAAGAGCCGCAGCGACCGCAAGCGGGTCCTGCAGCAGCCCGGCATGGCGCGCGAGCGCCGCATCGATGACGGCGCGCTTGCGCGCCAAGCCATCCTCGTCGACGCCCGTGCCGCGTCCGGCCCAGCGCGCGCCGCCACCGCCAAAC
>JBAPUM010000113.1:0-60897 GCA_049282655.1 Xanthobacteraceae bacterium
CGCCAAAGGGAGTCGTCGTCCCTAAGACTCAGCTCCAGGCCAGGCTTCCTGGGACGCGGTCTGAGTAGGTGTTACCTACCTTCGCCTGTCCCAGCCCAGGGGACACTCCCCGCCCCGGTCATAATGCCGGGAGACTGATGCCCGAAGCTGCCCGAGGGAAGGGTGTATGGCCCCGCCCGCAGGCACCGCACTCGCCCCGACCGCCGGGGAGTACCCTCCCCGACGGCGTCCTTGGTGAGCGAGATTCGGTGCGCTTTGTAACTGAATCGGGGACCGATGTCCTATCACGTCTCTGTTACCGGGACTCGTCCCCTCCCCGTCGTGGCCGGACTTGTTCCGGCCATCCACTCGGATGAGCGTCGCCGATCAGGTCGGGCTTCGTTCAAAAAATCGGAAAAATAGTAACATGTCACCGTAATCCAGACCGTAATCCGGACGACATGCCGATTGGAATTGCGCCCTTGGCTGGCCTCAGAGAAACGTTCCCATGCGGAGGGCAAAACTAATGACGCGGGGGTCATGAAAACGACACTAGGCGCACTCGCAATTTTGGTCGCGACGACGGCAAGTCCTGCAACGGCGGAAGAGACGGACCACAGTGCAAACTACAATTTGCCAGGCTGTAGGGACTTTACAAATAAGCAATTTAGAGAGCCATTCTTGCAGGGTGAATGCTTCGAAATTCTCGAAGGCTTGTCGATGTTGGCAAGCGACATGGCCCCGGAATTCGTAGTCAGCCGTACATGCGTGCCGGACGACGTTACCCTGTTTCAAATAACGACTGTTGTTGTGCGCTGGCTCGATCAGCATCCAGAACGTCGGCAAAAAGATTTTAGAGCACTTGCGCTTCTTGCCTTGCACGGTGCGTGGCCTTGCACGTGACCCGGAAGATACGCTAGAAGGCGAATCGGCGCTGTTCCCGCGCGGGCAATTTCACGCTCGCGGTCCGGTCAGTAGTTACTGAGCAGGCCAGATCACACAAAGGAAGAACTGATATGGACCGCATTCTCAAAGGCCGAGTCATTGATCCAAAGATCGGATTTGGCGCGAAACCGCAAAGCGAAGAAGTCGTGCTCTACAACAAGGGCGACAAGGGAGGTCCTGGACCACCGCGAGGCTCTAAGGGCCACAAGCGCAAGCCAAAATTTCGCTAACGGCGCGAGCGAATAAAAAGGCCGAGCAAGCGTAGCCCGGATGAGCGTCGCGATATCCGGGGTCTGCATCCACAACCATAACCCCGCATGTCGCGACGCTCATGCGCGCTACGCGCTACTCCGGCTGAATGCCGATCTCCTGCACGACATGGCGCCAGGCTTCGGATTGCGCGCGAATAAAGCCGCCGGTTTCGTCGATCGTGCCGGCGCCGGTGGTATAGAAACCGATCTCGCGCAGGCGCTGCACCACGTCCGGCTCTTTGAGGACGGCATCCATTTCGCGGTTCATCCGCTGCAGGATGTCGGCCGGCGTTCCGCTCGGCGCGACGACCGCCATCCAACCGCTGAAATCGAATCCGGGGAACGTCTGGCCGACGGGCGGAATAGTCTCGTATCCCGGAGCGGTCGCTTTCATGCTGATCGCGAGCGGACGCAACGCGCCGCTTTGAATGAACGGCGCCGCGGAGGGAATGGCAAGAACGGTAAGCTGCACGCGACCGGCGATGGTATCCTGAATGCCCTGCGGCATTCGTGCATAAGGCACCTGCCCGATCTCGGTTCCCGCGAGCTTGTTGATCCAGGCCGCGATCATGCCGGAGAAATTCCTCGGACCGTCGGTGGCGAAGCTGAGCTTGCCGGGATTTGCCTTCGCGAGCGCGATAAGCTCCGGCAAGGTCTTGGCCGCCAGGTCCGGGTTTGCCAGCAGCAGGAACGGTCCGTCGGCGACCTTGCCAACCGGCACAAAATCTTTGTTGGCGTCGTAGGGCAGCGACTTGAACGTATAGGGGTTCGTCACCAGCGAGGCCGCCGTGGCCCAAAAGAATGTGTAACCATCCGGCGCGGCGTGCGCCGCCACCTCCGCGCCAATGACGTTGCCGCCGCCGATTCGATTCTCAACGACAATCTGCTGACCGAGCGCCCGTCCTATTTTTTCCGTGACGAGCCGGCAAAGAATGTCGGGCGTTCCCCCCGCCGCCTGCGAAACAATGAAACGGATCGGTCGCGCCGGCCAGTTTTCAGCCCGGGCGGACGGGGCGCCGGCGGACAAAAGAATGACAAAACAGAATAGCAAGCGCGCGACGTTCATCGTGGCGAATCCTCCCGTAAGGTCGCGCTGTCAAAGTACGCGCTCACGCAATCCAGCAATCGGCAGACTAAGCAGCCCTCGCGAAATCGTCTTGCACCGATTTCTCGAATGCCAGCAGCTTTTGAACGCTGGACCGCTTTTGCATACGCTCGAAGTGTGCGGCGCAGTACTTGAACGCCGAGAGATCGATCTCGAATTGCCGCGCTCGCCGCTGGCACCAGAAAAAATGCGCATCCGGCGCAGTGAAGTGATCGAAGAAAAAGTCACGGCCAGCCAGAAGCTCATCGGCAATCTTGAATAATTCCAACAGATTCGCGGCCGCGAGCTTCTTCACGCTCGCTTCCGTGCCTGCAACGTCGCAGACCTTCGACGGAGAATTGATACGCGCCAGAAATGGATGGATGCCGCCTGAACACCAGGACATCAATGAGAATGCCTGCAACTCTTGCCACGGGTCGGCCGGCAGCAACTTGGCCTGCGGGAAGGTGCGCGCAACCCAGGTTTGGATCGCCACGCTCTCGCTCAGGACTCTCCCATCTACGATCAGCAGTGGCACCTTGTGCTTGGGATTGATCTTCATGTACTCGGGCGACGTGTGCTGGCCTTTTTTGAAATTGAGCGGACGAACCTCGAACTTCGCACCGGCTTCCGTGAGCGTGATGTAAGGCGCGAGCGCGCAGGTAATAGGGGCGTAGTAAAGGGCGATTTCCATAAAACACTCCGATTGCCACCTTGAACACCAAGGCGGGCTTTGGCCTCTGTAACCGAGCCCATCATACTGTGGCGGCCGGCGCTGTGTCATGCCCGGCGGCTGTCATAGGTCAACCGACGTGCAGTTCCGGCGAAGTCTTGCGCTCGCTGGGGGGTTCTGCGCGGCGGCGCGTAGTTGGGCAGGAGTGATCTTCCCGGTTTAGTCGGACCTGCCCTGGGTTGCGCGGACGCCGCCCCGCCCACTCTTGATCCTTCTTACCCTCGCCAAGCAACTCGGCTAGCTTGCCGCCGCAAGAAGCGTTGCGGCGGTGGCGAGGTCGCCGCGGCACAGAAGTGAAATGGGAGTGGAAATGCCGCAGGAAGCTTTCGCTTGGCCGCAGGGCAAGCGCGTTGCCGTTGTAGTCAGCGTCCTTTTGGAAACCTGGACCGAGGGCAAATCGCCGAGCTATTTCCCACGCACCACGCCGCTCGCGCAGGGTCAGAAGGACGTCGCGGGCATCAACTGGTCGCGCTTCGGAGGCAATGAGGGCATCTGGCGGCTCAACCGCATCCTCAAGGAGAGCGGCGTCGGCGCAACGCTGTTCTGCAATGGGCGCAGTGCCGAAGTGTGGCCGGAGGCGGTGGCCGCAATCGCGGCCGCCGGCCACGACGTCGCCGGCCACGGCTATCTCCAGGATCAGACACTCTTCTCGATGAGCGCCGAGGGCGAGCGCGAGACCATCAAAAAGACGCTCGATATATTGGAGAAGGCCGCGGGCCGGCGCCCGACCGGCTGGGTGACGCCCATCTATGGCTGGTCCGAGAACACGATGGATTATCTGGTCGAGGCCAAGCTCGCCTGGGTCTCGGACTGCCTCGATGCGACGGTGCCGCACCGGCAGAAAACGAAGAGCGGCTCGATTACGATCATCCCGTGGAGCGATTTTGTCGACAATCGCGTGCTGCGCACCGATCCGCAGATCTATTTCGACGTCTACAAGAACACCTTCGAATACCTCAATGCCAGCGAGCCCGGCGCGCTTCTCAATCTCGGCGTCCACAGCCATTTCGGCGGCCGCCCGCTGATGTCGGCCATGTTCAAGAAGACGCTCGATTACCTGAAGAGCCAGAAGGATATCTGGTTCGCCCAGCACCACGAGGTCGCCCAATGGATAAAAGATCAAAAAGCCGACGACCTGTCCTATCGCAGCCGGTTCTTCGCCGCGTCATGATCACGCGCCCAATCGCCATTCTGTTCGGTGCGCTGCTCGCGGGCCTGTTCTCGATCGGAGCGGCCTCCGCCCAGTCGGACTATCCGTCGCATCCGGTTCGCATCATCGTCGGACAGGCGCCCGGCAGCACGGTCGATATCGCCGCGCGCCTGATCGGACAGTGGCTCTCGGAACGCTTAGGCCAGCAGTTCATCATCGATAACCGGCCCGGCGCCGGCCAGAATATCGGTACCGAGGCGGCGCTCCATTCGGCGCCGGACGGCTACACGCTCCTTGCCTCGACGACCGCGAATACCGGGAACGCTTCGGTCTATCGTCACCTCAATTTCAATTTCATCCGCGATTCCGAAGCAATTGCCGGCGTCTTGCGGGTGCCGCAAGTCGTCGAGGTCAATCCGAACGTGCCGGCCAAGACCATCGCGGAATTCATCGCTTATGCCAAAGCCAATCCCGGCAAGATCGTGCTCGCATCCGGCGGCAACGGCACCACGCCGCATCTCGCGGGCGAATTGTTCATGGCGATGACCGGCATCAAAATGCTGCACGTGCCTTATCGCGGCACGACGCCGGCGCTCAACGACCTGATCGCCGGCCAGGTCCAGGTGATGTTCGATGCGCTGCCGCCGTCGCTCGGCTTCATCAAGGCCGGGCAGCTACGCGCGCTCGCGGTGACGACGACGACGCGCTCGCCGGCGCTGCCGGACATTCCGACGGTGACTGAAACAGTCCCCGGCTATGACGTCTCGTCATGGGTGGCCATTGTCGCGCCCGCGCATACGCCTGTGGAAATCGTCACGCGGCTGAACAAAGAGATCAACAGCGCGCTCGCCGATCCGGCCATGATCGCGAAGCTCGACGCCCTCGGCGCGGCGCCGATGGCGATGACGCCTCCCGAGCTCGATAAGTTCATCGCCGCCGAAACCGAGAAATGGGCGAAGGTCGTTGCCTTCGCGGGCGTGAGCGCCGAATGAGATAATGGCGGGCCGTGGCGCCGTCTCGTCGGCAGCTCCTCTAGGATGCCCAAAGTTCTTTGGATGCAAGGGCCGCACCTTCGGCGAGGACTTGAAGTTTCGCCCAGGCGATCTGCGGATGGATGCGACCGCCCAGACCGCAGTCGGTGCCCGCTATCACGCTCTCGCGGCCGACGATTTTGGCGTAGCGCACGATACGGTCCGCCACCACCTGCGGGTGCTCGACGATGTTGGTGGCGTGGCTGACGACGCCGGGAATGAGGAGCTTACCGTCCGGCAATTTGGCGTCCTGCCACACGCGCCATTCGTGTTCGTGGCGAACGTTGCCCGCCTCCACCGAATAGGCGCCGGCATTGACGCTGAGCACGAGGTCGACGATGTCCTTTAGCGGGATGTCGGTGGTGTGCGGGCCGTGCCAGCTTCCCCAGCAGATATGGAAGCGGATGCGGTCGGCCGGCAGCCCGCGCAGCGCGTGATTGAGCGCCTCCATGCGCACCTGTTCGAATTTCTTGAATTCGCGCAAGAGCGGCTCGGGGTTGATCATATCCCAGTTGTCGGGAAGGCTCGGATCGTCGATCTGCAGCACGATGCCTGCATCGACAATGGCCTTGTATTCGTCGTGCATCGCATCGGCCGCGGCAAAAAGAAACTCCTCTTCGGTCTTGTAGTGGAGATCGATGCCACGGGCGAAACTGCCCGGACCGATCGAACACATGAAACCTTCCTCGACGCCGGCTGTGGCCATGGCTTTTTTCAGGTTGCCGATGTCGGCTTGCAGCGCCGCGTGACCGGTATATTTGATCGGCCCGGTGCAAGCCGGCCGGCCGACCGGCCGCCGCGCGGCGCTGCCCATCAGGCTGCCGCTCGATTCCGGATCGAGATAGAATTCGCGGAATTTCTGCCAGTCGCGTCGATTGGCATAAGAGGTCAGTGCCACGTCGGCGACGGTCGACTTCTTGTGCTGGGTCTCATGGGCGGACGCCTCGGGACTGCCCGCAGGCGAAAATCCCGACATCCGCGCGAAAGCGTAATTCCACCAGGCGCCGTAGTCGTATGCTCCGCCGACCGGCTTGCCGAACTCGCCATCATCGGGAATGTCGACCCCGAGCTCGCGCTGCTTCTTGACCACGTCGGCGACGGCGGCGCCAAGAACCTGCGCGTAGGCGGGATCGTCGCTCTTGGTTGCACCGGCCGCGACCGATTTGCTCAAACCGATGAGATCAGGCGGGCGCGACAGGCTTCCTGCGTGCGTGGTCAGAATCCGGTCTTTGCTGTAGCGCATCTCGTCGCCTCCCTAATGCTCTAGCCGCGCAATCCCGTCTGCTGCAAGAGCGGATAGGTGACGTCGCGGAATTCGCGCATGCCGTCGATATAGCGCGGAAACGAGAGCAACACGCCGTCGAGGCCGATCTTCGAGAGCGTCGCGAGCCCGTCGACGACCTGCTCCTTGGTGCCGATCAGCGGAAAACCGCCCCAGCCCGAGATCATCATCTCGGTCATCGCCTTGCGTCGTTCCTCGGGATAGTCGCGCTTGTTGATCTCGGCCGCCATGGTGTCGATGACGTTGCGGCCCGCGACCCAGTCGCCCTTTTCGTGGACGTAATAGCGATAGAAGTCGCGCGCTTCCTGTTCGGTCTCGGCCTGGACGATATTGGCATTGCTCCAGACCTGGACGTCGCGGCCATAGGTCTCGCGCGCCAGCGTGCGATAAGCCGCGATATGGGCGATGTTGGTCGCTGCGTCGTGGCTGCGGATATTGGTGAAGACGAGATCGCAATGCTTGCAGGCGAAGTGGCGGCCGCGCTCCGACGCGCCGGCATTCATGATCGCCGGATACGGCGCCTGGATCGGCTTCGGCTCGAGGTAGCCGCCTTTGATCTGATAGAACTTGCCGTCGAAATCGAAGCGCTCGTCTTCGCTCCACAGCCGCTTGACGATGGTGAGCCATTCCTCGGCGCAGGCATAGCGGTCGTCGTGTTCGAGGAGCGTGACGCCGAACATTTCCATTTCCGGATAATTCCAGCCGTTGACGACATTGAGCGTGTAGCGGCCGCCGGAAATGTGATCGATCACGGTCGATTGCTTGGCGGCGATGATCGGGTGATTGAGCGCGACATGCGAAGTCGAGATGACGCCTGAATTGCGCGTCGCGCCGGCGATGCCCGCCGCCCAGGTGAAGGTCTCGAAGCCCGGGCCTTGCGGATCGGTGGCGCCGCCAAAGCCGCGCCAGCGCGCCACCGGCACCAGCGCTTCGAAGTCCATTTCGTCGGCAAGCTTGGCCAACGTCACGGTGTTCGGCCAGGTGATCTCGAGCCTTCCGTCGAGGTCCGACATCACGCAACCGGAATCGAGATTGGTCTGAAAGGTGCCGAGCTTGAGCTTGCGGCGGCCCAGCGCCGGATTGGTTTCGCGGCGGTCGCGTTGATGGGAGCGCGTTGTCATGGGCGTCAGGAAGCTTACTTGCCGCGACGCTCGACCCGGCGCGCCAGATAATCGAAATTGACCTTGAACTGCTCGATACGGCTGATGTCGTGCTTGAGTTGTTCGATGTCCTCGCGCGGGAATTCGGGCGCGGGATCGCCGGCGGCTTCGGCGAGCAATTGCACCATGGCGCCGTTCTCCAGCATGATGACGCCGATCACCGCCTCGTCGATGGTGGAGCCGGTGACGACGACGCCGTGGTTTTTCAGGAGTACACCCCTGCCCTGCCCGAGCGCGCGCGCGACGCCCGCGCCCATGGCGTGGCTGCGGATCAGATTGATGGTGTCGCTATAGAGGCCGAGCGATTCGTAGAACAGCGCGCCGGGCTGGCTGTAGCATTTCAAGCCGCGGCCCGTCGCCGACAGCGCGGTGGCGTAGGTCGGGTGGGTATGGATCACGCAATTGACGTCGGGCCGCACCTTCAAGATCTCGGAGTGGATATAGACCTCGCTGTGGCGGCGCGCCGTGCCGGCCACCACATTGCCCTCGAGATCGATGGTGAGGATATTCGCCATCGTGATCTCGTCGAGACCGATGCTGTGCGCCTTCATGAAAAACAGGTTCGGGTCATCGGGCAGGCGAAACGAGATATGGCCGCGGGTAAAGTCGTCCTGGCCTTCGGCCACCAGCACTTTGCCGGCCATGATCAGCCGCTCTTTGATGTCCCTGTGCGCGGCGGGCTCCCGGCTTGTTTTCGCCCGAGATACTCCGCGCGCGTTGCGTTTCTTCGCCTTGGCCATTTCCCTCACCCGTTTTTTGCACGTCGATTGCGCGCGCAACAGACCAGGGATTTGAGCAGGCCTCAAGGGGGGACGCGCAAAAAAGCGGCGCCGCACTTCTGCGACGCCGCATCGGCCAACCAAGCCGAGTTAGTCTGCGTCGTTATTGTTATGCCGCCTTGCGGTTGACTTGGGTTTCGGCCATCGACGTCAGCTTCTTGTCGGTCGCCTTCTCCTCGTCGAGAGTCTGGTTGAGGAGGGTGGCGACATTGCCGTGGCCGAGCTGCTTCGCCCACGCGATCAGCGTGCCGTAGCGGGTCATCTCGTAGTGCTCGACCGCTTGGGCTGCCGCGATCAGGGCCGCGTCGAGAACCGACTTGTCGTCGACCTCGCCGGCAACTTCCTTGGCTTCCTTGAGGATGCCGTCGATCGCCGGGCAGTCGACGCCTTGCGCCTTCTTGCCGAGGAGCTGGAAAGCCTGCTCGAGGCGCTTGACGTGATTTTCGGTTTCGCGAAGGTGAGTCTGGAACCCTTGCTTGAGCTGCGGATTGCTCGCCTTTTCGACCATGTCGGGCAGCGATTTGGTGATCTGTTGCTCCGCATAATAGATGTCGCGCAGCGTGTGGATGAAGAGATCATCCATATTTTTGATGTCCTTAGTGAACAGTCCCATGGGTTATTTCCAGTTTTTAGTGGCTTGTGGGAACGGCGGGCCTGTGCCGCGCCGAGCTACGGGGGGCAACGTCCGCCGCTCGCCTGCGTTCCTCGCTGCTTCCGCGTAAAGACGAGTTCCGTTGCACAAAAAAACCGGCGCATTGCTGCGCCGGCTTTGGAACTTAGTTCCCGAAATTAACGCGGCGAAATCGCAACCGCGCTGCGAACCGCAAACTCGTCACGCAGGTCGCCGCCCAACACGCCGCCAAGCGTTGCGCAGACGGCGCCGAACAGAAGCGACATAAAGGTCCAGAACGATACATACGCGGCGGCCTTGCGTGCCGCTTCGGCCGCTTGCGTGGCGTCCGCCTTCGCCCGATTGACGACGTCGTCGACCCGGCGTTGCGCGTCCTCCTGGCTGAGGCCAGTCTGCGCGCTGACGAGCTGGGCCAAATAGGCGCGGTCGTCATTCGACATTCCGTTCGCGCCCATCGACGTGATCAGAATGCGATTGATCTGGCCCCGCTGGCCCGCCGCGTTGCCGGCATTCGAGGCCGCACCGTTCGAGCTGGCGGCATTGGAGTTGCCGGCCGCTTCACCGGTCGCGGCACCGCCGTTCGAGGCAGCGCCATTCGGTGTGCTGCCGTTCGCAGCGCTTTGCGGATTGGGCCGCAACAAGGTGTCGGTGAAATAAGCCATCGACGGCGACTGGCTCGCAGCCCCGGCACCGATCACAGTGGCGCCGGCCGCGGCTGTGCCTGCCGCCGCGCCGATCTTCTCGACCGCGGTCGCGAGGATCAGCGAACTCACCACGACGCCGATCGCCCAAACGACGAGGCCGTGGGCGCCGTCGCGAAACTTAACTTCATTATCATGCATCGGCGCCGGCGGCCGCCGCAGCCGGCCGGCAACATAACCGCCGGTCGCAAAGCCCACGGCTTGCGCGAACACGAGCCATAGGGCGCCGATGACGGTCATCGTCGAGGCTGACGGCGAGGAATAGGAATAGGGCGACACCAGCACGAAGCCGATGCCGGTGCCGAGCGACACAATAATGATCGACACCGCAATCGCCGTGAATGCTCCGGCGATGATCGCGCTCCAGGAAACGCCGCTCAATGATAGGCCGGTCAGGGCTCCGGGCCAGGTCGGCACCGCCGTTGTGCGCGCGAGGCCGACGTTCTCGCCCGCTATCGTTGTATCGTCCATGTCGTAGACTCCCTCGGGAAGTTGGTTGCACGCCGCGGCGGCAATGGCGGATGGCAAACTCCGCATCCGGAAATTTGCCATTCAATTGCCGCGGTTCGACTGATGAACCTTCGAGGCCGGTTCCGGTTCCCGGATATCCGTGTCCGCTGCACAATTCGCGAGCATGTGGCGCAACGCGACGGCAGCGGCGCCCCTTTCTATGGAACTTTTTCCGCGGTGCGGTCTTTTTCATCGCGCAGCAAATGCCGACGCCGGGTCGCGGCGAAGTCGGCGGCGAGAGGATAAGTCATGCTCAATTTGGTCGTTACGCTTTTGATCATCGCGCTAATCGCAGCAGTGCTCGGTTTCGGCGGCATCGCCGGAGCAGCGGTCGGCATGGCCAAAGTCGTTTTCCTGGTGGCGCTGCTGCTGTTCGTGGTCGCCGCGATCGTCGGATCAATCAGAACGGTTTGACGCGTTCCGCGGCCGCAAAAGGCGTCAAGGCGCGGAACCTTTTGGCCATCCGGGCGTTTGGCAAACGCGGAAATCTGACCGAGGGCGAGCTGTGCATCGCATCACCAGGCGGCGGCTGCTCGGGTCCAGCGCGATTTTGCTGCTGTTGAGCTCGGGCGCCGCGCGCGCCGCGATCCTGCACGGCGGAATGCCTTGGAAACCAGGCGCCGCGAACCCGCCCGAAGCCGTCACCTCCGAAGGCTGGAAATATTTCACCGCGCAGGAAGGCGGCACCGTCGAGGCCTTCGTCGACCGCCTGATCCCGTCCGACGATCTATCACCCGGCGGCAAAGACTGCGGCTGCGCCGTCTTCATCGATCGCCAGCTCGCCGGGCCCTACGGCCGGTTCGAGGGCTATTACATGGCGGGTCCGTTCCAGAAAGGCACCAAGCAGCAAGGCCCGCAATCCGCGGTGACGCCGGCGCAACACTATCGCGCGGCGCTCGCGGCATTCGACGCAGCCTGCCGGAACAAATATTCGGGCAAATCCTTCGTCGACCTTGCCGACGCGGAGAAGGACGAAGCCATCCGGGGCCTCGAGGACGGCTCGCTGACACTCAATGGCACCGACGCCCAGGAATTCTTCAAGCTCATCCTCAAGGACACTCAGAACGGATTCCTCGCCGATCCGATCTATGGCGGCAACAGGAACATGGCGTCCTGGAAAATGATCGGCTTTCCCGGCGCGCATTACGACTATCGCGACTGGATCGATCGGCACAACCAACGCGTTACGCTGCCGGTCGTCGGCATCAACAATCATCCCAACTGGACGCAATGACGCGCCGCGTAGCGAAATGAGCCGTCACTTACCGGGCAGATAAAATGGCGCGAAAGCTTCCTCATAAAGATGTCGCCGTCATCGGGCTCGGCTGGACCGGATCGATCCTCGCCAACGAATTGACCGATGCAGGGCTCGACGTGGTGGCGCTCGAACGCGGCCCCTGGCGCAATACGGCGACCGATTTTCCGATTTCCTACGCGCAGGACGAATTGCGCTATCGCATTCAGCACGACCTGTTTTTGCGCAATTCGCAGATGTCCGTGACGTTCCGCAACAAGGTCGACGAGACGGCGCTCCCGGTGCGCAGCTGGGGCGCGTTCATGCTCGGCAACGGCGTCGGCGGGGCCGGCGTGCACTGGAACGCCGAAACATGGCGCTTTCTGCCGACCGATTTCACGTTGAAGAGCCACCTCACGCAGCGCTACGGCGCGAGCTTCCTGCCTGACGACATGACGATCCAGGACTGGGGCGTCAGTTTCGACGAGCTCGAGCCGCATTACGACGAGTTCGAATATCTCTGCGGCACGTCCGGGCAGGCCGGCAATCTCGGCGGCGCCATTCAGGCCGGCGGCAATCCGTTCGAGGGCCCGCGCTCGCGGCCTTACCCGACGCCGCCGCAAAAACAAGGCTACGGCCATACGCTGTTTGCGCAGGCCGCGACGCAGCTCGGCTATAAGCCGTTTCCGCAGCCGTCCGGAAATCTGTCGAGGTCCTACACCAATCCGCTTGGCGTCACCCTCGGGCAATGCACCTATTGCGGCTTTTGCGAATGGTTCGGTTGCGCCAATTATTCCAAGGCCAGTCCGCAGACCACGATCCTGCCCGTGCTGCTGCGCAAATCGAATTTCGAGGCGCGCACTGAATGCGAAGTGACGCGCATCAATCTCGACAATACCGGCAAACGCGCGACCGGCGTCACTTACGTCAATTCGTCGGGGGAGGAATTCGAACAGCCGGCCGATTTGGTGCTGCTGTGTGCGTTCTCGCTGTTCAACGTTCAGCTGCTGCTGCTCTCGGGCATCGGCACGCCCTACGACCCGCAAAGCGGCCAAGGCCAGATCGGGCGCAATTTCACCCACCAGACGATGTCGACCGCGCTCGGCTTCTTCGACAAGGACAAATACAATTTCAATCCCTTCGTCGCCTCCGGCGCCATGGGCATGATCATCGACGAGTTCAACGGCGACAATTTCGACCACAGCGCGCTCGGCTTCGTCGGCGGCGGCTATATCGGCCAGGTGCAGACCAATGGCCGGCCGATCGAGACCACCGCGGTGCCGCCCGGCACGCCGGCCTGGGGCTCAAAATGGAAACAGGCACTGAAAGACAACTATCTCTCGACCATCAACAGCGGCGGCTCGGTGCATGCCTCGATGTACAGCTACCGCGACAATTATCTCAGCCTCGACCCGACCTACAAGGACCGCTTCGGCCGCCCACTGGTGCGGGTGACCATCGACTTCCACGACAATGAGCTGAAGATGAGCTCGTTTCTGACCGACAAATTTGCCGAGATCCTGCAGCAGATGGGCGCGAAGCAAATCGTCAAAAAGCCGCGCAAGGCCCCTTACGACGTCACCGCCTATCAGACCTCGCACCTCAACGGCGGCGCCATCATGGGCGACAACCCCGGCAATAGTGCACTGAACCGCTATCTGCAGAGCTGGGACGTGCCCAATCTGTTCGTGATGGGTGCCAGCGCCTTCCCGCAAAACGCGGGGTACAACCCGACCGGCACCGTCGGCGCGCTCGCCTACTGGTCCGCCGCGGCGATCCGCTCGCGCTATCTCAAAGACCCGGGACCACTCGTTCATGCGTGAGCGAACGTCATATCTTTCGCTATTGTCGCGCGCGTTGTTGCTCGGCACGGCGCTCAGCGCGCCGGCCGCATCGAGCGCGGCCGGCATCAATCCGCAAGACTTTGGACAGATCGAGCGCGGCCACTACCTCGCCATCGCGGGCGATTGCGCCGCTTGCCATACGCTGCCGGGCAGCGGCCATGACTTCGCCGGCGGGAGGCTCGTTCAAACGCCGTTCGGCGAACTCGCCGCCCCGAATATCACGCCCGATCCGACAACAGGCATCGGCGCCTGGACCGACGACGAATTCGTCAATGCGCTCACCAAAGGTACCGGGCGCAATGGCGAACGACTCTATCCGGCCATGCCTTACACCTATTACACCAAGGTGACACGCGACGACGCGCTCGCCATCCGCGCTTATTTGAACACCATCCCGGCCGTGCAAAACCCGGTCAAGACGGATCGGCTGCCGTTTCCGCTCGATCTGCGGATCAGCATGGCGGCCTGGGACGCACTGTTCTTCACGCCGGGTGTGTTTCAGCCCGATGCGAGCAGAAGCGCGGAATGGAATCGCGGCGCCTATCTGGTCGAAGGCCTCGGCCATTGCGGCATGTGCCATACACCCAAGAATTCGCTTGGCGCCGACAAGACGAGCGAACGCATGCAAGGCTATAATCTTCAGGGCTGGTTCGCACCGGACATCACCAACGATCCGCGGCGCGGGCTCGGCTCGTGGTCGGCCGGCGACATCGTCAGCTACCTCAAGACCGGGCATAACGGCACCAGCGCCGCGACCGGATTGATGGCCGAGACGCTTACGCTCTCGACGTCGAAACTGAGCGACCCCGATTTGAAGGCGATCGCGGCCTATTTGAAGGATCAGCCGGGCGACCGTTCCAATCAACCGGGAGAGGCGCAAAACGCGCCTGCGGCGCCGGACCAGGCGACCATGAAAATCGGCGCGCAAATCTATGCCGACGAATGTTCCGGCTGCCACGCCGCAAACGGCAAGGGTGTTCCTGGCCTATTCCCGACGCTCAGCGGCGCATCGGTTGTGCAACAAAGCGATCCCACTACGCTGTTACACGTCGTCTTGCGCGGCGCGCTCAGCGTCGGCACCGACCCGGCGCCGACCGCTCCCGCCATGCCGGCTTTTGCCTGGCTTTTGAACGACGACCAAGTCGCCGCCGTCGTGACCTACATCCGCAACGCTTGGGGTAACGCAGCACCGGCTATCGGCTCAAGCGATGTCGGCAAGACGCGTGCTGCCTTGGTCGAGCGCAGCGATTAAGCCTCCGCTCAGGCGAAGTAGTAGAGCCAGAGCCCCGCGAATATCACGACGACCGCGGCGATACCGATGCCGAGGACGTAGCGGACATTATGCCCGGTCACGCCTTGCCGCGCCTCGTTTGTCGGGACCACGGTACTGGGCTGCACGGGGCGATGCTGCGTGGTGGGATCGGGGTGGTGGTCGGGGAGCTCAGTCGAATCAGGGTAGTGAACCGTCACGCCAACCTCCTGCGTTTTCCTTCGGACGAACGCGCGGGGATGAGCGACGGCTGATCCCCGCGTTCGACCGCCGCACGCCCGTCAGGGCTGTGCATTCAACCAGTCGTCCAGATTCTTCCGCGCCAGGTCCTTGCGCGCCAGGTCCTTGCGCGCCAGGTCCTTGCGCGCCAAGTCCTTGCGCGCCAAGTCCTTGGCGAGCCCATAACGCTGCTGGATCTTGCCTTCGAGCTGCTCGCGCTGTCCGTTAATTTTGGCGAGATCGTCGTCGGTCAATTGTCCCCACTTCTGTTTGATCTTGCCTTTGGCCTCTTTCCAATTCCCTTCGACGCGGTCCCAGTTCATCGGACGGCCTCCAGATTCGCTGCTCCCGGTGAAACAACGTGGCCAATCGGCCGGGGTTCCGGCGGCTTGGCTACTGAGATCCACGGAATGAGTGCGGACTGCCGAGTAAAACGGCCACGAACAAATGAGAACGGGCAAGGGGAACGCGATTACCGCGTATGAGTTGGGGACACAGCGCACGACCGAGTCTGGCGGCGAATTTCATCGGGGCGACGTCCCAGCGGAAAATCGAGACTCGTTGCGGGAGATCACAGGAGAGCGAGATGAAAAAGACCTTGTTGGCTACGGTCGCTGTGGCGGCGGTAGTCGGATTCACTACTATGGCGTCAGCACAGAGCGCCATGGATTCGAAGGGCACCGCGAAGCCCGCGGGCGCCGCCGAGCAAAAATCGACAGCCCCAGGCGGCTCCGGCGGTGCGATGACGCATCAGCAGCCCAGCGCGCAGATGCCCACGCATGCAACGCAAGGCGCGGCGCAAGACGCCAAGCCCGAGCAGCGCATGGGCGAAGAGCCGAAATCGCAGACGACGGCCCCGCAGCGCGGCGCCGAGGAAGAGCAGAAGTCAGCGACGACCCCGCAGCGCGGCGCTCAGGAAGAGAAGTCGACGACCACGCCGCAGCGCGGCGCTGAGAGCGAGCACGGCGTAGACCAGAAAAAGGCTCAGGAAGAGCGCGAGCCGACGCAGAAAGGCGCCCAAGGCGAAACGACCAAATCGAACGTAAGCCAGTCGAACAAGGCGGAAGGTAGCCAGCAAAACGCCGGCAAGGCGCCGAGCGCCGCAGGCGCCAAAGTGCAGCTGTCCCAGTCGCAGCGCAGCAAAATCCACTCCATCCTTGGCAAGAGCGAAGCCGCTTCCGTCAGGACCAATATTAATTTCAATATTGCCGTCGGCGTCGCGATTCCGCGCGACGTGCGTGTCGAGGTTCTGCCCGAAGACGTCGTTGAAGTCGTTCCGCAATACGAAGGCTACGACTATATCGTCGTCGGCGACCAGATCCTGATCATCGATCCGGATAGCGATGAGATCGTCGCTATCATCGAGGCGTAATCCCGAAGCTTGATCGGAGGACTTCCGGAGCGGCCTGTGGCGTGACCCGACACAGGCCGCCGTCCCCCCAAGGCAAGCGCGCCACAAAGCGGGCTCTCAAAAACGAGCCCATTGGCGGCGGCGCCGACGCCGTTTAACGTCGCCCGGCATGCCAGTGCCGGGGACCGCATGAAGCCGCCCGTTTTCGACTATGTCGCCGCAACCAGCATCGACATGGCGATTGCCGCTCTGGCGGCAGCCGGCACCGACGCCAAGATTCTCGCTGGCGGCCAAAGCCTCGTTCCGATGCTCAATTTTCGGCTGCTGCGGCCCTCGATCCTGGTCGATATCAACCGCATCCCGGGTCTCGATTACATTCGCGAGACCGAGCGCGATGTTCGCGTCGGCGCCCTCACCCGCCACTACCAGCTCGAAACCTCCCCGCTGATCGCCAAGCTCTTTCCAGTGGTCGCCTGCGCGATGACGCATGTGGCGCATCTGGCGATCCGTAATCGGGGTACCATCGGCGGCAGCCTTTCGCATGGCGATCCGGCGGCTGAGCTGCCGATGCTGGCCATGCTGCTCGAGGCCGAGTTCGGCATCGCTTCGGCGAACGGCGCGCGAGTCGTACCGGCGCGCGCGTTTTTTCTCGATGCGCTCACGGTCGATCTCGAGAGTGCGGAAGTGCTCACGGAAATCGTTCTGCCCAAGCTGCCGGCGGCGACAGGCTGGGGATTTGAGGAGGTCGCGCGCCGTCACGGCGACTTCGCGCTCGCCGCAGTGGCTGTGCTTCTCACGGTGGCCGGCGGCGCGGTCAAGAAAGCCCGCATTGCCCTGACCGGCGTCGGCGCGACCCCACGGCGCGCGGCGGAAGCCGAAGCCTTGCTCATAGGACGCAATCCCGATCCCGAATTGATCGGCCGCGTCGTCGACGCCGTGCGGGAGTTAATCACGCCGGAAACCGATCTGCACGCCTCGGCGGATTACCGGCGGCATCTGGCCGGCGTTCTCGCCGGCCGGGCGATCGCCCAGGCATGGCGGCGCGCTTGCGAGACCTCGCCATGAGCGGGTCGCGCGAAATCACCGTAACGGTCAACGGCACGGTCCACGCGGCAAGCGTCGAGCCGCGGCTATTGCTGGCCGATTTTCTTCGCTCGACGCTCGGGCTCACCGGCACCCATGTCGGTTGCGAGCACGGCGTCTGCGGCGCCTGCACCGTCCTTGTCGACGGCGATAGCGCGCGTGCGTGTTTGATACTCGCGGTGCAAGCCGACGGCCGTGTCGTCGAGTCGGTTGAGAGCCTCGGTCGCATCGGGCAGATGAACGCGCTGCAAGAAGCCTTTCACGAGCATCACGCCCTGCAATGCGGCTTCTGCACGCCGGGCATGCTGATGACCGCGACGGATCTGTTGCGCAAATATCCGCTCGCGAGCGACGACGATATCCGCAAAGGACTCTCGGGCAATCTGTGCCGCTGCACCGGCTATGAGCACATCGTCAAAGCGATCCGCGCCGTTCTGGACAAGCGAGCCGTCCGATGAAGATGCATCTTCTATCGGGCGGCCGCCTGCGCGTGCGCAAGAATCTCTATTTGCCCGACGCCGACCGGGCCGAGACCATCGAGGCTCCGGTGTCCTGCGCGCTCCTTCGCCACCCGCAAGGCAACGTCCTGTTCGATAGCGGATGTCACCCGCAGGTGGCCGAGGCGCCCGAGGCGCGCTGGGGCAGCCTCGCCCGACTGATGACGCCGATCATGCCGCCCGGCGATAACGTGATCAGCGCGCTCGCCGGCATCGGCCTGCAGTGCGACGACATCGACGTCGTCGTGTGCTCGCATCTGCATCCGGATCATTGCGGCTGCAACGCTTTCTTCAAGCGCGCGACGTTCATCATCCAGGCCGAGGAAGTCGCCGCCGCGCGGGCGACCGAGGCCGCGAAGTCGGGCTATGTCGCTGCCGAGTGGGAAGGAGTCGGCCCGATCGAGACCATCGACGGCGAGCACGACCTGTTCGACGACGGACGCATCGTATTGATCCCGCTGCCCGGCCATACGCCGGGCACGACCGGCGCTTTGGTGGCGCTGGAACGGGCGGGAACATTTCTGCTCGCGTCCGATACCGTCAGCCTTCGCTCCACGCTCGATAGCGGCGTCATTCCCAAAAACACCTGGAACGCCGAGGCGCTGACAAAATCGCTGGCCGAGGTCCGTCATATCGAGGCGCGCGGCGCCACCGTGCTGTGCGGCCACGACGATGCGCAATGGGCGAGCCTGCGCAAAGGCGAAGACGCCTATGAATGACACCCCGGAAGTTCACGCCCGGCCAAAAATCATCGGCGCGCGCGTCAAGCGCACCGAGGACCCCCGGCTTCTGACCGGGCTCGGAAGTTTTACCGACGACCGGCAGGTGTTGCGCGTCCTCCATGTCGCGTTCCGGCGCAGCGATCAGTCGCATGCGCGCATTCGCACCATCGATTGCGCGGCGGCGCGGCAGGCGCCGGGCGTCGTTGCGGTATTCACGGCCGACGATCTTGCCGACGAGGTCAAGCCGCTGTTCGCGACTTCGCGCATGAAAAACTATTACGCTACGCCGATCCATGCCTTGGCGAAGGATAAGGTCCGCTATGTCGGCGAACCGGTCGTTGGCGTCATTGCGCACAGCCGCTATCACGCCGAAGACGCCGTTGAACTCATCGCCATCGACTATGAGCCGCTGCCCTATGTCATCGATCCCGAGGCCGCCGCGCGTACCGGCGCGCCGCTGTTGCACGAGGAGGCCGGCACCAATGTGCTGGTGAGCCGCGAATTCAAGCGCGGCGATGTCGATGCCGCGCTCGCCGCCGCCACTGTGCGCGTCGAGGGCCGGTTCCGCATGCATCGCAAAACGCCGGCGGCGATTGAGCCGCGCGCCTGTGTCGCCGAGTACGACGCCGGACGCGAGACGCTGACGCTGCATGCGGCGACGCAAGTGCCCGGCATCGTCCGCGATGCGCTGGCCGCGGCACTCGATCTCCCGGGCCACCGCATTCGCGTGGTCGCGCCCGATGTCGGCGGCGGCTTCGGCGGCAAGGGCTCGCTCTATCCGGAAGAGATTTTTGTCTGCGCCGCGGCGCGGCGGCTCAGGCAAGCGGTCAAATGGACCAGCGATCGCATGGAAGATCTGGTCGCCACCAGCCAGGGCTTTGACGAAATCGTCGATGCCGAAATGGGGCTCGACGGCGACGGCCGGATCCTGGCATTGCGCGCCGATGTGATCGGCGACGTCGGCGCATATTCGATCTATCCATGGACGGCGGCGCTCGAACCGGTGCAGGTGGTGAGCTTCCTCCCGGGTCCCTATCGCATCGAGCATTACCGCGGCCGGGTGCAAGCGGTGGCGACATCGAAGGCGCCGACCGGTCCTTATCGCGGCGTCGGCCGGCCGATCTCGACTTTCGCCATGGAGCGGCTGATGGACATGGCGGCGGTAAAGCTCGGTATCGATCCGAGCGAAATCCGGCGCCGCAATCTCGTTCGCGCTGACGAACTCCCCTACAAAGCCGCCTCTGGGATCGTCTGGGACAAATCCGGTTTCCAGGAATGTCTCGAAAGCGCCTGCGCCGCGATCGGCTATGACGCGCTGCGCGCCAAGCAGAAAGCCGCACGCGCCGAAGGCCGCCTTATCGGCATCGGCATTGCGTCTTATGCGGAGCTCACCGGCATCGGTTCGCGTATTTCGGTGGCGCCCGGCATGCCGATCAATACCGGTACCGAGACGGCTGCGCTGCGCATCGATTCGACGGGCGGCATCACGGCGGCCTTCGGCATCGCCTCGCACGGCCAGGGTCTCGAGACGACACTGGCGCAGGTCGTCGCCGAGCATCTCGGCGTCCGCGTCGAGGATGTCCGCATCGTGCAGGGCGACAGCGCCGCGGTGAATGGCGGCACCGGCACCTATGCGAGCCGCAGCATGGTGCTCGCCGGCGGCGCAGCGACGCTTGCGGCGGAGGCGGTGCGCGAAAAAGTCCTGCACGCGTCTTCGCATCTCCTCGAAGCTGCAGCCGCCGATCTGATCGCCGAAGGCGGCAGGATCACCGTCGCCGGCACCGACCGTTCCATCAGCTTTGCCGACGTGGCGCGCGCGGTGTATTCGGAAATGGGCCGGCTGCCGCCCGACGCGCGCGGCGACCTTGCCGCGACCATGACCTACGATCCGGTGTTCGGAACGACGACCTCGGCGACCCATATCGCGGCGGTCGAGATCGACCCGCAAACCTACGAGGTCCGCATCGACCGTTTTACGGTGGCTGAGGATTGCGGCAAACTCGTCAATCCCATGATCGTTGACGGCCAGGTTCACGGCGGTGTTGCGCAGGGGATCGGGGCCGCGCTCTATGAGGAAGTGGTCTATGACGCCGAGGGCCAGATCATGACCGCGAGTCTGGTCGATTATCTCGTGCCCTCGGCAAGCGAGATTCCGTCCATGCAGGTGGTGCATCTCGACAGTGCCTCGCCGACGACGCTCGGCGGCTTCCGCGGCATGGGCGAAGGCGGCACGATCGGTGCGCCGGCGGCGATCGCCAATGCGATTGCGGATGCGCTGTCGCCGCTCGGCATTGCGATCGATGAACTTCCGGTGACGCCGGAGCGGTTGTTTCGTCTCGTTGAAGCGGCGCGCGGCGGTGCTGAGGCATAGAGAACAAAACTTGGACGACAAAAACTAAAGAAATCGACGAGGGAGCGGACATGGATTTGGGATTACGAGGCAAGGTCGCGCTGGTGACGGGCGCGGCGAGCGGCGTCGGCCGCGAGATCGCGCTGACGCTTGCCGCCGAGTGCGCGAGCGTCGCCGTCAATTACCGAAGCTCGGCGAACGAAGCGGAAAGCATTGCCGCGGAGATCAAAGCGATGGGCGGCAGCGCCAAAGCTTATCAAGCTGACGTGGCGGATTTCGCCGCCGTGCAGGCGATGGTCGCGACAATCGCCAAAGACTTCGGCGGTTTGAACATATTGATCAACAATGCCGGCCTCGCCAAACGGCAGCGCTTTGTCGAGACGACACCCGAGGATTGGCACAAGCAAATCGACGCCTCGCTCTACGGGGCTATTCATTGCTGTCACGCCGCCGCCCCCCATCTCGAAGCCGCCAAGAACGGCCGCATCGTCAGTGTCATCGGCGATTCCTCCCGCGTCGGCGAATCCGGGCTTGCCATCGTCGCTGCCGCCCGCGCCGGCGTCATCGGCCTGATGAAATCACTGGCGCGCGAGTTCGGCCGCTCCGGCACCACCGCAAACACCGTGTCGCTCGGCCTGGTCGAGACCGCCCACGACAAGGACTGGGTCGAGGCCAATCGGGAAAAACTCGTAAAGCTCTATCCGGTGCGCCGGCTCGGCCTGCCGGGCGACATCGCGCCGATGATCGCGCTCCTGGCATCGCCGTCGAGCGGCTGGATCACCGGCCAGGTGCTCAGCATCAGCGGCGGCTACAGCATGGTGTGACGAGGAATCTCATGCTGCACACCGATCTCATCGCGCCGATCCCCGACTTATTGCGCCGGCATGCCGCGGCGCGCGGCGGCAAATGCGCGTTTCGCGACGCGCATTCATCCGTGACTTACGCGGAGCTTGAAAGCCGCACCGGTAATCTCGCCGGCCATCTGGCCGAGTGTGGCATCGCAGCGGGCGATACGGTTGCGATCATGCTGCCGAACTCGGTGCCATGGGTGGAAGCTTGTCTCGCCATCGCGCGGGCCGGTGCGATCGGCGTGCCGATCAGTTACGACGCGACCGAACCCGAGATCGCCTATCGGCTCGAGGACGCCGCCTGCAAAGCGGTCATCACCAGCGGCGAACGGGGCGATCTGTTTGCTCGCCTGCAAAATGCGGCGCCGGCGTTGAAGACCATCATCGTGACGGATCGCGGCAATTGCAACGTCGAAGCCTTGCGCTACGAAAAACTCATATCGCAACAGCCAAAATCGGCGCCGCGTGATCCGGCCTCGCTGCACGAGACCGCGTTCATCCTCTACACCTCAGGCACCACCGGCCGCGCCAAAGGCGTGCAGCTGACGGTGCACGGCATGTTGTGGGTGACGGCCGCCTGCTGGGCGCCGATTACCGGATTGAGCGAGCGCGACACCGTGTTATCGCCGCTGCCGCTGTTTCATTCCTATGCGCTCAATCTCTCGGTGCTGAGCGTGCTCGCGGTGGGGGCGAGCGAATACATCATGGAGAGATTCTCGACGAGCGAAGCGCTGCGGCTTCTGAAAACCGGAGAGTTCAGCTACTTCCCCGGCGTGCCGACTATGTTCCACTATCTGTTGCAGGCCGCGCGCGGCGAGAAGGATGTTCAATTCCCCAATCTGCGGCTTTGCGTTTCCGCCGGCGCCATCATGCCGGCGACGCTCAATCGCGAGTTCGAAGCCGAACTCAAGGTGCCGCTGCTCGACGGCTACGGCATTACCGAAACCTCGACCATGGTGACGATGAACTGGCCGAGCGGCGGGCGTGTCATGGGCTCATGCGGCATAGCCGTGCCTGGGCTCGCGGTTCGCATCGTCGATCTCAACGGCCGCGATGTCGGGTCCGGCCAGGAAGGCGAATTGATCGTGCATGGCCCGAACGTCATGCCGGGCTATCACAACAAGCCCGACGAGACCGCGAACGCCCTGCGCGCCGGCTGGTATCACACCGGCGATCTAGCCAGGAGCGACGAGAACGGCTTTCTCACCATCACCGGCCGGCTCAAGGAACTCATCATCCGGGGCGGCCAGAACATCGCGCCGGCCGAGATCGAAGAGGTCGTGAACAAATACGAACCCGTGCTCGATTGCGCCGTGGTGGGCGTGCCGCACGAGCATCTCGGCGAGGTGCCGGCGCTGTTTATCGTGCCGCGTCCCGGCAATGCGGTCGAAAAGGACGCCGTCCTGGCCCATTGCCGGATTTATCTGTCGGCCTACAAGGTGCCGCACAGTGTGCAACTGATCGCCGAAATCCCTCGCACCGGGTCCGGCAAGATCATACGTTACAAGCTGCGTGAAGCGATGCGGGTCTGAAGCGGCGCGCGGGCCCATGAGGAGGCGCTAATGCAGGATATCGAAGCCCTGTGGTCGGACTTTAAGAGCCCGATCCGGACCGCCGACGACTATATCCGGTCGTTGCGCGGCCGCCGCATGAACGTGTTCTTCATGGGCGAGCGCGTCGCAGAGCCGGCCGACCATCCGGTGATCCGGCCGTCGATCAATGCCATGGCGGAGACGTTTCGGCTCGCCACCGAAGAGCCGAACCTCGCAAGCGTCCATTCCGGGATCAGCGACCGTCAGATCAACCGTTTTCTCCATGTGCCGGTGGCGCCCGCGGAGCTCGTCGCCAAGCATGAGATGCAGCGCGAACTTGGCCGCCGCACCGGCACCTGCTTTCAGCGCTGCGTCGGGCTCGACGCCATCGGCACCTGCCACGCCGTGACCTTCGATATCGACGCCAAACACGGCACCGATTATCACCAGCGCTTTCTTGCCTTTCTCAAGCGGGCGCAGGCGGCCAATGTGGTGATCGGCGGCGCCATGACGGATCCCAAGGGCGACCGCTCGAAGCCGCCGCATCAGCAAAGCGATAGCGATCTGTTCCTGCGCGTGGTGCGGCGCGACGATGAGGGGATCTACGTCTCGGGCGCAAAAATGCATCAGACCGGCGCGGTGAACTCGCATTGGCTGATCTTCATGCCGACCATGCGCATGACCGAAGCCGACCGCGACTGGTCGGTGGTCGGCGCAATTCGGGTCGACGCGCCGGGGCTCACTTATGTGGTCGGCCGCCAGACCAACGATACCCGCATCGTCGACGGCGGCGCGATGGACGCCGGCAATGCGCAATTCGCCGGCCAGGAATCGCTCATCGTTTTCGACGAAGTGTTCGTGCCGCATCAGCACGTCTTCATGGACGGCGAGTGGAATTATGCCTCATCGCTGGTCGAGCGCTTCACCACCTATCACCGCAGCTCCTATGTCTGCAAAACCGGGCTCGGCGATGTTTTGATCGGCGCCGCGGCGTCGGCCGCCGAGCACAACGGCGTCGAAGGCGTCTCGCATATCAAGGACAAGCTCGTCGAGATGACCCATCTCAACGAGACGATCTATTCGAGCTGCATGGCGGCCGCCCATCAATCGAAGCAGGTACCGTCCGGCGCCTATATCAACGACGAGATGCTGTCCAACGTTGCCAAGCACAACGTGACGCGGTTTCCCTTTGAGATCGCCCGCCTAGCGCAGGACATCGCCGGCGGGTTGGTGGTCACCATGCCGTCGGAGAAGGATTTGCAGCACAATGAAGTGGGGCCGCTGATCCGCAAATTCCTGCAAGGGCGCGACGGCGTCGATGTCGTCGACCGCATGCGGATGCTGCGCCTGATTGAAAACATGACCATCGGCCGCAACGCCGTCGGCTATCTGACCGAAAGCTTGCATGGCGCAGGCTCGCCGCAGGCGCAGCGGATCCAGATCGCGCGCGGCATGAAGATCGAGGAGAAGAAGGCGCGGGCGCGCAATCTTGCGGGCATCAACAAGCCCCCTACCGGACCGAATTAACGGCGCGATCATCAAAAACACTTTTGAGGCTCATTTTGCGAAATTCGGAAGATGGCGGCGAAGCGATCCTCGAAGCATTTCGTGCCCTCAAGGTCGACTACGTGATCTCATCGCCGGGATCGGAATGGCCCTCGTTATGGGAGGCGCTCTCTCGCCAGAAAGCGACCAGCATACCCGGTCCAGCGTATCTTGACTGCGGCCATGAAACTCTCGCCGTTTCGATGGCGGCCGGCTACACCCGGGTCACGGGCAGGATGCAGGCCGTTCTGCTCCATGCCGGCGCCGGCCTTCTCCAAGGCAGCATGGCGATTTTCGGCGCTCGCCTCACCGAGACGCCGATGCTCATCCTGTCTGGCGAGTCCCAGTCGTTCGGCGAAGGCGACTTCGATCCTGGGCCGCAGTGGTATCGCAGTTTGAATGTCGTCGGCGGACCGCAGCGCCTTATCGAGCCAGTGGTCAAAATTGCCCTTCAAGCACCGTCCGTTTCGACGCTTTATCAGAGCGTCGTGCGCGCCGGAGAACTCGCGCAACGCGCTCCACAGGGCCCCACGTACATCTGCATTTCGATGGAGTCGATGATCGAGAAGTGGTCCAAACCCGAGCAAACTCTGAACATCCAGCCGCCGCCGAAGTCTCAGCCCGCTGCCGATGAAATCGATCGCGTGGCCGCGCAACTCAGCGCGGCGCATTGTCCGTTCATTTTTGTGGAGTCTGTCGGAGGAAACGAAGACGCGTTCGATGCGCTGGTCGAATTGGCCGAACTTCTCGCCATCGCCGTCATTGACGCTCCTGGTGCGGGGGGCTCGAACTTCCCCAAGAGCCACGATCTTTATCTTGGTCTCGACGCAGCGCCCTATCTCGATGAGATCGATTTTGCGCTCCTGGTCGAGAACCAAGCGCCGTGGTTTCCGCCGAGCAAGGCCCCGAGGAACGCGAAGATTGTCTCGCTCGCGCAGCGATCTCTCAAAGAAACGTTGGTCTATCAGGTCACCGGCGCCGGGCAGTATCTCGAAGGCGACCCGGCTCTTACATTAAGGCTGCTGGCAGATGCGATACGCCGGCAGAAGCTCGACACCGCGGCTATTAACGCCCGTCGTGCCCGGTGGAAGGAACTGCACGACCGACGCCAGCAACGGCTTTATGCTGCCGAAAAAGCCGCGGCGGCAGTCGACTCCATCACTGTGCCGCTTGTTGCACAATTGCTGCGCGAGGCTACACCGAACGCGATTTATGTCGACGAAACGATCGTGCATGCGCGTCTCGTGCGCGAGCATTTCCGCACCGAAAAACCCTTCGATTTTTTCCGCGCGCCGAACGGTCTTGGTCAGGCACTCGGATATGCCCTCGGCGTCAAGCTCGCCATACCCGACCGACCGGTCGTCGTAGCCATTGGCGACGGTTCCCTTCTTTACAACCCGGTCTTGCCGGCTCTGGCTTTCGCCGACGAGCACAAGCTGCCTTTGCTCGTCCTCGTGTTCAATAATGCGAAATATGCGGCCATGCAGTACTACCACGACAAGTTCTATCCGTCGGGCACGGCCATGACGACGAAGGACTATTACGGAGTCGAACTCAAGGGTGTGAAGTACGAACAAGCGGCCGCTGTTGTCGACGGTTATTCATGCCGTGTGGAGACGCCAGCAGAACTTCAGATTGCCTTGACTGAAGCGCTCAAGGCGAACTCAGCGGGCAAATGCGCGATCATCAATATGATCATGCCGGCCAAGGTGCGCTGATGATGATGTCAGTCGGGCTTGACGCCTGAACGTCGTGCGACATCACTCCACACCTCGAGCTCGCGGCCGACGAGCGCCGCGAATTCTTCCGGTGTACTGCCGACACGTTCCGCACCCAAAGCGTCGAACCGGGCAGCGACTTCCGGCACTTTCAATGCCTCGCGAGCCGAGGCGTTGATCCGATTGACGACGTCCGGGGCCAGCCCCGCAGGTCCGGAGATTCCCTGCCACACGACGACCTTGAAATCGGGGTAGCCGGACTCGACCATCGTCGGAATGTCAGGCGCTGCGGCAGATCGCCTTGCCGACGTGACTGCCAGAGCCCGCAGTTGGCCGGCGGCGACGTGCGGCAACGCCACCGGGCTATTAGAGAACATGGCCTGCACTTGACCTGTGATGACATCAGCGATCGAGTAGTTATCGCCGCGGTAGGCAACCTGTGTGACTTGGATACCGGCCTGAATCTTCAGCAGCTCGACCACAAGGTTGGTGAGCGTGGCAGTGCCGTTCTGCGCGAAGTTCAGTGCATTCGGCTTTGCCTTCGCATAGTCGATCAATTCCTTCACGCTTTTGATCGGAAGATCCGGATTGACGACGAGCACGAACGGATTCTGGGCAACATCGCACACATGCACGAAGTCCTTCTGCGGACTGAAACTCAGATCGGGCAGCGTTGCGGCCATTACGGCGAATCCGGCGGACGACCAGCCAAGGGTATGACCGTCCGGGACGGCGCGGGCGACATGTGCGAAAGCCAGCGCCCCGCCTGCCCCTGGCTGATTCTCCACGACGATAGTCTCATTCAAATTCTCGGCCATGTATTTCGTGAGGATGCGCACGAGAACATCCGCGCCACCGCCCGGGGGAAACGGCACTATCATGGTGATGGGCCGCGACGAATCGAACTGCGCGCGCGCTGCCATCGGCCAACTGACGGCCGCAGTCCCAACGAGCTTCACGAAATCACGCCGACGCATACCTCCATCCCTCCTTTTGCGCGCCCCGGTTCATTGTCAAGCGGACCCGATCACTGGCGAGCAATTTGCATGCCAACGCGGTAAACGACGAAAGAAGATTGCGCGATTTGTGGTGCGCCGTTTGTATTGTAACAAGAAGGCCTGCAGTTCAAATGGCGCGCAAGCATGGGTGGACCCAGCACAGTTCTCGTCTCCGGCGCGGGACCCGTCGGCTTGACGGCGGCGCTCCTGCTTGGGAGCAAAGGCATTCCTGTCACCGTGCTGGAGGCGCAGGATTCGATCTCGGAAGAGCTGCGCGCATCGACGTTCCACCCGCCGACGCTCGACATGCTGGCGCCTTTCGGGGTCACGACGCGCATGCTCGAAGCGGGGCTGATCTGTCCGACATGGCAGATCCGGCTGCATCCCTCGGGAGAGCGTGCGGTGTTCGATCTCGCGGTGCTCAACGGCGAGACCGGTCACCCCTACCGGCTGCAATGCGAACAATTCAAATATTGCCAGTTCACGCTTGACGCCATCCGAAAGCTCGACAGCGTCACGATTTCTTTCAATGCCACCGTCACGGGCTTCGAGCAATCGAGCAACTCCGTTCGTGTCACTGCTGAAGTGGACAACAAACCCGAGGTCTTCACCGCTGACTATCTGATCGGCGCGGATGGTGCCCGCAGCACAATACGCCACGGTCTCGGCATTGAACTGTCGGGAGACGTTTATCCGGAAACCACGATCCTGGCCACAACGCGCTATCCGTTTCACGAGAAGCTCGAAGGCCTCTCCAACGTCTCCTACTGCTGGAAACCCAACGGAACGTTCAGTCTGCTCCGGCTACCCGGCGTTTGGCGCGTGAGCCTCTATGCCCGCGACGGTCAGACCGCCGAGCAGGCGCTCGAAGATGCCGCACAGCAGGAGTTGCTGCATGACATTGTCCCGGAGGCGGGCCGGATCGACGTTTTGGAAACGCGGCCATACCGCATTCACCGACGTCTAGCCTCGTCCTATCGTTCAGGGAGGGTATTTCTCGCCGGTGACGCCGCGCACCTGAACAGCCCGTCCGGTGGCATGGGAATGAACGGCGGCATTCACGACGCCTTCAATCTTTGCGAAAAGCTGGTCGCGACGATCCAGGGCAGCGCCGACGCAGCCCTGCTCGACCGCTACGAGAGGCAGCGACGCCCGATCGCTGAAGAAGAGATCATCGCGCAAGCGCACCGCAATCGCACGCGCATGCAGGAGCGCGATCCGGAGCGCCGGCGCGCCATGCTGCAGGATTTGCAGCGCACGATCGACAATCCCGCCAAACTCAAGGAATATCTTTTGAAATCTTCGATGATCGAGGGGTTACGTCGCGCAGCCGCAACCGCATAGGCGACGAAGCGCCGAGGGTAGTATGTCATTGGAATATGCACCACGCGGTCTCGTCGGCATGCTGACGCCGCAGGCAAACACCACTGCGGAGCCTGAATTCAACATCCTGTGGCCGCGCGGAGTGGCGATGATTACCGGCCGATTGATGAGCGACAAAAACGCCTTGAACGACCGGCTTGTCGATTATTTCGCGAGTTACGATCAGGCTCTCAAGCAATTTGCCAATGCGCCGATCGGCGTGGCCGCGGCGGCGTGCACCGGCGCTTCCTATCTCGCCGGACGCGAACGCGAAGCAAGCGTCATCGCGGAAATCTCTTCGCGCCGTGGTCACCCGTTCATTACCGCGGCAATGGCCGTGGCTGATGCGTTACGCGTGCTCGATGCGCATCGGATCGGGCTCGTGTCGCCCTATTCCGACGATCTCGACCGCGCCAGCGTCACTTATTGGCAGGCGCACGGCTTCGAAGTCGCGGAACTTGTCAGCGCTGTTACACGCAGCGGTACTTTTCATCCAATCTATAGCCTCGACGGTTCCGCAGCGCTCGCCGCACTTCACACGCTTTACGGCAAGCCGCTCGACGCGATCGTCATGCTTGGCACCGGCATGCCGACGTTGCGTCCCATCATGGAAACGATCGGTTGGAGCGGGGCTCCGATCATGTCATCCAACCTGTGCTTGGCTTGGCGTGTCGTCCAAGCATTGGAACGCCGTTCGCCGGATGCCTCCACACTCGCGTCGTGGCTTAACGGCGACGGTTGGGTCGATCGACTTAAGGCCTGTTAGCGCGCTATTTGGCGCGTGCGGGGCCGCCGGCTGACCTCTCCTCGGCATCGGCACGCTTGACGACGACGCGGCCGTGAAGCGGACCGAACTTCATGGCAGCCCTCCTAAGCTACTGAAATATACTCAATTTATACTCCAGGCCAGTTCCCCAGCCGGCGCCGATTGACGAGATGGGGGCGGCTTTTTTTCCCGCAAGGGCCCGCCAAAAAAAATTTGGCACTCACTTCTTGACACTGCCAGGACACCTACCCAAATCGCTCGGCGGTGAAGGGCGACGGAGCTCAAACGCCATTTCGTCGCCACCGAACAACGATGTGGGGTGCGAACATGTTAATGACGTTTGCCGATCCGTTTGACGCCCTGTTCAACCTACAACGGGCCCTAGAAGGGCGATTGGCGAGCGATTGGCTCCGGGACCAGACGACCAGCGAAGGCCCATATCCGCCGATCAACGTCTTCCAACAGGGAGACGATATCCTGGCCATCATCGAATTGCCGGGTATTCAGAAAGACAGCCTTCAGATCCAGGCGAAGGAGAACACTATTCGGATCGCGGGTAAGAAATCCGCATCCTATCCTGACGATGTCAGCGTTCATCGACGCGAGCGCACGTTCGGTGAGTTCGACCGCACGCTGTCATTGCCTGTCGGGCTCGATCCGGATCGTATAAAGGCCGAATATCGGGACGGCATTCTCGCGCTTCACTTGCCACGCTTGGAGCGCGACAAACCGCGAACCATTCGAGTCAGTTAATCGTTTGACTGGCCCCTCTTTTACATCAGGAGCGCAGTGTCATGACTTCTACACAAGAACTCCAGGTCCAAAAGAAGCGCGAGCTTGAAAATAAGCAAGAGACCACGATCCCGGCACGAATGTTCGTACCGGTTTCGGATATTTACGAAGCAGAAAATGAGCTGATGGTCGTTCTCGAAATGCCGGGTGTGGAGAAGAGCAATGTCGCCGTTCACGTTGAGGATGGCGTACTAAACGTGGAAGGCCGGCTCGATCTAACAAAATACCAAGGATTGCGGCCGCTCTATACCGAATACAACATCGGTCACTATTCAAGGAGCTTCCGTCTTTCCAGCAAGATCGACCAGAACCAGATAGCGGCTGAAATGAAAGACGGCACTCTGTCCCTGAGGCTTCCGAAGATCGAGGAAGCAAAACCTCGGACTATCCAAATAAAGTAGTTCCGCCGAGCCAATCACTGTCGTAGGGAGAAAGGACATGAACGACAGAACAGATAACTTCAACTTTGACGCACTGCTTCACCCAAGCAACGCCTTCGGACACCCCTCCGAAGTACTCAACGACCCAGACCTGACCATCAACGAGAAACGAGCCATCCTGGCGTCGTGGGCGTCGGATGCCTGCGCCATAGAAGCTGCTCCCGATCTGCGCGCTGCGCCTAAAGGATCGCCGGTAAGATTTGACGATATCATGGATGCGCTGCGGACCCTCGACAAACAGGCAAACGGCGACAAATACCGCCGAGCCTCGCGCCGGCAGCGCATCCTCGGGCGAAGATCGCACTCGGGCAAACCGGACAGCGGCACACCGCTTCATTGAGGCAGGAGTGCTGTCATGTGGTCCAGGGATGGCATCTGGGTGATCGCTCGGGAAAACAATATTGTGCGGGTGGATTTCAGTCGAAGGCCTGAGCCACCGGAGCCACGATTTCCCGGGGCTAGCGGTGTTCGAGATACGAGCCAGAGAACGTGTGAGCTAGAGTCAAAGCTTTCGGCAGTAAGTTGCCGCGCTGCTTGAGGAAAGCGCCGCGGCTTTATGGTGGCTTCTAATGGAGGGGGGCAAAACGCCTGTGCGTTTACGAACGAGCTAAGCCGCCGATTTGGCCGGGACCAGCACCTTGTCGGGGAGCTTATCGCCGTGGATGAGATCGTGGATCGCGCTCAGCTTCTCGACCACGGTCGGCGACAGGACGAAAGGATAGATATCCAATAGTCCCATGGTGCGGTTGAGGCTGTTGAGCGCGTTGCTGAGCGGAATCCAGGTGTCGATCAGCGACGACGGATCGCGGACATTGTAGGGATCGAAATCGACCTGAGCGTCGAGTTCGCCCGGCCGCGCCAGTCGCGGATGCACATACATGCCGAAGGCGCGCGCCATTTCCAGCGTATCGACGATATGCAGGTAATGCGCCCAGGTTTCGGCGAAATCCTCCCACGGATGCGACGTCGCATAAGAACTGATGAAACTGTTCTGCCAATTGGGCGGCGCGCCATTGGCGTAATGTTTCTGCAGGGCCTGATCGTAATCAGCCGATTCGTCGCCGAAGATATTGCGGCACGCTTCGATAAGACCGCCGTCGCGCACCAGCACGTCCCAGAAATAATGGCCGACCTCGTGACGAAAATGCCCGAGCAGCGTGCGGTAGGGCTCGTGCATGGTGGTGCGCCGCTTCTCGCGCTCGGCGTCGTCGGCCTCTTCGAGCGCCAGCGTGATCAACCCGTTATCGTGACCGGTCATCACGTGGGGCCCGCCGGGATGCGGCGGGCTCGCCAGAAAGTCGAAGGCAAGCCGCATGCCGCCGTTCTCGTCCTGCGCATCGAGCGGCAGATTGAGCTTCATCAAAGTATAAAACAGACGGTGCTTGGCGATCTCGATCTTGCGCCAGGCAACGACATTTTGGGCAATGCTGGTATCGGGGACGGTGCGGTTATGACGGCATGCCGTGCAATATTTTTCTGGCGCGCTCGCCTCGACCATCCAATTGCAGACATCGAACTCCGCATTGGCGCAAAAGCGGAAGGTCTTCTTGTTGACGGCGAGCGCCCGCCAGGCGTCGCCCTCGGGCTCGACCGCAGACAATGTCATGATCTCGGGGATGAAGCCGAGCCGATGCCCGCACTTTTCGCAGATGGTGTTTTCAAAATAGAGCAGCTGCTCACAGTGTTGACATTTGAAGAGCTTCATAACGGTTCCGGCCTCTCGCCCCGACTAAATGTTCCGACGTTCCTGGAAGACGACCCAGCCTGCGAATCGTTCCTCCGGTTTGACCCCAGGATGCCGATAAAAGGATGCCGATAAAAGGATGCCGATAAAAGGATGCCGATAAAACGGCCTTTCCGGAGAGACAATCCTCCGGCACCCACAGCGTAGAAAAGGCCGCGCCAGCGATACGCCGGCGCGGCAGAGGAGATCAGCCTTATCATTCGAAAGGCTAGATTCTTCCCATCAGCACGAGAATGAGCAGGATGACGATCACGACACCGAGCCCGCCACCGCCGTAATAGCCGGTGCCGTAGAACGGCCCGCCGCCGATGCCGCCAATGCCGCCGAGAAGAATAAGAACCAAAATGATCAGGATGATTGTGCCAATAGACATGTCGCCTTCCTCTCTGGTGACCTTCGCCGCGCTGCAATTATTGTCGAGTGAGTTCGGTCAATGTTCCACAGCGTCGAAGGCCAAGGAAAACTGTTGCTGGCGGTAAAAGTTCCATCCTACGGCGATGCGCAGGTGATACGAACGGCGCGGGCTCGGCGTGACTGCGGCGAAATGCCTGCCAAGGGGCGGCACAAATTCCACCTTTGAGCGTTTCCTCGTATCAACAACCCACCCGGAGGTTACCGCTCATGAAACGTATCGCTAAAGGTCTGATCGCTTTCTCGGCTGGCACGGTCCTGCTGTCCACGGCCGCGTTCTCCCAACAGATGGCGGCCGGCCGCGCCGACCTGATGTCGAGCGTGCCGTCGTCGAGCCTGACCGTCACCGACTGGTACAAGCAGCCGGTGTACGACAAGACCAACGCCAAGATCGGCGACATCAACGACGTGCTGGTCGGCCCGACCGGCGAAGTCAATGCCGTCATTCTCGGTGTCGGCGGTTTCCTCGGCGCCGGCGAGAAGGACGTCGCGGTGAACTTCAACGCCATCAAGAAGTCCACCAAGGACGACAAGACTTATCTGACGATGGATACGACCAAGGACGCGCTGAAGAGCGCGCCGGGATTCAAATACGACAGCGACAAGACCAGCTGGGTTCCCGCGAACAAGTAAGTACGCGGTTCACCTAGCGTCAGGGAAAGCCTCGGGCAGTCCCCGGGGCTTTCTCGTTTCTCATGCAAGTTATCGCCCGGCGCAAATCGCACACTACACACTAGATGAGGGGCCGTCGCGGCACCTCCTCCTCAAAATACTGCGCCACCCGTTCCAGCACCCGCGGATTGGTCAAGGTCATCGTACCGTTCGTCCGCGCGAACATGCCCATGCGGCGCAACCGGGCCAAGGTTTTATTGGTGTGCACGAGCGATAGTCCGAGCGCGTCGGCGATGTGCTGCTGCGTCAGCGGAAAGGCGAAAGTCTCGTCGACCACGAGCCCGAGCGCCTTGGCGCGCTTGTAGAGCGTGACGATCAGTGCCGCCACCCGTTCCGCCGCGCTGCGCCGGCCGACGCTGGTGAGATTTTCGTCGACGAAACCTTCCTCGCGGGCGCCGAGCCAGGTGACGTCGAAGGCCAAGCCCGGGAACTGTCCGAACAAGGCCCACACCTTACGGCGCGGCAGCACGCAAAGCTCAACTTCGGTCAAGGCCTCGATGCCGTGCAATGCCGCATCGAACATGGCGGCTTGCAGGCCGACCAGGTCGCCCGGCAGGAGGAAATTCAGGATCTGGCGCCGCCCGTCCGGCAGTATTTTGAAGCGGTACGCCCAGCCGGAATACAAGGTGTAGAGCTCCGGGCTGTCGTCGCCGGCGCGGACGATCGCGGCGCCTGCCGGGGCGGCGAGATGATCGCGTTTGATGTGCTTGAGCGCAGTGAGTTCCTCCGCCGTTACCGGCTTGAACAGGCCGCAGGCGCGCAATGCACATTCATCGCAAGAGGGATGCATGTTACCCCTGAATTGTTGGCTTTCCGAACCGCGTCTTGCGGCGTGAAATTGGAAACTCGGCAAGACGGGGCAAAGTTCCGTAACTGTTCCGGCTGGGGAACTCGGTAATTACGTCTTTTGACATAGAAGGTTCCACGCGCGGTAAGATAGTATGGAGCGCCGCCGGGGCGCCTAAGCGCAGGGCACTGGGAGGCTTGCGTTCATGAGGTCACAATGCCGAGCCTCCGGATGGCGCCCCTCGACCCCCAGGCACTTATCTTGAGCGAGACCAGACCCGAGCCGAGGCCCGAGCGCAGGACGCTGGTGCTGCTGAATCGGAGCCTGATCGCCACCACCTTGCTGGCGGCGCTGATCGTGGCCGCCGCGTTCTGGCTCGGCGCGCGCAACCGGAGCGAAGACCAATGGGTGCGCCACTCCCTGGAAGTGCGCGCGCAATTGACCCACGTGCTCAGCCTGGTGCAGAGCGCCGAGACCGGGCAGCGCGGCTACCTGCTCACCGGCCGCGAGCTCTATCTCGGCCCATACCAGATGGCGCTCGAGCAATTGCCGCCGACGCTTGACCACACCGCAGAACTGGTTGCCGACAACCCGCAGCAATCGTCAAGCCTGAACCGGCTTCGCCAACTCATCCAAGAAAAGCTCGGGGAGCTAAGCAGCACTGTCGCGGAATATAAGGCCGGCCATAACGACGCTGCGCTCGGCGTCGTCGAAAGCGACCGTGGCTTCCAGTTGATGCAGCAGATCCGCGGACTGGTCATCGCCATGCAGGCCGCCGAGGATAGCCTGTTCGAACAGCGACAATCGGCTGCCGAGCAATCGGGTATGCTGCTGCAAATCGGCGTTGCCGCAGCCCTTCTCTTGATTGGCGCGGTCGGGATTCTGGCCTCGCGCTTCACCCGCGAAGCCATCGCGGCGCTGACGGCGACGCGCGACCGGCTCGAAATCTCCAATCAGCAATTGCTCGAGCAGGTCAGCCGCCGCGAATCCGCCGAAAGCCAGCTCCGCCAGGCGCAAAAGATGGAGGCGCTCGGGCAACTCACGGGCGGCATTGCGCACGACTTCAACAATATGCTGGGCGTCATCATGGGCGCGCACGATCTTGCGCTGCGCCGCATCCAGAAGGGCGACTTCGCCATCGAGCGCTTCCTCAATGCGGCGGCGGTCGCGGCCGAACGTGCCGCGACGCTGACGCAACGTCTTCTCGCCTTCGCGCGGCAGCAGCCGCTCTCGCCGCAGCCGCTCGATGCCAACAAGATGATCGGCCAAATGTCGGATTTACTGCACTCGACCTTGGGCGAGCATATCCACATCGAGACCGTGGCGGCGGCGGGGTTGTGGACCGTCCATGCCGATTCGCAGCAGCTCGAGAACGCCGTCCTCAATATCGCGATCAATGCCCGCGATGCCATGCCGGACGGCGGCAGGCTTACGATCGAAACCGCCAATACGCATCTGGATGATGCCTATTGCCGGGACAATCCCGAGGTTCATCCCGGACAATATGCCATGCTCGCCATTTCCGACACCGGCACGGGCATGCCGCCCGAGGTGGCGGCGCGGGCGTTCGATCCGTTCTTCACCACCAAGTCGGCCGGCAAGGGTACCGGCCTCGGCCTCAGTCAGGTGTACGGCTTCGTCAAGCAATCGCAAGGTCACATCAAGGTCTATAGCGAGCCCGGCGCCGGCACGACGGTGAAGATTTATTTGCCGCGGCTTTTCGGCGAGGCGAAGGAGATCAGCCGCGCCAGTCTCGAGCCGATGCGGACCGGCGACCGCAGCGAGATTGTGCTCGTGGTCGAGGACGATGCGCTGATGCGGCGGCTTGCCGCGGAAGCGCTCCACGAGCTCGGCTATACGGTATTCGAGAGCGAAGATGCCGCCAACGCGCTGGCGATACTCGATCGGGTCGACGACGTGAAATTACTGTTCACCGACGTGGTGATGCCTGGAATCAACGGCAAGAAACTCGCCGATGAAGCCGTGCGCCGGCGTCCGGGTCTCAGGGTGATCTTCACGACGGGCTATACGGCCAATGCGGTGGTCCATGGCGGCGTGCTCGACCAGGGCGTCCATTTCATTTCGAAGCCGTTCTCGCTCGAGCGACTCGCCGCCAAAGTGCGTTCGGTGCTCGACGAATAAGACGGCGATCAACCCGTCGCCAGCGCCCGATCGTCGCGCGGTGCGAAGATTTTCTGCAACATGTCGCGCTCGATCGGTTTTTGCAGGACCGGTACGCCGCCGAACCGGGCATCGATGCTGTCGGCGTCGTAACCGGTGACGAACACGAATGGCACGCCGCGCTTTTCCAGGATTTCCGCGACCGTATAGACGAGCCCATCGCCGAGATTGATGTCGAGCACGGCCGCGTCGAAATAGCTCTCCCGCGCCGCCGCCAGCGCGCCGGAGGCCGTAGAGACCGGGCCGATGACATTAAAGCCCAGATCGGCGAGCGTTTCCTGGATCATCATCGCAACGAGCGCTTCATCCTCGACCAGAAGGAGCCGCGGCTTCTCCTCGGGCCGCAACCCGATGACGGTACCGCCTCGTTCACTGCCGTTGCGCACCGGACTGATGGCCCGCGATTTCGTCAGCTCGCTGCGCGGTATCGAAAATGCGCAGCGCAAGCCCCGCGAATCCCAATCGAACGCCGCCTTGCCGCCGAGCTGCTGTTCGATGCTGGCGACGATGACCTTCAGGCCGAAGCTTCGTGTCGACGGATGCGCGATGGCCGGACCGCCGTTCTCCGCCCAATGCAGTGAAAGCGCATCGGGCTCCAATTGCCATTCGAGCGTAATGCGGCCGTTCGGCGATGACAGCGCGCCGTGCTTGGCGGCATTGGTGGCGAGCTCGTGCAGGGCGAGCGCCAGCCCCTGCGCGGTCGCCGGCTGCAGCGAAATATCCGGTCCGCCGCACGTGACCTTGTCACCGGCGCGGTACGGCGCCAATTCATCGGCAACCAGCGTTGCGAGATCGGCGCCGTGCCAGCGCGAGTCGGACAACAGCGTGTGCGCCCGCGACAGCGCCTTGATGCGGCCTTCGATGGCCAGGACGTAATCGTCGACCGTCTTGGCGCGCGTCAGCCTGATGATGGATTGAATCACCGCGAGCGCGTTGCGGGCGCGATGGTCGACCTCGCGCGCCAGCAATACCTGGCGTTCTTCCGCCTCCTTCCGGTCGGTGACGTCGATGGTGACACCACTGATGCGCAGCACCTTGCCGGCGCCGTCGACGATGGCGGCCGCAGTTCCAATGCACCAGCGTATTTCCCCGCTGGGGCGCAGCGCGCGGAATTCGGTCTGCTGGCTGCGGGCGCCTTCGGCCATGCCATTGGCGATCTGATGCAGCGGCAGCCAGTCGTCGGGATGAATGAGCGCGCGGATATTGTCGGCGCTGATCTTGAACGTTTCCGGCTCGACCCCGAAGATGCGGTGCTGGCCCTCGTCCCAACTCCAGCGGTCGGTGGCGAGGTCCCAGTCCCACGAGCCCATTTGGCCGGCGGCGAGCGCGAGGCTCCTGCCCTGCTCGCTCTGCGTCAACCGCATATTGGACGCTTCAAGCTCGGCCGTGCGCTCCGCCACGTGGCCTTCAAGCTTTGAATTCAAGCGCTCGAGTTCGCGGGTCTTGCGGAATAATTCGGCGAAGACCTTCACCTTGGCCCGGAGCACCTCCGGCACGACCGGCACCGGAACGTAATCGACGCCGCCCATCTCATAGCCGCGCAGCCGATCGACATCGGTCAGGTGGATGGCGGAGATGAAGATGATCGCGGTTTCGCGAAACCGCGGGTGTTCGCGGATCATCGCGGCAAGCTGGAACCCATCGAGTTCCGGCATGCAGACGTCGATCAGCACCACCGCGGCGTCGTTCTTGAGCAGGAATTGCAGCGCCTCGCGCGCCGACGCCGCCTTGACCAGATTCTCGTCGAGCTCGCCGAGGATGACCTCGTAAGCCAAGAGTTTGTCCGGCTGATCGTCGACCAGCAGAACGTTGACTTTGTCGGTTGCTTTTCCGTTCATTGTCCAGGCCTACCGGTGCAGCCACATGCGCAGTGCCGAAAGCAGCTGCTCGGTGTTGACCGGCTTGGCCAGATAATCGGACGCGCCGGCCTGCAGGCATTTCTCGCGATCGCCTTTCATCGCCTTGGCGGTCAATGCGATGATCGGCAAACGGCGATAGGCCCGGTTCTGCCGAATCTTCTCGATGGTCTGATAGCCGTCCATTTCCGGCATCATGATGTCCATCAGGACGATCGCCAGTGCCGGCGTCTCCTCGATCAGCGTGATCGCTTCGGCGCCGGTCGTGGCGGTGAGCACGTTCATGCCGCGGCGCTCGAGCGCGCTCGACAGCGCGAAGATGTTGCGCGGATCGTCGTCGACCAGGAGCACGGTGCGGCCGACCAGATCCTCGTCGGAGGAATTGAGCCGTTCCAGCATGTGCTGCTTCGCGAGCGGCAAGTCGGTGATGACCCGATGCAGGAACAGCGCGGTCTCGTTGAGCAGCCGTTCGGGCGACTCGACGCCCTTGACGACGATGCTGCGCGCCATTGTGTGAAGCCGCGCGTCCTCCTCGGCCGACAATTCGCGGCCGGTGAAAACCACGACCGGGATATCGGCGAGCTCGGTATCGGCCCGCATGCGCTCCAAGACCTCGAAGCCCGACATGTCGGGCAGCCGCAGGTCCAGTACGACGCAGTCGCACGGCTTTTCCTGCAGCGCACTCAGGGCCTCATCACCGGTGCCGGCATTGACGATCTCAATATCGTCGTGGCCGAGCAATTCACGGATGCTCATCTGTTCGACGGCATTGTCTTCGACGATCAGAAGCCGCTTTCGGCGCGGTTCGGCGAACTCCTTGATGCGTGACAAGGCATCGTCGATGCCCTCCCGTGTCGTCGGTTTATTGACGAAGGCGAAGGCGCCGCGCGCGAGGCCGTGCTGCCGGTCCTCGTCGAGCGACACGATCTGCACCGGAATGTGCCGCGTCAGCGGATTCTGCTTGAGCTGGCTGAGCACGTTCCAGCCCAGCATGTCGGGCAGGAAGACGTCGAGCGACACCGCCGTCGGCTGATACTGCTTGGCGAGATTGAGCGCATCGTCGCCGCGCATCGCTAACAGCGCCTTGAACCCCTTGTCGCGGGCGAGATCGACCAGGATCCGGGCGTAATGCGGATCGTCCTCGACAATGAGGAGGATCGCGTCGCCGGCCTGGATATCGAGGCGGTCGTCCGGGATCGGCTCGACGGTGCGCTCCGGAGTGATGTGCAATCCTGCCAGATGAGTCTTCGCCGTCGAGGTGACCGCGGCCGACGCGTGGCTCGCAGCACTCGGCCCGACATATTTGAGCGGCAGATAGAGCGTGAAGGTCGAGCCGGTGTCCGGCGCGCTGCGCAGATGAATTTCGCCGCCGAGCAGGCTTGCCAATTCTCGGCTGATGGCGAGGCCGAGGCCGGTGCCGCCGTATTTGCGGCTGGTGGAAGCGTCGGCTTGCTGGAACGCCTCGAAGATGAGCTTCTGCTTTTCCAGCGGAATGCCGATACCGGTGTCGGTGACTTCGAAAGCCACCACCGCAGGGGCTTGGCTGAGCACCGGGTGTTCCCCGCTCCAGCCGGCCAATGCCACCGCCACATTGAGACGGACGCCACCCTGCGCAGTGAACTTGAATGCGTTCGACAGTAGGTTCTTGAGAACCTGTTGCAGCCGCTTGGTGTCGGTGGTGATGGTGCGGCCGAGATTGGGATCGGCATGGACCTCGAACGACAATTGCCGCGTCTCGGCCTCATGACGGAACGGCCGCGCCACCATGTCGAGCAGATTGGAGAAGAACACCTCCTCGGCATCGACCGTGACCGTGCCGGATTCGATCTTGGACAGATCGAGAATGTCGCTGATGAGATTGAGGAGGTCGGTGCCGGCGCCATGGATGGTGCGGGCGAACTCGACCTGCTTGCCCGTCAGATTGCCCTCCGGATTGTCGGTCAGCTGCTGCCCGAGGATCAGGATCGAGTTGAGCGGCGTGCGCAACTCGTGCGACATGTTGGCGAGGAATTCCGACTTGTATTTCGAGGTGAGCGCGAGCTCGGTCGCCTTTTCCTCGAGCGCACGGCGCGCCTGCTCGATTTCCTGGTTCTTGCGCTCGACTTCGACGTTACGTTCGGCAAGCTGCTGGGCCTTCTGCTCAAGCTGCTCGTTGGTCTGCTGCAGCTCCTTCTGCTGGGCCTGCAATTCGCCGGCGAGCTGCTGCGACTGTTTGAGCAGCCCTTCGGTCTGCATCGTCGCCTCGATCGAATTGAGCACGATGCCGATCGAAGTGGTCAGTTGCTCGAGGAACATGGTCTGCAGCGCGGTGAATTGGTGAATCGAAGCGAGCTCGATCACCGCCTTGACCTGGTTTTCGAACAGCACCGGCAGCACGATGTTGTTGCGCGGCGGCACTTTGAACAGCGCCGAGGAGATCGGCACGGTGCTTTCCGGCATTTCGGTGATCAGCAAGCGGCGCTTGTCGAGCGCGCATTGGCCGATCAGCCCTTCGCCGAGCCGGAGCGCGCGCGGATGGCCGTTTGTGCCATCGTCCGCATAGGCCGCGAGCAGATTGAGCCCGCTATTGTTTTCTTCGCCCTCTATTTGATAGATCACGCCCTGATGGGCGTTGACGAGCGGCGTCAGTTCGGAGAGCAGCAAGCGGCCGACCGTGGTCAGATCGCGTTGGCCCTGCAGCATGTTGGTGAATTTGGCGAGGTTCGTCTTCAGCCAGTCCTGCTCGGTATTGCGGTCGGTGGTGAGCCGCAAATTGTCGATCATGGTATTGATGTTGTCTTTCAGCTCGGCGACTTCGCCGCGGGCTTCGACCTGAATTGAGCGCGTCAGGTCGCCCTTGGTCACCGCCGTCGCCACTTCGGCGATGGCGCGCACCTGCGTGGTCAGGTTGGCGGCCAAGAGATTGACGTTGCCGGTCAGGTCCTTCCAGGTGCCGGCGGCGCCGGGCACGTTGGCCTGGCCGCCGAGGCGGCCTTCGACGCCGACTTCGCGCGCGACCGTTGTCACCTGATCGGCGAAGGTCGCGAGCGTATCGGTCATATTGTTGATGGTTTCGGCGAGCGCCGCCACCTCGCCCTTCGATTTCACCGCGAGATTCTGCTTGAGATCGCCGTTGGCGACCGCGGTCACCACCTTGACGATGCCGCGCACCTGCTCGGTCAGGTTGGCGGCCATCACGTTCACGGTGTCAGTCAAGTCTTTCCAGGTACCGGCCACGCCCGGCACCTGCGCCTGGCCGCCGAGCAATCCCTCGGTGCCGACTTCGCGGGCGACGCGGGTGACTTCCGAGGCAAAGCCGTTGAGCTGATCCACCATGGTGTTGATGGTGTTTTTGAGCTCGAGAATTTCGCCCTTCACGTCGACGGTGATCTTGCGGCTCAAGTCGCCGCGCGCCACGGCGGTGGTCACCTCGGCGATGTTGCGGACCTGGGTGGTGAGGTTCGCCGCCAAAAGATTGACGTTGTCGGTCAGATCCTTCCAGGTGCCGGCGACGCCGGGCACCACGGCCTGACCGCCGAGCCTGCCGTCGGTGCCGACTTCGCGCGCGACGCGCGTCACTTCGGCGGCGAACGAGCGCAACTGCTCGACCATGGTGTTGAGCGTGTCTTTCAACAGCAGCATTTCGCCGCGCACGTCGACCGTGATCTTTTTCGAAAGGTCGCCGCCGGCGATCGCGGTCGCCACTTCGGCGATGTTGCGCACTTGCGCGGTGAGGTTCGAGGCCATGAAGTTGACGTTGTCGGTCAGGTCCTTCCAGGTGCCGGCAACGCCCGGCACGCCGGCCTGACCGCCGAGCTTGCCTTCGGTGCCGACCTCGCGGGCGACGCGCGTCACTTCGGAGGCGAAGGCGTTGAGCTGGTCCACCATGGTATTGATGGTGTTTTTCAGTTCGAGAATTTCGCCCTTCACGTCGACGGTGATCTTGCGGCCCAAGTCGCCGCGCGCCACGGCCGTGGTCACTTCGGCGATATTGCGGACCTGCGCCGTCAGGTTGCCGGCCATGGAATTGACGCTGTCGGTCAAGTCCTTCCAGGTGCCGGCGACGCCCGGCACGTTGGCCTGACCGCCGAGCCGGCCTTCGGTCCCGACCTCGCGGGCAACGCGCGTCACCTCGCCGGCGAAGCGGTTGAGCTGGTCGACCATGGTGTTGAGCGTTTCCTTGAGCTGAAGGATTTCGCCGCGCACGTCGACGGTGATCTTGCGCGACAGGTCGCCGCCGGCGATGGCGGTTGCGACTTCGGCGATGTTGCGGACCTGGCCGGTCAGGTTCGAGGCCATCGAATTGACCGAGTCGGTCAAATCTTTCCAGGTGCCGCCGACGCCCGGCACGTTGGCCTGGCCGCCGAGCTTGCCCTCGGTGCCGACTTCGCGCGCCACGCGCGTCACTTCGGCGGCAAAGGCGTTGAGCTGATCGACCATGGTATTGAGTGTGTCTTTCAGCTCGAGAATTTCGCCGCGCACGTCGACCGTGATCTTGCGGCTCAAGTCGCCGCGCGCCACGGCGGTGGCGACTTCGGCGATGTTGCGGACCTGGCCGGTCAGGTTCGAGGCCATCGAGTTGACCGAGTCGGTCAAGTCCTTCCAGGTACCGGCGACGCCGCGCACCACCGCCTGACCGCCGAGCTTGCCCTCGGTGCCGACCTCGCGCGCGACGCGCGTCACTTCGCCCGCGAAGGCGTTGAGCTGGTCCACCATCGTATTGATGGTGTCTTTCAGCTCGAGAATTTCGCCGCGCACGTCGACCGTGATTTTTTTCGACAAGTCACCCGAGGCGATGGCGGTCGAGACTTCGGCGATGTTGCGGACCTGCGCGGTGAGGTTCGAGGCCATCGAATTCACTGAATCGGTCAAATCCTTCCAGGTGCCGGCGACACCGAGCACATTGGCCTGGCCGCCGAGGCGGCCGTCGGTGCCGACCTCGCGCGCGACACGGGTGACTTCGCCGGCGAAGGCGTTGAGCTGATCGACCATCGTGTTGATGGTTTCCTTGAGCTGCAAAATCTCGCCGGAGACGTTCACCGTGATTTTCTTCGACAAGTCGCCGCCGGCTATTGCGGTGGCGACGTCGGCGATATTGCGGACCTGGGCCGTCAGATTGCCGGCCATGAAGTTGACGCTGTCGGTCAAATCTTTCCAGGTGCCGGCGACGCCCGGCACTTGCGCCTGGCCGCCGAGCTTGCCTTCGGTGCCGACTTCGCGGGCGACGCGGGTGACTTCCGAGGCGAACGAATTGAGCTGATCCACCATGGTATTGATGGTGTCTTTCAGCTCGAGGATTTCGCCGCGCACGTCGACGGTGATCTTGCGCGACAGGTCGCCGCGCGCGACGGCGGTCGTCACATGCGCGATGTTGCGCACCTGGTCGGTGAGGTTGCCGCACATGGCGTTCACCGAGTCGGTCAGATCCTTCCAGGTGCCGGCGACGCCCGGCACGATGGCCTGGCCGCCGAGCTTGCCGTCGGTGCCGACTTCGCGGGCGACGCGGGTGACTTCCGAGGCGAAGGAACGGAGCTGATCGACCATCGTATTGATGGCTTCCTTAAGCTGCAGAATTTCGCCGCGCACGTCGACGGTGATCTTTTTCGACAAGTCGCCATTGGCGACCGCGATGGTCACTTCGGCGATGTTGCGGACCTGCGCCGTGAGGTTCGACGCCATCGAGTTGACGCTCTCGGTGAGGTCCTTCCAGACGCCGGTGACGCCGCCGACCTGGGCCTGGCCGCCGAGCTTGCCTTCGGTGCCGACCTCGCGGGCGACGCGGGTGACTTCCGAGGTGAACACGTTGAGCTGCTTGATCATCGTGTTGACGATCTCGGCCGAGCGCAGGAACTCGCCCTTCAGGGGACGGCCGTCGACATCGAGGCTGACGGTGCGCAGCAGGTCGCCTTGCGCCACGGCCGCGATGGCGCGGGTCACTTCGGTGGTCGGCCACAACAGGTCGTCGATCAGCGAATTGACCGAGGCTTCCATCTCGCCCCAGGCGCCGTCCGAGAGCCCGACGCGCACACGCTGGCGGGTGCGGCCTTCCCGGCCGACGACCTGGCCGACGCGCTCAAGCTGCTTGGCCATGCGCTGGTTGGTGGCGACGATTTCATTGAAGGTATCGGCGATCTTGCCCATGATGCCGATGCGGTCGCCGGGCATGCGCACCGAGAAGTCGCCGACCCGCATCGCCTGCAGCGCATGGAGCAATTCGGCGAGCCCGCCGGCGTCGGTATGAGCGTCGCCATTGACGAGATGCTCGCCCGGCTGTGTGACCGGAACCGGGGCACCATTGGCGCTGGACGCGACGCGCTTTTCAGTGGTCGGCATGAATGTCTCCAAAGCCCGAGCGGGCACGGCAAGGGGCGCAGTAAAGGGCGCGGCACTTGGAGAAGCGGGCAGACGGGCGCGCGGCGCGGGGCGGCCTGGCCGCCCGCCGCGAAAACACCCTAAGCCGACGTGCAATCCCCCTCACGGTCGGGCCTCAACCTTCTGTGCCTTGACCCCAAACCCGGATCGCCGGGATTGGTTCCGGCAAAAAACCGCTTGGTTAAAAAATTTCTCGTCGGGCAGGCGGCTGGCGATAGGGGCAGGTTGGGCGCGCCGCGGGAACGAAGATCCGGTTCGTGCTTTGTTTCAAAAGACACAATGGGGAAATGTACGTAGCGGGGAAATGTCCGGCAGCAGAGAGACGGCCGCCTGTTACCGGCTTTACGCAGCTAACTGCCTTGAAATCGCTGAGAATATTCCCGATCGCGACCGCCGGGTTTTTCTTCTCAGAATAGCTCAGGCGTGGACGCGGCTGGCCGACCACCTCGAGAAATACGGTATCGACCCAGCGGCCAAAACGCCCCCAACGCCCCGTTCAACTCTGCCGTAAGCCTCCGGCACCCGGCAGCGTCGGGCAGTCGACGCTTTTGGAACCGGGCGGTCGCGGCTATGTCATGCAGCATGGCCCAAACCCCGCCGGTCGCCGCCGCAAATCAAGACCAGTCCGCCGTCTTTAGCTTACTCGGCAATCCCGCGACCTTCGGCGTCGAAACGGTCCGGCGCATCGATACCCATGGGGCGAGCGTCTTTCTCGCCGGCGACCGCGTCGTCAAGGTCAAACGCGCGGTGCGTTATCCGTTTCTCGATTATTCGACATTGGATCGGCGTGAGGCGGCGTGCCGGGCCGAACTCGAGGTCAATCGCCAATTCGCCCCGCAGCTTTACCGCCGCGTCGTGCCGATTACGCGCGAGCCCGATGGGCGATTAGCCTTCGACGGCACCGGTGAGGCAGTCGAGTGGGCCGTGGAGATGACGCGGTTCGACGAGAACGAGACCCTCGATCATCGCGCCGACCGCGGCGAATTCGACGATACGCTTGCCGCAAAACTCGCCGCCGCAGTCGCCGCCATGCATGAGCGCGCGCGGCCTGTCGACGCTACGTCCTGGATTGCCGCGGTCGAGGGGTTCGTCGCCGACAATACGACGGCATTCCAATCGCACAGCGAATTGTTTCCGAGCCCATCGGTCGCCGAACTCGACCGGCAATCGAAAGCAGCGCTGGCGCGCTTGCAGCCGCTGCTGCACGCGCGCGGCGCTCGCGGCCTGATCCGCCGCGGCCACGGCGACCTGCATCTCGGCAATATCGCGATGCTCGATGGCGAGCCGGTCGCTTTCGATGCGCTGGAATTCGACCCGGTGATCGCCGCCGGCGATGTGCTCTACGATCTGGCGTTTCTGCTGATGGATCTCGTCGAACGCGGACTGGCGACCGCGGCGAATACGGTGTTGAACGGCTATTTTTCCGCGAGCCGCCGCCCCGAAGACTGCGACGGTATCGCCGCGCTGCCATTCTTCATGTCGCTGCGTGCAGCGATACGCGCCAAAGTGACGGCGGCGCGTCTCGACCTTGGCGCCGCTGACGACCGGCAGGAGGCCGCGCAATCGGCGCGACGTTATTTCGATCTTGCGCTCGAACTTTTGGCGCCGGCCAAACCGGTCGTTGTTTGCATCGGTGGATTATCGGGTACCGGCAAATCCTTCCTGGCGCGGCAACTCGCCCCCGCACTCGCCCCGGCGCCAGGCGCGCTGGTGTTTCGTTCGGATGTCGAACGCAAGGCCCTGTTCGATGTCGCGGCGACCGATCGGTTACCGGCCGAGGCCTATCGGGCCGAGGTTTCGGAAGAAATCTATCGCCTGATGACTGACAAGGCCGAACGCGTCGCGCGCGCGGACCATTCGGTCATCCTCGATGCGGTATTTGCCAAAGCCGCCGAGCGGAGCGCGGTCGAGGCGGCGGCGGCCGCAGCCGGCACGGCGTTCCGCGGGCTGTTCCTTCATGCCGATCTGCCGACGCGACTGCGGCGGGTCGGCGCGCGCGGGCCCGACGCGTCCGACGCCGACGCCGGGGTGGCGCGCAAACAGGAGGAATTCGAGATCGGCGACATCGCCTGGGCCATCATCGATGCGTCCGGATCGCCCGAGGAAACCGTCGCGAAGGCCCGCGCGGCGCTCGAGCGGCGCGGCTGAAACACCCTGCGATCAAGGCACCAGCACGGCGGCGCCCTGCAGCCGGCCGCTGCGCAAATCCGACAAGGCTTCATTGGCGCGGACGAGCGGATAGGCGACCGTCTGCGTGACGATGCCGGCCTTCGGCACGATGGCAAAAAACTCCTCGCCATCCGTGCGCGTCAAATTGGCCACCGATAGGATCTCTCGCTCCTCCCACAACAGACTGTACGGAAAGCTCGGAATGTCGCTCATGTAAATGCCGGCGCAGACGCGCGTTGCCCTGCCTGACATTCGTGTGATGGCGCAGCCGGGTGAAGCGACCGCGTTACGTGGCCATCATCAAAAATAATATTATTTTCAATGTGTTAAAGGACATTTCGCCGACGGGCCGCTGCAAGGCGCAATTAAAGCCGCCGAGCGCGTGACTGCCGTGCAGCGCCCAGCACAACCGGCCGGAGCAAAATGGCCGGCCCGCCCGATGGTCTTGTCAGGCTCCGAACCAGTCCGGATGCTGCGTAAGCGCCACGACACCGCAGGCAAACGTCAGCACACAGATGGTCCAAAGGAGCAGCGTAAAATGTCGTTCGTCGTTCATGCCAACCGCGTAGCAAATCGTGTGCCAAATCCGGCCGGCCCCTTCAATACGCATTAGACCTGACCGGCGGATTCGATTGCCTCGCCCGCGACCGGGGCCGCGGCATGATGATCCGCCGCGAATACCAGATAGACGGCCGGAACGACAAACAGCGTAAACAAAGTGCCGATCGACAGACCGGAGGCGATGACCACGCCCATCTGGAACCGGGATACCGCGCCGGCGCCGCTTGCCGTAATCAGCGGAATGACGCCGAGCACCATGGCGGCCGTCGTCATCAGAATCGGGCGCAGCCGGATCCCCGCGGCCTCTTCGATCGCCGCGCGCTTCGACCGGCCCTCCGCCTGCAAATGATTGGCGAATTGCACGATCAGGATGCCGTGTTTGCTGATCAGGCCCATCAGCGTGACGAGACCGACTTCCGTGTAGATATTCAGCGACATGCCGCCAAAGCCGAGCGCGACGAAAATCAGCGCGCCGGCAATCGACATCGGCACCGACACCAGGATGATGATCGGATCGCGGAAGCTTTCGAACAGAGCGGCGAGCGCCAAGAATATGATGATCAACGCGAAGCCGAATGTCGTGGCGAAGCCGCTGGTCTCCTGGACATATTGACGGCTCAAGCCACCGTAATCGATCGAATAGCCTTGCGGCAGCGTTCGCGCCGCGAGGTTCTGCAGAAATGCGAGCGCGTCGCCCTGGGCGACGCCCGGCATTTCCACGCCTTGGATCGTCGCGCTGTTGAGCTGCTGGAAATGATTGAGCGATTCCGGCACGGTCTTGGTCGAGACGCTGGCGACGGTCGACAGCGGGATCAGCGAGCCGTCGGCGCTGCGGATATAATAATCGAGCAACTGGCTAGGATTGAGCCGAAAGCGCTGCTGAACCTGCGGGATTACCTTGTAGGAGCGGCCGCTGATGCTGAAGTAGTTGACATAGGCGCCGCCGAGGAGCGCCGACAGCGAGCCGCCAACGTCGCTCATTTTCAAGCCGAGCTGCGCGGTCTTGTCGCGATCGATGGTGATATCGGATTGCGGATTGTCGATCTTCAGATCGCAATCGAGGAAGATGAACATGCCGCTTTGCACCGCCTGTTGCAGAAATTGCTGCGCAATCTCGTTGATGCGTTCGAACGGCTCGGTGCTGACGATCACGAATTGAACCGGCAGGCCGATGCTGCCCGGCAGCGGCGGCGGCTGAAATGCGGCGATGCGCGCGCCGGCGACCTTGCCTAATTCCTGCTGTAAGACCGGCTGCACAGCATTCGTGGTCTTGGCGCGCTTGTCCCACGGCTTGAACACCATGCCGGCGATCGACTGGCCCGGTTTGTCGATCTGGAAGACGTGCTCGGTCTCCGGGTGGCTCGCAAAAATATTATAAACTTGGCGCGAATAGAGCTGACGCTGTTGCAGGGTGGAGTTGGGCGCGGCGATCGATTGCGTAATGATGATGCCCTGGTCCTCTTGCGGCGCGAGCTCGGTCTTGGCGCCGCTGAACAGGAAATAAATGCTGGACAGCACGATGACGGCGAAGACCAGCGTGACCGGCAAGTAGTCGAGGCTGCCGTGCAGGCGCCGCTCGTAACCGCCGCGCAGCCGCGTGAAGCTCCGGTCGATGAAGTCGGTAAGCCGGGCTTCCCAGCCGCTACGATCGGAATGTGGCGGCTTGAGGAGCCGCGAGCACAGCATCGGCGACAGCGTCAGCGCCACGACGCCCGATACGGTGACGGCGCCGACCAGCGCGAAGGCGAACTCCGCGAACAGCGCTCCGGTGAGGCCGCTTTGGAAGCCGATCGGCACATAGACCGCGGCCAGCACCACGGTCATGGCGATGATCGGACCGCCGAGCTCGCGCGCGGCCGCGATGGCGGCGTCGATCGGCGTCAGGCCCTCCTCGAGATGGCGGTTGACGTTCTCGACCACGATGATGGCGTCGTCGACGACCAGGCCGATCGCGAGCACCAGCGCCAGCAAAGTGAGCAGATTGATCGAATAGCCCAGCGCCAGGAGGACAATGAAGGCGCCGACCAGAGACAATGGAATGGCGACGGTCGGAATGAGGGACGAGCGTATCGAGCCGAGGAATAGAAAGACCACGATCGTGACGATGACCAGCGCTTCGATCAGGCTGCGGATCACCTCGTCGATCGCGCTGTGAACGAATTCGGTGGAGTCGTAAATGATTTCGCCGTTGAGACCGTGCGGCAACAGCGCCTGGATCTCGGGGAAAACCTTGTGGACGCCGGCAATGACGTCGAGCAGATTGGCCGAGGGCGCAACCTGAATGCCGACATAGACCGCCTGCTTACCGTCGAAGCCGACCTCGGATTCGTAGTCTTCCGAGCCGAGCACGACATTGGCGACGTCCTTGAGGCGGACCACGGCGCCATTGGTTTGTTTGATCACGAGGTTGCGGAACTCATCGGCCGAATGCAGGCTCGTCGAGGCCGACAGGTTGACCTGGACCATCTGGCCCTTGGTCGAGCCGATGCCCGAAATGTAGTCGTTGGCGGTGAGGGCCTGGGTGACGTCGACCGCGGTAAGCCCGAAGGCGGCGAGCTTTTGCGGATCGATCCAGGCGCGCAGCGAGAACACCTTCTGGCCGAGCAGTTCCGCCGTCTGGACGCCGGTGACCGCCTGCAGCTTCGGTTGCACCACGCGCAGCAGATAGTCGGTGATCTGGTTCGGCGCCAAGGTATCGCTATTGAAGCCGATATACATGGCGTCGATGGTCTGGCCGATCTGCACGGTGAGCGTCGGCTGCAGCGTGCCGGTCGGCAATTGATTGAGGACCGAATTGACCTTGGTGTTGATCTCGGTGAGCGCCTTGTCGGCGTCGTAGTTTAGCCGCAGGTAGATCGATATCGTGCTGACGCCGCTTTGGCTCGCCGAGCTCATGTAGTCGATGCCGTTCGCCTGCGCGATGGCGTTTTCCAACGGCGTGGTGATGAAACCCGCGACCACGTCGGGATCGGCGCCGTAATAGATCGTGGTCACGGTCACGATCGCGTTTTCGGTGCGCGGATATTGCAAAATCGGCAACACCCCGTAGGCCCGCAGCCCGAGCACCAGGATCAAGAGGCTGACGACCGAAGCCAGAACCGGCCGGCGAATGAATATGTCGGTGAAGTGCATGAGTGCGGACCTATCGATCGACCGGCAACGGCGCCGCATCCGCGGTCGGCGTGACGGAATTGTCGATCAGCACCGTCGCGCCGTTATGCAGCTTGATCTGGCCCGCGGTCACGATCATGTCGCCTTCACTCACGCCCTTGAGCACCGCAACCTGATCGCCGCGCGTCGGACCCACAGTGACAAAGCTCTGGCGCGCGATAAGCTGCGGCTTGCCGTTGGCGTCGGCGCCCTTGCTGTCGACGATGTAAACGGTGTCGCCGTAGGGATTGTAGGTGATCACCGTCTGCGGCAACGTGATGTAATTCTGCGGCGCCCCGGTGTTGATCTCCACCGTCGCGTACATTCCCGGCAACAGTCTGTGGTCGGCATTCTTCAGCGTGGCGCGAACCTGCACATTGCGGCTCGACGGATCGACCTTGGAATTGATCGCCGAAACTTCGCCGGGAAAAGTTTGATCCTTGTAGGCGTCTACCTTGACGGCGACGGTCTGGCCCAACCGGACCTGGGCGATGGATTGCTGCGGCACGAAGAAATCCATGTAAATTGGATCGAGCGCCTGCAGCGTCACGATCGCGGTGCCGGCACTGAGATATTGCCCGATATCGACGGCGCGGATACCGAGATGCCCGGCAAACGGCGCGCGCAACGTCTTTTTGTCGAGGATCGCCTGCTGCTGGGCGACCTGCGCATTGGCGTTTTTGAGATTGGCCTCGTCGGTATCGAGGTTGGCCTGGCTCACGGCTTGCAGTTGGAACTGCTTGAGGTCGCGCTGATAATTGATGTCGTTCAATTTGGCCGTTGCCTGCAGCGACTGCAGCTTGGCCACATCGTCGTCGGAGCGGAGCTTCAAGAGCTCGGCGCCCTGCGCGACATCGTCGCCGGAATTGAACGAGATCGAATCGACCACGCCCGAGACCTCGATCGACAAGTCGGCGCCATTGAGCGCGCGCAGGCTGCCGATCGCCTCGATCTTCGGCTGCCATGTGCCTAGGCCGGCCTTGGTTGCCGACACGGTCTGCGGCGGGTTGCTCAGCCCGCTCATGAATTTCTTGATCATGGCGGCTTTGAACAGCTGGAACCCAAAGATCCCGCCGAGCACGACGGCGACCGCGATCAGCATGATCACCATGCGTTTGGTCATTGGCTGACCTCCGTAGCTGCGTGCGGGCCGGAATCGATGTCGAACGGGCCGGGCGGATCGTCGGGGCTGAGCGGGTTCGGCGCGACATCGGCGCGGTTCCACCAGCCGCCGCCGAGTGCCTGGAACAGCGCGGCGGTGTCGGCGTAGCGCGCCGCTTGCGCTTGCACGGTCGCCAGCCGCGCCTGCTGGTAGCTGCGTTGCGCGTTGAGCAGCGTCACATAGGTGATGGCGCCGAGCCGGTATTGGCCGCGCGCAAGCTCGAGCGTGTCGGAGGCCGCGCGCAAGGCTGAGCGCTGCGCCTTCAGCGTCGCGGCATCGAGTTGCAGCGCCCGCAAGGCGTCGGCGACGTTTTGGAACGCCTGTAATACCGTGTTGCGGTATTGCGCCTCCGCCATGGTGTAGCCCGCTTCGGCGGCGCGCTGCTGATGCAGCAGCGTGAAGCCGTGGAAAATCGGCTGCGTGCCGCTCGCCACGGCATTCCATACGATGGTGCTGGGCGCGAACAAGGTTGCGGTCGTCAGCGCGGCGGTGCCGTATGAGCCGCTCAGCGTGAATTGCGGCAAGCGGTTGGCGATGGCGACGCCGATCTGGGCCGAGGCCTGATGCAATTGGGCTTCCGCGGCGCGCACGTCCGGCCGCTGGGCGACGAGTTGCGACGGCAGGCTTAACGGCAGAGCCGTCGGCAGTTGCAGCGACGCCAAGGTAATGCGCTCGCGCCGCGTCTCGCTCGGGAACCGGCCGACCAGCGCCAGCAGGACATGTTGCTGCTGTTCGAGCTGCTTTTGCAGCGGCGGCAAGGTGGCTTGCGCGGTCGCCACTTCGGATTGCTGCGTCAGCACGTCGGTTCGCGCCGCGGCGCCACCCTCGAATTGATGGCGCACGACATCGAGCTGATCAGTTTCCGCTTTGATGATGTCTTGCGTCGCTTCGATCTGGCCGCGCAGCGAGGCTTCCTGGATGGCCGCCGTCACCACATTGGCGGTCAAGGTCAGATAGGTCGCTTCCAGTTCGAAGCGTTGATAATCGGCGAGTGCACCGGTCGCCTCGATCTGCCGACGCTGGCCGCCAAATACGTCGGGTGCATAAGAGACATTCACCGCCGCCTGAAACAAATTGAAAATCGACGGCGAGCCGGACGATCCGAATTCGGCGGGCGAGAATTGCTGGCGCTCGGCGGAAGAGTTGGCGTCTACCGTCGGCAGAAGCTTGCCGGCCTGGGCGTAGAGGTTTTCCTTGGCCTGCCACAGCGCGACCTGGGCGGCCTGCAGGCTCGGATTGGCAACGAGCGCTTCGGCGATCAAGCCGTCGAGTTCCTTGGAGCGGAAGACCACCCACCATTCGCCCGGAATGTCGCGGCCTATATCGAATTTTTGCGCCACGCCGCCCGCGATATCGGTCGACGCCGTCGTTGCCGGCTTGGCTTCCGGCGTGATGCTGGCGACGGGTGGATCCGGCGGCGGCGCAAAATTGGGGCCGACCGCGCAAGCGGACAAGGCCAGCAGCGACAGCCCCAAGAGCGACAGGGTTGCGGCGATGCACGCCGCGTGGGCGACGTCGAAGCCCGCGGCATAGCACCCGTTCACGCGCGCTCGCGTCTGGTCGTGTCCCCGAAACTGCCTGCCACTAAACACCTGGATACCCTCGAAAGGGCCAACCTAGTTATTTACTAACCGGTTAGTCAATAATTGACAGCGCGCGCTGTTTCGATGTAACTGAATAGATGACTACCGCAGTCGAAGCGCGAATCGACACCAGACGCCGGCGCAAGGCCGAGCGTCCACAAGAAATTCTCGAGGCCGCTTTCGTCGAATTTTCCCGCAACGGCTATGCGACGACGACGCTCGACCAGATCGCCGAACGCGCCGGCGTCACCAAGGGCACCATCTACGTCTATTTCGAGAACAAGGAACACTTGTTCATCTCGATGGTGCGCGAGATCACCAAAGGCGCGACCGAGATCGTGCACGGCATGTTCGAGAGCCATGACGGCTCGACCGCCGATCTGTTACGCGCGCAGTTCAGCTTCATCTATCAGCACATCGTCGAGGACAAGCGCCGCCGCGAGGTGGTGCGCATGCTGATCGCCGAGGCGCCGCGCTTTCCCGAGCTCACCGACCGCTATCACCAAGAGATCTTGCGGCCGTGCCTCGATATGCTCAAGGCCGCGATCCAACGCGGCGTCGACCGCGGCGAAATCCGCCAATCAGCGATCATCTCCTCGCCGCAGGTCATCATGGCGCCAATCGCCTTGGTCGATCTTTGGCTGATGATGTTCGACGACCGCCAGCCGCTCGATCTCAAAACCTATTTCGACGCGCATCTCGAGCTCGTGCTCAACGGGCTGCTGAAGAAGTCTTGATCGGCGGGCCGACAATCTGAAGCAGCGGGCATTGCACCGGCAGGTTGAAGAGCCAAACGCGCGGGTGGCTTTGGCCTAGTGCGTCGAGCAACGTCCCGATGGGTCGAACTTGATATTTTGACCACCGCATGGATACTATTACCAATTGTAACGCGGAGGGTGGGCTGCGGGAGTAATCCGCTCGCTAACATCGAATGGTTTGATGTCGGCCTTTAATTCGCGGGGCGCCGCGGGCGTTTTGCGAGGTAAACCGCATCGACTGCGGGATCAAAGATCAGTCATTCACGGAGGATACGGTGGGGTCGCAAGCAGTTTACGTCGTCAATACTCATTCCCCGGATCTGTTTGTGCGGATCACGGACCTGAACACAGCGGCGCCGACGGTCGTAACGAACGGCAAGCGCATCGACAACAATCCCGATCCCGCCTACCAAGGCAATCCGGTACAGCTCGAGATCGGCAGTGACGGTTTTGGATGGGTCAATTGGATTTCGTGGCTGCAGGGTGATCCCATTCCACCGGACGGTGCCGCGGGGAACGAAGATCGCCCGGCGGGCGGCGGGACCTTACAGGTATATTCACCGTGATCGCTTCGAGGTCACGGAGATAGCCAAATGAGTTCTCGCCTTCCGGCACTCATATTAGCGGGGACCGTATTAGCGGGGACGCTAGGATCGAGCACCGCTTGCATTGCCGACGACTTCAATCTCACAATTTATCGCCAGTATTCCAGCGACCAATGCACCTCCGGATATTTGGCCGTCAATGGAACCATACAGGCCTATACGCTGGAGCGGCCGTGGGCCGGCAACGCACCTCTTATCAGTTCAATACCTCCTGGAACTTATGGAGGAATTTTACGCTATGACCACACCGATCAATGGCGGATTGAACTGACCGGAGTGCCGGGCCGCACCAATGTGCAGATTCATACCGGGAATACACCCGACGATACCGAGGGTTGCATCATTGTCGGAAAGCAGCTAGGCGACGACCTGTGTTCAATCAAACCGGGAACCAGTCAACCGGCCTATCAGGATCTCAAGAACGCATTCTATGGCACGCCAAATCCTGTTTCGACTCCCGACAAGAACATAAGTGTCACTGTTGACGGAAATTAGATTCTAACAGCCCTTGTCGCAGCCGCGGCTTTTGCGCGAGTTCAGACCTCTATAGATCGCGCCCCCTCTTTACAGGCCGGGCCGCTTTGTACACAATCTTGAGTTGGGGGAAGCGGGCAAAGGTCACTCCCGTTTTTCGTTTTTCGGATGCATCGGACTCGTCATGGAAGCGTTGGTGACGATCGTGACCGTTGCCATGTTCGGAGTGCCGATCGTCGGAGCGGCATTGGTTGCGATTGCGGCCGCGCGGGGCGAGGTCAATTTGAGAGGGTTGCTGACGGATACGGCCGGCGCGTTCAGCCCCGGAAGACTGCAGCTTCTGATCGCGACATTGTTGGTGTGCCTCTACTATCTCGGCACGGTCGTCGCGTCACCGAATGCCACTGCAATGCCTGCGCTGCCGGCATGGTTCGTTGCCGCGATGCTCGGCAGCCACGGTATCTATCTCGGTGGCAAGAGCACCGGCTTGCCGAGTGTGGCCCAGTTGTTGGAGCCTTTTTTAGGTCGTTAAAAGAGAATGGGGGGACTTAACAATGATACTTGCCGATATTCCCGCTCCGACGCCGAGGCCCTTTACAGGCACAGTGTGGGATTGGTTGGAATTGGTTGCCTGGTCGATCGCGTTCCTCATTCTCGTCGGCTTTGCGATCGGGGTCTTTTACTCATTTCGCAAGGGCGCGATCAGTCTGACCGGCATCATCGCCGAACCTGACGGCAAGGCCAGCCTTTCGCGCTTTCAGGCGCTGTTATTCACTTTCGTCTTCGTTATCGCGGTCGGACTCATTGTCATGCGCACGGGACAATTTCCAACGGCCCTGCCGTTGCCGGTGTTGGCGCTGCTGGGAGGCAGCCTGGGTACATACCTGGCGTCGAAGGGAATACAGCGAGGCCTGGGTAGCGGTGACAGCGGCGGCGGCGCCGCTACAAATGACGATTCAAACGCCGGCACCAACGGACAGACAAGCCCGACAACCTCCGGACCAGTCATCCGGCTGGGCAAGAATGCTTCTACCGTGCTGCGCGCCGGATTGATCCTGCCACCGAGCGTCCCGCTGCCGACGACAGGGGAGAGCCAGTTTTTGATCCTTGCCGGCAAAAATAGATTCGGTCAGCAGGTTACCGTCGCCACCGCGATTGCGGACGTGAACCTGACGATCTCGACGACAGCCACCGGCCTCAACGGCGGACAGGTCGAATACCTTCCGGCAGGGGCAAGCGCGACCCAAACCCAAACCTTCTTCACCAGCATCACAATTCAGACCGATCCCAACACCATCAGTGACGTCAAGGTGCAGTGGAACGCTAATGCCGATGGCGTGATTGTCACGACTATCGTGTCCTGACCGAAACCTGTCGGTGCCGCACGCGCTCAACCGGCGGATTTTACCGGCTGCCATCCGGAGATTTCCAGGATTTGCAGGAGCGCATCCCTCGGCTTCAGGGTCGCATCGCTCGGCTGAGCGGGGACCACATTGATGCCCTCGTCGTTCTCTGAAGGGAAAAACAGTCGCCAGGGATTGCTGTTTGCATCGGACGCATAGTCTCCGGTTCCGTTCAAGGCCGCGGTTAGGTCCAGCTTCGGCTTGGTGGTCCGGACTGTCAGCAATCGCCAGCGCAGCGAATCCGAAGCACCGGCTATGAGCGGTTCCGGAGCGGCCGGGGCCGCTCCGAACGGCACCAACGCAAGCTGTCCAGATGCGGTGGGCGCCTTGCCGTGGTCGTAATACAGCCCCAGATAGGCTTCGCTCTCGCGGCCGCTCGCGGATCTGATGCGCCGGCTGATCATGACTAGATGAAAGAGTCCCTGGTTGTCCTTCTGGACGTTGCCGGCGAGCGCGGAGGTGCTTAGCCACCAGCTCATGCCCTTGAACTGAAGTTGGAGTTGATCGCCGACGAGATTGAGGGCGCCGTCCTCCTTCAGCGAAATGTTAGCTACACGGTTCGCCTCCGGAAGAAATTGGCCCCAATGCGATCCCACCCAATCGCTTGCCTGCGGCGCAACGCAGACAAATGATTGCTGAGCACTTTGCAGCAGGCCCGTGGGCCACGACAGCGTCACTTGAAGGCGCGATTCATAAGTCCCGTCGTCGAGATAGGATTTGGTGTCCCCCCACCAAGCGTAATCGCCGACGAAAATCCAGTTATCGGTACTGCGGACCTCAAGCGAGGCATCGTAGCTGAGAACAATCTGGTACTTCGAGCCATCATTGGGATCCAGGATGCGTCGCGTTTTTGGACTAAAGGTGAGCCGCAGGCTGACGCCGACTGTCGCAGCGTTGTTCGGATTTGGGATTCGCCAGGCTTCGTCGGGAGCAACATGCCAAGCTGGGTCGGCAATCGTATTCGGATCGTTTGGCGCCAACCAAATCGCGAGATAGGACTGGTTCTTGGGATCGACGGTCTTAGCCCAGCAGATAAATATCTGATCCGTTCCCCCCGGCAGCAATTTGCCATTGCTCATACGCTGCGCCGAAACGCCCATCGTCTGAATCGCCGTTTGTTGCGCGCCGAGCGACAGGTCGACTAGGTTAAATGACCATTGATCGGGATAGCCTTGTGGCGCCGCAGTTGTCGAACTCGTGGGAAGGGTCATGGAGACTGCCGACGCCGGCACCGTCACCGCTTCGCGGGCCGCAATTCCCTCAGCCAGGACCGTGCGACGCAGTTTCAGCTTCGCCATCCACCAAGCGCCGGGATCAGACGCGGTAATTTGCGGCGGCTCGACAACAAACGAGGTTGCATTGAAGCGGGCCACGGCGGCCGCAGTGTCAAAGGTATGCCCAAGGGGGCCGGTCACCTGCAACGGCATGAACCGATAGCCTTCCCGCGTCGCATTCGGGGCATTGCCACGCGGATAGGTGCGGATGAGCGGATCGGCGCCGATTTGGGCGCGTTGCAGCAGGTATTTCGGCGGCGTCCTTGCATCGGTGCTGGGCAACAGAACGGCATCGGCCGGCTGTTTATTGGTCGCGAATGACTGGACTGGAATCTTCTGCTCGATCGTCTCCGCCCCGACGTCGAGCCACTCCGCCACACCGCCGATGTCGCCGAATGCGCCGTCAAGCACCACGAGCAGACCAGCGACGGCGGGGCCAGCGGCGTCGTCCATGCTTCGGGTGAGCGGCACGAGCGCGCGGATCGACGGTTTTGGCACCGGATCGGGCGGCACGGCCTTGACCAGAACCCGCCGATAGCCGTCGACCCATCGCAGCGACGACCCCGTCAACGGATATGTCGTTTTCGCAAGCACATTCGCAGCGACGCCGGAATTCGCTATCTGTTGATAGGCCGCGGCGTAACGGTTGCGGGCGACGATTTCAAACCGCCTGATCCCCGCGGGTCCCGGCGACGGCAGATCCTGTAGCGGAATCGTCGCCGTTTGGCCGGGTGCGAGAAGCGGCACGGCGAAGACCTTGACCGCGGGCGCAAGCGTCGCGCGATCGGCATAGGCCTCGATGTCCCACAGCAGCGGATTGGTCGCGGATGTATCCTGCGCGGTTGGGGGGGAGTCGAGGCTGCCAGGCGGCTCATCTTTCGCGGCTTCGAACGGAAAACGGGTCACGGGCCGACCGGTAAAGGACCACGCGATATCGCCGGTCTCGATCGAGCCCACGGCGTCCCACTTCACGGCTTCGGCCGCGGTCCAAGTGACACCCTGTTGGTTTGCGCCATTCCAGTCGAACAGGATCTGACGCGCGCCGGCCGGCCGGGATCTAAAGAAGCAAGCCTTGTAGATGTCCCCGGCATCCGGCAGATACGGCTGCGCCGCTTCGATCACGACCTCGACCGGATCGAACAACATATACCGCTGGCTCGGAGCCGCCGGCGGTGGCCCCATGATTGCCAATCGTTCGGCTGCGACGATGGGTCGGAAAAGCGCCTCGGGATCTTTCAGGACGATCGGGTCGAAGCGCCCGGCTCCGGTATCGATCTGGAAATAATCGGCCGACACTGCGGCGTGAAACGTGACAAGGACGACATCTCCAGCACTGGCCGTCACCGTGATCGTCGGCCCGACGTTCGAAGATCCAGGTGTTTGAACGAGACCTACGGTATCACCGGACTGAGTCCCGGATTGAGCGCTGAACGTGATCGTCACAGGCTGACGCTGGAATACTTTGAGATCTTGGGGCAGCGCCGGTGGCGGATTTGTTTGGGTATAACCGTCAAAAACAGATGGCCACGGGACGAACATGCTGTTGACCGAACCGCTTTTCGACTGACCGCCTCTCCTGAACAGCTGCGTCGTAACGACAAGGCCCGCGACTGCCGGATCGTCAAGCTTCGCTGGATCAAGACCGCTTTTCGGGTTCGCTTGTTGCTGGGCCGCTGCCAAAGCGTAAAGCGCGCGCACCCTGGACCGCAGCTTTCTTATGGAATCGGACGGCACGCCGTTTATCGGCTTGTATTCGTCGCGCGCGAGCCACCTGTCCAGGACTTCGAACGGGCATGCCGGCGCCGCGATTGTAAATTTTCTGCTGTCAGCAGTCCATTTTGGACCGGATCGGCTGGTAGGCGCCGACAGCAAGAGACACGCCTTTCGCCCGTCGATCGGACTCACCGCCGAATTGAGAGCGCCACTCGCAGACGGTGCGGAAGTCGCAGGGCTCGGTGCGACGAGATATTGTCGTACACCGGCCCGCATCAGCCCGTCGATTTCTGCCGCCACCAGATTCACGTCTTTTGGAATCTTAAAAGCGTCATATCCGCTCGGGTTGCTAATGTCCTTAACATTTATAACATTGGTGTCGAAGCCGAGATGGCCTACTGAAGTCGTCCGCAAATAACGCGCGCTGCGAACGAGATTTGCGAAGTCTGCGCCAAGACTCTCTGCGGGCTTGAGATCAGCACGCACTGTCACCGGCGATGGCGGCGTCGTCGTCGAATCGCGAAGCTCTTCCGGCACTGCGCCCTGGTTGGTGATTGCGAAAATGAGCAAGTCATAGGACAGGCCGTAGGCGAGAAACGGAAGCAACTGGCGCGGCGGCGGATTCTCGGAGGCAATGGGTTGGATCAGATGAAAGACGCTTGGCGCGCCGTCAGCCATTTCCGATGTAGTACTGTGCGTAACTTGGCTTGTCCCACTGCTGCCGGCGGGGGGCGCGTTATTGTATTGGAAATTGACGCGCGGCATCCCTGCGACTGAAGCGATCGGCGTCGGAGCGAGTAATTCCACCGGCGACGTAGCGGTCGCAACCTTGAAGCGTTGATCGGGCTGTTCAGGTTTGTCCGGTTGCTTAATTTTCTGACCGGAATTTGCGGGATCGTCCACGGAGATCAAGGGCCATGGACTGGGCGCACCCTGGATCGCATTAAGCAAGCGCCAAGCCTCCGGATTGTTCGCTGGGTCGTTTGCTGGATTGTAGTAGGGAGTCCATGAGGTTCGCCGTGCGGGATCGGCTCCGGTCAATTGCAATAACGACCGCCTCATCAAGAAACCATAGCCGGCCAGGATCTCGTTAAAATCTCCCTGGGCGTCGATCTTGCTCCCGGGGACGACACGGTCGATCTGGAAACTGAGGCCATTTGCGGTGCCGGTGGTCTTCGCTGCCGGCAGAAAGTCGTATGACTTGAACAATTCCTGCGGTCTATTTTGAGCGAACCA
>JBAPUM010000114.1:0-57449 GCA_049282655.1 Xanthobacteraceae bacterium
TTGAGGCACGGCCAGCCCTTGCCGGACTTGAAGTTTGCTTTTCCTTGTGCCGGATCGACGTTGAACCCTTCGCGGTCGAGTTCGTCCGTCAATGCAGCCGCATTCGAACCGACCGGAAAGCGCGCGCGCAGGCGCCGGGTGAACGCCGGATTGGGTTCGAGACTTCCGCCCCCGAATGCTATGCCGGCGGCGAGCGGTGGCAGTTCATCGTGCTTCGCCGAGCGCAGCAGCCAGACCAATGCCAGCGCAAACACGATCGCGACCGCCCCGCCCGCCACGACCCAGAATCGCAAAGCCTGAAACCGCGCCATCCGCCGGATTACCCCGCCCATCCGCCCCTGCCAAGGCGAAGATTTGGTGAAATGCGGCCAAAAGCCTTGACCATTGCACCCCACGCGCCTATCTACCCGCCATCGGCTAGCACTCCCGACCGGTGAGTGCTGCCATGACGCGCCGAAAGGCGTCGTTACCGGATCAAGTATCTGAAACTATTGATGTTTTAAGGAGACAACCCCATGAAGTTTCGTCCGTTAGGCGACCGCGTGGTCGTTCGCCGCGTCCAGGAAGATCAGAAGACCCCCGGCGGCATCATCATCCCCGATACCGTCCAGGAGAAGCCGCAGGAAGGCGAAATCATCGCCGTCGGCCCGGGAGCCCTCGACGACAACGGCAAGCGCGTCGTTCCCGAAGTGAAAGTCGGCGACTTCGTGCTGTTCGGCAAATGGTCCGGCACCGAAGTGAAGGTCGAAGGTCAGGACCTCCTGATCATGAAGGAGTCCGACATCATGGGCATCCTCGAAGGCCGCGTCGCGAAGAAGAAGGCGGCGTAAGTACGCCGCCGCGAATAGCGAATGGTGAGTAGCGAATAGGGAAAAAACCATTCGCTATTTGCTACTCGCTATTCGCCCAACAAAAATTTCATTACCAGGAGACAAAGAACATGGCAGCCAAAGAAGTTAAATTCGGCGCAGACGCGCGCGAGCGGATGCTCCGCGGCGTCGACATTCTCGCCGATGCAGTGAAGATCACCCTGGGCCCCAAGGGCCGCAACGTGGTCATCGAGAAGAGCTTCGGCGCTCCGCGCACGACCAAGGACGGCGTGACGGTGGCGAAGGAGATCGAGCTCCACGACAAATTCGAGAACATGGGCGCCCAGATGGTGCGCGAAGTGGCCTCGAAGACCAACGACGCAGCGGGAGACGGCACGACCACCGCGACCGTTCTGGCGCAGGCGATCGTGCGCGAAGGCTCGAAGATGGTGGCCGCGGGCATGAACCCGATGGACCTGAAGCGCGGCGTCGAGAAGGCGGTTGAAGCCGTCGTCGCCGACCTCAAGAAGCGCTCCAAGAAAGTGAAGTCCAACGACGAGATCCGCCAGGTCGGCACGATCTCCGCGAACGGCGACACCACCGTCGGCAAGATGATCGCCGAAGCGATGGCGAAAGTCGGCAACGAAGGCGTGATCACGGTTGAGGAAGCAAAGTCCCTCGACACGGAACTCGAAGTCGTCGAAGGCATGCAGTTCGACCGCGGCTACATCTCTCCCTATTTCGTCACGAATGCGGAGAAGATGGTTGCCGAGCTCGACGAGCCCTACATCCTGATTCACGAGAAGAAGCTGGCGTCGCTCCAGCCCATGCTCCCGATTCTGGAAGCGATCGTTCAGGGCGGACGTCCGCTTCTGATCATTGCGGAAGAAGTCGAGGGTGAGGCTCTGGCGACCCTCGTCGTCAACAAGCTGCGCGGCGGCCTCAAGGTCGCGGCCGTAAAGGCGCCGGGCTTCGGCGATCGCCGCAAGGCCATGCTGCAGGACATCGCCGTCCTGACCGGCGGCCAGGCGATCTCGGAAGATCTCGGCATCAAGCTCGAGAACGTCACGCTTGCCATGCTCGGCAAGGCCAAGAAGGTGATGATCGACAAAGAGAACACCACGATCGTCAATGGCGGCGGCAAGAAGAAAGACATCGAGGACCGCATCACGCAGATCAAGGCGCAGATCGAGGAGACCACCTCGGACTACGACCGTGAGAAGCTGCAGGAGCGGCTGGCGAAGCTCGCCGGCGGCGTTGCGGTGATCCGTGTCGGCGGCGCCACCGAAGTCGAGGTGAAGGAGCGCAAGGATCGCGTCGACGACGCGATGCATGCAACCCGCGCCGCGGTCGAGGAAGGCGTGTTGCCGGGCGGCGGTGTCGCGCTGTTGCGCGCCAGCGAGGCGCTCAAGAAGGTGCGCGTCGCCAACGAGGACCAGCGGCACGGCGTCGATATCGTGCGCAAGGCGCTGCAGGCTCCGGCCCGTCAGATCGCCACCAATGCGGGCGAAGACGGCTCCGTCATCGTCGGCAAGATCCTGGAGAACTCGAACTATTCGTTCGGCTTCGACGCCCAGGGCGGCGATTACGTCGACATGGTGAAAAAGGGCATCATCGACCCGACCAAGGTCGTGCGCCAGGCGCTGCAGGGCGCTTCCTCGGTCGCAGGCTTGCTCATCACCACCGAGGCGATGGTTGCCGAAATCCCGAAGAAGCAGAACTCGATGCCCCCGATGCCGGGTGGCGGCGGCGGGATGGATTTCTAACAAAGACCCTCACCCTTCCCTCTCCCGCAAGTGGGAGAGGGTTTGGGACAGAAAATGCGAAGGCCCGGGAGCGATCCCGGGCCTTTTGCTTTTTCTTTCCGTGACGCGCTATGAACGACCATGGCAACCACCAAAGCCTGCCCGAACTGCGCGAGCGACATTGCCGCCGATAGCCGCTTCTGCCCGCAGTGCGGCGCGGCACAGGCTTTGACCTGCGCGGCGTGCGGCCATGCCAATGCCGCAGGCTCTAAATTCTGCGCCGAATGCGGCGCGAAACTGGGTGGCGCGGCGGCCGCGGCCCCCTCGCCTCCTCCCGCACTGGCGCCGCAGCCCGCGCCGCGGCCGCAAAATGCCGCCGAACGCCGCCAGCTTACGGTGATGTTCTGCGATCTCGTTGGCTCGACTGCGCTGTCGACGCAACTCGACCCGGAAGATCTGGGCGAAGTCATCGCCGCCTACCACAAGTGCACGGCCGAGACCGTGGCCGGCTTCGGTGGCTATGTGGCGAAATATATGGGCGACGGGGTGCTGGTTTATTTCGGCTATCCCGAAGCCCACGAAGGCGACGCCGAGAACGCGGTGCGCGCCGGCCTCGCGCTGATCGACGCCATCACGGATTTCTTCAAGGAGGGCCGCCACCAGATCCGCGTCGGTATCGCCACCGGCCTCGTCGTGGTCGGCGAGCTCGTCGGCGCCGGCGAGGCGCAGGAGCGCAACGTCGTCGGCGAAACGCCGAACCTCGCGGCGCGATTGCAAGCGGCGGCGGTGCCGAACTCCGTGGTGATATCGGCGACGACGCGACGGCTCGCCGGCGAATTATTCGCCTATGAGGAGATCGAGCCGACCAAGCTGAAGGGCTTTGCCGATCCCATCACCGCGTTCCGGGTGTTGCGCGAACGCTCCGTCGCCAGCCGTTTCGAAGCGCTGCGCGCCGCGAGCCTGACGCCGATGGTCGGCCGCGAGGAGGAGATCGAACTTCTGCTGCGGCGATGGCAGCAGATCAAGAATGGCGAGGGCCGCGTGGTCTTGCTGTCCGGCGAAGCCGGCATCGGCAAGTCGCGCCTGATCGCGGCGCTCGAGGACAAGCTCAAGGCTGAAGCGCATGCCTGCTTGCATTATTTCTGCCAGCCGCACCACCAGGGCAGCGCGCTCCAGCCTGTGGTCGCGCAGCTGCAACATGCCGCGGGCTTCGCGGCCAATGACACGCCAAGCGTCAAGCGCGCCAAGCTCGATGCCCTGTTGGCGCAGCCGGCGGCAAAAGGCGTCGAGGCGGCAGGGCTATTCGCGGAACTGTTGGGATTGGCGGATGCTCCGCCGACAGAGACGACTGATCCACAGCGCCAGCGCCGCCGCCTGCTCGCGGCGCTGATCGAGCAGCTCGAAACTTTGGCGCGGAACGGTCCGGTGCTGATGCTGTTCGAGGATGTCCATTGGGCCGATCCGACCTCGATCGAACTCTTGACGCTGACGATCGAACGCCTGGAGGCGTTGCCGATCCTTCTCGTCGTCACGTTCCGGCCCGATTTTCAGCCGCCTTGGTCGGGGCACTCGCACGTCACGCTGATGACGCTCAATCGGCTGTCCCAGCGCGAGCGGGCGAGCCTCGTCGGCCATATCACCGGCGGCAAGGCGCTGCCGGCGGCGCTGCTCGAGCAGATCGTCGCGCGCACCGACGGCGTGCCGCTGTTCGTCGAAGAACTGACCAAGGCGTTGCTTGAAAGCGACCAGCTGCGCGAGACCGGCGATCACTATGTCATCGACCAACCGGCACAGACGCTCGCAATCCCGACGACGTTGCAGGATTCGCTGATGGCGCGCGTCGACCGGCTCGGATCGGCGCGGGAGATTTCGCAGATCGGCGCGGCGATCGGGCGTGAATTTCCCTATAACGTCCTGGCCGCGGTGGCAGGCCTGCCGGACGCCGTATTGCAGGACGCGCTGGTCCGGCTGATCGAAGCCGAATTGTTGTTTCAGCGCGGCACGCCGCCCAACGCCACCTACACATTCAAGCATGCGCTGATTCAAGACACCGCCTATTCCACCATGCTGCGCGCAAAGCGGCAGCAGCTGCACTCCGCCATCGCGCTGGTGCTGGAAAAGCGCTCGCCGGAAGTGGTCAGCGCGACACCGGAGCTGATCGCGCAGCAATTCGAAGGCGCGGGACAAGGCGACCGGGCCGTCGAGTATTATCGCCGCGCCGGCGACCGCGACATGCGCCGCTTCGCCATGAAGGAATCGATGGCGCATTATGCCAATGCACTGCGCCTGGTGACGGCGATGCCGCAATCGCGACAGCGCGACGAAATGGAGCTTGGCGTGCGGCTCGGTCTCGGGCTTGCGACGATGATCGCGCGCGGCCCCGCAGCCGAGGAGGTGACGACACATTATCGGCGGGCCATGGCACTGAGCGGGGAGTTGCCGGGTCGCGGTCGCGAAAGCTTTCTTGCCACCTGGGGCGTGTGGTTCAACGCCATGGTGGCTGGCCGCACCGCGGAAATCGAACCGCTTGCCGAGCGCCTCGTGACCATCGCGCGCGAGCTCGACAATCGCGACTTTCTGCTCGAGGCCTATCACAGCAAAGTTCCGATGATGCTGCGCAAGCCGGATTTCGCGGCTGCATGCGAGGCGGCCGAGGAAGTCATCCGTCTCTATGACCGCGAGCGCCACCGCGACCACGCCTATTACTTCGGCGGCCACGATTCCCGCATGTGCGCGCGATCGTTTTATGCGCAGGCGCTTTGGGGCCAGGGCCGGTCGGATCAGGCCCGCGCCATGGCCGGAAAATCGATCGACGATGCGCGCGCGCTCGGCCACACCTTTTCGATCGCGCATGCGATGCAGCGCGGCGCCCTCACCATGATGCTGATTGGGGACACCGCGGGCTGCCGCTCCATCGCCGAGGAACTTTATGCGATTGCGGAGCGGAATAAATTTCCCTGGCAGCTCGCCGATGCGACCTTTTTCCGCGGCTGGCTCAAGGCGTCGACGGGAAATGTCGACCCCGGCATCGGCGAGATGAGGCACGCGGTCAACCAGCCCTATAATCCGGGCTATCGGGCCGTGTTTCTGTTGCGCCTTGCCGAACGGGAATTGGCGGCCGGCGAAATAGATCGCGCCGCCGCGACCAATGAGCAAGCGAGCGCGGAGTCGCAGGCGCACGGCAATTATTTTTGCCTGCCGGATATCGTTCGCCTGCGCGGTGAAATCCTCTTGGCGCGATCGCATGACAATGCCGCCGCCGAGGAGGCGTTTCGCGAGGCGTTAGCGTTGGCCGCCAAGCAATCATGCCGACCGCTCGAACTGCGCGCCGCGACAAGCCTGGCGCGGCTTTTGGCTGAGACAGGCCGCCGCGCAGAAGCGCGCGAGGCCCTCGCGCCGGTCTATGCAGCCTTCAGCGAAGGGCTAGGCTTCCCGGATTTGCAGGCCGCCAAGGCGCTGCTCGAAGGGCTGAAATAACGCGCAGGCGTCGTCTAGCGCTGGCCGCGCAGCCAGTCGAGTTGCGGCGCGGCGTCGGCGGCGAGCGCTTGCGCGCCGAGGACCGACAAATGCCCGCGGTCCGAATACATGATCGTGCCATCGCGCATCGGCGTGCATAGGCTCGCGTCGCACAACAGATCGGCTGGGTCCCAGATCCGAACATCGTCGTAGCCTTTCACAATCTCACCCAGGGCTGCGAGCAACGGCGCGTGTCCGCGTTCAAAATTTGCGCGGCTTGCGCCGCACTGCGCGGCCGAGCCGTGCGCCAGGCATTCCGGCAGCGGCAACCGAAACATCGGGATCGGCGCGATCAACACGACGCGGATATTGAGACCGCGCGCCGTCGATAGAATGTCCTGCAGCCCGGCCCGCCATGCCGCCGACTCGTCGAGCGGGGACCACGCGCCGGGAAATCCAAAATATCGCGACGCCAGAACGATGCCGCCGAGCCCGGCTTGCGCCAGCGCCGGCAATTCCGCTGCGACAGCGCGGTTGAAGGCAAGGCACGCGCTCGCCGCATTCGGTCCCCGTGACGACGCGGGCACAAGCGGCGGACAATCGCTCTTCGACCAGATGGCAGCCGCATAGGCACCGCGAGCGCCGTCCGCAGTCATCATCGCCTTCAGCTGTTCGGCTTGCGAATCGCCCCAGACCAAAATGCGGGGCGGCACACCGGGGGCGCCGACCGCACACTCGGCCGCGGGCGCCAATGCGGTAAATGCTCCGGCAAAATTGCAGCCGGGCTTGGCCGGGATGGTCCGAGCGGCAGCCGCGATGGCGCCGAGCCATGGATCGCGCCGGGTCGCGGCATCGGCCTGCCGCTCCAGCGCCACAGCCAATAAGGCAACCATGAGCGAGATCGCCGCGCCCACGGCCAAGGTCGGGTAGACGCCGAACAACGGCCAGGGGCGGCGTTGCCTGATCGGATTTTCAACGAAGATGAATGTAACCGCGGCGAGGACGAGCGCGCCAAAGGCAACGGCGAGAGCGCGGGCGAGGCTTCCATTGCCGGGCGCGAGAATCCGGCTGAAAGCAAGGAGCGGCCAATGCCAGAGATACCAGGAATAAGAGAGTTTCCCGATGGCGACCATCGGCCTCGTTTGCAGGAGCCGCGCGGACGCGGCAGCCCGAGGCCGCCAGCGCCAGCAGCACGGGCCACACCAGATAGAATTGCTCCTCGACCGAAAGCGTCCACGTGTTCAACAGCACGATCCAGTCGGTCGGCTGGGCGAAATAGTTCGCCTGCATCCGCCAGAAATAGATGTTCGACACGAACGCCATGGTGGCGGCGGCCGATCTGGACAGATCCGGCCGTTCCAGCGCCGGACTGAGGATGAAAGCTCCGACTAGGAGGACCGCCGTGACCACCAGCGCCAAAGCCGGCAACAACCGGCGTATGCGGCGCGCGTAAAATCCGGCGAAATCGATCGTGCCGGTCTGCCCCAATTCGGCGAGCAGCAACCGGCTGATCAGAAAGCCCGACAGGACGAAAAAGACGTCGACGCCCACATAGCCGCCGCGCAGGCCCGGAACCCCGGCGTGGAACAGCACCACGGGCGTAATCGCAAGCGCGCGCAGCCCGTCGATCTCCGGCTGATAGCGCGTCGGCTGGTCCATTGAGGCCCGGTCCCCGGATTTCCCGCCGGGCAAGGCTAGCGGCGAACCCGCCTCCGCTCAATGCGAGGTGGCTCGCGGGCAGCGCGGAGTTGCGCGTGCGTAACGGTTGCCAAGGAATGGATGCCAGCACTGCGCGCGGTCCACCGCGCGCCTCATCCCTTCACATCACTGGTCGGGAAAGAAAACGAAACGACCACGAGCGAGGGCGCGCGTTCATCCGGCGTCGCCGATCTCACCGTGGCCGTTGTGGCGATGAAGGATTACTGTCACACGTTTCATCGCCACTTGCAGCGTTCCAATAACATCGGTCGGTGACAGCACCATGACTCCGCCAACGGGTTCCATTCGTATCGGTATCGGCGGCTGGACCTTCGCGCCATGGCGCGGGGTGTTTTATCCGAAGGGTTTGGCGCACGCGAAGGAACTCGCTTACCCCAGCGAACGGCTGACATCGATCGAGGTCAACGGCACGTTCTACCGGTCGCAGACACCGGCGACGTTTCGCAAATGGGCGAGCGAAGTTCCCGCGGGTTTCGTCTTCGCGCTCAAGGGGCCGCGCTTTGCCACCAATCGGCGCGTGCTGAAGGACGCAGGCGACTCGATCAAGCGGTTCCTGGATTCCGGCGTAGCCGAACTGGGCGAGCATCTCGGCCCGCTGCTGTGGCAGTTCGCCCCGACCAAAAAGTTCGACGCCGCCGACTTCGGCGGCTTTCTCGAGCTTTTGCCAGAGAGCTTCGAGCGGCGACCGTTGCGTCACGTCATCGAGGTCCGTCACGACAGCTTTCGGACAGCCGAATTCATCGCGCTCCTCCGCCAGTTCGCGATGCCGGTTGTGTTCACCGACCACGCCAAATATCCCAACATCACCGACGTGACCGGCGACTTCGTCTATGCCCGCCTGCAACGGGGCAAGGACACGGTTCGAACGGCCTACCCGCCGAAACAGATCGCCGCCTGGGCAGATCGCTTGCAAGTCTGGGCCGCAGGCAAGGCGCCGGGCGATTTGCCTTGCGTCGCCGCTATTCCCAAGCGCAAGGCGGCGCCACGCGATGTCTTTGCTTATGTGATCCACGAAGGCAAAGTGCGCGCGCCCGCAGGCGCGATGGCGCTGATCGCGCGATTGGGGTCGTAGCGCGCTGGGCCAGGTTAATTCCGCACGCCCTCATACGGCCGCGTAGCGGCGTTGCTTCCGGCGGCTAGGTTTGCGCCGGTTCCAACTCCGGTTTGACTTGAAGTGGTGCCGGTCAGGATGCCGCGCTGGTCGAAGGTAAAGGTCACGGCGCTTGCCTGCGTATCGTATCCGGCGACCAAGCCGCCGATATATGGAATAAAATTTTGAGCTTGTGACCGAACCGACGAATAGGTGTAAGCGGCCGTCCGGATACCCTTGGAATCAATGGTTGTCGTGGTCGGATCGCCAAGGGCGCTTACCACGTCTGCATATGTCGAAACCCCGACTTTAAATGATTCAGCCTGTTGCTCGCTGACTTTCACTCCAGACGACGCGCAACCGAGAAGAAGGCCAAGAAGGCCCAACGCAAGAAGCTTACGCATGACATCCCCCAGACGCAGCGTAGCCATAATCTAACAACCGGAGCGAGTGCGCAATACACGGGTTAAAAATGGGTTAATCCCTACCCGTCCGGCCCGAACGCCCCAAGCGCTCGGGAACGATGTGCCGTCCGCAAACTCACAATATTGCACCGGTTCCGGAGGCGGCGCACGTGAATGCGACCGGCTGTGACGCCGGCCCCCGCCTGCCCTCACCAGGAATATTTCAACGTTCCGGTGCCGGCATAGGTCTGCGACGTCGATGCGAACTCGCCGTCGAATTTTGCAGTCGCGGTCCAGTTGGCATTGATGTGCAACTCGGCAGCCGCACTGGTGAGCGCGGAATCTTGTGGGGGCTTGGCGCCATTGACGGTGAAGTTCGAGCCCGGCAGCGCCTGGAACACGGCGCCGAGCGACGGATTTGAGACCCAGTCATGCGCCCAGGCGGCGCGGGCGCGCAGCACGAGCGGCATGCCGCCTAAGACTTGCAGATTGTCGAAGCGCGCGCCGAGCTCGCTTCGGGTGTCGGTCGCGCTCGTCGCGCTGTAGCGGAGCCCGAAGCCGCCGCCGGAGAGATCGGTCTCGCCGTAGCTTGGCGTGCGGAAATCCTGCGCCTGCAACGCCGCATAAGGCGTCACGCCGACGATATAGCCAGAGAGCGGCACGGCGTAGCGGTAACCGACTTCGCCGCGGGCGGCGTAGCTCTGGCCTTGGAACTTTGCCGTGAGATCATCGCCGAGCGCGATGCGGCTCGTCGTAAACCAATGATTGGCGAAAGCGAGCGCGCCCGACACATAAGCCGGCCCGGCATGCGTGATGCCATAGACGCCGGCCTGGAAGGCGTCGCTCCTGCCGCTGCCGAGATTCTGCGCCACGTTCCAATTGGTGCCGCCGCCGGCGAGCGCAAAGCCGTAGAGCGTCTGCGGCGTGACATGATAATCCATGCCGCCGGCGAAGCCGTAATTGCTCGCCGTGACATTGTTGGAGCCTGAAGCCGGATCGCCATCGCTTTTGTTGGTGCCGCCGAACGCCGAGCCCCAGGCTGTCCAGCGCTGATCGAAACTTTGCGGCGGTGGGCTCTTGTGGAGAACAGAAGCGTAAGCCAGCGCGACGTCGGGCGGCAGGCTTGCGGCTTCCTCATCGGAAAAGCCGCTCGCACCGCCGCCCGCACCGCCGCCGCCCCCGCGGCCTTCGACTGACATGTCGAACATCAGATTGAGAAAGTCGGTCATCAGCTGATTGGCGCCCTTGCCGGCATCGGCCGCCATCTCGCCGTCGAGTTGGGTCAGCGCATTGAGATACGCCGGGCCAGAGAGATTGCCGAGATTGGCAAAGCCGGTCGGCAGCGTGCCGCCGCCGAGGATGAAGCTGTCGATGCCGTTGACGACATTTTGCTGGTTCTGACCGGCGCCGGGCGGCGCTGCGAAATCCACGTAACCCGACGTGAGGTCGAGATCGACGAAGGTCCCGTCGTAAACCAGCGTGGCGCTGCCGGTATAGGCGAAGGGCGCCGCGAAAACGGCGCCGGCGAACGTACCGGTGACCGGCGCGGCGGTCATGATCGTATAGTCGGTCGGCGCGTAATGCCCCAGCGCCGGCTTCACGACGACGGTGCCATTGCCGCCGAGCGTCGCCGTGCCGTTCACGTCGGTCGCCGAATTGTTGCCGGCGCCCGGTGCGATCTGAATTCCGTAACCGCTGCCGGAATTGAAAGCGAGATCGCCGTTGATGGTGAACGTGCCGAGCGGCGCTGTCAGGCTGCCAGGCGCCAGCAGGCCGCCGGAATCGATGGTCACGGCGCCGGTCACATCGATGCTGCCGGTGCCGGCGAGCGCGCCGCCCGCGGTGGCGCCGACATTGACGTTGGTCGCGCTATTGCCGGTGGAGTTGAGTACGAGCTTGGTGCCGGAATTGATGTTGACCTGATTGATGCCGGTGAATGTATCGATCTCGGTATAGATGCCGCCGGTCTGGAAGTTCACCGCATCGCTCGAGCCCGAGCCGACGATGTTGCCGACAATGGTGCCGCCATTGATGTTGAGCACATCGGCATGGGCCGAGAGCAGGACGTTGCCCGACAGCAACCCGGCGTTCTGGTCGATGATGACTGGGCTCGTGGCTTGCGAGGCATCGATCGCGGCCGTCGTACCGGTAATGGTGCCTGAGTTCACCACGGCGCCGCCACCGGCGAAGGTCACGCCGGCTTCGATAAAGATGCCGGTCGCGGCGGTGATCCTTCCGGAATTCGACACATTGCCGCTGAAAGTCGAGATGCCCAAGATCGCGCCGTTCGTCTGGAAGCCGAGCCCGATGCCCCTGCCGCCTGCGGAGATCGTGCCAGAGTTGGTCACGTTGCCGGCAAATGTCGAAGCGGTGATGAAAATGCCGCTCACTCCCGCCGTGATGGTGCCAGAGTTGGTCACGTCGCCGGTAAACGTCGAAGCAATGATGGCAATGCCGGTCGCTCCCGCCGTGATGGTGCCGCTGTTCACCACCGCGGCGCCGCTGGCGAAATTCACGCCGGGGCCGATGTAGATGCCGATCGGGGCGGTGATCCTTCCGGAATTCGACACATTGCCGCTGAAGGTCGAGACGCCCAAGATCGCGCCGGTCGTGGCCTGGAAGCCGAGCCCAATGCCTCGGGCGCCCGCGGAGATCGTGCCGGAGTTGGTCACGTTGCCGGTAAACGTCGAAGCGATGATGCCGATGCCGGTGGCTACCGCCGTGATCGTGCCGGAATTGGAGACATTGCCGCTGAAGTTGGAGACGATGCCATATTTGTTGGGGGTCGGAGCAAAGCCAAGCCCGATGCCGCGTTTCGCCGCCGAAATCGTGCCGGCATTTGTGATACCGCCGCTGAACGTTGAAATGTTGTTGTAGACGCTGATGCCGGTAATAAAGGCCGAAATCGAACCGGTGTTGGTTATGCCGCCACCCGCGCCCGAGGCGCTGAATTGCGCGACGCTGTTGAGGCTGATGCCGTTACTTTTGAATGACGAGATCGTGCCGGAATTGGTGATGCCGCCGGTAAAGGTCGATACGCTCCCAACGGCGATGCCGGTGGTACCTGACATTATTCCACTGTTTTTGATGCCGCCGACAAAAGTCGCAATCAAACTCACCGCTAGCGCGTTACCGCTCAGAAATCCGATCGCAGCCACTGTCCCACTATTGCTGACGCCGCCGGAGAACAGGCCCCCGTTCCGGATCTGAATGCCGTTCACGAAAGCAGTGACCGTGCCGGAATTGCTGATGCCTCCCAGGAATGTCGGCGCGCTGACGAGGATGGCGCTACGGTTCCCAGCGATCGTGCCGGAATTGCTGATGCCCCCCGAAAATGTCGGCCCGGTGATCGCAATGGCGCTAAAAAACCCAGCCGGACTGATCGCGCTCGAATTGTCGATCAGAATGCCATGGCTCGACGCGCTAATCGTGCCTGAGTCCGTGATCTGGCCGGTGATCGTGCTGTGATTGACGACGGCAATGCCGGTGGGCCCCGGCGCTATCGTGCCGGTATTGCCGAGCGCGCCGGTGAACGAGGTGTTGTTGACCGTGATGCAGGGCGTGGCGCCGCTGTTGGTATAGCCGCCGGTGAATGGGCCGGTGTAGCAGGCAGCGATTGCAGGCCCGCCGCAACCGACGAGCAGCGCCGCCACCGAGCTTGACGCCAGCAAGCGCCGTACTCGATGCGCAGGCCGTTCGCGATTTGCCGACAATTTCACTCCTGTACGCACACGACAAAACGCGCCGGCGGCGCTAAGCCGCGCGCTCCGGAAAGGCCCGTCGCTGAAATCGTCCGGTTTTCGACGCTAGCGGCTCCCGAAGCGACCGGCAACCAACCTTAAGGCAACCCGCATCCCGCGGCCGCGCTGCCGCGCATTTTCTCCGGCAGTGAGGCGCAAAAGCCCCAAATTGTACGGATTAAATTCGTGGAGACAGTTCCAACGCATGACTGCCTGCCCGCACCTGGAACATTTCAGCGTGCCGGTTCCGGCTTACCGCGAAAGTTCCACACATCGCCGGCGGCGCCTGTGCCTTGATTCCACAATGAGTGTGACGCATGTCGTCAACCAACGCTCGGCTCCGTCACATCGATGCCCGAAGTGTTGCAGCCCGATGACGCGGCCTCGCTACGTTTTCATGACAGGATCACATTCATTGTCATGTTGCGCTTCTTCACGCGTTTCCGCATCGGCACGCCCTGGCCCTTGCGCTCGACGCTCAGAAAACATCCGGCGCCAAAAGCGTGGGGAACGAAGGGCTGGGAAACGAAAGGGCGGAAGCCAAAATGCTAACGGCCACGAACGACAAGGCGCGCGTACATCCGGCGTCGCCCATCGTAACCGTGGCCGTACACGACGGAGCCCTGAGGCTCAACGCCGTACGATCTAGATAAGTACGTTGTGGCACTTATGCAAGACCGGCAATTATGCAACAATAATGTGCTTAATGAGTTCCCATTTCGTTAAAATGTGACGTTGCTGACGCATGAGGTCTAACCCGCATCAGGTCTAATCCGTATGTGCCGATACCGGGCCGACGCGCAGCTGCGAGCACGCCGCCGACGCCAATTGCAGGGAGAAAATTATGACCATGAACCAGCCGTTAGATAGCCGTGACGTGGAGCGCGCGGTCGCGGGCGCGATCCACGCTCATTGGATGATGTTTCTGATCGAGGGCATCATTCTCGTCATTCTCGGCCTCGCCGCCATCGTTCTGCCGGTGATCGCCACCCTGGCGTTCACGCTGGTGATCGGGTGGCTCTTTCTCATCTCCGGCGGCGTCGGCCTCGTAACCACATTCTGGATGCGCAGCGCGCCGGGCTTTTGGTGGGCGCTCGTCTCTGCCGTCGTTGCGCTCGCCGCCGGTATCATCCTGATCCTCTGGCCGATCAGCGGCAGCGTCTCGCTGACGCTGGTCTTGATCGCCTTCTTCGTCATCGAGGGCATCGCCACGATCTTCTACGCCACCGAGCACCGCGCCCAGCTCTCAGGCCGCTGGGCCTGGATGCTGGCAAGCGGCATCGTCGATCTCATCCTCGCCGGCATCATCTTCGCCGGACTGCCCGGAACCGCGGCCTGGGCGCTCGGCCTCCTGGTCGGCATCAACCTGGTGTTCGGCGGTACGGCCATGATCGGCATGGCGCTCGCGGCGCGGCCGGCGGCCTAGCGTTTGACTCCAGCGAACAATTGGACTGACCGGCGGCGGTCCCCCCGGCCAGAACCAATCATCGATTTCCGACGAAACTATGCGGCGTCCGCGAACCCGGGGCCGCCATAAATGGCGTCGAAGTCGATCTCGGACACCGGACCGGGGCGCTTGAACAAGTAGCCCTGCAGCGACGTGACGCCGGCCATGCGCAGCAGCCGGTATTGTTCGACCGTCTCTATTCCCTCCGCGGTCGTGGCGATATCGAGGGTCTGCGCCAGCGTCAGCGTCGCCGAAATGATCGCGGCGCACGCGGTCCGCTTGGTCAAATTCTGCGTGAACGACTTGTCGATCTTGATCCGATCGAAGGGGAACAGCGCAAGCTGGCTCAGCGAGGAATAACCAGTTCCGAAATCGTCGAGCGCAACGGCAATGCCGAGGCTCTTGAACTGATGCAGCGCCGGCAGGCATTCCGCCGCGGATTCGATCAGCGCCGTTTCGGTGATCTCGAGCTCGAGCCGTTGCGGCGGCAAGCCCGATTTGGCAAGCGCGTCCATCACAACGTTGGCCAGATCTGCCTTGCGGAATTGCACGGGCGACAGATTGACCGCGACTTTGACGTTGTCCGGCCATCGCGCGGCCTCGGCGCAGGCGGTGCGCAAAACCCATTCGCCGATCTGTGCGATCACACCGGTTTCTTCGGCGAGCGGGATGAATTGATCGGGGAAGATCAGGCCCCTGGTCGGATGCCGCCAGCGCACCAACGCCTCCGCGGCGCAAATCCTGCGCGTCTTGGCGTCGATGATCGGCTGGTAATGGAGCACGAGCTCATCCTGCTGGACGGCGCGGCGCAGCTCGTTATCGAGCGTATTGCGGGCATTAACGGCCGCGCCCATCGCGGGATTGAAGAAGCGATAGCCGTTGCGGCCGCCCGATTTCGCGCTGTACAGCGCCATATCCGCCATCTTCAACAGGTTATCGGGGTCCGTGCCGTGTTCCGGCGCCATGGCAATGCCGATGCTCGTGCCGATATTGACCTCGGTACCGTCGATATCGAACGGCTTGCCGATGACCTCGATGATCCGGTCCGCAAGCACGCTTGCGGCTTCGCGCTGGTCGGTCTCGCCGGATTGAATGACGGCAAACTCGTCGCCGCCGAGCCGCGCCAGCACATCGGTTTCCCGAAGGAAGGTCTTCAGGCGCACCGCTGCTTCCCGCAACAACGCGTCGCCGGCGGAATGGCCGAGCGTATCGTTGACGTTTTTGAACCGGTCGAGATCCATAAGGAGGACGGTAAATGCATCGCCTCGCCGTCGATGATGCGCGGCGGCCTCTTCGATCCGTTGGGTCACGGCCGCGCGATTGGCGAGACCGGTCAGCGCATCGTGATGCGCCATGAAGGCAATGCGCTGCTCCGTTTTCTTTCGTTGTGTAACGTCTTCGACGACGGCGATGAGATATTTGGCGTCGCCTTGCGGGTTGCGAATGACGATACGATTGGTGGCGTGCACGCGGGTGCCGCCCTTTCGCGACTCCACCTCGTATTCGCTATAAGTGATGCCGTCGCTGCTGCGAAGCGTTTCGCTGTCGCCGTTGTCGATGAGTTCCGCCGTCTTGTTCCGGTAAATGTCGAATACGGTCTTGCCCAGCAAGTCGCTTTGCGACAAATCGAGCATCGCCTCGAAGGCGCGGTTGACCAGAAGAAATTGGCGGGTCTTGGCGTCCTTCACGATGACCGCAAAGGGTATGTTTGCGACAATCGTGTCCAAAAATTTCTTTGTTTCGTCGAGCTCTTGTTCCGCGCGGCGCTGCTTGGTGATGTCTTGGTGGATTGCGACCCAGCCGCCGTCGAACATCGGCTGATGGCTGACCGCATAGACGCGCCCGTCGCTCAGTTTGTTCTCGGTATAATAGGCACGGCCCGCCGCGACTTCCGCCAATCGAGTGTCCATGTACCGCTGGGTGTCCTCGGGCGACGTACCGGCGGCGATGCGCGCTTCCAGTATGGAGCGCAGCGTCATGCCCGGTTTGGTTTGTTCCGGGTCGAGCCCGTACATGCCGCCGTAGCGCTCGTTGCACACGACGAGCCGCTGGTCGTGATCGAACATGCACAAGCCGTGCGCCATATTCTGAAGCGCGGTGTGCAGCAGGTGATTTATATGCTGGAGCGAGCGTTTGGAACGCTGCAGCTCGTCCGTGGTCGACAGTATATGCGCCTGCTGGGCGGCCCCGAACACCATCACGATCAGCACGATCAGCGTCAGAATGGTGCCGGCGACAAGATACTTTCGCAATGTCGCGTCAGCTTGCTGGAACATTCCCTTTTCGGCCAAGCCGACGACGGCGACGAGCGGCAGTCCCGGCACCACCCGATAAGAGATCAGCCGGCTGACGCCGTCGAATTTCGCGCTGCTGGCCGGCGTGTTCCAATAAGTTCCGCTTGAGCCTTGCGCCAGGCTGTGGAACATCGGCGAGTTCCCGATCGAAACACCGGCCGAGCTTCGATTTCCGGGATCCGGCCCGCCCCGCGCGCGCACGATGCCGTCGAGTCCGACCAGCGCGACGATTCCACCATGGCCGATCTCGAGCGAGCTGAAGAAGTCCTCGAGCTTCTGGACGTCCAGCGAGCTTGCCACGGCCCCGTCGAACGTACCGTCGGATTTGCTCAGGCGCCGCGTGAATTCGAGCGTGAGCTTGCCGCTGACATGCCCGATCACCGGCGCGCTGATATAGAGCTGGTCTGTCGGGTTATCCTGGTGAAATTTGAAGTGGGCGCGGTCCGCCACCTGAACCGGACCGGAAAGCGGCCCAAGGCTCGACTGCTTTACAAATCCGTCAGGGCCCGCAATACCGAATTGCAGGGTCAAATCCTTCTGCGACTGGGTCCGAGCCACCCAGCCCAGGATGTCGAAGTTTTGCGGATCTTTCTGATAGGCTCTCCGCAGCGCGAGGAGCGCACTATCTGATTGTTCAACCACGCGGCTTATGTATTCTTCCAACACGCGAGTGAGATTGCCGCCCTGGCGCACGGCATCCTCGTAGGCGCGTACATGCTCCTCGCTCGCGAGCAGATAAATTCCGCCCCAAATGATAGCAATGACGGCGACGCCCAAATAGGTTGTCGTCTGTCGGATCGCCGGAACCCACTTGGCCATTCTGAAAGTCTCTAAAGCTTCGCCCGTCAACATTCGAGGAGCCTGTTTTGTGGCAGCAATTCATTACTATGCAGTTCTACGGGGGAGCACGCCGATAATGCTGCAGCGCAACAACTTTACCGTGTATAAACCATGTGCTTGCGTGCTGTGAGACGGCGCTCGCGGCGCTGCAAGGCGGAGCCTGCTGTGCAAGCGCAAGGATGCTGGAGCGCAACATGAAAGTTCCCCGCCGCCAATTCCTGCTTCTGACGGCGGCCGCCGCCGCACTGGCTGTTTCGCGCGCCGCTTGGGCGCAATCCTATCCGGCTCGGCCGGTGCGGATCCTGGCCGGATTCCCGCCCGGCGGCATCAACGACACCTATGCGCGGCTGATCGGCGGCTGGCTGTCGGAGCGCCTCGGCCAGCAATTCGTCGTCGAGAACCAGCCGGGCGCGGGCGGCAATCTGGCGGCGCAATCGGTCGCGCGCGCGGCGCCCGATGGCTATACTCTCCTCCTGACAACGTCAGCCGATGCCTGGAACGCGACACTCTACGACAATCTCAGTTTCGATATCGTTCGCGACTTCGTTCCTATTGCAACGATTTCGCGCGGCCCCGGCGTGCTTGTCGTCAATCCGTCGCTGCCGGTGAATTCGGTTCCGGAACTGCTTGCCGCCGCCAAAGCCAGTCCCGGCAAAATCACCGTGGCATCGGCCGGCGTCGGCAGCGCGCCCTACATGTATTGGGAACTGTTCAAGAGCATGACCGGGGTCGACATGGTGCACGTGCCCTATCGCGGCGGCGGGCCTGCCGTCACCGACCTGCTCGGCGGCCAGGTCCAGATCTATTTCGGCACTTTTGCGTCGTCGATCGAGCATGTCAGGGCGGGACGGTTGCGGGCGCTCGCGGTAACCGGTGCGTCGCGTGCGCCGGCGCTCCCCGATATTCCGGCAATGGCTGAATTCCTGCCGGGTTACGACGCCAGCATCTATGTCGGCATCGCCGCGCCGCGCGACACGCCGGCGGCAATCGTCGACACACTCAACCAGGCAATCAGCGCAGCGTTCCGCGATGGCAAGATCACGCAGCGGATCGCCCAACTGGGCGACTCCCCGCTATTGCTGTCGGCATCCGACTTCAAGAAGCTCGTCGCCGACGAAGCCGAGAAATGGCGCAAGGTGATCCGCGCCGCCAATATCAGGGCCGAGTGAGGCCGGCCGATCAACGCGCGTTCTTCTCCGCACCCGTAGCAAGACGACTGCGAATGAGCGCGACATTCGATCGCAACCCGTAAAGGCTCAGCGCGGTCGGCAACGACAGACGGCTCGCACGCTGATCGAGCTGGTCAAGCCGCGCGCGTATGGCGTCGGCGTGCGGCCCCTCGCCGTGGATCATCAGCTCGGCCTCGATCGACTTCATCTCGTCGTGCAACCGGATGATGATCTTGCGCAGGAACCAGTCATATAACCGCGGCAGGATCTTGAACATCGGGTACAGAAAGGCCGCCAACGGCAAGAACACGACAATCATCCGTTCGACCAAGGTTGCAATCCAGAACGGAAGATATTTTTGCAAGAACGGCAGGCCGGATTTGTAGAACCGCTGGGCTTCGTCGCTGAGCGGAATGTCGATCGATTCGGCCGCCGGGAACTGCCCGGCTTTCTGGAATATTCCGGGCTGCGAATGGATATTGGACGCGGCGTCGAGCAGCAAATGCTGCAACGCCGGATGCAGATCATCGCGCACGACCAGGCTCGCCTTTGGCGCCAATAGCAGGATATCCGCGGGCGGCCGGTTGGTCAGAAGATCGACGACGCCGGCCGGCAGCACCAATTTGTTCAGGAAGGGAAAAAGCGCGAGGTAAGCGTCAGCGCGCGCGAAACTCGTAAGCTGGATGCCGTCGGCATTGATCAGGCGTTGAACGACGGGAGAATCCCAGCTCGCCACGATGAACGCGGCATCGATATCGCCGGCGATCAGCTTGGTGGCGGCATCTTCCAGCGTCAGCCCCGAAAACTCGCCGACGATGGTATCGAACCTGGTCTTCCTGATGAGTTCGAGCGCCAGCGCCCGCGCCCCGCTTCCTTCCGGGCCGATCGATACGCGCCGGCCCCGCAGGGCCTGCATGCCGGCACCGATTTCGCCGCGGTAGAACAGCCACAGCGGCTCGTAGGCGACGGTACCCAGCGACTCCAGACCCGCGGAGTCTGCTTTCGAGACGGTGCCGCCCTGGATGAAGCCGACGCTTACCCCGGACTTGGGATCGCGCAGGCGTGCCAGATTTTCCACGCTGCCGGTGGTCGGCCGGAGCTCGAGTTTCACTCCGGATTGCGCGAGGATTTCACGGTACCGGAGACCCAATTCGAAATTGGCGCCGCCCTCGGCGCCGGTCGCCATCACGATCGTGGACGGCGGCAAAGTTTCGGCAATGAACAGGCTCGCAACCGACACGATCGCGAGCACGGCAGCGATTGCCAGGTAGGACCAGTATCGGTGCAGAAAATCTCCGGCGTTCATCGGAAGAAATATCCCATGGCCGACATCTGGCTCACGTCGGCCGCACAAATGAGATGAAAGCGGCCGCCAAGGGCCGCGGCACCAGGAAAGTATACTTGCAAGGGAAGGTACAATCGTAACGGAAAGTATAGGAGGCGGCGTGCCAAACGGCTGCACTAGCCGCCCTTCTTGGCCCAGAACTTACACCACCCCGAAGAGCTGATGTTGCCTTCTACAAGTTGGCACGACGCCGGCGGCTGAAACAGCGAGCAATTATCGCACTGATGACCGCCTTTGGGCGAACCCTGGTAGGAGGCCGCCGCTTGCGCCATCTTGGCGGCCGCCGGTGTCGCCGAACTCAGCAAAGCCGCAGCCCCCGTCACGCAAACCACACCGTGACCCAGAATGGCCCGGCGTGACACTGGTAACGGCCGCGGTCGCGCAATATCCGTCATGTCTGCCTCCGATAGTTTGCGGAGTTACGCCGTGAAATCTCTGCGCGAATAACAGGAAAGTAAAGCGGGATGTCCGGGCTGATCGCGCACGAGCGCTGCGACCGAAGCTCACCAACAATTCATCGGTGGCGATAGCCGCGGGAGCGGTGGTAACCGGGTGTGGAGTCTTATTCCGCGGGTACGGGCAGCGGCATGCGCGCCTTCTCGACGCTATTGGCGAGGATCGCGATCGCGATCGCGGCGACCAGAAAGCCCATCGCCACCAGCGCCGTGGTGCCGAGCACGAGGCCGAAGCCGCCACGGCCGTACAGCACGGCGATCATCGACACCGCGACGCCCGAGATCATGAAGGTCACGAAATAGCGTACCGCATAGATGCGGCTGCGCCAGGCGTCGGCGCTGTAACGCGCGATGATCAGATCGTTCACGGTGATCTGGCCGTAGATCGCCGCCATGGTGAAGGCGAGCGCGAAGAGGAGCGTCACGCCGCTCGCGTAAGCCGACCACACCACGCCGGAAAACTGCATGATCGCAAGCGTCGCGAACAGAATATGCGGCTGGATCCGCTCGACCAGGCGCCCGACGGTGAGTTGCGCCACGGCGCCGCAGAGAAACACCGCGGTGGTCAAACCGCCGACCGCGACCAGGGAGATGCCGGAGCCGACGCGCTCGTCGACGATTTTAGGCAGCGACACCGAGATGGTGTTGAAGACGAGGCCGGCGCTCAGCGCCACCACGATGAAGAGCCCAAAAATCACCATCGCGAGCTTGGGCGAGAGGTTCACGTCCGCGGATTTCGAGCGCGCGGCCGCATGGCCTTCCTTCTCTTCCGGCACCATCCACAAATAGACCGCGGCGGTCAGGATGCACACGACCCCCGGCACCAGGAATGCGCCGCGCCACGAGAACGCCGCCGTCAGTGTCGCCGTGATGCCGGCGGCGAGCGAAACGCCGAGATTGCCGCAGACGCCGTTGAAGGCGAGCGTGCGGCCGCGATGGGTGGCCTTCTCGATCACCACCGCGGTGCCGACCGGGTGATAGATGGCGGCGAATATGCCGAGCGCGAACAGCGCCACGGCAAGAAGCGTCAGCGTCGGCGCGAAAGCAGCCGCCACCAGCGACACTCCGCAGCCGGCATAAAAACCCGCCATCATGTTGCGGCGGCTCCAGCGGTCGCCGAGCCAGCCCGCCGGCAGCGAGAACAATCCGAACGCGATGAACGACGCCGTGCCGAGCGCGATCAGCGCCGAATAGGTCTGGCCGTACACGACCTCGAGTTCGATGACGACCGTCGGATAGATCAGGATGACGTAGTGATCGAGCGCATGCGCCCAATTCATAAAGCCGATCGCAAGCCGCCGGCGCGACTGCTCGGCGGATTGCGGGGTTGCAAAGGCTGTGATGCTCGACACGGTCGTGGATCCGTTCAACCGGAGGTGCTGTGGTATAGCGCGGCCCGGTCCGCCCACATACCCGATTCTTGCAGGGCAGATGGGCGGACAACCCTAGCCGGCATGCCGGATGGGTTGCTACGGCCGTTTCCGTAGTGTGGCTGCGTTGAGATCAAGCGCCGACGTAACGGCGGCGTCTGACGGCCGACCGATCTGGCTTAGCCCTTCTCGTCGCAAGCCCAGGCGCGGACCACGCAGTCGCGGCCGCCATATTCGAAGCAGCGGCGCATCGAGATGTTTTCGGCCTTGCCGAGATGCGAATTGATCGCCCAGCCGAACGAGCCGCAGGGGTTTTTGGCGTCGACCGCCATGGCGGCGCAACCGCGGCGCACAATGCCGACCACCTTGCAATGGCTGTCGGTGCATTTGGTCATCGCGGCGACGCGGGCATCGGTCTCTTTATGGTAGTCGAAGCCATAGCCGTAGGCGCCGCAGGACCCGACCGCGAGGGCGCCTGCCGCTTCCGCGGTACCGATAGCGAGGATCAAAAGGCCGAAGCCCGCGACCACATAGGCGAAATTACGCAGAAACTTGAGAACTTTGGCCATCAAGCCCCTCCCCCGAGGAACGGCTCTAAAACTAATGGGGAAGGGTTTCGAGATGATGAATCGGAATAGGGCCGGCGTTGGAATCAGGCCCTTTCCAGCTCGGCGCGCACCGCTTCGAGCGCTTCCGGCGTGTCGACGTCGGTCAGGGCTGCGGTGCCGGTAAGCGGCACCTCGACGATCGCCTCGGGGTAACGGCCGATCAGGTAACGCGCGCCGACGTCGCCCTCGACCGTCATCAGGTCGGGGAAGAAACGGCGCGACCACACCACCGGATTGCCGCGCTTGCCGTCGATGGTCGGCACCGCGACCAGCGCGCCTTTGTCGGGATCGAGCGCGCCGATCAGCCGGTCGATGATCGCGGCATCCACTTGCGGCATGTCGCCGAGACAGATGATGACGCCGTCCACTTCGGCCGGCAGCGCGGCGATGCCGGCCTTGAGCGAGGTGCCGAGCCCGTCGGCGAAATGCGGATTGTGCACGAATTTAACCGGCAGGCCTGAGAGCGCCGCCTCGACCCGCTCGCGCTGATGCCCGGTTGTCACCAGGACCGGCCGCGCCCGCGATTTGAGAACTTGGTCGACCACGATGCGGATCAGCGGTCTGCCGCCGATCTCGGCCAAAAGCTTGTTCGGACCGCCCATGCGGCTCGACTTGCCGGCGCCGAGCACGAGCGCCGCGATATTGCGGCCCTTTTCCAGCACCGGCTCCTTGCGCGGCTGAGGCCTGGTGACGATTTCCATCAACAAGCCGCCGACGCCGAGGCCGGTAATGTCCTCGCGCGGCACGGGAAGCCCGGCGAGAAGCCGCATCAGCACCCAGTCGAAGCCGTTTTCCTTCGGGCTCCGCGCGCAACCCGGCGCGCCGAGCACCGGACGCGTGCCGGCACTGCCGATCATCAACAAATTGCCGGGATCGACCGGCATGCCGAAATGCTCGACACTGCCGCCGATCGCTTCCAATGCCGCCGGGATGACATCGCGGCGGTCGGCGATGGCCGAAGCGCCGAACACGATGGCGAGTTCGGCGCCAGCCTTGAGCACCTCGTCAAGCGCACGCGCGACGGCTTCGCGCTCATGCGGCACGCGCCGCTCGGCGACAATAGTGGCGCCCGCGGGCGCAAGCCGCTCGGCGGTGATTTTGAGCGTCTTCTCGATGACCTTGGTGGCAAGCCCTGGCAACAGCGTCGATACCACGCCGACCTTGCGCACCCGATAGGGCGCGACCCGCAACAGCGGCTTGGCCGCGGCTTTGAGCGCCGCGTCATGGGCATCCTTGCCGACCGCAAACGGAATGATCTTCACGGTCGCGATCATCTCGCCGGCGACCACAGGCTTGAACGCCTGCAGGGTCGCGAAGGTGATCGCCTCGTCGATGCGGTTGAGTCTGTCGATGGCCTCCTTGTCGACGACGAGCACGCCCGGCGTTTCGGCAAAAAGATTGGCGCGCCCGGTGAAGGCGCGATCGACATGGACGGCCTCGCCCGCAACCGCCTTGGCGATATCCGCTGCGGCGACGTCTTCGGAAACGTCGCCGGTTTCGAGCCGCGCCACGACGATATCTTTGATGCCGGCGGCCTCGAGCGCCGCGACCTCGGCAGCGCCGATCAGCGTGCCCTTTTTGAGCACCAGCGTGCCCTGCCGGATGGTATGCACCGCGGTCGCGCCGAGCGCGTCCTTGGGCGCCACCGCACCGAATTTCATGACGCGGCCTTTATGGCGGGCTCTTCAATTTCCTCGCGCAGTCGCTCGGTGATTTGCGCCATGATGGCGACTGCGATTTCGGCGGGCGAGATCGCGCCGATGTCGAGACCGATCGGCGCATGGATGCGCGCCAGATCGGCGTCGCTCACGCCCTGCGCCTTGAGCCGTTCGAGGCGCCGCGCATGGGTCTTCCGCGAGCCGAGCGCGCCGATGTAGAAGCAGTCCCGCGCGAGCGCATGCAACAGCGCCGGATCGTCGATTTTGGGATCGTGCGTCAGCGCAACAAAGGCGGTGTAGCGATCGACATTCAGCGGCGGCAGCGCCGTGTCCGGCCACTCGGCGATCACCTTCACATCGGGAAACCGCTCGGGCGACGCAAAGGCGGTACGCGGATCGACGATGGTGACGTCATAGCCGAGCAATTTGCCGATCGGCGCCAGCGCCTGGCTGATATGGACGGCGCCGGTGATGACGAACTGCGGGGCCGGCACATAAACCGTGAGGAAGACGCGGCCTTCCGCCGTCTCCTCCATGCCGCTTTTACTGGTGCGCAAATGCTCGGCGAGCACCGGCCGCAGCGGATCCTTGCCAATGTCGGCTGATTTGACCAAGCGCTGCTGGCCGCTGCCCACATTGGTGACGACAATCGCCGCGCGGCGCGCCGCGCGCTCGGAATTCAGGGCACTGAGGATGTCGAGTTTCATGGCGGGCTAGTCCACCTTTTCGACGAAGACCCGGATGGTGCCGCCGCAAGAGAGCCCAACTTTCCAGGCGGTTTCGTCGGCGACGCCGAATTCCAGCATTTTCGGCTGGCCGCTCTCGATCACGTCGAGCGCCTCGGTGACGACCGCGCCTTCGACGCAGCCGCCCGACACCGAGCCTAGAAAATTGCCCTCCTCGTCGATGACGAGATTGGAGCCGACCGGGCGCGGCGCCGAGCCCCAGGTCTCGACCACGGTGGCAAGCGCGACGGCGCGGCCGTCCTTTCGCCAGTCCTCGGCGGCCTTGAGAATATCGTTGTCGGTTGAGAGCATCGTCTGCCTCCATTCGCCCGGCGCTATATACGCCGATATATAATGCGTTACGCCACCTTTTGCATCCACGCTTTGGGATCACCGGCGCGGCCGCCGCCGCGCTGCAATGCGGCGACCAATTCGGCCATCGATTCGAGATTGTGGATTGGGCGGAATTCGTCGACATGCGGCAGCATGGTCTTTATGCCGCGGGCGCGCGCCTCAAAGCCTTCGAAGCGCAACAGCGGATTGAGCCAGACCAGCCGCCGGCAGGAGCGATGCAGCCGGTCGATCTCGAAAGCGAGCGTGTCGTCGGCGTCGCGCTCGAGCCCGTCGGTGATCAGAAGCACGATAGCGCCCTGCGACAACACGCGCCGCGCCCATTGCTTATTGAAATTGCGCAGCGACGAGGCGATGCGCGTGCCGCCCGACCAGTCGGGCACCGCGGCCGAGCAGCCGGCGAGCGCCTCGTCGGGGTCACGCTCGCGGAGCGCTCGGGTGACATTAGTGAGCCGCGTGCCGAACAGAAACGTCGCTACGCGCTTTCGCGCGTCGGTGAGGTCGTGCAAAAAGTGCAGGAAGATGCGGCTGTACTGGCTCATCGAGCCCGAGATATCGAGCAGCGCGACGAGCGGCGGGGGCTTTGTCTTCGGCCCGATGAAGCGCAGATCGATGAAATCGCCGCCGCCCTTCATGCTGGCGCGCAGCGTGCGCCGAATATCGATGAGATAACCGCGCGGATGCGGCTTGAGCCGGCGGGTGCGGATTTCGGCGAGCGGCAAAACAAGGCGCTTCATCGCCTCCTTGGCGGCGGCGATCTCGGCACTGGTCATCTGCGCAAAATCTTTGTGCTGCAAGACCTCGCGGTCGGACACCGTCATACGCGCGTCGAGCTCGACCTCGCGTTCCTTTTTCAGCTTGTCGTCGAGACCGGAGAACAGCGCTTCACGAATGCGCGTAGCGCCGGCCTGCGGCGCCTGCGGCACCGCCGGCGACTGCGGCAGCATCATCGCCAGCAATTGATCGACATAACCGCGGCGGCGGAAAAAGATGCGGAACGCCTGATCGAACAGGATCGAATGCTCGTGACGTTTGACGAACACCGCATGCAGCGTCCAGTAAAAGTCGTCGCGGGTGCCGACGCCGGCAGCCTTCACCGCTTCCAGCGCATCGAGCACCGACCCGGGCCCGACCGGAATGCCGGCAGCGCGCAGCGCGCGAGCGAAGTAGACGATATTTTCGGCGAGGCGGCCTTCCGTCTCTGCCATGCCAGCTCCTAACCGCTCGTCCCCGCGAAGGCGGGGACCAAGGCTGGATTCCCGCTTACGCGGGAATGAGCGGAGTTTGTTGCACGCTCACTCCGCCGCTCTCAGCTCCGACTTCACTTCGTCGAGCAGTTCCTTGACCTTGCCGCCTTCGAGGCGAGCAATGTCGTCCTGATATTTGAGCAACACGCCGAGCGTGTCGGAGACGGTCGCCGGATCGAGCGCGACTACGTCGAGCTCGGAGAGCGCGCCGGCCCAGTCGAGCGTCTCGGCGACGCCGGGCGATTTGAACAGATCCTGCTTGCGGAGCGCCTGCACGAAGGCGACCACCTGCTCGGAGAGTTTCTTGCTGACGCCGGGCACCTTGGCGCGCACGATCGACAATTCGCGCTCGGCCGTCGGATAGCCGACCCAGTGATAGAGGCAGCGGCGCTTCAAGGCATCATGCACTTCGCGGGTGCGGTTCGAGGTGATGACGACGATGGGTGGATGGGCGGCTTTTACCGTGCCCATCTCGGGGATGGTGATCTGAAAATCGCCCAACACTTCGAGGAGGAAGGCTTCGAACGCCTCGTCGGTGCGGTCGATCTCGTCGATCAGCAGCACCGGCGCGCCGGCGGTATCGGGCTCGAGCGCCTGCAGCAGCGGCCGCTTGATCAGAAAGCGTTCCGAAAACACATCGTGTTCGAGCCGCTTGCGATCATGCTCGCCTTCGGCCTCGGCGACGCGGATGGCGATCATCTGCGCCGCGTAATTCCATTCATAGACGGCGGCGGCGACATCGAGGCCCTCGTAGCATTGCAGCCGGATCAGCCTGCGGCCGAGCGTCGAGGCCAGCACCTTGGCGATTTCGGTCTTGCCGACACCGGCCTCGCCTTCGAGAAAGATTGGCCGGCCCATTTTGAGGGCGAGAAACAGCACGGTGCCGAGCGACCGGTCGGCGAGATATTCCGCTTCGGCGAGGAGATCGACGGTGGCGGCGATTGAGGCCGGCAGCGGCCGCGGCGAGGGCTTGTTCATGGTCTCAATTTAACCCGTCATGGCCGGGCTTGTCCCGGCCATCTGCGTCTAACTGCCATGTAAAGACGTGGATGCCCGGCACAAGGCCGGGCATGACGAGTAGAGAAGCCACGTCGTTAATTCAAATCAGGCCGCTTTGCCGATCGCTTCCGCCACCGCCCGCCGCGCGAGCACACCCACGAGATGCGCGCGGTATTCGGCGCTGCCGTGGATGTCCGCGTTCATGCCGTCGGCCGGGATGGTCAGGCCTTCGAGCGATTTCGGCGAGAACCGTTTCGCCAGCGCCTCCTCGAACGACTTCACACGGAACACCCCGTTCGAGCCGGCGCCGGTGACGGCGACGCGGATGTCGCTGCCGCGCTTGCTGACAAAGACGCCAACGAGGGCAAAGCGCGACGCCTGATTGCGGAATTTCTGATAGGCCGCCTTTTTCGGAATCGGGAAGCTGACCTTGGTGATGATCTCGCCGGGCTCGAGCGCGGTCGAGAACATGCCGGTGAAGAAATCGTCCGCCTTGATGCGGCGCTTGTTGGTGATGATGGTGGCGCCGAGGCCGAGGCAGGCGGCCGGATAATCGGCATTCGGATCGTTGTTGGCGACCGACCCGCCGATGGTGCCGCGGTGGCGGACCGCCGGGTCGCCGATCAGGCCGGCCATTTTCGCCAGCACCGGCACGGCCTGCTGCACCACGGGCGACGAGTTGACTTCGTAATGCTTGGTCATCGCGCCGATCGACAGCGAACGCCCGCTCAGCTCGATGCCGGACAGACCTTCGATCAGCGACATGTCGACGATCTGCGGCGGACCGGCGAGGCGCAGCTTCATCGTCGGCAGCAAAGTCTGGCCGCCCGCCAGCAATTTGGCGTCTTCGTTCTTGGCGAGCAGGCCCGCGGCCTGGCGCACCGTCTGCGGCCGATGGAAGGTAAAGGCGTACATTGCAGTCCTCCGTTATATCCCTTCGCCGTCTGCGGCGAGATTGAGTTTCATTACGCCGCGTGCGGCAACCTGTTCGATTTTTGCAACGCAGCCCAGACCGCGGACGGGGTTGCCGGCATGGCGATTTGTTCGGTCCCGATGGCGTCGGTGATGGCATTGATGACGGCGGCGGGCGCAGCGATCGCGCCGGCCTCGCCGCAGCCCTTGATGCCGAGGGGATTGGACGGGCATCGCGTCGTGGTCGTACCGACCGTCAGCGACGGGAAATAGTCGGCGCGCGGCATGGCGTAGTCCATGAAGGAGCCGGTGACGAGCTGCGCGTCTTTGTCGTAAACTGCGCCCTCGCACAAGGCCTGGCCGACGCCTTGGGCGATGCCGCCATGCACCTGGCCTTCGACGATCATCGGATTGATGATCACGCCGAAATCGTCGACCGCCGTCCAGGCGGCGATTTCGGTATTGCCGGTCTCGGTGTCGATCTCGACTTCGCAGATGTGGCAGCCGGCCGGAAAAGTGAAATTGGTCGGGTCGTAGAACGCGCCCTCCTTCAGGCCGGGCTCGAGCTCCTGGCCGGAAAATTTGTGCGCGATATAGGCATTCAGCGTGACGTCGGCCCAGGCCGCCGATTTGTCGGTGCCGGCGACGCTGAACTTGCCGTCCTTGAATTCGATGTCGCCTTCGGCGGCCTCGAGCAAATGGGCAGCGACCTTCTTCGCCTTGGCCTCGACCTTGTCGAGCGCCTTGACGATGGCCGACATGCCGACCGCGCCCGAGCGCGAGCCATAGGTGCCCATGCCGAATTGCACCTTGTCGGTGTCGCCATGCACGATCGAGACATTGTCGATCGGAATGCCGAGCCGCTCGGAGACAAGTTGCGCGAAGGTGGTCTCGTGACCCTGGCCGTGGGCGTGACAGCCGGTGAGCACTTCGACCGAGCCGGTCGGATTGACCCGCACCTCGGCGGATTCCCATAAGCCGACACCGGCTCCGAGCGAGCCGACGGCCTGCGACGGCGCGATGCCGCAGGCCTCGATATAGGTCGAAAAGCCGATGCCGCGCAGTTTGCCGTGGCGCGCCGACTCGCGCTTGCGCTTGGCAAAGCCTTTGTAATCGGCAAGCTCCATCGCCTTTTTCAGCGAGGCATTATAGTCGCCGGCGTCGTACATCATGATGACCGGCGTCTGATGCGGAAATTTCTGCACGAAATTCTTGCGCCGCAGCTCGGCCGGATCCTGGTGCAATTCGCGGGCGCCGACTTCGATCAGCCGCTCGACCACAAAGGTCGCTTCGGGGCGGCCGGCGCCGCGATAAGCATCGACCGGCACCGTGTTGGTATAGACGGCATCGACCTCGCAATAGATTTGCGGAATGTCGTATTGGCCGGACAAGAGCGTCGCGTAGAGATAGGTCGGCACCGATGACGAGAAGGTCGACATATAGGCGCCGAGATTGGCCACGGTCTTGGCGCGCAGCCCCAAGATCTTGCCGTCGCCATCGAACGCCATTTCGGCATGCGTGACATGATCGCGGCCATGCGCGTCGGCGAGGAACGCTTCCGAGCGATCGCAGACCCATTTCACCGGGCGGCCGACGCGCTTCGACGCCCACAGCGCCACGACTTCTTCCGGATAGATGAAAATCTTTGAGCCGAAGCCGCCGCCGACATCGGGCGCGATGACACGCAACTTGTGCTCGGGCGCCATGCCGACGAAAGCCGCAATGACAAGCCGCGCGACATGCGGATTCTGCGACGTATTCCACAACGTGAAGACGCCGGTCCCGGTATCGTATTCGCCGATCGCCGCGCGCGTCTCCATCGCATTCGGCACCAGGCGATTATTGACGATGTCGAGCCGGGTGACGTGCTTTGCCGACTTGAACGCTGAATCGACCGCCTTGGGATCGCCGAGATGCCATTGGTAGATCGTGTTGTTGGGCGCGATGTCGTGGATTTGCGGGGCGCCCGGCTTCTGCGCGGCGGCGGGCTCGGCGACCGCGGGCAATACGCCGTAGTCGACTTTGACCTTCTCGGCGGCATCGCGCGCCTGCGCCAGCGTCTCGGCGATCACCACCGCGAGCGGATCGCCGACATGGCAGACCTTGCCGTTGGCGAGCGCCGGATGCGCCGCCATTTTCATCGGCGTGCCGTCCTTGGAATGAATCATCCAGCCGCAGATCAGATTGCCGATCTTGTCGGTGGCAAGCTCCGCGCCGGTGAGCACCGCGAGCACACCCGGCATGCCGGAAGCCGCTTTGGTATCGATCGATTTGAGCGTGGCGTGGGCGTGCGGCGAGCGGACGAAATAAGCGAAACCCTGACCCGGCCGATCGATGTCGTCGGTGAAGTGACCTTTGCCGGTGATGAAACGCTGGTCTTCCTTGCGGCGCACCGAGGCACCGATTCCAGTTCCGCTCATGGCATTGCCCTCCGGCAATTCACCTATCGGATGGCGCTTGCCGCACAGGCGAGGCGCCCTCGTCCGTCTCTTCCCTATTCGGCGGCTTTTGCGGCCGCGCTCGAGCCGCTCATGGCGCGAGCGCCGGCGGCGATTGCTTTGACGATATTGTGATAGCCGGTGCAGCGGCAGATATTGCCTTCGAGCTCTTCGCGGATGGTGCGATCGTCAAGCTCGTTGCCCTTGCGGCGCACTATGTCGACCGCGGTCATGATCATGCCGGGCGTGCAATAGCCGCATTGCAGGCCATGATTCTCACGGAAGGCTTCCTGCATCGGATGCAGCGGTCCGTCGGCAGCCGCCAAGCCCTCGATGGTCAGCACGTCGGCGCCTTCAAGCTGCAGCGCCAGCACGGTGCAGGACTTGATGGCCTGACCGTTGACGTGAACGACACACGCGCCGCATTGCGAGGTGTCGCAGCCGACATGCGTGCCGGTGAGCCGCAGCTGTTCGCGCAGCAATTGCACCAATAACGTGCGCGGATCGACATCGACGGTGACGGGTTTGCCGTTCACCGTCATGGATACAGCGGCCAATTTTTCGGCTGCCATGGCGCTCCTCCTCAATATTCCATTCAAACGACGCGATTCACGGGCCGGATCAGGCCGATGACCGGGTTCCGGGGCGAATTCGGGCCGATTTTGCCGCTTTTCGCCCTTCGGATCAATATTTACTCTGAACCGCCGTCTGGGCCGTGGTCAAGAGAGTTCAACGCGCCGTGCCTTGCCCACAACCTCTGTGCGCGCCGACCGGCCATTCGGGTGGGCGGAAAGCTTCGATCGCGATGCGGACTTTTACGCTGCCGGATTCACCGCCTTGGCGAAATTTGCAAAAAAATCATCGGCGACTTTCTTCGCCGCGCCGTTGACCAGCCGCTGGCCGAGCTGTGCGAGCTTGCCGCCGATCTGCGCGTCGACGTCGTACGTCAATAATGTGCCGCCGTCCTTGGCGGTAAGCTTCACGGTGGCGCCGCCTTTGGCGAAGCCGGCGACGCCGCCATCGCCCTGCCCTGAAATCTTGTAGCCGTTCGGCGGATCGAGATCGGACAGCGTAACTTTGCCTTTGAACTTGGCCTTGACCGGACCGATCTTCACCGTGGCGACCGCCTGCATCTCGTTCTCCGAGGTCTTGTCCAGTTGCTCGCAGCCGGGAATGCAGGACTTGAGTGTCTCGGCATCGTTGAGTTTCTCCCACACCGTTTGCGGAGGAGCCGCGAGCTGGACCTCGCCGTTCATTGTCATCGCCATCTGCGTCACTCCTTGGCCGGCTGAGCCACCATCGATTAGCGCCTCACGCGGCCGGTGGAAAGGCCATATCCGTGGGGGTTGGCGCGGCGGGCATGGGCGGCTACAGGAAACGGCGCTCGCGGCGCACAGGGAGACTGAAAAATGCCGGACATCAAGACCGACGACGGCTGCGTCATTCATGCCGAAATCGACGGCCCGGACGGCGCACCGGTTCTGATGCTGTCGAATTCGCTCGGCACCACTTTGCATATGTGGGACGAACAGGTTGCGCCGTTTACGCGCCACTTCCGCCTGCTGCGTTACGACCGGCGCGGCCACGGCAAGTCCAGCGTGCCGAAGGGACCCTATTCGATGGAGCGGCTCGGCCGCGACGTGCTCGCGGTACTGGACGGGCTCGGCATCCCGAAAATCAATTGGTGCGGCTTGTCGATGGGCGGCATGGTCGGACAATGGCTCGGCGCCAATGCAGGAGACCGCGTCAACAAGCTCATCCTGTCCAACACGTCTTGTTATTTTCCGGATAAGAACGGCTGGAACGACCGGCTCAAACTGGTGAGCGAAAAGGGCGTCGCCGCGTTCGCGCCGGCCAACATGGAGCGCTGGTTCACTTCAGGATTTCGCGAGCGCGAGCCACAGACCGTGGCGCGGGTGCAAGACATGTTTGCAGCGACCGCGCTCGACGGCTATCTGGGATGCGGCGCCGCGGTGCGCGACATGGATCATCGCGCGCTGCTGCCGAAGATTACGGCACCGACGCTCGTCATCGCCGGCAAATACGATCCGGCGACGCCGCTCGAAGGCAACGAATTCATCCGCCAGCACATCCCCGGCGCCACGATCGCCGTGCTCGAAGCGGCGCATCTCGCCAATGTCGAGCAGCCGAAAGCCTACACTGACACCGTGCTCGGATTTTTGTTGGGGAATAATTAGACCGTCGTTGCAAGGAGCGAAGCGACGACCCTCCTACGCTCGTTCCACGAGCTTCGGAGGGTGTCAGTCCACCGAAGCGCGGAGCGCGAAGGTGGAAGCAATCCAGAACTACGGGCGCCGCCCGGATTGGTTCGCGGAGCTTGTCATCGGGCCGGCCACTTCGGGCCGGACCCGTTGGCTCGCAATGACGACCAAATAAAAAACGGCGGCCCGCGCATGCGGACCGCCGCTTTCCTTAACAGAGAACGTTAGCGGTTGAAGCCGCCCTGACCACTCTGACCACTCTGGCCGCCCTGCTGACCGCCTTGGCCGGGCTTGTTCTGGCCGCTCTGCTGCTCACCAGGCTTCTGCCCGCCCTGCTGCTGACCCGGCTTCTGGCCACCCTGCGGCGGGTTGCCTTGCTGATGCTGATCGCGCTGCGGATTGTTCTGTTCGTTAGCCATCGGGACGTTCTCCGTATTTCTTAGGGGTTGGAACTGACGACGTAACTCCCCCGCCTAATCGAGATAATTCGGGAACTCGGAGGAGGTTCCTATCTGTGATGCGCCAAATATGAGCATCAGGTTGAACCCAGAGGAGAAAATTACGCCGCATTTGACGTAATACGCGCCGGCGAAACGGAACTCGAAAGTTCCAAAGCCTCAAAAACAAGTTCCAAAACTTCAAATAGAAGAGTTCACACGGGTTTATAGGCCCGCTCGTGATAAACGAGCGCCGGACCGCTCGGCCCGAGCCGGACTGCCTCCACGACGCCGAACACGACATAATGCGAGGCGACTGCCTTGATTTCGATCGTACGGCAGTCGAATGCGATGACGGCGGACGCCAGTACCGGCGCGCCGGTTTTCAGCGCCATCCACTCGCCGACATTGAAGCGCTCGGAGCGATGCACGGCGCTCCGCCCCGCAAACAGATCGGCGAGTTTCTCCTCGCTGGCCCCGAGCGTGTTGACGCAGAACACGCCGTTCTGCGTGAGGATCGGCGCGCTCGTGCTGCCGCGATTGAGACAGACGAGAAGCGTTGCCGGCTGATCGGACACCGAACAGACCGCCGTCGCCGTGAAACCCGATTTGCCGGCCGGCCCCGCCGTGGTGATGATATGGACGGCGGCGCCGAGCCGGCTCATGGCTTCGCGAAACGGTTTTGCATCGACGCTCACGATCGGCGCCGGCGCGACGACCGTGAAAGCGCCGTCCATCGCATCGTCCGGGCGTTGGTCGATCCAGCTCATCGTCGCTACTCCGCCACCCGCAGTTCTTTCGGCAAACCCGGATAGGCGACGTCATCGGGATCGAGCCAGGCCGGATCGGTCCAGCCGTTTTCATCATATTCGGACATGCATTGTTCGGCGAGCGCGGTCATCTGATCGAACGCTCCCGAAGAGCGCGCATTCCACAGCGCCTGGATCCGGATATCCTCGTGATTGCCGGCGTAATTGCGCTCGTAGAGCTCGTGCCGGCCCCCGAATTCGGTGCCGATCGCGTCCCATAGAAGCTTCATCACCTTGATGCGTTCTTTATAGTCGATGCCATAGGAGCCGCGCACGTAGCGCGCCAGATAGGGATCGATCGCCGGATTTTTGAAATCCTTGGTCGATGACGGCAGGTAGATCAGCGACGACGCGATAATCTTGTCGACGATCTCCTTGACGCGCCCGTAGGCGTCGCCGGCGAAAACCCGATAGCTCGATCCGGATTGCAGGTTCGGCAGCACCGCGCCGTTCACCCACGGCGTCGGGTTCATGGCCATCGCATCCGTCAGCGCCCAGAACAGATTGCGCCAGGCGATGATCTCGCCGAGCATGGCCTGGTTGCCGCGGAATTCGTCGGAGCCGGCGACACGCAGCGCCTTGCCGATCACGCCGACCAGAAAGTCGAGTTTCACGGCGAGCCGGGTGCAGCCTTGAAACTGATAGCCGGCGAGAAAGCCGGATTGCGGGAAGAAGATCTTCAGCTTCTCGAGATCGCGGTACAACAGCACGTCTTCCCAGGGGATGAAGACGTTGTCGAACACGAAGATCGCATCGTTCTCGTCGAAGCGCGACGACAACGGATAATCGAACGGCGTGCCCATCACGCTCGCGGTCATCTCATAGGACGTGCGGCAGAACAGCTTTACGCCCGGCGCGTTCATCGGCGCGATGAACATCACCGCGAGATCGGTGTCGTGCAGCGGCACCGCGGCGTTCTGGCCGAGAAAATTGTAATGCGTCAGCGCCGACGACGTCGCCACCACTTTGGCGCCGGAGATAAAGATGCCGGCGTCGTTCTCTTTCTGAATGGTGATGAACACGTCCTTGACCTGATCGACGGGCTTGGAGCGGTCGACCGGCGGATTGACGATGGCGTGGTTCATGAACAGCACGTGCTCTTGCGCGCGCCGGTACCAGGCCTTCGCGTTGTCGGCGAACTTGCCGTAGAAATCGTAATTGGCGCCGAGCGTATTCATCAGCGACGCCTTGTAATCCGGCGAGCGGCCCATCCAGCCGTAGGACATGCGCGCCCACTGTGCGATGGCGTCGCGTTGCGCCAACAGCTCCTGGCTCGAGCGCGCGGCGCGGAAGAATTTGTGGGTGAAGCCGCCGGAGCCGGTATCGGTCGGCGAGGTCAAAAGCCCCTTGGTCTTTTCATCATGCAGCGCATCGTAAAGCCGCGCGATCGAACGCGCGGCATTGCGGAACGCCGGATGGGTGGTGACGTCCTTGACCCGCTCGCCATAGACATAGACCTCGCGGCCGTCGCGCAGGCTCTCGAGATATTCGGCCCCGGTGAACGGCCGACTTTTACCCTTGATCGCGTCTTCGGATTTCATGCCTGCGGCTCTCATGCGAGCGGTGGGTCTCGGGCAATGCCGGCTCATTGCGAACCATTCTTGCCGTCGGGCAGAAAGCACATTCCCGGCATGACCTGTCAACGTCGGCAAAACAATGTTGCCGCCTGGAGCGGATTTGCCGAACACGCCACGCGTTTTGTGACGCAACATGAAAACCAATTCCACGCGTCGCAAGCTATAACGCCTTGAATAGAAAGTTCTTCTTCCTAGATTTAGCCAATGCCCATGCACCGAAGAGCGGCCGACGCGACGGCATTGGACAAGCGTCTGGCGGCGGCCGGCCCCGCCGAGATCATCGAGGCCGCGACGCGCGCGCTCCCCGGCCGGCTCGCCGTGGTCTCCTCATTCGGCACCGAGTCGGCCGTGCTGCTTAAATTCGTCGCCGATGTCGATCGCACGCTGCCGGTATTGTTTCTCGACACCGAGTGGTTGTTCAAGGAAACGCTGGCCTACCGCGACGCTCTTATCGGCCATCTCAAGCTTACCGATGTGCGTTCCATTGCGCCGTCGCCGAGCGCGCTCGCCTTGCGCGACCCGAAGCGCGATTTGTGCTTTCGCGACCGTGACGCCTGCTGCGCCATCCGCAAGGTCGCGCCACTGGCCCAGGAGCTCGCTTCGTTCGACGGCTGGGTCTCTGGCCGCAAGCGCATCCACGGCGGCGAGCGCACACACCTATCGGTCGTGGAAGCAGACGGCGAGCGGCTCAAATTCAATCCGCTCGCGCGCCTGACGCGCGCGGACATCAATGGCCTGTTCGCTGCCGCCAAGCTGCCGCGGCATCCGCTCGAGGCTTTGGGCTTCACCTCGGTCGGCTGCGTGCCCTGCACCGGGCGTCCCGTGCAAGGAGGCGACGCCCGCGACGGGCGTTGGGGCGGTCTCGCCAAGACCGAATGCGGCATCCATACCGGGCCGCTGTCGGCGCTGACGGAATAGCCAAAACCATTCTTCGCCTGTGACAATGCGCGGCACTTCGGCCTACAGCGTTGCCGCTCCGTCCCCCCTTTGTTAAGACCATAAGGCGGGAATCGGCGGCCACCGGCGGACGCATGGAATATTTCGTCCAGCAGCTCATCAACGGCATCACGCTCGGTTCGATCTATGGATTGATCGCCATCGGCTATACGATGGTATTCGGCATCATCGGCATGGTGAATTTCGCCCATGGCGACGTGTTCATGGTGTCGGCTTTCGTAGCCCTGATTGCGTTTCTGATCGTCACCACCTGGCTCGGCATCTCCTCGGTGGCGCTGGCGCTCTTCATCGTCCTTATCGCCGCGATGGCCTTCACGTCGCTGATCAATTGGGCGATCGAGCGTGTCGCCTACAGGCCGTTGCGCGGCTCGTTTCGCCTTGCGCCGCTGATTTCGGCGATCGGGATGTCGATCTTCCTGTCGAATTTCGTCCAAGTGGCGCAAGGCCCGCGCAACAAATCGATCCCGCCCATGGTGCAGGGCGAGTTCGTTCTGTTCAAAACCAACGATTTCCCGGTGACGCTGTCCTATAAGCAGCTCATTATCTGGGGCGTCACGGCCGTGCTGCTGTTGGCGTTCTGGTATCTGGTGGCAAAAACGCCGCTCGGCCGCGCCCAGCGCGCCTGCGAGCAGGATCAGAAAATGGCCGCCTTGGTCGGCGTCGATGTCGACCGCACCATATCGATGACCTTTGTGATCGCCGCAGCGCTGGCCGCCGTCGCCGGCACCATGTACCTGATGTATTACGGCGTCGTCAGTTTCTCCGACGGCTTTGTACCGGGTGTGAAAGCCTTTACCGCTGCGGTGCTCGGCGGCATCGGCTCGTTGCCGGGCGCAGTCGTCGGCGGTCTCTTGATCGGCCTGATCGAGACCTTCTGGTCGGCGTATTTTTCCATCGACTACAAAGACGTCGCGGCCTTTTCGGTGCTTGCGATCACCTTGATCTTCCTGCCGCAGGGCCTGTTCGGCCGCCCGGATGTCGAGAAGGTCTGAGATGCGGGCGGGCTCGCCGGGCGAGCAAATGCGGAATGAGCGCGGACCGGCCGCCGAGGCGTTGCGCGACGCTGCCTTCACCGGGTCGATCGCGCTCGGTCTGTTCCTGCCCCTGATCGGCTTTTTGACCGGCGTGAACGGCAGCAATCAACTGATCCTGACGACGCGCTGGCCGCTCCTTTTCGGCTTTGTCGTCGTCATCGCCGCCTGCCGCTTCCTCTATTGTTTCGCGCGCGCGTCGCAGCCCGCGCGGCAATCGGCGCCGCCGGCCCCGGCGACCGGCCTTCCGCAAAGACTGCGCGGCCATTTCGCGCGCTGGGGCATTCCCGCGGCCATCGGCTTCGCCATCGCCTACCCGTTCATTGTCTTTGTGACGGCGGGCGCGAGCGGCGGCCAGAAGTGGATCGACAATTTCGGCATCCAGATTCTGATCTACGTGATGCTGGGCTGGGGACTGAATATCGTCGTCGGCCTCGCCGGCCTGCTCGACCTCGGCTATGTCGCCTTCTATGCGGTCGGCGCCTATTCCTATGCGCTGTTGGCCAAAACCTTCGGGCTGACGTTCTGGCTCCTGTTGCCGCTTGCCGGCATCCTGTCCTCGTTCTGGGGCATCCTGCTCGGTTTCCCGGTGCTGCGGCTGCGCGGCGACTATCTCGCCATCGTCACGCTCGCCTTCGGCGAAATCATCCGCCTCATCCTCATCAACTGGACCGATCTGACCAACGGCTATGCGGGGATCACGGGGATTCCGCGGCCGACCTTCTTCGGCATCCCGTTCAATGCCGACGACAACGGCTTCGCCGCCACCTTCGGGCTCGAATTCACGCCGCTCTACCGCATCATCTTTCTCTATTATCTGATCCTGGCGCTCGCGCTCCTGACCTGTTTCGTCACCGTGCGCCTGCGCCGGCTGCCGATCGGCCGCGCCTGGGAGGCGTTGCGCGAGGACGAGATCGCCTGCCGCTCGCTCGGCATCAACACCACCAATACCAAGCTTACCGCCTTTGCCATGGGCGCGATGTTCGCCGGATTTGCCGGTGCGTTCTTCGCCGCGCGCCAAGCTTTCATCTCGCCGGAGTCATTCACCTTCATCGAGTCGGCCACCATCCTTGCGATCGTCGTGCTCGGCGGCATGGGCAGCCAGATCGGCGTCGTCATCGCCGCCATCGCGATGATCGGCGGCACCGAGATTTTGCGGCAGCTCGATTTTCTGCAGAAGATCTTTGGGCCGACCTTCGATCCGACCCAGTACCGCATGCTGCTGTTCGGCTTCGCCATGGTGGCGATCATGATCTGGCGGCCGCGCGGACTGATCTCGACGCGCGAGCCTTCGATCTTCCTGAAAGAGCGCAAGACCATCGCCGCCGATCTTGTCAAAGAGGGGCACGGGTAATGACGCGCGACGCCGGCATCGTGCTGCGGGTCGAGCATCTGACCATGCGCTTTGGCGGCCTTGTCGCCGTCGACGATCTGTCCTTCGACGTCGGGCGCGGCGCCATCACCGCGCTGATCGGGCCGAATGGCGCCGGCAAGACCACCGTGTTCAATTGCATCACCGGCTTCTACAAGCCGAGCGAGGGCCGGCTCGCCTTGCAGCGCGGCGATCCCGCGCTATGGGCAACGCTCGAACGCCTGACCGACAGCGGCGCGCGCGGTGTGGCCCAGCCCGACGGCGCGCTTTATCTCCTCGAGCGCATGCCCGACTATCTGGTAGCGCAAAAAGCCCGCGTCGCCCGCACCTTCCAGAATATCCGGCTGTTCCCCGGCATGACGGTGCTGGAGAACCTCTTGGTCGCGCAGCACAATTCGCTGATGCTCGCGTCGGGCTATACGCTTCTGGGCGTGTTTGGCTTTCCGTCTTACACCGCGGCCCAGCGCGCGGCGGTGGACAAGGCGCGCGCCTGGCTCGACCGTTTCGGCCTCATCGACCGCGCCGACGATCCCGCGGGTGTGCTCCCCTATGGCGCCCAGCGTCGTCTCGAAATCGCCCGCGCCATGTGCACCGATCCGGTGCTGCTCTGCCTCGACGAGCCGGCGGCCGGGCTTAATCCGCGCGAGAGCGCCGAGCTCAACGAGCTCCTCCTCGTCATCCGCGACGAATTCAAGATCTCGATCCTTCTGATCGAGCACGACATGTCGGTGGTGATGAAAATCTCCGACCACATCATCGTGCTCGACTACGGCGTCAAGATCGCCGAAGGCGCGCCCGAAGCGGTACGCAACGACCCGAAGGTGATCGCGGCCTATCTCGGTGTCGCTGCCGAGGAAGTGCCACAGGTCGAAGCCGCGGTGGGTCTATGAGTTCCCCACTCCTCTCGGTCCGCGGCGTGACGGCCTATTACGGCCGGGTGCCGGCGCTCAAGGGCGTCGATTTGGAAATCAATTCCGGTGAGATCGTCGCCCTGATCGGCGCCAACGGCGCCGGCAAATCGACCTTGATGATGACGGTATGCGGCAATCCGCGCGCGCGCGACGGCGAAATCATTTTCGCCGGCCGCGACGTCACGCGGCTGCCGACGCACGAGATCGCGCGGCTGAAGCTCGCGCAATCTCCGGAAGGCCGCCGCATTTTCCCGCGCATGACAGTCCTGGAAAACTTGCAAATGGGGGCGACGGTCGCCGCGCCCGCCGAGTTTGCGAGCAATCTCGATCGCGTTCTGGCGTTGTTCCCGCGGATCAAGGAGCGCCTCACGCAGCGCGGCGGCACATTGTCTGGCGGCGAGCAGCAGATGCTGGCGATTGCGCGCGCGCTGATGAGTAGGCCGCAGCTTCTCCTCCTCGACGAGCCGTCGCTCGGCCTGGCGCCGCTGATCGTGCAGCAGATCTTCGACGCGATCAAAAAACTCAATGCCGAAGACGGCCTCAGTGTTTTTCTGGTCGAACAGAACGCCTATCACGCATTGCGGCTCGCCCATCGCGGCTATGTGATGGTCAATGGGCTGATCACGCTCTCCGGCAGCGGCCGCGACTTGCTCGACCGTCCGGAAGTGAAGTCCGCCTATCTCGAAGGCGGACGGCAACAGGCCAAGCCATGATGCAAATCTTTCTTGCGATACGAGGCTTTTTTTATGAGGAAGGCTCGGCCGGCGTCTTCCTTCTGGTCAGCGTCCTTTTGGGCGGCGGCGCGGCGGCACTCGCCGGCCGCGCCATCGCGCAGACCTGGCGGCCGTGGTGGCAGATCGTCGCCTATATGCTGATCCTCGGCGGCGCCGTCCGCTTCATTCATTTCGCCCTGTTCGGCGGCACGCTGTTGTCGCTGCATTATTATGCCGTCGACAGCGCGGTCTGCTTCGCCTGCGGATGTCTCGGTTTCCGGGCGGCACGCGCGGCGCAGATGGTGCGGCAATATCGCTGGATCAACGCGCCCGCCGGGCCAATGCGCTGGCGCCGCAAAACGCCCTGACGTAACATTGCGGCGCGATCGACGGTGCCTGATCCAACCGAGGACAATCCACCATGAAAACGATCACCACACTCGGCCTCGCGCTCGGCCTCGCCTTTGGATTGGCGCAGGCGGCCGCAGCTCAGGTCCAGTTCGGCGTCGGCGGGCCGATCACCGGGGCCAATGCGGCGACCGGCGCGCAGATGAAAAACGGCGCCGATCAGGCAGCGGCCGACATCAATGCGGCGGGCGGCGTTCTTGGCCAAAAGATCGCGGTCGAATATGGCGACGACGTCTCCGACCCGAAACAAGGCGTCTCTGTCGCCAACAAATTCGCCGGCGACGGCGTCAAATTCGTGATCGGGCATTACAATTCCGGCGTCACCATCCCGGCCTCCGAGGTCTACCAGGAAAACGGCATCCTCGAGATCACGCCGGCCTCGACCAATCCGACCGTCACCGAACGCGGCATGTGGAACATATTCCGCACCTGTGGCCGCGACGACCAGCAGGGCCGGGTCGCCGGCGAATACATCCTGGCGCACTTCAAGGGCAAGAAGATCGCCTTCGTCAACGACAAGACCACCTACGGCAAAGGCCTCGCCGACGAGACGCTGAAGACGATCAAGTCGGGCGGCATGAAAGAGGTGCTCTACGAAGGCATCAATACCGGTGAGAAGGACTATTCGGCGCTGATTTCCAAGATCAAGCAGGCGGGCGCCGACCTCGTTTATTTCGGCGGGCTCTATACCGAAGGCGGCTTGATCGTGCGGCAGATGCGCGACCAAGGCGTCACGGCGCCGCTGATGGGCGGCGACGGCATCACCTCCGACGAGTTCGCCTCGGTCGGCGGACCCGGCGTTGAAGGCACGCTGATGACCTACGGTCCCGACCCGCGCAACAAGCCGGAAGCCAAGGCAGTCGTCGAAGAATTCCGCGCCAAGAAATTCGAGCCCGAGGCCTACACGCTCTACAGCTATGCGGGCGTGCAGATCATCAAACAAGCGGCCGAAGCCGCGAAATCGCTCGACCCCAAAAAGGTCGCTGCCACGATGCATTCCGGCATGAATTTCAAAACCGTGCTCGGCGACCTCGCCTATGACAAGAAAGGCGACATCACCAAGCTCGATTACGTGATGTATGTCTGGAAGAAGGACGCGAGCGGCAAGGTCAGTTACGCCGAATGCCCGGCGTCCGGCTGCGGCATGTAAAAAACGGCGCGGCCGAATACCGCAAGCCGCCATCAAATCAGACCATGCCTTGAAGTGCGCACGCGCTTATGATTTGCGCGAGGGAAACGTTCACGCCGCATCGGGGGTTCCGCCATGAAGCTTCATCGTCGTCAAGCATTGCATTTGTTAGCCGGCGCTGCCGCTCTCCCCTTGGCGCCGCGTATCGCCTCGGCGCTCGATTATCCAAATCGGCCGGTGCGCATGGAGGTCGGCTATACGGCCGGCAGTTCGCCGGACATTGCCGGCCGGCTGGTGGGGCAATGGCTGTCGGATCGCCTGGGCCAGCCCTTTGTCGTCGAGAACAAGCCCGGCGCCGGCACCAATCTGTCGACCGAGGCCGTGGTCCGCGCCACGCCCGACGGCTATACGCTGCTGACAATCGCGACCCCGAACGAACTCAGCGGATTGCTGCACGACAACCTGTCGTTCAATTTCGCGCGCGATATCGCGCCGGTCGCCTATGTGGGGGCGACGCCCTTCGTCATGGTGGTGACGCCGTCGTTTCCGGCCCAGACGGTTCCCGAGTTCATTGCCTATGCCAAGGCCAATGCGGGCAAGATCAATATGGCCTCGAACGGCACCGGCAACCTCACCCATGTCTCCGGCGAGTTGTTCAAGATGATGGCCGGCGTCGATCTGTTCCATGTGCCGTATCGCGGCGAGATGGAGGCGCAGACCGACCTGCAATCGGGCCGGGCCCAGGTGATGTTCGATCCCATCCTGGCGTCGCTCGGATTCATCAAGGCCGGCAAGCTGCGCGTGCTCGCGGTGACGACGCCGAAGCGCATCGCGTCGCTGCCCGATACGCCGACTGTCGGCGAATTCGTGCCCGGCTATGAAGTCACCGGCGGAATAGGCATCGGCACCACGACCGGCACGCCGGCAGACGTCATCGACAAGCTCAACCAGACGATCAATGCGGGGCTCGCGGACGAACAATTGCGCGGACGGCTCGTCGATCTCGGCCTGATCCCGATGCCGATGAGCGTCGCCGATTATCGCAAGCTCGTCGCCGACGAGATCGACAAGTGGGGCAAGGTGATCAAGTTTGCCGGCATCAAGCTGGGTTGACGCTGTCCCATGTGATCCGCGAGCCGACGCGAGCGTGCAACTCGCCCTAGCCGATCTTCCCGAGCATCGGAAACTTATCGAGGAGCCAATAGCTGACCTCGCCGACGGTGCCGGTGAGAAAGGCGATGCCGGTCAACACCAGCAAGCCGCCCATCGCCTTCTCGACCAGGCCGAGATGGGCGCGGAAGCGCGCCAGGAACGCGGCAAACGGCTCGACCGCGAATGCTGCGATCAAGAACGGCACGCCGAGACCCAACGAATAAACCGCCAGCATGCCGGCGCCCTTCGCCACCGTCTGCTCAGATGCCGCGACCGCGAGGATCGCGGCGAGGATCGGACCGATGCAGGGCGTCCAGCCGAGCGCGAAGGCGAGACCCATCAGATAAGCGCCCCACAGCCCGACCGGCTTGGCGAGGGTGAGGCGCTTCTCGCGCATCAGCCAGGCGATCGGCGTCACGCCGAGAAAGTGCAGGCCCATGATGATGATGGCGATGCCGGCCAGCACCGCGAGCTCGCTCGAATAGACGCGAATGATGCCGCCGATGACGCTGGCGCTGGCGCCGAGCGCGATGAACACCGTCGAGAAGCCCAGCACGAACAGTATGGCGGCGACGATGGTCTCGGTCCGCACCCGCGGCTCCGGCTCGGCGTCCGCCAGGCGCTCGAGCGAGCTGCCGGTCAGATAGACGAGATAAGGCGGCACCAGCGGCAGCACGCAAGGCGACAGAAAACTCAGCATTCCGGCGACCAGCGCCGCGACAATGGTGACATTCGGCATGGCGGATCAAATGCCCGGCTGCTGTGGTGATTGCAAGGCGGTCGGCGTCATTCCGGGGCGTCACGCAGTGACGAGCCCGGAATCCATAGCCCCTGCCTTCGAAGCGGATTTCGGTGCTACTTCTGTAAGACCTGTGGTTATGGATTCCGGGCTCGCGCCCTCCGGCGCGCCCCGGAATGACGGGAAGGACCTATGCGCAACCTGATCACCGATGTCCCCGGGCTCAAAATCGGCCAGGCCGAGGATCTCGCTCTCGGCTCCGGATCGACCGCGGTTATTTTCGACGAGCCCGCGGTTGCCTCGATCGACGTGCGCGGCGGCGGGCCGGGCACCCGCGAAACGGCGCTGCTCGATCCGGCACAGACCGTCCAGGGCATCGATGCGATCGTTTTGTCCGGCGGCTCGGCGTTCGGCCTCGATGCCGCGTCAGGCGTACAGGCCTGGCTGCGCGAACAAGGCCGCGGCTTTGCGGTGCGCAGCGCCAAGGTTCCGATCGTGCCTGGCGCGATCCTGTTCGATCTGTTGAGCGGCGGCGACAAGGATTGGGGCCGGTTTCCGCCCTATCGCGATCTCGGTTATGCCGCAGCCGTCACGGCGGGCAGCGATTTTGCACTCGGCAGCGCCGGCGCCGGCACCGGCGCCACCACGGTCAATTGCAAGGGCGGGATCGGGTCGGCGTCGGCGCAAACGCCTGACGGTCTTGTCGTCGGCGCGCTCGCTGCGGTGAATGCCGCGGGCAGCGTCCTGGTCGGCAACGGGCCTTGGTTCTGGGCAGCGCCATTTGAAGTGAACGGCGAGTTCGGCGGCCGCGGACTGCCGCGCGAGTTTTTGCCCGGTGCCCTTGTCCCCGCGACCAAAGGCAGCGCGCGCGAAAGCACGACGCTCGTTGTTGTCGCGACCGACGCCATTTTGAGCAAAGCGCAAGCCAAGCGTGTCGCCGTCATGGCGCAATCCGGCTTGTCGCGGGCGATCTATCCGGTGCACAGCCCGCTCGACGGCGACGTGGTATTCGCCGCGTCGACCGGGCGGCGGCCGCTGGCCGATCCGATGCTCGGTCTGACGCAACTCGGCGCGCTCGCCGCCAATGTCGTGGCGCGTGCGATCGCGCGCGGGGTCCACGCCGCTACCGCCCTACCGCTGCCCGGGGCGCAGCCTGCCTGGCAAGATCAGTTCGGCCGTTAACCCTTTGTCTCTACGTGTATTTCCTGGCGCGCGGCGGCCTGGAAACCACGATCTGCATCTTTGGCTGTGGCGGCCTTGGTTTTCGTTGACTCGATGGCCGATTGAGCCTTCACTTGAAGCTCAGCTTACTTGTCAGTGGAATTGTGGCGGAGGGTATCATGCGCGTCGTCGTCATTGTCATTGCGGCGTTGATGACCTTGGGTCTTGCGGCATTTGGTGTCGTCGCAGCGCAGAACACGGCCGGACCGGCCTCGCTGATCGCCTTAGCCGCGCACGTGATCGCGCCGACACAGAGCAACAGCACGCCGCCGCAGCCGGCGCCGGTCGTAGCGAGCCAAATACCAGTCCGACCTGTTGCCAATCCGGTCATCCAGGTTTCAGACTCGACGCCGTCGCCGCTCCCCGTTCCGACATCGACCTCGCCCATTCTTGTTGCGCAAAATACCGCGTCGGCGCTGCCGAACCCGACTCCGGCACCAACGCCCGCGCCGAGCACGGCCGCCGCCCCGAGCGGCGGCGCCAGCGCCGCCAAGGGCATTCCGTCGTGCGGCAATCCGGATGCGCTCGGCCTGTCGCGCGTTGTCGAGATCGACACCACCGGCGGCCCCGCCTTTGGCACCGAGCACTTCAAGCAATACGACTTCCTGCGCGACAAAGAAGTCGTTCTGACCTTCGATGACGGCCCGTGGCCCGACAATACGCCGATGGTGCTGAAGGCGCTGACCGACAACTGCGCCAAGGCGACTTTCTTCGAGATCGGCGAACACGCCACCTGGCGTCCCGACCTCTCCAAATTGCTGTCGGATGCCGGCATGACCATCGGCAGCCACACCTGGTCGCACAAGGATTTGGCCAGGAACCCCTACGCCAAGGATATCGAGCAGGCCAAGCAAGAGATCGAGATGGGCGTGAGCGCCGTGCACATGGCGGTCGGCGGACCGATCGCGCCGTTCTTCCGCTTCCCCGATCTGCAGCAGCCGGCCGATCTGATCACCTATCTGGGCACCCGCAATATCGCGACGTTTTCGACCGATATCGATTCCTTCGACTTCAAGATTCGCAAGCCCGAGGACGTCATCAAATCGGTACTGACCAAGCTGCAGAAAAACGGCAAGGGCATCGTGCTGATGCACGATTTCCAGCACGGCACCGCCGAAGCCATGCCGGAACTGCTGCACCAGTTGAAACTTAACGGCTACAAGCTCGTGCACATGGTGCCGAAGCAGCCGGTGACGACGATCTCGAAATACGACGACATGGTGCGGGCGCAGGACAAATTCTCGTCCAGCAACAATACCCGGCCGGAATCGAGCGTCGTCAAGACGATCAGCGAGTGATTGTCATTCCGGGGCGCGCGTAGCGCGAGCCCGGAATCAATACTCACAAATCTTTCCGACCTGTCTCCGCGGCTGAGAGTATTCTGAAACGTCGGTGGTTATGGATTCCGGGCTCGGCCCTACGGGCCGACCCGGAATGACACTCACCGCGCGAACCGCTCCGCCCCGTAAGGCTTCGGATCGCAGAACGGCGTCGCGCCGGTCATCATCTCGGCGATCAACCGGCCGGTTGCCGGCCCGAGCGTCAGTCCCCAGTGACCGTGACCGTAGGCAAGCCACAATCCCGCCAAGCGCGGTGCGCGGGAAATCACCGGCCGTGAATCGGCAAAGCACGGCCGCGCACCCAGCCACGTCTTTCCTCCAAATGCTTGCGTTTCGACCGCATCGCCGAGCGGAAACAATTCCCGCGCCCGCGGCATCACCCGATCGAATTGCACCGGCGTCGGCGCGGCATCGCGCGCGGCGAATTCGGCGCCAGTAGTAACGCGGATGCCCTGCTCCATCGGCGCCAGGCAGAAGCCGTTCTCGGCGTCGAGAATGGGCCGCGCCAGCGCCGCATTGCCTTGCGGCCGGAAATGCCGGTGATAGCCGCGCTTGACCGCGAGCGGCAGTTTGACGCCGAGCGGATCAAGCAGGTCCGGCGCCCATGGCCCGAGCGCCACGACAACCTCGCCGGCATCGAGCGGCCCGGCGGCAGTATCGACGCGCCACTGCGATGCGACGCGATGCAGCGTGCGGGCGTCGCCGGTCAACGCAAGTCCGCCAAGCGCGGCGAAGCGCGCCGCATAGGCCCGCGTCAGCGCGAGCGGATTGGTCACGCTCACCGCGCCGGTCCAATGCACGGCGTGGCGGAAAACCGGCTGCAGCGACGGTTCGAGCTTAAGCGCCGCATCGCGATCGAGCGGCACATTGGCAATGCCGAATTCGGCGGCGACATCGAGCTCGCGCGCGGCGCCCGAAAAGCTGCGGTCGCTGCGATAGAGCTTCAGCCAGCCATTATGACGCAGATAGTGTTGGGCGCCGGCCTCGGCGCTCAGCGCCTCATGCTCGGCGACCGCGCGCCCCATCAGCGGCCGCATCAATTGCGCGGTCTCGAGCAATCGCTCCGGTCGCGAGGCTGAGCGAAACGCCAAGAGCCAGGGCGCCACCTGCGGCAGAAATCCCAAATGATAATCGGCGACCGGCGAGCGCTTGAGCGCGATCGACAACAGTTCGGCAAAGCGCGACGGAAACGCCGCCGGAAAGAGGGTGTTGCCTTCGATGATGCCGGTATTGCCGTAAGAGGTGCCCTCGCCCGCTCCGCCGCGATCCACAAGCGCTACCGACAGCCCGCGCTTGACCAGATGCAGCGCGACCGACGTGCCGACGATGCCGGCTCCCAAGACGATGACATCAGTGCGCGCCACGTGGGCTTTACCTTGAAACTGCGGAGCTTCGGGCGCAGCAGCGCGCCCGTTTGTCGTGCCCAAATTAGCTAAGCAGCGGACCGCGCCGAGGAAAGGCCTAGACCGTCATGATGCTCTGCGGCGTCGTGGTATTGAGCAATTGCGCCTGCATCTGGATCAATTGTTCGAGGAAATTATTACTGGCGGCGGTCGTGCCGGTGGTTGTCGTAGAACTCCCCGAGCTGCTGGATGAGCCTGGGGCTGTCGTCATCGCCACGCTCGAGCCGTCCGCAAAATTGATGGTGGTGGTCGACGAGCCATTGCTGTTGGCGGCGCTCTGACTGGTACCGCCGCTGGCCGAGAACAGCGCATCGAGCGGATTTTGTCCGCCCTGACCACCTTGGCCGCTCGCACCCGCCATGCCGTGATGGTGATGATGGCCATGGTGGCTCTCGTCTCCGGGCTGAGTCTGATCGGCCTGCTGGGTCGGGTCGCTCGAACCGGTCGCGCTGCCTGAGCCGTCGAGCTGCGCCGACAGCGATTGTGAATTCGACGAATTGGCCTGGAGCGCGAACAAAGCTTGCCAAGTCTGCGGGCTGAACGGCGAGGCGCCGCTTGCGCCCGCTGTGCCACTTGATGCGCTCGATGATGCCGAGCCGCTTGTGGACGAGGATGCGCCGCCGATCTGCTGTTCGAGGTCGGTGAGCAGTTGCGACAGCGGATTGGATTGGGCGGCCGAGCCCGTCTGCGAGGAGCCCTGCGGTAACAAGGATTGCAGGAAGGCGAATGGGTTACTGGCGCCCGATGCATTGACCGACAACGACATTGCAGACTCCTCTTACGCGTCGACACACCGGCCATGACAATCGTCACACGCCGTCGCGGTCAGCCGCTGCAAGACCGGGGCCGTTGGCTAATAGTCTGAAAGAGCTGAGTTTTCCCAGCAAGCACGGGGCGAAGACGGGTCAGAATCTGCCGCCGCGGGTCGCCGCCCGGCAAGTCTTGCCTATTCAAAACAAGCCTTGCCGAGCCAAAATCCGGTGCGTTGCCCGGGCGGGGGTGGCGTGTTAGGCGAACAGCAAATGGCTCGCCCGCTGATCATCGCGCCTTCGATCCTCGCCGCCGACTTCGCCAGATTGGGCGAGGAAGTGCGCGCGGTCGATGCGGCCGGCGCCGACTGGATCCATGTCGACGTCATGGACGGCCACTTCGTGCCCAACATTTCGATCGGGCCGGATATCGTCAAGGCGATCAGGCCCTACACCAAAAAACCGCTCGATGTGCATCTGATGATCGCGCCGTGCGATCCTTACCTCGAAGCTTTCGCCAAAGCCGGCTCCGATATCATCACCGTGCATGTCGAGGCGGGCCCGCATATCCACCGCTCGCTGCAGGCGATCCGCGCGCTCGGCAAGAAAGCCGGAGTCACCTTGAATCCTGGTACGTCGGAAACAAGCATCGAGCATGTCATCGATCTCGTCGATCTGATCCTGGTGATGTCGGTCAATCCCGGCTTTGGCGGTCAGAAATTCATCCCTGACGCGGTGCAAAAGGTGCGCAACCTGCGCGCCATGGCGGGCGGCCGGCCGATCGACATCGAAATCGATGGCGGCGTCACACCCGAGGTCGCGCCCGAAGTGGCGCGTGCAGGCGCCAATGCCTTTGTCGCCGGCTCGGCCGTGTTCAAGGATCGCACGCCGGAGAGCTATCGCGCCAATATCGCGGCGATCCGCAACGCCGCGGCACCGGCGCGGGGGGAGGCTGTCTGATGGGCATTCTGATCGACGGGAAATGGAGCGACGAGGAGCTGCCGGCGGAGACCGCCAAGACCGGCGCCTTCCAGCGCGCCGACAGCGTGTTTCGCGACCGCATAACCGCCGACGGATCTTCCGGCTTCAAAGCCGAAGCCGGCCGCTACCATCTCTACGTCGCCTATACCTGCCCCTGGGCGCATCGCACGCAGATCTATCTGGCGCTGAAAAAGCTCACCGGCGTCATCAGTGTCGCTATCGCCGTGCCCGGCCTGCGCCAGCAAGGCTGGACCTTCGAGGACAGCGCCGGTTTTCCGGATTGCACGCCGGACCGCGTCAACGGCTTCCACTATTTGCACGAGGCCTATGCGGCGAGCGAGCCGCATTACACCGGCAAGGTTACGGTGCCGACGCTGTGGGACACGAAGACAAGGCGCATCGTCAACAACGAATCCTCCGAAATCATCCGCATGCTCAATTCGGAATTCGCCGAGTGCGGCGCCGATCCGACGGATTTTTATCCGCAGCCGCTCCGCGCCGAGATCGACCGCGTCAACGCCCAGGTCTACGCTAACGTGAACAACGGCGTTTACCGCTGCGGCTTCGCCAAATCGCAGGAAGCCTATGAGGAGGCCTATGACGGCCTGTTTGCGACATTCGACGAGATCGAGGCGCGGCTCGGCCGGCAACGTTATCTGGTCGGCAATCGGATCACCGAAGCCGACTGGCGGCTGTTTCCGACGCTGGTGCGCTTCGATGTCGCTTATTTCTCACTGTTCAAATGCAATAGGAATCGTATTGCGGACTATCCGAACCTGCTGAACTATATGCGCGAGCTTTATGCGCTGCCCGGCATCGCCGAAACCGTGAAGCCGCGCTATTATGTCATCGGCTATTACTCGATCACGCGCGTCAATCCGACCGGCATCATCCCGAAGGGCACGCCGGTCGATTACCGGCAACCGCACGATCGCGCGAGGTTCGCGGCATGATGGTTTGCGGCCCAGACAAGAAATGCGAGCCATGATCCCGCGCTACTCCCGTCCGCAGATGGCGGCGATCTGGTCGCCGGAGACACGGTTTCGCATCTGGTTCGAGATCGAGGCGCACGCCGCGAGCGCCATGGCCGAGCTCGGCATGATCCCGAAGGAAGCTGCGAGAGCGATCTGGGAAAAGGGCAGCGCCGCCAAATTCGACAGTGCGCGGATCGACGAGATCGAGCGCGAGGTCAAGCACGACGTCGTCGCCTTCCTGACCCATCTCGCCGAATTCGTCGGCCCCGAGGCGCGTTTCGTGCACCAGGGCATGACCTCATCCGACGTGCTCGACACTTGTTTCAGTGTGCAGCTCGTGCGCGCCGCGGATCTTCTTCTTGCCGATGTCGATGCGCTCAAAGCGGCGCTCGAGCGCCGCGCCCGCGAATATAAATTCACGCCGACCATCGGCCGCTCGCACGGCATCCATGCCGAGCCGACCACATTCGGCCTGAAACTCGCCGTCGCCTTCGCCGAATTCGCGCGCGCGCGGCAGCGCCTCGAACTGGCGCGCAAGGAAGTTGCGACTTGCGCCATCTCAGGCGCCGTCGGCACCTTCGCGCAGGTCGATCCGCGGGTCGAAGCCTATGTGGCCGAGAAAATGGGGCTCAGCGTCGAGCCGGTCTCGACCCAGATCATCCCGCGCGATCGTCACGCCATGTATTTCGCGACGCTCGGCGTCGTCGCCGCCTCGATCGAGCGGCTGGCGACGGAAATCCGCCACTTGCAGCGCACCGAGGTTTTGGAGGCGGAGGAGTATTTCTCGGAAGGGCAAAAGGGCTCTTCCTCGATGCCGCATAAGCGTAACCCCGTGCTGTCGGAGAACGTCGTCGGGCTCGCCCGCATGGTGCGCGCCTATGTGACGCCGGCCTTGGAAAACGTCGCGCTGTGGCACGAGCGCGATATCTCGCATTCCTCGGTCGAGCGCATGATCGGCCCCGACGCGACGGTGACGCTAGACTTCGCGCTCAATCGCATGGCCGGCATCATCGACAAGCTCATCGTTTATCCCGACAATATGCGAAAGAACCTCAACCATCTCGGCGGCCTGGTTCATTCGCAGCGGGTGCTGCTCGCTTTGACGCAAAAGGGCGTCGGGCGCGAAGACGCCTATCGGCTGGTGCAGCGTAACGCCATGAAAGTCTGGGCCGACGGCGGCGATTTTCTCAGCTTGCTGAAGGCCGACGCCGAGGTCAGAAAATATCTGAGCGAGGCCGAGCTCACGGCCTATTTCAATCTCGATTTCCACTTCGCCCACGTCGACACCATCTTCGCCCGCGTGTTCGGCCGCGCCTGAGCGCCGTTAACCATCTTTCCGCATTGCGATTATAGAGCCCAGCTCTCCTTGCCCGACTCGGCGCTCTGCCGTACCTTCGCACAACCGACGGGGAGAGAATCATGGGCCGTTTGGTACGCAAACCGAAATTGGCTGAAACCGAGGCGCCGCAGCAGGCCGCTGACTTTGGCGGCATGTTTCAATCGACCGCGCGGGCGCGGCCGGTAGCGGCCGCCGTTCCGGGCGACGATTATCTCACCCGCATGGTGAAATATATTCCGGCCGAGATTATCGGCTGCTCGATGCTGGTGAACGCCATCCTGCAACAGGCGATGATCGCCGGCGGCGGCAACGCGGTGATGGCGGGGGTTTCGGTTACCTCCATCGCGGTCGGCGCGCTCTTGGTGGGCCTCATCTTGACGCCGCTGTTCTGCTGGTATGTGCGCGAAGACGGCGACGCCTGGGGCGTCAACGCCATCGTGTCAACGATCGCCTTTCCGTTCTGGGCCTATCTGATGGGCGCCGTCGCCTTCGACAAAGTCCATGACGGCAACCTCGCCGCCATTCTGATTTTGACCTTCACGGGGATCAGCGGCTTGGTCGCGCCGGTGGCCGACAAGCCCGCGCTGGCGGTGGAGCAAAAAAACCTAAGCCCTAAGGAAGGGCCGCGGCTCGTCGAAGGCCTCAAGGCGTAACGCCAAGCGAGGGCCGACGGCAGGGCGTTTGCCGCGGCCCTAATTCTCGTCCATTTGTCGCGTTATGGCGCCAAGAGAGACAATTCTCGTCTTCGATTCCGGGCTCGGCGGCCTTACCGTCTATCGCGAGATCGTGGCGGCGCGGCCGGACGCGGATTTTCTCTACGTCGCCGACGACGCGGCGTTTCCCTATGGCGCGCTGCCCGAGCCCGAATTGATTGCTCGCGTCGTCAAGCTCCTCGGCGAATTGATCGCGGCGCACAGGCCCAATCTGGTCGTCATCGCCTGCAACACCGCCTCCACGATCGTGCTGCCGGAGTTGCGCAAAAACTTCTCGCTGCCCTTCGTCGGTACGGTTCCGGCGATCAAACCCGCCTGTGCCGCTTCGGTGACAAGGCGGGTGTCGGTGCTCGGCACCGAGGCGACGGTGCAGCGCGAATATACCCGCGCGCTCATTCGCGATTACGCGCAGGATTGTGTAGTGACGCTGGTCGGCGCGAAGCCGCTTGCCGCTTACGCCGAGGCGGAATTGCACGGCGCGCCGGTCGGCGACGACGTCTTGCGTGCCGAGATCGCGCCGTGTTTTCGCGATGACGGCGCCCGCACCGATACGGTGGTTTTGGCCTGCACGCATTATCCGCTCCTGATCGAGCGGCTGCGGCGGCTTGCGCCCTGGCCGGTGAACTTCATCGATCCGGCGCCCGCGATCGCGCGACGAGTGGTCGATCTGCTCGGCCCCGCCACTTCCGCCGATACCGGCGTGGCGCGGGCGATTTTCACGTCCGGACGTGCGCCGCGGGGCGTGCTCGAGCGCTTTGGCATCCGGCGGGCCGAAGCGACTGCCTAATCTGAAATCAAATCCTGCACGGAATATCGGCTTTACTCGGCCGCCGGTCCTGCGAGGCTGCCAATCGGGAGGGGACATCCAGGACCGCAACTGGAGAGAAACCCATGACCATCGCGATGCCCGCCGCTCCCGCCACCTGGCAAACCAACCGCTGGAATCAACTCATTCTCGGCGTGATCGCCATGATGGCGGTCTCCAGCCCGCAATATGTCTGGACGCTGTTCACCGGTCCGCTCAATCAAAAACTGGGGACGACGCTTGCGGAATTGCAGTGGACCGTCTCGCTTCTGATCATCCTGCAAACTTGGTTCTCGCCGTTCCAAGCCTATCTGGTCGACCGCTTCGGACCACGATTGCTGATTTCAATCGGCGCGCTCCTCTCCGGCGGCAGCTGGGTCCTGTCGTCCATGGTCGACAATCTGTGGGCGCTTTATTTCAGCTACGGCGTGGTCGGCGGCTTCGGCACCGGCATCATCTATGTCGGCATCATCGGCTTGATGGTGCGCTGGTTTCCCGACCGGCGCGGGCTCGCCACCGGGCTTGCGGCCGCGGGCTATGGCTTCGGCGCCTTTTTCACCAGTTTCCCGATCGACACTATGATCAAGAGCTCGGGCTATGCCCATACGCTTCTGGTCTGGGGTGTCATCCAGGGCGTCATCGGCATTGTCACGGCGCAATGGCTGCGCGTCCCGCCCGAAAATTACGCCGCATCGGTCGCGAGGCCGGCCTCCGCCATCGCTTCACAACAGACACGGAAGAGCTATACGCCGAGCGAGATGCTGAAGAATCCGATCTTTTATCTGCTCTTTGTGATGATGAGCATGATGTCGACCTCAGGCCTCATGGTGGTCTTCAATGTCGGACCCTTCGCCAAGGATTTCGGCGTCGCCAACGTCTTGGTGCTGGGCATGGCGGCGCTGCCGTTGTCGCTCACTTTGTCCCGGTTCACCAATGGCCTGACGCGGCCGTTCTTCGGCTGGGTGTCCGACCAGATCGGCCGCGAGGCGACGATGGCGCTCGCCTTCTCGCTCGAATGCATCGCCATCCTCATTCTATTCGCCTTCATCGACCGGCCGGCGTTGTTTGTGGTGCTGACCGGGCTCGTCTTCTTCGGCTGGGGCGAGATCTTCTCGCTGTTTCCCTCGACGCTCACCGACACGTTCGGGCCCGACTATGCGGCGACCAATTATGGCTTCCTCTATATCGCCCAAGGTGTCGGCTCGATCTTCGCCGGTCCGGCGGCAGCCTTCCTCAAGCAGGCGACCGGCAGCTGGACCGCCGTGTTCGTCGTGGTGGCGATACTCGACGCCGTCACCGCGATTCTGGCGCTCACGGTGCTCAAAGCTATGCGGCGCCGCCACTTCGCGGCCGGCTGAACCGCAGCGTCCAGCCCTGCCCTGGTTTGACACTCGGGGCGATTCCCCCTAGAAACCGCCCACTTCGCGGGCCCGAACGGGCCCGCGGGTGTTTCGCGACCCGTGGTTTTAGCCGGCGCTTCGGCCAAAAGCCTGTCGGTTCCGGTCCCCCTCGGCGGGGTCTGGGACAGAGGAGGGCGCGATCCTCAGCGAGGCTTGGTCCCGAAAAGTGGCCTCCCGGTTTTCGGACAAGACCATGCCAAACGAAACGGCATGATCCCGAAAAGTGGGTTTCCGGTTTTCGGAAGAGATCATGCCCAAACAAATACGAGGACGCGAATGACCAAGCGCCACCAGGCGAAGTACAAGATCGACCGTCGGATGGGCCAGAATATCTGGGGCCGGCCGAAGTCGCCTATCAACAAACGCGAATACGGCCCCGGCCAGCACGGCCAGCGCCGTAAAGGCAAGCTCTCGGACTACGGCGTGCAATTGCGCGCCAAGCAGAAACTGAAGGGCTATTACGCCAATATGTCGGAACGCCATTTCCACGGCCTGTATGACGAGGCCCGCCGGCTGAAGGGCGATACCGGCGCCAACATGATCGGCCTTCTGGAACGCCGCCTCGACACCGTGATCTATCGCGCCAAATTCGTGCCGACGGTGTTCGCCGCGCGCCAATTCGTCAGCCACGGCCATATCAAGGTGAATGGCAAGCGCGTCACCGTGTCGAGCTACCGGGTCAAGGTCGGCGACGAGATCGAGGTCAAGGAAAAGTCGAAGCAACTCGCGCTGGTGATCGAAGCCAATGGGCTCACCGAGCGCGACGTGCCCGACTATATCGAGGTCGACCACACCAAGCAGACCGCGAAACTGTCACGGGTCCCGGCGCCGGCCGACGTACCCTATCCGGTGGTGATGGAACCGCACCTCGTGGTCGAATACTACTCGCGCTAATCCCTTTGTCATTCCGGGCTCCTCGCTCGCGCCCGGCCCCGGAATGACAATTCAGGCCGTGGCCTGCTCCTTCACCGCGACGCCTTTGTCCTTCAATAAGGACTGCAGCTCGCCGGCCTGGAACATCTCGCGGATGATATCGCAGCCGCCGACGAATTCGCCTTTGACGTAGAGCTGCGGAATGGTCGGCCAGTTCGAATAGGACTTGATGCCGCCGCGCAGATCGTCATTTTCCAGAACGTTGAGCCCCTTATAGGCTACGCCCAGATAATCGAGAATCTGCACGACCTGCCCGGAGAACCCGCACATCGGGAACTGCGGCGTGCCCTTCATGAAAAGCACGACGTCGTTCGCCTTCACTTCGTTGTCGATGAACTGCACGACTGGTTCGTTGTTGTCAGACATTGCGATTACCCTCGTTGCCGCCGGGAATTCCGTCCCGCGCCGAATCCGGTCTTGTGTCCTGCAATATATGTACCGCAAAACCTCCGCAAAGCCCAAGTCGGGACGGCGGCGGCCGGATGACAGATAGTTCACCCGGGAAAACAGCCTTCCGCGGCCCCGTTTGGCAGAACATCCTTGCCAGCGAAATGGACCCGGAGAGAACGAGGCCGCGCCGGAGCGGTCAACCCTCGGGAATGCCTGTTTGCAGCGCGAGTGCGTGGAGCTTGCCGCCCATTTCGGCCTTCAGCGCGTCATAGACGATCTGGTGCTGCTGCACGCGAGACTTGCCGCGGAACGAGGCGGCGATGACGGTCGCCGCATAATGGTCGCCGTCGCCGGCCAGGTCGCGGATCGTCACCTCGGCGTCCGGAATCCGGGCCCGGATCAATCGCTCGATATCGTTCGCTGCCATGGCCATGTTATTTTAGCCCGATGATGCTTCAAACCGATGTTGCTTGAACCGAATGTTGCTTCAACCCGTATGGCGTCAGGTCCGGGCACCCCTCCGCCCTCGCCTCAAGACCCGGCCGAACCCAGCAAATCAGTGAGACAACACTGCACTATCCCTGGGCCGAATGTCACTGCATTCTGGCAAAACCATGTGGTTAAGGGGGGACGAATGAAATTTCAGCTGGGACGTTCGAAAGGCTTTGTGGCGTTCGGTGCGCTCTTCCTGCTTGTCGCGACCGGCGGGGCTCAGGCGCAGCAGCCCACACCCGAGCAAACCGGAGCAATCCGCGCCTCGTGCCGCTCCGATTTCATGGCGAATTGTTCGGGCGTGACACCTGGCGGCAAGGACGCCTTGGATTGCCTCAAGCGCAACCTCGCTAAGCTGTCAGGCGCCTGCCAAACCGCCGTGAGCGCAATCACGCCGGCGCCGGCGGCCGCGGCACCGGCCGCAGCGGCTC
>JBAPUM010000115.1:0-11488 GCA_049282655.1 Xanthobacteraceae bacterium
TCGGCAATGTGCGGCGCATTCAACAGGAAAGTTACGGTAATCGGCTGATCGGCAGCGACCTTGCCAATCCCGATTTCCCAGCCTTCGCCAGGAGCTTTGGCGCCGAAGCCGCGCGCGTCACGAGCCCCCAGGACCTGCGCGGCGCGCTGCGGCGAGCCTTTGCCCATCGCGACGGCCCGACGCTGATCGAAGTGCCGGTGGGCGCGCTGCCGAGTCCGTGGGAGTTCATTCACATGGGCAAGATCCGCGGCAAATGACGCAATTTCAGCGCGCCGGCTGTGCTTTTCAGGCCTTGCCATGCCCGCGTCATCTGAACGACACTCCGAGCTCAAAATGGCGTTCGATTCCTCAACCACCGCTTCGATGCAACCAATCGCGACGACGTCCGAGCTCGCCGACGTTTGCCGGCGCATGGCCAAATTTCCCTTCGTCACCATCGACACCGAATTCCTGCGCGAGACGACTTATTACCCGCTGCTGTGCGTGGCGCAGCTGGCCTCGCCCGACGAGGCCGTGGTCGTCGATGCGCTGGCGCCGGGCATCGACCTTGCGCCGTTCTTTGCGCTGATGGCGGACGACAAGGTGATGAAGGTGTTCCATGCCGCGCGGCAGGACATCGAAATCGTCTGGCACGCCGCCGAGCTTATCCCGCATCCAATATTCGACACCCAGGTCGCCGCCATGGTGCTCGGCTATGGCGACTCGATCTCCTACGACCAACTGGTGCAGCGCATTACCGGCGACGCGCTCGACAAATCGCACCGCTTCACCGACTGGACGCGGCGGCCTTTATCCGATGCGCAACTGCGCTACGCCATTTCCGACGTTACGCATTTGCGCGACGTCTATACGGCCCTCCTCGAAGACTTAAAGCGCCGCGACCGGGCCGATTGGGTCGAGGACGAGATGCGCGTCCTCACCTCGCCGGAAACCTATCGGATGGAGCCGGACAATGCCTGGCAGCGGCTGAAGACGCGGGTGCGCAAGCCGAAGGAACTCGCGGTGCTGATCGAAGTCGCGGCCTGGCGCGAGCGCGAGGCGCAATCGCGCGACGTGCCGCGCTCGCGCGTCTTGAAAGACGAAGTGATCGGCGACATTGCCGTGCAGGGGCCGACCACGATCGAGAAACTCAAGAACCTGCGCTCATTGCCGAAGGGCTTTGAACGCTCGCGCTGGGGCGAGGCGATCGTCGCCGCGGTGGTCCGCGGGCTCGAGCGCGATGTGAAGACGTTGCCGCTGCAGACGCGCAGCCAGCCCGCCGTCAACGGCGCGGCCGTGGTCGAACTCCTGAAAGTCCTGCTGCGGATGATCTCGGAACGCCATCATGTCGCCGCCAAGGTCATCGCCACCGTCGACGACCTCGAGCGCATCGCCGGCGACGACGAGGCCGACGTGCCGGCGCTCACCGGGTGGCGCCGCGAATTGTTCGGCGAGAAGGCGCTGGCGCTCAAGCACGGCAAGCTCGCGCTCGCCATCGAGAAGGGCCGCGTCGCGACAGTCGAACGGCCGTAATTCCACGCCGTCAAATTCCACGGCGTCAAAACGGCATTGACCGCCGACCAATTCAGTAAAGCGCGTAATCGCAAAGGGACTCCCGCCGCTGCATTAGCGGCCAGGAGCCCTTGCGATGACGGGCCTCAGTAGGCGACGCCGAGGATGAGCGGTACCGCCTGGTACGAATAAACCTGGGAGCTTTGCGTCGGCGCCGCGAGTTTATCGCCGCGCGTCCCGCTCACGTTTTGCGCAGACGCCGCGGCGCTGAAAGCCACCAACGCTGCTGCAGTCAAGAGCGCCAATCGGGTCATGTCTGTCTCCTTGATGCTCACCCTGGTCATGAGTGTCGTACTGCTCTGCGGAGGTTCAACGTGGCATCCGAAAAAAAGTTCGTGCCGCCCCGCGATAGCGTGGAACCGGCGATCGGCCGTGAGCTTCGACCGGCTAACTTTTTGACGCGCGAAGTTCCGGCTCTGCTGGCAGCGACGCGGTTGGTTTTTTGGATGCTGCGTTCGGACGAGGCGATGCCGGCGTGTCCGGCCGCGGACCGGTCGGCCGCAACACCACCACGACGGGGTTCGGCACATGATCGAAGCCGGCGCCGGTGACGGCATCGACACCCACCCCGACCAATCCCCCGACGATGACATTGCCCGCCGTCGCCACGACGCCGCCCGCCACGATTTGCCGGGCGACCGGAACGTCCTTGGCGGCGTATCCCGCCTTCTTGAACGTCGCCACAAACTCTTCGTTCTTTTTGATCTGCAGCGTGCACGGCGTAACGCAGGCCAGCCCGTTGCTGGTGTGAACCTCGGCGCCGCTTGGCGACGATTTGAATGCTACTTCGTCGGTCGTTCCACGAACCACCGTTGCACACCCGCCGCATAGGCACGCGAGTGCGATGATCAGCACTACTTTATACATGACTACCCCCCATACCCATACGAATGCTAAAACAACCGTGGCGGGATTTGCAAGAGGGACTTTGCGGCGGCGTATGGCGATAGGCCCGTTAGGATAAAACGGCGCGGTGAGCGGGATAAATCACAAGAAAAAATTGGGTTTGAGCAAATGACCCGAAGAGCCCCTCACCCAAACGATGAGCCGCGCCAAGCCCTTGCGGCCCGGTTCGAGAGGCTCCGGTAACACCTATTTATTCAAAGACTGAAACCGCGATTGGCCCTCGCGTTCCCAGGCGAGAAGCGTCCAATGAGCCTTGAAAGAGCCGCTGCCGCCATCCTCCGGCTTGTGGATTTCGCGAAGGATCGGGATCAGGCGCTGAGGTATCAAATCTATCAGAAATGCGCCTGCCGAAGCGCGCACCCCAGCATCGGCGTGATCAAGCAACACGGCCAGCGCGATCCGGCCAGGGGCGACCTCGTCTAACGCTTTGACGATCGAGTCCATCATATGTGCAACCTTGGTCTCGCCGTCTGTATCCGACAATCCGTCATGAAGTGCATCCGCAAGTTTCGCGCCAAACTCGAAACCTTGGATGAGGGAACTGGCACGCTCCTCGTTTGCAACCGGATCCCGCCGATTGAGCAGAGCGGCGAGCGCCGTAATTCCCTCTGCCTTCAGGCGATCGAGCTCTTTCGCTATTTTGATTCCGGCGAGGAGTGCCTTCTCCTGCGCGATCTGATCTTGCGAGGCAAAAACCGCAATATTTTCGTCGAGCCATTCGTCTAGCGTCCCCAATTGGACAATTAACTGATCGATCTCCATGGCCCCCTCCGGCGGATCGTTGCGTCCAGATTTTTCCTACTTAAGGATATGCAACTTTCGTAGAATCTTGAGTCCTTCCTCGCGCTGCACATCATAGGGCTGGGTTTGCAGCCAATCATACATGCTCATACTCGGATTCTGCTCTGCAGGTTTCATGTACTCCGCATTGACTTCCTCATGCAGGAGCGTGGGCAAACGAACGATATTGTCGGTGTTCTGCAGCAGTTCCGCCGGAAGCTTTTGGTTTGCGCCGCCTTGCGTAACGATATGATGGTACTGCTGGCCGTCGCCAGCTGGGCCAAACCGTTTTTCCAGCAACCCTGCGCAAAATAGATCCTTATAGAACTCCCTGTAACTTGAAAATTCTTCATACCCGTTCCCGTTATCCGACGCGACCTGGAGATGTCTCATAAACAGAGACGAATGTCAACATAATGGTGACTACCGTGGCGCCCTCCCGGCAAACCCATGAGATCAAAAGGAAAAATAGCCCGGGAGCGGATGAGAACGCGCAGATCTCCTCACCCCATCAACATCACCGGCTCGCGTCCGATCAGCCGCGCCAGCCCGCGCAGCCGGTTCGAGATGCGCTCGCCGGCAAGAGCTGCGAACTTGCCCGGCAAACGCAGCGCCAGGCGATGGCGCTCGATGGCGAGCGAGGTTTCGGTCAGCACGCCCGGCATCGCGGCTGAGATCACATAAGCAAGCCGCAGCGCCGCGCCGTGGACGCGGGCGCGGTCGAGCATGCGGGTCGAGACCAGTTCGCGCAGCCGCGGCGACAATTCGTCGTCCATCACCAAGCCGACATGGCGAAAGAACACCGCGAGCGCGAGATACGCGCGCCCGGAATGATCGATCGCCGAGAAACCGGCATGCGCGATGATGTTGAGCGATTGCTCGCCGCGATAATCGGGGTGGGCGCGCCAGCCGATGTCGGCGAGGAGACACGCGGCGTGGCGCAGCCGGCGTTCCTCGGCGGTTTCCTCGAGGCCGGACGAGGCCATGAAGCGGTCGGTCCAGGTGATCAGCTCCTCGCCATGGCGCGGCGAGCGCGAGCGCAACTCGTTGAGATTGCGCGCCGCCTCGATCAAGCCGTCCTTCTCCTTGTCCTTCTTCTTCAGCCGCGAAAACAACAGGCCCTCGCGCACGCCGAGCGCCGAGAACACCACCTGCCGCGGCTTGCCGACGCGCAGAATGTGCTCGAGCACCAGCGCCGCATAAGGCAATAACGGGCGCCGCGCATTGTTGATCACCTCGATATGCGACAGCGTATCGACGTCGACGCGGTGAACGAGCCGCGCGAATTCGAGCGCTTCGTCGGCCGGGATCGCATAGCCGTGCATGACGTGCAGCGGATAGCCGGTCTGCCACATATGCAGCCGCGCTAAAGACCGCCACGTGCCGCCGACGGCGTAAAAATTACGATCGGCGCAGCCCTTCAAGAGCGGCAGGCCGTCGAGCGATTTTCGAACGAATTTCTCGGCCTTCTTCACCGACTTCGCCGAAATATCGGCGAGCGCAAGACCGCCGAGCGGACGCGTCAGCCCGTTGCGCGTATGCGTGCCGCGGACATCGACCAATTCGAGCGAACCGCCGCCCAGATCGCCGATGACGCCGTCGGCGCGATGCACGCCGGAGATGACGCCGAGCGCGGTGAGCTCGGCCTCTTGCGCGCCCGAGAGCACCTCGATAGCGACGCCGATCGTCCGTTCCGCGAGCTTGATGAAAGCCGGACCATTCTTGGCATCGCGGCAGGCCGCCGTGGCGATGGCGAGAATCTCTTTCACGCCCATGGTCTGGCACAGCGCGCGAAAACGCTTCAGCGTCGCCAGCGCGTGCTGGACGGCGTCGGCGGCGAGGAGCCGCGTCGTCTGCACTTCGCGGCCGAGACCGCACAGCGCTTTTTCGTTGAACAGCTCAGTCGGGCTGCGCGTGACGCCTTCATAGACGACGAGACGGACCGAATTCGAGCCGATATCGACGACGGCGACTGGCGGGCCGTGATTGAGCCGCCCCTGGGCGTGGAATTTCTGGGCGTGGAATTTCTGGGCGTGAAATTTCGTTTTGCTCATCGATCGGATCAAGCCAGTCGGATTAAGCGAGCGGCCATTGCGGCATCACCGCGTCGCGCGCTGTCGGCCCGTCAGTTTCAAACCACGGATCGTTGGAACGCATGCGGTGTCGCGGGAGCGATTGCCAAAAGTCTCGCTGCGTTGGGCCCGGCGCGGCAGCGACCATTTACCCTACGCGATTCGGCGCTAAATCACATTCGCTCCGGGCCGATGGCGCAGGCGGGGAACGGTATCCTTGTGTGCCTTGCCGCGGCCGGAAAGGCTCGGATTGGTCATGAAATAAGTGGTGCAATTGAAGGTTTCCTCGCCCTTGGCGGGCTTGATGCGCGACGAGGAGCCGTCGGCCGCGAGCCGCCAGCTCTGCTCGTTGTCTTTCAGATTGGCCACCATGATCTGCTCGAGCACCTGCTCGTGCACGGTCGGATTGAGGATCGGGCACAACACCTCGACCCGGCGGTCGAGATTGCGCGGCATCATGTCGGCGGACGATATATAGATCGCGGCCTTGGCGTGCGGCAGGCCGTGCCCGGCACCGAAACAGTAAATCCGGCCGTGTTCGAGGAAGCGGCCGACGATGGATTTGACGCGGATGTTCTCGGACAACCCCGGCACGCCGGGACGCAGGCAACAGATGCCGCGCACCACGAGATCGATCGGCACGCCGGCGCTCGAGGCCTTATAGAGCGCATCGATGATGTCCGGATCGACGAGCGAGTTCATCTTCATCCAGATGCCGCAAGGCCGCCCGGCCTTGGCGTTGGCGCTTTCCTCGTCGATGTGCTGGCGGATGCGCTTGCGCAGCGACAGCGGCGAGACCGCCATGCGCTCGAGCTCCGCGGGCTCCGCATAGCCGGTGACGAAGTTGAAGACGCGGGCGACGTCGCGCGCGATCACGGCGTCGCAAGTGAAGAAAGACAGATCGGTGTAAATGCGCGCCGTCACCGGATGATAATTTCCGGTCCCGACATGCACATAGGAAGCCAGTGCCGTGCCTTCGCGACGCATCACCAGCGACAGCTTGGCGTGCGTCTTGAGCTCGATGAAGCCGAACACGACCTGCACGCCGGCGCGTTCGAGGTCTCGCGCCCAGCGAATATTGGCCTCCTCGTCGAAGCGCGCCTTCAATTCGACAAGCGCCGTGACCGATTTGCCGGCTTCGGCGGCTTCGGCAAGCGCCTTGATGATCGGCGAGTCCGCCGAGGTGCGATACAGCGTTTGTTTGATGGCGACGACGTCGGGGTCGCGCGCCGCCTGCTGCAGGAAATTCACCACCACGTCGAACGATTCATAGGGGTGATGGACGATGAGATCCTTTTGCCGGATCGCCGCGAAGCAATCGCCGCGGTGGTCGCGCACGCGGCCGGGATAGCGCGGCACATAGGGCACGAATTCGAGATCGGGCCGGTCGAGATTGGCGACCTGCCCCATCTCGTTGAGCGCGAGCACGCCGTCGACGCTGAACACGGTATCGTCGGAGGCGCCCAGCGCCCGCTGCACGAAGCGCCGCAGCTCGACCGGCATCGTCGCCTCGATGTCGAGCCTGATGACGGTGCCGCGGCGGCGCCGCTTCAGCGCGGTCTCGAACAGCCGCACCAGATCTTCGGCTTCTTCCTCGATTTCGACTTCGGAGTCGCGGATGACGCGAAAGGCGCCAAGTCCTTTGACGACGTAGCCCGGGAACAGTTTGCCGATAAACAGGCTGGTGGCGCCTTCGATCGAGATCAGCCGCACCTTGCCGCCGTCGCCTAACTGCGGCAAGCGCACGAAGCGTTCGATGCGATTGGGCATCCGGATCAGCGCGTTCATCGCCCGCCCGTCCTTGGCGCGGGCGAGCTGCAAGGTGATGGTGAAGCCGAGATTGGGAATAAAGGGAAATGGATGGGCCGGGTCGACGGCGAGCGGGGTCAACAGCGGAAAGACGTGGGCCAGGAAATAGTCCTCGAGCCAGGTCTTCTCGACTTTGGTGACGTCGGGTCCGTCGACCAGCACGATGCCGGCATCGGCGAGCAAGGCGCGGAGCTTCCGCCATTGCGCCTGCTGGTCTTCGACCAGGACCGACACCGCTTCGCCGATGCGGGCGAGTTGCTCCGCAGGCGTCAAACCCTCGGGGCTGCGCGTGCTGATACCCTCGCGCACCTGCGCGCCGAGACCGGCGACGCGCACCATGAAGAATTCGTCGAGATTGTTGGCCGAGATCGACAGGAACTTCAGCCGCTCGAGCAAGGGGTTCCGGCGATTGGCCGCTTCGTCGAGGACGCGGCGATTGAAGTCGAGCCAGGATAGCTCGCGGTTGATGAAACGGTCCGGATTGGCGATGAGCTCCGGGTCCGCGCGATGCGGAACCGACTCGTGCGGGGGCAATGCCGCAAGCTGCGGGACTGGATCGGATTCTCCTGCAACCGCAGGGTCTTGGCCGAGCTCGGCCACGACCGATTGCTGGTCCTCGAGTGCTACGTTTGCCACTTTTGTCACAATTTGATGACGTCGCTTCCTGAGATAAGGCGGTCCCGGGTCGCGCCGTCAAGGCCGCGCGACTCGTCACCCCGAAATAAACTATATCGAGGCTCGAGCGGAGCAATCAGCCCGCGTCGCGAAACATCTCCGCCGCCAAGGCCCGGCTCGGCGCGCGGCCCTGCCGCAACGCCTCCTTGTCCAACGCGATGACGGCGCCGCGCGCCGCCGCGAACGATCGCTCAATATGGGTCGACAGATAACGCACCACGCCCTCGTCGAGTGCGAGCTGACGGTCGGCGGCGAGTTTCACCATGACGCCGCGCAGCATCGCGTCGTCCGGCGGCTCCAGAGCCACCACCGGAAGCGCCCGCAGCCGCGACGCCAGATCGGGAATTGCGACCGGCCACAATGACGGCGACGTGCGCGCGGTAAAGAGCAGGAAGGCTTCCTCCTCGCGCGCGAGATTGATGAGGTGGAACAGCGCCCGCTCCTCGCCGGCAGCGGCTGCGTCTTCAACCACCAAGGCGCCGGTCGCGAGAGCCGCCGGAATATCCGCTTCGGCAAGCGAATGGGCCGAAACAACCCGCGCCCCGGCCGATGCCGCCCACATCGTCGCCAAATGAGTTTTGCCTGAGCCTTCCGGCCCGATAAGCGCGATGGCGCGCGATGGCCAGTCGGGCCAGGAATCGATCAGCGCCAAGGCGTCCGCGTTTCCCGGGCCAGGCAGAAAATCTTCCCGCGCGTAGCTTTCCGCGTGATCGAGGGCGAGCGCAAGCTGGCGTGGGCGTAGCAGGGACATGGCACCTAAGGACTTGGCACCTAAGGACTTGGCACCTAAGGACTTGGGATCTGAGGACATGGGACCTAAAGACATGGGACCTGACGAGATGGGACCTAACGGCAGCACTTAGGGCGCCTTTGGCGGTTAAGAGGACCGAGCCCCGGTATAGAACGGGCTTTCCAGATAACGCCCGATGGCGAAACGGATCAGCACGCCCGCCGCCGCGGCGAGCGGCACGGCGAGCAAGAGGCCGACGAAACCGAACAGATAGCCGAACGCGAACAAGGCAAACATCAGCCAGACCGGATGCAGGCCGACGCTGTGGCCGACCAGAAACGGCGATATCAGATTGCCTTCGAGGAACTGGCCGACAAGGACAACGCCGACGACGATGAAGATACTGGTCCAATCCGGAAAGAATTGCGCGAGCGCGACGGCCGTCGCCAGCACCAGCGCCGTCAACGAACCGACATAGGGAATAAAGCTGATCAGTCCCGAGACGACGCCGATCAGCAAGCCGAAGTTCAGGCCGGCCAAGGTCAGCCCGATCGCATAGTAGGAACCGAGGATGACGCAAACACCCGATTGGCCCCGGACGTAAGACGATATCGTGGCATCGATCTCGCGGCTGAGCCTGCGCACGGTGTCGCGCTGCGGCAGCGGGATCAACCGATCGACGGAATTCACCATCCGGTCCCAATCGCAGATCAGGTAGAAGGCGACGACCGGCGTGATGATCACCAGCGAAAAAATCGAAATCAGCGCCCGGCCTTTGGTCCATAGCGAGCTGAGAAACCCGGTCACGTAGCCGAGCGCCTGATTCATCAGATCGCTGACCGCCTTGTCGGAGCCGACGAGATTGTCGCCGACCATGGTCTTTATCCACGGGTGATTGTCGTCACTCACCATCGCCTGGATGCGCAACGCATAATCCGGCGCGTGCGCGATGAAGGCCGCAAACTGCCGCGACAATATCGGGGCGATCAACAGCACCAGCACCGTGAATGCAACCACGAAGGCGCCGAGAATAAGCAGCGCCGCGATGAGCCGGCTCATGCCGCGCTTGGTCAGTTGCTTGGCCAGCGGGTCGAGCAGATAGGCAATCACCATGCCGAGAACGAAAGGCAGCAGAATAGGCTTGAGCAGCAAGAGCAAGACGACCAGCGCCACCAGCGCGACGAGCCAGAACACCACATTGCGTTGGAATTGCATGTCGCGCTCTGTCCCGTGGCCGCCGTCAGTGCCCGGCGCCGAACGAATTCATGTGGCGGACCCACTCCGCGAGATAGAAGGCGACCGAGAGTAACGTCAAGACCGCGACCAGCGCCATCAGGATTTCCGAGCCGATGGTGGCCTGGAAACCGAAGCCTTGTTCGGCGAGGACCCATCCGGCGAGGAGAATTTGTGCCACCGTATTGGCTTTCGAGACCATCAGCGGCCGGATCGGCATCGGCTTGCCGACAAGCCAGGACAGCATGAAGGCGCTGATGATCATGATATCGCGCGAAACAACGAGAATGACCAGGAAGATCGGCAGCGCGCCGGCGACCCCGAGCGAGACATAGATCGACACGATCAGCGCCTTATCGGCCAAGGGATCGAGATAGGCGCCAAGCTCGCTCGCCATGTGGAAACGCTTGGCGAGAAAACCGTCGACGCCGTCGCTGATGCCGGCGGTCAAGAACAGCAGGAACGCAATGCGCATCTGGCCGGACGTGATCGCCCAGACGACGATCGGCACCAACAGGATGCGTCCGAGCGTAATAAGATTTGGGATACTCAAAACCTGGCCCCGGCTTGCGGCACGCTCTGATCGGAACCGTCTAGGCTCCCGCGCGCCGTCATTAGGCGCGCAATATACCGGCACCCGCGTGCTTGCGCACCCCGCGATTCCGACGTAGCAGGGGCCGGCATTATCGCCCCAGCCGGGGCGCATTCTCAGCGAATTGGTGGCTTTCGTGGATGAAGGGCGCTACGCGGCCGCCGGTGTCGATATCGACGCCGGCAATCGCATGGTGGATTTGATCAAGCCGCTGGTGCGCGGCACGGCGCGCCCGGGCGCCGACGCTGAAATCGGCGGATTTGGCGGGCTGTTCGACCTCAAAGCCGCGGGCTTCTCGGATCCGATCCTGGTTGCGGCGAACGACGGGGTAGGCACCAAGGTCAAGATCGCGGTCGAAACCTCCCGCCACGACACGATCGGCATCGATCTCGTTGCCATGTCGGTCAATGATCTCGTCGTGCAAGGCGCCGAGCCCTTGTTCTTTCTCGACTATTTTGCCTGCGGCAAGCTCGACCCCGTGGTCGGCGCGGCCGTCGTGAAAGGCATCGCGACAGCCTGCCGCGAGGCCGGATGCGCGCTGATCGGTGGCGAGACCGCGGAAATGCCCGGCGTCTATCATGGTGGCGATTACGATCTTGCCGGCTTTGCGGTGGGCGCCGTCGGGCGCAAGGAGCTCTTGCCGCGGGCGGATATCAAGGTAGGCGACGTCGTTGTCGGCCTCGCCTCGACCGGCGTGCATTCGAACGGCTTCTCTCTGGTGCGCCGCGTTGCGGCGACTTCCGGTCTTAAGTGGCACGATCCAGCGCCGTTCGACCCGTCGCGCAGTCTCGGCGAGGCGCTGCTCACGCCGACGCGGCTTTATGTGCGATCCTGTCTCGCCGCGATCCGCAAGACGCGAGCAGTCAAGGCGCTTGCGCATATCACCGGCGGCGGCTTTGTCGACAATATTCCCCGCGTGTTGCCGCCGGGGCTTGCCGTGTCGCTCGATCTCGACCGCGTTCTGGTTTTGCCGGTATTCAAATGGCTCGCCGCGGCGGGCGAGATCGCCGCCCCCGAAATGCTGCGCACCTTCAACTGCGGCATCGGCATGATCGCCGTGCTCGATCCGGACGGCGCCGACGCCGCGGTCGCGGAATTCGCCGCCAACGGCGAAACGGTGCTGCGGCTCGGCGAGGTGGT
>JBAPUM010000116.1:0-2462 GCA_049282655.1 Xanthobacteraceae bacterium
GGGTCGAGATCGTCGCGATCGGACAGGCGCTGCTGCTCGACGCGGGACCGCGCGAAGCGTTCCTCCGAGGCGTCTATAACAGCCGAACTGTCGCCGTGGTCGGGGAGTGGCTTCGCCACAACGACACGCAGGGCACCGTCTACCACGTGCATAACTGGACCAAGATCCTGTCGCCCTCGCTGTTCCGCGTCCTTCATCCCGTTGCTTCTCGGCTGGTTCTCTCGGCCCATGATTTCTTCCTCGTCTGCCCAAACGGCGGCTACGTTATCTATCGCACCGGCCAGTCCTGCCAGCTCCGCCCGATGAGCGCCGCCTGCCTTGTCGCGGCCTGCGACCGGCGGAGCTACGCCCACAAACTCTGGCGAGTCGCGCGCCAAGCGGTGCGGGAGATGCTGTTCGACTTTCGCCGAACTGCCCCCCTTGTGCTGGCCGTGCACGATGGCATGCGGGCAGGCCTGCAACGCGGCGGCGTGCCCGCCGGGTCGATCACGGTGCTCCGCAACCCGGTCACCGCCTTCAGCAACGAACGGATTCCCGCCGAGCGCAATCGCGAGATCGTGTTCGTCGGCCGGCTGCACTCTGAGAAAGGACCCGATCGGGCCGCCCGGGCCGCGCGGCACGCCGGAGCGCGGCTGCGCATCATCGGCGACGGCCCTATGGCCGGGACGCTTCGGGATATGTATCCGGACGTGGTGTTCGACGGATGGCGATCTCATGCCGAAATCGGCGCCGCGATCGCCTCCGCACGCGCCTTGGTGATGCCGAGCCGCTACCCTGAGCCGTTTGGGCTCGTCGCGTGCGAGGCGCTTTGGAGCGGATTGCCGGTCATTCTTGGCGACGACGCGCTACTTGCCAAGGAGATCGTCGCGCTCGAGGCAGGGTTCGCCTGCGACGTCAGCGATGAGACGGCCCTCGCCGACGCTCTGCGCCGACTTCTCGACAGCGACGTCGAAACGCGCCGAATGAGCATTAACGCCTTCGAGAAAACCCGCGTCCTTGCCACGACTCCGGAGGGGTGGAGCACGGCTTTGATCGCCGTCTATGAACGACTAATCGCCGCGTCACTCTTCGACCGGGCTCAGCCCAGTCGCCCGTAGCGGTAGCTTGGGGTCACGCTTGTCGGACCATACTCTAGCTCCAGGATGAGGCGCGGCTGCTTCCGACACAGAGAGCCGGTGTGAAACAGGAATGGATCCTCGGTAAAACCGGCCCCTTCCTCGCCAGTAACGGTGAGAAACCGCTCCGCGTCGTAGAATGCCCGAAGTTCTTTCTCATCGCACCCAACCGTCAATGTGAGCTGGTGTTGCAATGAACGACGCCGATGACTGCCCATGATGCACCGATGGGGGCCGCCCTGTTCGTTTGTCGCCGTCAGATAAAAGAAGAACTTCAGGGAGCGCCAAGCGTTCAGGTCGAAATGGTACTTGTCCTGCGCCGCCGCATGCAGGTCCGCATCGGAGACACGCTTGGCCGGGAAGCTCCACCACAGGCGGACGCGGATCAGCACCGGGTCATGGCCGAGATAGGCGGTCGCGACGCTTCGTATCCCCTGATCCGCCGTCAAACCGACGATCGCCGGCGAGCGCTCCACTGACTCGAAATAATAGGCCGCGACGACGCCCCGCTCGCGCAGCCGATTTACCTCCGCGACCGCATCGTGGAGAAAGCCGGTCGCCTGATTGTCGCGCGAGAAACAAGGAGTGGCGTCAGCGAAGGCGCGGATTTCCCGCACCAAGTGTGGGGGCAGCCTCAATCCGAGATGGACGCCGTCCCGGATCAAGTCGGCGATGACGAGGGGCAGATCCACTCCGTCCAAGATCGAGCCAGGGGCCGGCGCTGGCGCCCGGTACGCGGCACGATTCAGCCATCGCTCAATACGGCGCGCGACCAGCGTGCGGGCGAAAAGAAACATGAAGATCCAAGATGGCTGTTCGCAAACATAGCGCCAATAGCCGGGCGCACGCGACCTGACGCGCTCGATGATCGAGGCTCTATTGCCCAAAGCGGCGTGAGTATTCACGACTGCCTCATTCGCGTAGACCAACGGCGGCCCGACCCGTGGATGTCGTGACGATCGTGGAAGCCGGACACGCGAGTCCCATTCACCCAACGATCTCTCACTGCCATCTCGGTTCGCACCGCGCAGGAAATCTCGATTGCAGCATAATCCTACAACAAAGCGTCTCAGGCGCCAATCGGATATTGCGGTGCGGCAGAATTATAGCGCCTCGGTCATCAAGGGCGGCGCACGCTATCGATCGGGCCGGCGGATTACTTCCTCGCTCGCTGAGTCCGCCGTTGATTCCCTTGTTGCCCGGCGAATGGTCAAAAAACAGCAGATGCAGCGGCCGCTCAAAGGCGCGCATCGCATGTCGCAAGTTCGCGCTGCCGTTCTCAACGGCGACTTGCGCGAGCGTTTCGCTTGCCGCCGCCAAAGGCGATTCATCGATATCGCTTTGGCC
>JBAPUM010000117.1:0-8252 GCA_049282655.1 Xanthobacteraceae bacterium
CGCTGAGAACAAGGGGATCCAATCGCGGTGCCATCGCCAACTCCATTGCTGCTTCCAGCATGCTCTGGCGCGGCAACGCGACTCTACCGTGAATCTATTGTGGCGAACTTCTGACTCGGGACACTAGAGCCTGGTTCTGATTCAATCAGAACCGATCAGGCTCTAGCCGCGTTTAGTCGGCCGAAGCACCCGCACCCGATTCAAGGTCGCCGCGCTTGCGGACCAGGTTGCGCCGAGGCCGCCCGCAAAACGTCATCGAGCGCCTGGGCCTGCAGCGCCGGCGCCTTATCGATCGTGAAGTGGTCGATGCCCTCCTGGCCGCGGAGATTGACGTTTGAGATCGTCCCGCTGAATCCGGGCCCCGGACCGATTTCGAATTCCTGGGTGAAATTGACGGCTACGGCGACGTTCTTCGGCACCGCGTGCGGCGCCGTGCCGTCGAACAGGATCGCAAGCGCAACCGGAATATCGTAGCGGTCGAGCGTCTGCGCCATGTCTATCACCGCATCGGCGCCGAGCGAATGTCCGATGAGAATAATGGGTCCGCGATCGCCCGACTGATATCGGGTCGTAATTTGGTTGAGGAAATTATCGGCGTCGGCGTGGTTAGCGACAGCGGCGGCAATGCCGGCGGCCTGGATTTTCGCACCGAGATCGTCAATCCCGAGCGAAAAGACGTTCAAGAATCCGCGCATTAAATAGACATGGGCCGGCGGTGGAGGCGCCGGCAGCGGTTGCGGTCGCGTTAGCGGCGCGGCGGCCCGCAGAGGCGTCTGTCTGACATCCCGTCTGACATTATGTTTCCGCACGGCGTGCGAATGGTGCACATGCCGGGTATCCACGGTGTGCTGCTTCGCCTCGGCGGGCACGGCCGTCATCGCAAGCGCTACCGCCACTGTGCAGAGGACTACTCGCCACATACATAAATCCTAACGCCGATCGAGGATTTTAGCGGTAATGAAGTCGAAGCGATGGACGTTGCGCAAGGGAATGCTAACGCCAATTCAAATACTTGCCGACGCCGGAGTTCCACACTCTATATCAAGTTCCTCGTCGGATGGTGAATACCGGGAGTCGGTCGCATGAAAGCCCTTAATCCTGTTCTGCTCCTGTCCGCCGCGACCGCGCTCTCGGCGTCCCTGTGGGCGACCCCGGCCGCCATGGCAGCCAAGTCATTTGACGGCGCCTGGAGCGTGTTGATCGTCACCGACGCCGGCGACTGCGACCGCGCTTATCGTTACGCGCTTCACATCGCCAACGGCCGAATTTCCTATGACGATCCAAGCTTCAACGTTTCCGGGCACGTCGACCCGCGCGGTCATGTCAATGTCGCGGTCAGCGCCGGCAGCGAGCGGGCCAACGGCACGGGACAGCTCTCGGGCGATTCCGGCCAAGGACACTGGAACGGACGGTCATCGACTTCGTTGTGCTCCGGCCATTGGGAGGCCGAGAGGCGCGGGTAAGTCTGGCTACGCCTTCTCAAATCTGATGAGTGAAAAATGCCCGAGCGGCGGCATCGGGCGTCGCTCGATGACGCGGACGCCGCCGTGGCGCGCCGCCCATCGGGCGAGCCGTTCCCAGCGGAACTCCACCTGCCAGCCGAGCCGGCGACCGAGCGGCGCAAAGATGCGCTCGTAAGCCGCGCGCGGCCCGCGCTCGGCGCCCAGATGATTGACCAGCACGATTTCGCCGCCCGGTCGCGTGACCCGCGCAAACTCATCGAGCGTCGCCTCGGCGTTCGGCACTGCGGTGATGACATATTGCGCGACGACAACGTCGAAGGCCGCGTCCTTAAAGCCGAGATGCTGTGCGTCCATGACGGCGAGGCCCTCGACATGGCCAAGCCGATGCTCCAGCACCCGCTCTCTCGCCTTGCGTAGCATTGGGGCCGACAAATCGACCCCGACCAGCCGGTTCGACGGCGCATAATCCGGCAGCGACAGGCCGGTACCAACGCCGACTTCGAGGATGCGGCCGCCGACGCGCTCCGCCGCCGCGATCGACGCCTGGCGGCCGCGATCGAACACGGCACCGAATACGACATCGTAGATTGGCGCCCAGCGCGCATAGGCCTTGGCGATGCCGGCGTTATCGAGTTCGGCCCCCATTGGCCCCCATCATGGCTTAGCGCGCCGTGGCGAATTGGGCGCTTTCGGCCTCGATGGCGCGCTTTGCCGCCGCCGCCGTGACCGTACTGGCGATGATGCCGCCGCCGAGGACGCGCGCCTGACCTTCGGCGCCGTCGTAGAAAACACAAGCCTGGCCGGGCGATACGCCGTCTTCACCGGCGATCAATTCGATCTCGATGCCACCGCCGGGGCCGGCGCGCAGCCAAGCCGGTTGTGGCGCCCGGGTCGAGCGGACCTTGACGTGAACGTCGGGGTGCCGATCCAGCGCCTCATCGATAGTGCCGTCACCGAGCCAGTTGATATCGCGCAAGCGGATGCGGCTGGTGCGCAACGCCTCGCGCGGACCCACCACAACGCGTCGGTCGGCGGCGTCAAGACGCACCACATAGAGCGGCGAACCTGTGGCGATGCCGAGACCGCGCCGCTGGCCGACGGTGAAATGGATGATGCCGTCATGACTGCCGAGCACTCGCCCATCGAGATCGACAATGTCGCCCGGTCCAGAGGCGCCCGGCCGCAGCCGCTCGATCATCGATGCGTAATGGCCGGTCGGCACGAAGCAGATGTCTTGACTGTCTTGCTTGTCGGCGACCGAGAGCCCGAAGCGTCGCGCCAGTTCCCGGGTCTCGGCCTTGGTGCGGTCGCCGAGCGGGAAGCGCAGCAGATCGAGCTGTGCGGGTGTGGTGGCGAATAGAAAATAGCTCTGGTCGCGCTCGACCTCGCGGGCGCGATAAAGCGCCCGGGCGCCATCCGGCAAGGCGCGCGACGCGACGTAATGGCCGGTCGCCAGCACCGCGGCGCCGAGGTCACGCGCGGTCGTGAGCAGGTCACGGAATTTGATCGACTGGTTGCACTCGACGCAGGGCACCGGCGTTTCGCCGGCGACGTAGCTTGCGGCGAAGCGGTCGATCACCGCGGTCTTGAAACGATCTTCGTAGTCGAGGACGTAATGCGGAATACCGATCCGTTCGGCGACAGCGCGGGCGTCGTGAATGTCGCGGCCGGCGCAGCAGGCGCCCTTGCGGTGGGTCGCGGCGCCATGATCGTAAAGTTGCAGCGTGATGCCGACGACGTCATAGCCGGCCTCGGCAAGCAACGCCGCAGTCACCGAAGAATCGACGCCGCCCGACATCGCAACGACCACGCGTGTCGCCGACGGCCGTCCTTCGATATCGAGTAGGTTCGAACTCATCCGGCTGATGTCCTGCGGCAGACGGTCTTTCCGAGCGGCCGATCGCCGCCCTCTACTATAAGGGCCGCTCTTGCGCTTCGCCATGCTTGCGGTGCGCCGCCGTCGCGGTTCGGGGCAGACGGCCCCACTGGCGTTCCCCCGGCATCGGCAGAATTTGCCGCTTGCCGCAAGGCTTGCCGGGATTCCACCGCGGAGCCGACACCTAACGCATTGAAATTACACGGGTCGCGCCGATAGCCGCCCTGGCCCGCCCATTGCAGACAGATAATGGCAACAGACGATAGCGAATGTCGCTTGTGGGAGTTACCCAGTGCCGAGTGTGCCCAGTATAACGCCGGACATGTCCGCCGCCGCGGCGCTGTCGTCAGCGTCCCGGGTTCAGTCTCCGTGGCCTAGCCAAGATAACCAGCAGCCGTTTGCGGCGCTCCTCGACGGCAACGCATCTGCGCCGACCGCCGCGCCCTCTCCGGCGCCCCAGCCGGCCCCGCCTCAAACTCAGACACCCTCGACCGGTTCGACGGGCAATACCGGAAACTCCAATTCGCGGGCAAGCAACACGGCAACGAGCGCTGCCAAGCAACCCGCACCAGCGCCGAGCGGAACCGCGTCGAGCCCAGACGCCAACCCGGCGCCGGCGAAAACCGCCTCGACCCCGCCCGCCACGACGGCGAACAATTCGGGCGTCGGGAACCAGAATGTTGCGGCCATCCCGCCGGCCGATCCGAATGACATCGACCCGAACCTCGCCGCCGCAGCCGTGAGCAACGCGACCGTTGCGGCCGCGGCGAGCGAACAAGACTCGACCGCCGCATCGGGCATTCCGGGATCGAAAAAGCCGGCGTCGACCGCCGCCGCGAGCGACCCCGGAGATAGCGGCCAAACACCGGCTTCGGCCGCCACGGCGGCCAGCCCATCGGCTGCGATCGCGGCAGTTATCCTCCAAACCGGCGCAGGCGAAGCCACGCCGGCGGCGGCCAATGCTGCGGCCTCAGACATGGTCGCTACGCAAGCAAAAGTTCATGCGCAAGCCGCCCTGCCGCAGCTCCCCGGCCAGGATGAGGCAACCGCCAAGGACGCCGCAACCGCCAAGGGAGCGGCGGCAGCAAAGCCTCCGGCCGCCGGCGACACCACCGCCGCGCCTGCGGCGCTGCCGGATCCGAACACGGCCGCCGCCCCGCCAGCTTTGCCGGGACCGACCGGCACGGATAATGCGCCGCCCGCAGCGCCGCAGCCGAACGCCCAAGGCGACAACCAAACAAACTTTGAGCCCATGCTCAATCTCGCCGCCGGCGCGGCAAACGGCGCCGCGACCGGGGACAGCGCCGGCACATCGGGCACGCAGCCGGCCACAAGCGTCGCGAAGACCGCCACGAGCGAGGTACCTAGCCTTGGTGTCGTCGCCGCCGGCGCGCCGGCAAGCCAGGCCGCGGCCGCCGCGCCCAGCACGCCCACGGCCGTCGCGGTACCGATTTCCGCGCTTCCCGTCGCCATCGCCGCACGCGCGAAGGCGGGCTCGAATCAATTCGACATTCGCCTCGACCCGCCCGAGCTCGGCCGCATCGACGTTCGCCTCGACGTCGGTGCGAACGGCCAAGTGACCTCGCATGTCACTGCCGACCGGCCCGAGACGCTCACGCTTTTGCAGAACCAGCAGCCGCAGCTCGAACGCGCGCTGGAGCAGGCCGGGCTCAAAACCGCCGATAACGGCATGCAATTCTCGCTACGCGATCAGTCTTTCACCGGACAGAACAGCAATGGCGGCAACGCTCAGACGAGCCTGCCGCAGCTTGTCATTCACGACCCCGAACTGGCGTCGATCGAGACACGGCAGATCTATGCCCGCGTCTCGCTCGGCGGCGGCGTCGATATTCGGGTGTGAGCCCCGTTAATCCGAGGACGAAGCATGACCACGACGCCGACAACTGGCACCACCACCCCAACCAGCAACTCGACTTCCCCGACCGCGGCCGCCGCTGGCACCGCCGGCGCGTCACAGCTCGCCGGCAATTACAATACGTTCCTGACGCTGCTCACCACGCAGTTGCAGAACCAAGACCCGCTCGACCCGCTCGACACCAACCAGTTCACCCAGCAACTCGTCGAGTTCTCCTCGGTCGAACAGCAGGTCAATATGAATACCAATCTGCAGACCCTGATCTCGCTGCAGCAGACCGCCGAGGCGACCTCGGCGATGCAGTTCCTCGGCAGCAACGTCACATTGACCGGCACGACCGCGGCGCTGGCGGCAAATTCGCCGGCAACGTGGTCGTTGAATTCGGCGTCGCCCGCTACCGGCACCGTCACGGTCACCAGTTCCACCGGCCAGACCGCCTACACCGGAGCCGTGTCGCTGAATGCCGGAACCCAGACCTACAGCTGGAACGGCCAAGGCACCAACGGCGTGACCTGGCCGGCCGGCCAATACACGCTGGCGGTCACCGCGACCAATGCCAACGGCCAGCCAGTGACGGTCTCTTCCCAGGTCCAGGGCACCGTGACCGGCGTCAATATGAGCCAGAACCCGCCGCAACTGACGGTGGGAGGCCAAAGCTACCCGATCAGCGCCATCCAATCGATCAATAACAGTAACGCCACCACGCTGAGCAATCTCAACAGCAGCATCAGTTCCCTCAACAGCACTCTCAGTAGTCTCACCAACCTCCTGTAGCGATCGCAGGCCGACCGCCGTGCCTCGTTCCAGACGAATGGGCGTCGCCCGCACCGCCTCTTGCAGCTCCGGCATGGCGAAATCGCGACTCCATGCCCTCGGCGGCGCAATTTGCAGTCATTCGACCGCAACGCTTAGGCAAATTTTAAGTGGCCATGCGTAAGGTCGGAGGCTGTGAAGTTGTCGAGTTGGTGAGAGTTGCTATGACCGAACCCCATCGCCCGAGGGTCAAATATGTCATCGGGCCGGACGGTTCGCCCCTGACCATCGCCGATCTGCCGGCGCCAGGGACGAAGCGTTGGGTCATCCGCCGCAAGGCGGAAGTTGTCGCGGCTGTCCGCGGCGGTTTGCTGTCGCTGGAAGAAGCCTGCAGCCGTTATACGCTGACGGTCGAGGAATTCCTCTCCTGGCAGTATTCCATCGATCAGCACGGCCTCGCCGGGCTGCGCACGACACGCATCCAGCAATATCGTCAGTAACACGCGCCATTGCCGATCGCCGATGCCGGCCGTTCGCGGCCGGCGCGGCGATTCATGCTGACTCATGTTCATCCCCAGCGGTTTATTAACCGGACGCTAACCATCCACCGGGCAAATATTGCCGAGCGAGACGCGTGAGCGTCGCGCCTGGCTGCTGGCTTGGGGGAAGGCTCGGTGCAAGGTCTGGTCGAGTTTGCCAAAACGCTCGGCGGTCCGCGTATTGCCGCCATGGGCGCCGTCACCATCGCGCTGATCGGCTTCTTCGCATTTCTGATGATGCGCGTGACCGCCCCGCAGATGACGCCGCTGTTCACCGGGCTGTCGATGGAGGATTCCGCCTCCATCGCCAAAGAGCTCGACCGCGAAGGCGTCACTTATGAAATACACAATGACGGCAACACCATCATGGTGCCGCGCGACCGCGTCGCCCGACTGCGCATGACGCTGGCCGAGAACGGCCTGCCCAAGGGGGCCGGCGTCGGCTACGAGATTTTCGACAAGTCCGATGCGCTCGGCAGCACGAGCTTTATGCAAAATATCAATAATTTACGGGCGCTCGAGGGCGAGCTGGCGCGCACCATCGAAGCGCTCGATCGGGTCCAGGCGGCGCGGGTGCATCTGGTGATGCCGGAGCGGCCGCTGTTCTCGCGCGACAAGATCGAGCCTTCGGCGTCGATCGTGCTCAAAGTGCGCGGCATGCTCGAGCCGTCGCAAGTGCGCGCGATCCGCCACCTGGTCGCGACCGCAGTCAACGGGCTGCGGCCACAGCGCGTCTCGATTGTCGACGAGCGAGGCCAGCTTCTCGCCGACGGCGCGAGCGACGATCCGAACGGCAGCGACGTCAGTGCCGACGAGCGGCAGGCCACATTCGAGAAACACACGCGCGAGCAGGTCGAATCGATCGTCTCCTCGGTGGTCGGTCCAGGCCATTCGCGCGTGCAGGTCAACGCCGATTTCGACTTCAACCGGATCACGCAGACCTCCGACAAGTTCGATCCCGACGGCCGGGTCGTTCGCTCGAGCCAGACTCGCGAAGAGACCTCGGCATCGGGCGAGGGCAATAACAGCCAAGTCACGGTCGGCAACGAATTGCCCAATGCCGCTCAGCGCCAGCCGGCCGCGGAAGCGACGCCGCGCGATCAAAGCCGGAAGTCGGAAGAAATCGTCAATTACGAGATTTCGAAGACCACCAAGACCGAAGTGATCGAGGGCGGCCGCGTCAACCGCATCTCGGTCGCCGTCCTGGTCGACGGCAGCTACGCCAAGGACGACAAAGGCGAAGTGACCTATCAGCCGCGCAGCAAGGAGGACCTGGAGCAGATCGCGACTTTGGTGCGATCCGCGATCGGCTTCGACCAAAAGCGCGGCGATCATGTCGAGGTCGTTAATCTGCGCTTTGCCGAAACGCCGGCGATGCCGATCAGCGAGCCCAGCGGCTGGCTGTCGGCCTTCGAGTTCACCAAGGACGACATCATGCGCGCCATCGAAATGGTGGTGATGGGGATTCTCGGCCTCGTCGTCCTGCTGCTGGTGGTGCGGCCGCTGGTGCGCCGCATCATCACGCCGGACGAGCAGAAGCGCACCGCCTTGCCGGCGGGCTCCGGCGCCGCCGACGGTCTCCCGGGCGCGGCATCGACCGCCGCGATCACGGCGGATAACGCCGATCCGGCGAAAGCGGTGGAGGCGAGCCAGACCGCCAAGATGATCGATATCGCCCAGATTCAGGGCCAGGTGCACGCTCAATCCGTACAGAAGGTCGGCGAGCTCGCCGACCGCAATCCGCG
>JBAPUM010000118.1:0-37529 GCA_049282655.1 Xanthobacteraceae bacterium
GGGTTAGTGACCTCCGGCCGTCATTCCGGGACGCGGGCAAAGCCCGCGGGCCCGGAATCCATAGCCACGGATAGAGAAGTGGTTGAAGGTGCGAGCCAATAATTCATACGACTGTGATTATGAATTCCGGGCTCGCGCTGCGCGCGCCCCGGAATGACGATGAGGAGCCAAAATGTTCTTCGAAAATTTCACCAAGACCGAAATCAAAACCTCCGGCGCGCGCATCGTCACTGTCCATGGCGGCAAGGGGCCGCCGCTGTTGCTGATGCACGGCAATCCGTTCAGTCACCTGTCCTGGCAGAAGTTCGCGCCGCAGCTGGCGCAGGAGTTCACTGTCGTCGCTACCGATCTGCGTGGCTATGGCGATTCGGAAAAGCCGCCCGGCGGCGACGATCATTCCGGCTATTCGTTCCGCGCCATGGCGGCCGATCAGATCGAGGTCATGGCTGCGCTCGGCTTCGACCGCTTTTACGCCGCCGGCCACGACCGCGGCGCCCGCGTGCTGCACCGCATGTGTCTCGATCATCCGGAAAAAGTCGCGCGCGCCTCGATCATCGACATCATCCCGCAGCATCATCTTTTCAACAATGTCACCAAATCCTGGGCGACGTTCTCCTGGCACTGGTTCTTCATGATCCAGCCCGCCGACTTCCCCGAACATCTGATGAGTGCGGACCCCGATTTCTTCATCGAGAAGAAGCTCGCCAAGACCAAACAGGGCCTGAGCTTCTTCGATCCGGCGGCGCTTGCCGAATACAAGCGCTACATGCGCAATCCGGCGACCGTGCATGCGATGTGCGAGGATTACCGCGCCTGCGCCACCGTCGATCTCGCCATGGACACTTTAGATTTCGAGGCCGGGCGCAAGATCGACTGTCCGGTGCTCTTGCTCTGGGGTGCGACCGGCGGTGTCGGCCGCAATCACAATCCGGGCCCCGCCGAGATCTGGCAGCGTTACGCCGCCGACATCCGCCGCGCCGTCGCTTTGCCGTCCGGGCATTACTGCTCGGAGGAAGCGCCGGAGGAGACCTATAAGGAATTGCGCGAGTTTTTTGTCAGTGGGGAATTGGCTTAGCTCGTCATTCCGGGGCCTCGCGACGCGAGGAGCCCGGAATCCATAACCACCGCCCTTTGAGTCGCTGTTTGAACCTGTCCAATCGCGGCTATGGATTCCGGGCTGCGCCAACCAAGTCGGCTAATGCCGACTTGGACCTTTAACAAGACCGATCTCGGTTAAACCGAGATCGGCTGCGTCCCGGAATGACAATCCTCAGCTCGCCACCGGCGCCGGTTCGGCGAGGAAATTCCGCATCACATACCACATCACTTCGCGGTTTTTGCTGTAACCCTGGCTGTGCGCGGTGTTCGGCAGGATGACATATTGGCGGTCGCCGTTCGGCAATTGGCGGAAGAAATCGAGAAGATCCGCGTCGGTCGAATTGCCGTCCCATTCGCCGCGCGTCATCAGCACCGGCGATTTCACTTTGGTCGGATCGACCATCGGCAGATTCGCCGCCATGTCGACATAAGTGCCCGCCGGAATGGTATCGCCGTTGGGCATTTCGGCGGCCACCAGCGCCTCGACCATTGCCGGATCGTAAATGCTCGGATGGCCGTCGCGGCTGAAGATCGAGCGGATCATGCCGGCGTCGCGCTTGCGCCGCGGGTTGGCGCGCAACACGTCGAGGTTCTTGCGCCGGCGCTCGATCTCGGCCGCGCCTTCGCCCTTGTAGGTGAAGGCGGCAAGGACCAGCCGATCGACGCGTTCGGGCATCGCCTGGGCAAACGCACCGACGCGGATGCTGCCCGAGGACTCGCCGAAGAAATGAAATTTGCTGCGGCCGGTTTCACGCGCCAAAACCTCCATCGCGGCCTTGAGGTCCTCGACGCCGCTCATGATGCCGGACGAACTGTCGGTCATCGACGAGCGGCCGTAGCCTTCGTGATCCATGGTCCAGACGTCGAAGCCATAGCGCGCGAACACGTCCATCAGCGAGTATTCGGCGCCGCCCGGCACCTGCAGGTCGTAGCTCGCCCGCGCCGACATCGAGGAGCCGTGCACCAAAAACAGCACCGGCAGCGATGCGGCGCCAGATGTGGAAACGCCAGAGCTGGGCGCGCCGATGCGCTTGCGGTACATGGAAAGCTTCACGTCGCCTTTCTGGGCCCAATAGTCATGGCTCCAGATCTCGGCCGTGGCAGCTTGCGCGGCGGTTTCCGCACGGGCCGGCGTAAGCCCGGGAATGAGGCTCGTGCCCAATCCGGCGCCAATGCCGAGGCCGGCGCTCTGGATTAGGCTGCGTCGTGCGATGCGGTGCTCATTCATGGTGACCTCTCAATGCCTTTCTTGTCGTTCCTATATAGGGAGGTGTTTCCTCGCCAATCCTTGTCGGCCCCGATATTGGTGGCAAGGATAGCATTTCGTGACCCCTCCGGGCAGGTGGGTCGCGGCCAAGGGGCGCAAACGCGGTTGCCGCTCTCGCCCCGGCGCACGACATCTGCTAGGTGGAGGCCCGGTTTCTGCCGGGCGCAGAACGAGACAGTCGATGGATGCGCAAGCAGCCGGTCCGGAGCGCGGTATGTTGAAGACACTGCGCGGGACTGCGCATTATTTTAACCGCACGATCGGCCTGCGGCGTATCGGCGTCTTGCTCAGCCTGACCATCATCGCGGTCGCGGCGGTCGTGCTGTTCCACATTCTGCGCGATATCGACACCGACGAATTGGTCGACGCCATCGAGGCAACCGACTGGCGGACGCTGATCATTGCCGGTTTGTTCGTCGCCGCCGGTTATCTGACGCTCACGCTCTACGACACGTTTGCGCTGCGCACGATCGGCCGCACCGAAATACCCTATCGGGTGGCGGCGCTGGCCGGGTTCACCAGCTATTCGGTCGGCCACAATGTCGGCGCCAGCGTGTTCTCCGGCGGCGCGGTGCGTTACCGCATCTATTCGGCCTGGGGCCTTTCGGTCATCGAAGTCACAAAGATCTGCTTCATCGCCGGGCTGACGTTCTGGCTCGGCAACGCCACCGTCCTCGGTCTCGGCGTGCTCGAAGCCCCGCAAGCGGCGCGCGCGCTCGATCAATTGCCGCTGTGGGCCAACCGTCTCGTGGCGCTCGTGATCCTCGGCTTGCTCGGCGCCTATATCGCCTGGGTCTGGGTCAAGCCGCGGGTGATCGGCCGCGACGGCTGGCAGGTGACGCTGCCCGGCGGTCCAACGACGCTCCTCCAGATCGGTATCGGCATCCTCGATCTCGGCTGCTGCGCCGCCGCCATGTACATGCTGACGCCCGACGAGCCGAATCTCGGCTTCGTCACTGTCGCAGTCATCTTCGTCGCCGCGACGCTGCTTGGTTTTGCCAGCCATGCTCCGGGCGGGCTTGGCGTTTTCGACGCCGCCATGATGGTCGCGCTATGGCAATTCGACAAAGAGGATCTGCTGGCCGGGCTGCTGCTGTTCCGGCTTCTTTATTACATCGTTCCCTTTGTCCTCTCGCTCGGCGTATTAGGTATTCGTGAACTCTTGCTCAGTCGCAGCGCGCGTCGCATATCTCATGCGCAGCGACCCCATGGCCGGTTTCATGCCGACGCGACGCCGTGCACGCCCGACATTCGAGTCCCGAATAAATCGGATGCGTCGTGATCCGCCGATAACCGCGCCCGCACGAGGGTGTCATGAGCGTGGCTGAAGATCGGCTGGTTCCAAGCGGAAATCGCTGGCGCGGCGGGCGTTTGGTGATTCTTGCGGCATTGCTGGTCTTCGGCGTGCTGGGGCTCGCGGGTGCGCTTCCTCCTCTCTATGCGGCTTCGGGCTTTGTGATCATGGCGGCGGCCGCCGTTCTGGCCGCTCGCGCCGGTCAGGACAGCGCTCGCAGGGTCGAGCGCGTCGCCATTTCCGAACGCGGCGACGATTTTCTTCGCGCCGTCGTCGCGGGCCTCCCCGATCCCGTAGTGGCGCTCGATCGCGATGGCCGGGTGCTGGCGCTGAACGAGCGCGCGCGGGCGCTGGCGCCGGCGCTCCGCCAAGGCGAACCCGTGGCCTTCGCGCTGCGCATACCGGAACTGATCGAAGCCATCGGCCGCGCCGCGGCGGAGGACGAGGAGAAGCGCGTCGTTTATTTCGAGCGCGTGCCGCTCGACCGCTGGTTCGAGACTGTCGTCATGCCGGTCAAGCGCGAACCGACCGCCGCGCGTCCGGACCTCATCTTGATGACGTTTCACGATCTCACGCCGCTGCGCCGCGTTGAGGAAATGCGCGCCGACTTCGTCGCCAATGCCAGCCACGAATTGCGCACGCCGCTCGCAGCCCTGTTGGGCTTCATCGAAACCCTGCAAGGCTCCGCCCGCGAAGATCCGAAAGCGCGGGCGCGGTTCCTCGCCATCATGCAGGAGCAGGGGCGCCGCATGGCGCGCCTGATCGATGATCTCTTGTCGCTATCGCGCATCGAGCTCAATGCGCACCGCCGGCCCGACACGCCGGTCGATCTTGTCCCGATCGTGCGGCAAACGGTCGACGGGCTTGAGACGCTGGCGCGCGACCGCGGCGTGACCGTCAATATCGAGGGGGCAGGCGCCATGACGGTGCTCGGCGATCACGACGAGCTGCTTCGCATCTTCGAGAACCTGGTCGAAAACGCTCTCAAATATGGCGCCGCTGGCAAGCGCGTCGACATCACCTTCAAGCTCGGAGCTTCGGTCGACGGCCAGCCCGAGGCGCAAGTCAGCGTGCGCGATTACGGGCCGGGCATTGCGCCCGAGCATTTGCCGCGGCTGACGGAGCGGTTCTATCGCGTCGACGTCACCGAGAGTCGCGCCCAGGGGGGCACCGGTCTCGGCTTGGCGCTCGTCAAGCACATCCTCAACCGCCATCGTGGCCGGCTGACGATCGAGAGCGAGCCGGGGGCAGGCGCCAGCTTCACCATCCACCTGCCCACCGCGGTCGCCGTGCATCCGCGATAAATTGTCGCTACTTCAATGAGTTGCTGTGTCATCTGGCTGTCACACAGCCCTCATAGAAGGTTTATGTGCCGGACCTAACGATGCGGGCTCTGCCGGTAGGCCTTACTTCGATAAGGCTTCAATCAGCGTGTTTCTAAAAAACAGCAACTCACTCTGAGCGCCCAAACAGGGACGTTAAACCGACAGTTCTTGGAACTTGGGTCGGCGGCCGTGCCGCCCGGAATTTCACTCACAGGAGACTTCCACGTGAAACATCTCACATCGATTGCCGTCGCCGGCGTGCTCGCCGCGACGGTGCTTCCCGCCGCCGCCGCCGATCTCACCGGCGCCGGCTCCACCTTCGTCTATCCGGTGCTCGCCAAGTGGGCGGACGTCTACAAGAAAGACACCGGCATCGGCCTGAACTACCAGTCGATCGGGTCGGGCGGCGGCATCAAACAAATCACCGCCAAGACAGTGACGTTTGGCGCGACCGACATGCCGCTCACTCCCGAGGATGTCGCCAAGAACAACTTCGTTCAGTTCCCAGTCATCAATGGTTCCGTTGTTCCGCTCCTGAACCTGCCAGGCATTAAGCCCGGCGAAGTCACCCTCGATGGCCCAACCATTGCTCAGATCTTTCTGGGCAATATCACCAAATGGAACGACCCGGCGATCGCGAAGCTCAATCCCGGTGTCAAACTGCCCGATACCGCTGTCGCGGTCGTGCATCGCTCGGACGGATCTGGCACGACTTTCATCTGGACCAATTATCTGTCCAAGGTCAGCCCGGACTGGAAATCCAAGGTCGGTGAGAATACCGCGGTCGAGTGGCCGGTCGGTATCGGCGCCAAAGGCAGCGAAGGCGTTGCCAATAATGTAGGCCAGACCGTCGGCGCACTCGGCTATGTCGAATACGCCTACGCCAAGCAGAACAATCTGACCTACGCCAAGATGATCAATCACGCCGGCAAGACCGTCGCTCCGACTATGGAGGCATTCCAAGCCGCCGCCGCCGGTGCCGACTGGACCAGCGCGCCGGATTTTCACGTGATCATGACCGACGCAGCGGGTGACAAGTCGTGGCCGGTTGCCGGCTCGACGTTCATCCTGATGCAACAGGTTCCGACCAACGCCGCCGATTCCGCTGCCGCCCTCAAATTCTTCGATTGGGGTTACAAGAACGGCAAGGAGATGGCGTCCGAACTCGACTATGTCCCGATGCCGGACAGCGTCGTGGCGCTGATCGAGAAGACCTGGAAGGACAAGATCAAGAGCACCGACGGCAAGCCCGTCTTCTGAGCAAGCTGCGGATAAGGCCGCATGCGCATGATCCGGAGCAACGCCGACGGGTGTTCTAAAAAGATCATGTGCCATCAACACAAAGGCGCAGTCGCTTCGGGCGATTGCGCTTTTTGTGGTTTTCTCCTTGGCGCCGCTACCGCATGACGAGTTTTCCGACGCCAATGCTGGCGTTTGGCGCTTGCGCGATCGACGCTTACCTATTTGACGCTTAGCTGGCCGATTGATTAGCTCTCCGGCGCGGACGGCAAAGGAGAGCGGATGGAAACGACGGGGAGACGGAAAGTGGTCGACGTTGCGTTATCGGGCGGAGTAGCGATCCAGGGCGAAGCCGTCACGCGCATGAAGGCGCTGGCCCGGTTTCAGTTCGGCGACGCGCTCTTCCGGCATTTGACCCGCGCCGCCGCGATCGGCGTATTGCTGTTGCTGAGCGGCGTGATCATCTCCCTGATCGAGGGCTCAATTCCCGCGATTCGCACCTTCGGCTTCGGCTTCCTGTGGAGCTCGCGCTGGAATCCGGTCACTGACAATTACGGCGCGCTGCCCGCGATTTACGGAACCGTGCTCACCTCTTTCATCGCGATGCTGATCGCCGTTCCCGTCGGCCTGATGATCGCGTTCTTTCTCACCGAGCTGTGCCCGAAATGGCTGCGGCGGCCGATTGGCATCGCCATCGAGCTCCTCGCCGGCATCCCGAGCATCATTTACGGCATCTGGGGGCTGTTCATCTTTGCGCCCTTCCTGCAAGCGACGCTGCAGCCGTTCCTGATCAATACGCTGGGCAATGTGCCGGGCATTGGCTCCTTGTTTGCTGGGCCGCCCTACGGCATTGGCCTGCTGACCTCGGGATTGATCCTCGCCATCATGGTGCTGCCGTTCGTAACCTCGATCACCCGCGATGTGTTCGAGGCCGTGCCTGCGGTGCTGAAAGAAGCGGCCTACGGACTTGGCTGCACGACCTGGGAGGTGGTGCGCAATGTCGTGCTGCCCTACGCCAGGGTCGGCGTCATCGGCGGCGTTATGCTCGGCCTCGGCCGCGCGCTTGGCGAGACCATGGCGGTGACCTTCGTCATCGGCAACGCGCATCGGATTTCGGCCTCGGTGCTGGCGCCCGGCACCACCATTTCGGCAACCATCGCCAACGAGTTCACCGAGGCGGTCGGGGATCTGTATACGTCCGCCCTGATCACGCTCGGACTGATCCTCTTCGTGATCACCTTCATCGTGCTCGCCATTGCGCGTTACATGTTGATGCGCATCGAGCGTCGGATCGGATGACACCATGCCGGAAATGATCGCGGGCTTTCGCTATTCCAGCCGCCACCGCAAAAACGCGGTGGCGACGGTGCTGGCGTTCGCCGCAACCGCGGTCGGCTTGGGTTGGCTGGTGCTGATCCTCGGCGCGCTATTGTGGAAGGGCTTCAGCGGCCTCTCGGTCGCGGTATTTACGGAGATGACGCCGCCGCCGGGCTCCGCCGGCGGGCTCCTCAACCCGATCTTCGGTAGCCTGATGTTGACGGGGCTCGCCGTCATCATCGGCACGCCGATCGGCATCCTTGCCGGCACCTACATGGCCGAATATGGCCGCTATGATAAGCTGACCAGTGTGGTGCGCTTCATCAACGATATCCTGCTGAGCGCGCCCTCGATCGTGATTGGGCTGTTCATCTACCAGATCATGGTCGCCCCGATGGGGCATTTCTCCGGCTGGGCCGGCGGCGTCGCGCTCTCGGTCCTCGTCATACCGGTGGTCGTGCGCACCACGGAGGACATGCTGACGCTGGTGCCCAATGCACTGCGCGAAGCCGCGACCTCCATCGGTCTGCCGCGCTCCTTGGCGATCCGTCACATTTGTTATCGCGCGGCCAGCGCCGGCATGGTGACCGGCGTTCTGCTCGCCGTCGCCCGAATCAGCGGCGAGACCGCGCCGCTCCTCTTCACCTCGCTCAACAATCAGTTCTGGAGCACGAACCTCAACCAGCCTATCTCCAGCCTGCCGGTCATCATTTTCCAGTTCGCGCTTAGCCCCTATCACGATTGGCAAGCCCTGGCCTGGACCGGCGCGCTGATCATTACGCTCGCCGTGCTCGCCTTGAGCGTCACCGCCCGCGCCCTTGTCTCCACGGGAAAACAGTCATGAGCATGAGTGCTGCTTCCACTTCGCCTTCCGTCACGGTGCCCACCGTCAGCCACGCGCCGAGCGATCGGGCGGGTTTGGGGGAAAAGATCACGATCCGCGATCTCAACTTCTTCTACGGCGAGTCGAGAGCGCTGAAGTCGATCAGCCTGCCGCTCTATCAGAACAAGGCCACCGCCTTCATCGGACCGTCGGGTTGCGGCAAATCGACCTTGTTGCGCGTGCTCAACCGGATGTACGATCTCTATCCGCATCAGCATGCCACCGGCGAAGTCCTGTTCGACGGCGGCAACATTCTGTCGCCGAAGCAAGACCTCAATCTCCTGCGCGCCCGCATCGGCATGGTGTTCCAGAAGCCGACGCCGTTCCCGATGTCGATCTACGAGAACATCGCCTTCGGCATCAGGCTATATGAGAGGCTGCCGAAATCGGAGCTCGACGGCCGGGTCGAAACCTCGCTGCGTCGCGCCGCGCTGTGGGAAGAAGTCAAGGACAAGCTCAATGCCAACGGTCAGAGCCTGTCCGGCGGCCAGCAGCAGCGGCTGTGCATCGCGCGCACCGTCGCGGTACGCCCGGAGGTGATCCTGTTCGACGAACCCTGCTCCGCGCTCGACCCGATCTCGACCGCCAAAATCGAAGAATTGATCGACGAATTGACCGACGACTATACGATCGTCATCGTCACGCACAATATGCAGCAGGCTGCGCGGGTCTCGGAGTTCACCGCCTTCATGTATCTCGGTGAGCTGATCGAATTCGACGCCACCAGCAAAATGTTCACCGCGCCGCAAGATCAGCGCACCCAAGACTACATCACCGGCCGCTTCGGGTAATCGCAATGACCGAATTCACCACGACCACCAGGGTCGACCACACCACCAAGGCCTTCGACACCGATCTGCAGGAGATCACCCGCAAGGTCGCCGAAATGGGCGGCTTGGTGGAACGCCAGATCGCCGATTCCGTCCAGGCCTTGGTCGATCGCGACATGGAGTTGGGCGAGCGCGTCATCGCGACCGATCCGACCATCGACACCCTGCAGCGCGAAGTCGAGGAAAAAGCCATCCTCACCATCGCGCGGCGGCAGCCGATGGCGGTCGACCTGCGCGAATGCGTCGGCGCCATGCGGGTCTGCAACGACCTCGAGCGGATCGGCGATCACGCCAAACATATTGGCAAGCGCGTTGTCGCGCTCGACGGCGACTTCTATCCGCAAAAGCTGATCCGCGGCGTCGAGCACATGTCGTCGCTGGTGCTGACGCAGCTCAAGCAGGTGCTGGACGCCTATGCGAGCCGCGATCTGCAGGCAGCCCTTGCGGTCTGGAACGGCGATGAAGAAGTCGATTCGATGTGCACGTCGCTGTTTCGCGAACTCCTCACTTATATGATGGAAGATCCGCGCAACATCACCTTTTGCATGCATTTGATGTTCTGCGCCAAGGACATCGAGCGCATGGGCGATCATGCCACCAACATCGCCGAGACCGTCTACTACATGGTCGAGGGCCGTGCGATTACCGATCAGCGTCCTAAGGGTGACACCACGAGTTTTCCGGCAGGCATACTGCAAAAATAGGACACCGGCATGGGCGCCAACATCCTGATCGTGGAAGACGAGGAGCCGCTGACGACGCTGCTGCGCTACAACCTCGAGGCCGAAGGCTACGAGGTCGATGCGGTCGCCCGCGGCGACGACGCCGATACCCGCCTCAAGGAAACCGCGCCCGATCTCATCGTGCTCGACTGGATGCTGCCGGGCTTGTCCGGCATCGAGCTGTGCCGACGCCTACGGGCGCGGCCGCAGACGCAGTCGCTGCCGATCATCATGCTCACGGCGCGCGGCGAGGAGAGCGAGCGCGTGCGCGGCCTCGCCACCGGCGCCGACGATTACATCGTCAAGCCGTTCTCGGTACCGGAGCTTCTCGCCCGGGTCCGCGCGCTGCTGCGCCGCGCAAGCCCCGAACGCGTCGCCATGATATTGATGATCGGCGACCTCGAACTCGACCGCGAGAAAAAGCGCGTGTCGCGCTCGAGCCGTCCGGTCGATCTCGGGCCGACGGAGTTTCGTCTGCTCGAATTTCTGATGGAGCGTCCGGGTCGGGTATTTTCCCGGGAGCAATTGCTGGACGGCGTTTGGGGCAGTGACGTCTATATCGACGAGCGCACCGTCGACGTTCATGTCGGCCGCTTGCGCAAGGCGCTCAATCGCGGCCATGCCACCGATCCGATCCGCACGGTGCGCGGCGCCGGCTACTCGCTCGACGACCGCTTCGGCAAAGCGGCCAGCTAAGCGCCGCGGCTCTAGCGCATCGGCCGCTTGTCGCGGCGCCGGTCGGACGCCGGCTGATAGGCAACCCGCGAGTGATACGAGCAATAGGGCACGCCGGCGAGCGTATTGCCGCCGCAAAAGAAGAAATCGCTCGCCCCCGGATCGCCGACCGGCCAATGACAGGTCTGATCGTTGAGTTCCAGGATGGTGCGGCGCTGGCCGATCGGAATGATATTGTCGATCAGTTCCGGTTCGGCTTCGGTCTCGACCTCATAGGCATGCGCCAGCGCGGTATTGCCGCGGATCGCTGAGCGCCCGATGCGCATCATATGCGACGGCGCGCGCGCCTTGCGCTGGCGCGGGGCGGCGCTCGACGTGCTCTTGGCGCGGCCGGACAGGCCGAGCCGGTGCACCTTGCCGATCACGGCGTTGCGGGTGATGCCGCCGAGTTCGGCCGCGATCTGGCTTGCCGACAGGCCATCGGACCAAAGCTTTTTCAAAAGCTCGACCCGCTCGTCGGTCCACGACATGCCCAATCCTCCCTGCAGCTGCGGATCGGTCATTGGTCGAAACCTCGAAAATCTTGAATCATTTCAGAATCCTCCACCGAGCCAGGCGGCATGAAACCGCCCAACGGACTCAAAGCTCCAACGCTTTAGATGACTGTCTGCCGCACGAGATGTCGTACTTGACAATCAAAAGGCTACAATATGGCGGGAGTCTGACGCAAGAGTCGGCTGAAAATGAGTCCACAAATTCATGCAAAGATGTGGATGATCTGGGTACAAACCCAGTTCACATCGGCTAATTATCGTGTGTTGACAGTGGGACGCGCGGAAATAGAATGTTCACCCGTGCCGCCCGGAGAGGCGGCACATTTCGTTTTAGCTGCGCGGAATCTGTAGCGCAGCGCTCGCGGGCCAACGCCGTGACTTCACATCTGATGGCGACTTTTGCACGGGTTCCCCTCGCTTTCGAGCGGGGCGAGGGCGTTTGGCTCTTCGCCACCAATGGCGAGCGCTATCTCGATTTCACCTCAGGCGTCGCCGTCAATGCGCTCGGCCACGCGCATCCGCATCTGGTCGCTGCCTTGACCGCGCAGGCGCAGAAACTGTGGCACGTCTCCAATCTCTACCAGATCCCGGAAGCTGAACAGGTCGCCGAACGGCTCTGCGCCGCGAGTTTTGCCGACGTCGTGTTTTTCTGCAATTCCGGCGCCGAAGCGGTCGAGGGCGCAATCAAGACCGCGCGCAAATACCAGGCTGTGAGCGGTCATCCCGAGCGTTACCGCATCATCACCTTCGAGGGTGCGTTCCACGGCCGCACCTTGGCGACGCTCGCCGCCGGCGGACAAAAAAAATATCTCGACGGCTTCGGTCCCGTGGTCGAAGGTTTCGATCAAGTTCCCTTCGCCGACCTCGAGGCTGTCAAGCGCGCGATCGGCGGCGAGACCGCGGCGATAATGATCGAGCCGCTGATGGGCGAGGGCGGCGTACGGACGAACCCGCCGCCGTTCCTGCGCGCGCTGCGCGACCTGTGCGACGAGCATGGTCTCCTCCTCATCTTCGACGAGGTCCAGAGCGGCATGGGCCGCACCGGCGAATTGTTTGCCCACCAGCGCAGTGGCGTCACGCCGGACGTCATGGCGCTCGCCAAGGCCTTGGGCGGCGGCTTTCCGGTCGGCGCCTGCCTTGCGACCACGGAAGCGGCGAAAGGCATGACGGCGGGCACCCATGGCTCGACCTTCGGCGGCAATCCGCTGGCGATGAGCGCGGCAAACGCCACGCTCGACGTCATGCTGGCGCCGGGCTTTTTCGACCACGTCAACCGCATCGCCATTCTGCTCAAGCAGCGGCTTGCCGAAATCAAGGACCGCTATCCGTCGGTGATCGCCGAGGTGCGCGGCGAAGGGCTGTTGATCGGCCTCAAGGCGCTCGTTCCGGCCGGCGAACTGGTCGATGCCTTGCGCGCGGAAAACATGCTGACGGTCGCGGCCGGCGACAATGTCGTGCGCTTGCTGCCGCCGCTGATCATCAGCGAGACGGAAATGGCCGACGGGGTCGACCGCCTCGACCGCGCCTGCGGCCGATTGAGCGCTTCGCATGCGACAGAAGTCAACAAGGCGCCGGCCGCATGAGCGCGGTGCGCCACTTCCTCGATCTCATCGACATCCCGAGCGCGGAACTACGCGGGATGATCGAGGTGGCGCGCGCCATCAAAGCCAAGCACAAGGCGACCCCCGGCGCCCGCACCGAGGGGCCGCTCGCCGGCAAGACTCTGGCGATGATTTTCGAACGGCCGTCGACGCGCACGCGGGTCTCGTTCGAAGTCGCAATGCGGCAGCTCGGCGGCGACACCATTCTGCTGACGGCGGAAGAGATGCAGCTCGGCCGCGGCGAGACGCTCGCCGATACCGCGCGCGTGCTGTCGCGCTACATCGACGCCATCATGATCCGCACGCTCGATCCCGACGACGTTGCGGAGCTGGCGCGCCACGCCAGCGTGCCGGTGATCAACGGCCTCACCCGGCGGTCCCATCCGTGTCAGGTGATGGCCGATGTCATGACTTTCGAGGAGCATCGCGGTCCGATCCGCGGCCGCACCGTGGCCTGGACCGGCGACACCAATAACGTTTTGACGTCATGGCTGCATGCCGCCGAGCGCTTCGCGTTCCAACTGCGGGTGGCGACACCGCCGGAACTCGCGCCGAAGAAACCGCTCCTCGACTGGATAAAATCCTCCGGTGCACCGATCACGCTCGGCACCGATCCGGACGAGGCGGTCAAGGGTGCGGATTGCGTCGTCACCGACACCTGGGTCTCGATGGGCGATCGCAACGGCGCCCGCCGCCACAATCTCCTCAAGCGCTATCAGGTCAATGCGCGGCTCATGGCGCGGGCCAAGCCGGACGCCCTCTTTATGCACTGCCTGCCGGCGCATCGCGGCGAAGAGGTCACCGACGAGGTGATGGACGGACCGCACTCGGTCGTGTTCGACGAAGCCGAAAATCGGCTGCACGCTCAAAAAGGCATATTGGCGTGGTGCCTGCACGCCAATGCGGGCTGACCGCCGCGGACCGAAGCGCGAGGCGTCAAGGCCTCACAATTCGTCCGCCGTCGCCTATATTCTTTGGCCATGAACCATCCCGATTTTGCCATTCCCGTTCGCGAGCCGGCGCAGACCGGGCTCGATGACTCGATCTTGCCGTTCGCCGTCAAGGCGCTCGATCTGCGCGGCCGGATCGTCCGGCTCGGGCCGGCGGTCGATACTATCCTGGCCAGCCACGATTATCCGGTGCCGGTGGCGAAGCTGCTCGGCGAAGCGATCGTGCTCACGGTGATGCTCGGCTCGAGCCTTAAATTCGAGGGCCGCTTCATCCTGCAAACTCAGAGCGATGGGCCGGTGCGCATGCTGGTGGTCGACTTTACGTCGCCCGGCAATGTGCGGGCTTGCGCTCGCTTCGATGCCAATCGCGTTGCCGCCTCTATCGCCGCGAACGAGGTTGAGCCCGGCAAGCTTCTCGGCCACGGCCACCTTGCCATGACCATCGACCAGGGACCGGAAATGAGCCGTTATCAGGGGCTTGTGCCGCTCGAGGGCGGCGATCTCGAACGCGCGGCGCATGAATATTTCTCGCGCTCGGAACAGATCCCGACCCGCGTGCGGCTTGCCGTTGCCGAAGAGTTCCGCGCCGGCGAGAGCGGCCGGCGCTGGCGTGCCGGCGGCATCCTGCTGCAGTTCCTGCCGAGTTCGGTCGAACGGCAACGTCAGGCCGATATCGATCCGGGCGACGCACCGCCCGGCACGGCGCCGCACGTCGTGATGGAAGACGAGGCCTGGGTCGAGGGCCGGTCGCTGGTCGCCACCGTCGACGCCATCGAATTGATCGATCCCGACCTATCGAGCGAGCGGCTGGCTTACCGCCTGTTTCATGAGCGCGGCGTCCACGTATTCCCGGCCGTGGCCGTCAACGCGCAATGCACCTGCTCGCGCGGCAATGTCGAGAACATGTTGAAGAGCTTTTCGCAGGAAGACCGCAACGACATGGTGGAGGACGGCCGGATCACGGTGACCTGCGAATTTTGCAGTTCGACCTATGTGTTCGCTCCGGACGAAGTCGCGACCGAGCCCGCTTAGTTATCCCGATCCTGCGCGATCGCGGCACGGCTCCGCTCGTAGGCCGCACGCCAGCGCTGCGCGAGCTTCTGCGTAAACACCGGATCCAGCTCCGCGGCGACGAGATCGCTAGGTGCCGCCGGTTCAGAAATGCTGCCGGTCGTTTCATACTGGTCATAATGGGCGGCTCCGGCCCGTACGCATTCCGCGCCGACCAGGACCGCCAATAATGCCAAGCCGGCCGGGAGCAGCTTTACCCCCGGCAATGTGCCTTGTTCGATCATGTTCGAAGGTCTTTCTTGTCCGGTTCCGACTCACTATGGCGTACAATCTAGCCTTTTTTGTGCATTGCAATATGTCAATCGACATGGCAGCCCAGTCAGAGCGTAATACATTGTATTTATTGATTTATTAATCTTGTGCGTTGCGGTAGCACGCGTCATCCGCGCGGTCCCGGCTAAATGCCTGGAACCAAAAACGCTTTAGACGATTGGCCTCCCGTTGGGGTTGCGGCGGGAGACTGTCAATGGACAAAATTCTCCTCGGCGCGGCGACGGCCGCGGTCTGGTTCGCCCTCGTCTATGTGGCGAGCGGGATCTGAATTCGGCACACCGGTCACGCGGCGACCGATCAACGCGCCTTGAGTGCCCGGCCGACGCCGCCGACGCACACGGCTTGCTCGCGTAAAGCTAATTGATCGTTCGCTTGCTTTCGACGCTGTCGAGCGAGAAGGCCGGAACTTCGATATCGAAGTGCTCGCCGGCCGCGCTCACCATCCCGTAACTGCCGACCATGAACCCGGACGGCGTCTGTAACGGCACCCCGCTGGTATATTCGAACGTCTCGCCCGCCTTCAGCACCGGCTCCTCGCCGACCACACCGGCGCCGCGTACTTCCTGGCGCCGACCGTGGGCGTCGGTGATGCGCCAGTGCCGGGTCTTCAATTGCACCGTTTCGGCGCCGTTGTTGATGATCGATATCGTATAGGCCCAGAAGAAATAATTATTCTCCGGCGAAGACCGATCGGCCACAAAGCGCGGAGTCACCACGACCTCGATATTGCGGGTCACCGCGCGATACATGCTACCGTTCCTCCCGCCATTATCATCCCGCTCTCGCGCCGCTTCAGTTTGCGCTACTCTATCGACGCAATGCCCGCCACGGCGTGGAGGGTGATGCCACGGAGAAGTGAATAACGTCAGTCCGTGCGTTGCAATAACTATGCTGGCGCGCTTTCTCAAGCCACACTTGTTCTTGAGCCGCATTTGCCGGACTAGATTGAAGCGTGACGCCATTGCAGCGTGCGGCGCATGGCGGCGGCCGGAAGCGGCCAAGGAGTTCGGGTTGCACGGCATATGTTCGCAAAGCACATGCTGGTAAGGCCTTTAGCGGCGGCGTCCGCGCCGGTCCCGATCGGGAACGAGCGCGACCTGCGGCTCGATCTGTTCCGCGGCGTGGCGCTGTGGCTCATCTTCCTCGACCACATTCCCGAAAACATCATGAACTGGTTCACGATCCGTAATTACGGATTCAGTGACGCGACCGAGATCTTCATCTTCATCTCCGGCTATACGGCGGCCTTCGTCTACGGCCGCGCCATGCGCGAACGCGGCATCGTCATCGCCAGCGCCCGCGTGCTGCGGCGGGCCTGGCAGATCTACGTGGCGCACATCTTTCTGTTCACCATCTTCATGGCCGAGATCGCCTATGTGGCGGCGACTTTCGACAATCCGCTTTACGCGGAAGAAATGAACATCCTCGATTTCCTCAAGCAGCCGGACATCACGATCTTTCAGGCGCTGTTGTTGAAGTTCAAGCCCGTCAACATGGACGTGCTGCCGCTCTACATCGCGCTGTTGCTGTTTTTCCCGCCGATGCTCTGGCTCTTGCTGTGGCAGCCGGCCTTGGCCTTGGCGGGCTCGGCCTTGGTCTATGTACTGGCCTGGAACTTCGACTGGAATTTGCCGGCCTATCCGAACGGCGTCTGGTTCTTCAATCCGTTCGCCTGGCAATTGCTGTTCGTGTTCGGCGCGTGGTGCGCGCTCGGCGGCGCGCAACGGCTGTCGCCCGTGCTGCGCTCGCCCGCCGTGCTCACGGTCGCGATTGCTTACTTGTTGTTCGCCTTCGCCATCACCTTAACCTGGTATATCGAGCCGTTGCAGCGCTTCGTGCCGGGCTGGTTAAGCGATTGGATGTATCCGATCGACAAGACCAATCTCGACGTGTTGCGTTTTGCCCACTTCCTGGCGCTTGCCGCGGTAACGGTGCGTTTCGTGCCGCGCGATTGGCCGCTCCTGAAATCGCCGCTGCTGCGGCCGGCGATCCTGTGCGGCCAGCATTCACTGGAAATTTTCTGTCTCGGCGTATTTCTGGCGTTTGCCGGCCAATTCATCATCGGTGAGTGGTCCGGCGGCCCCTTGATACAAGCGGCAATTAGTCTCTTAGGCATCCTGATCATGATCGCCACAGCGAGCCTGATATCGTGGTACAAGCATATGGAAGGGCGAAGTCCCGGCTCGCGCGTCAAATCGCCAGACGCCGACCTCGCGGGGGGCGAGGCATGACGTTGAACAAATCGATCGCCGTAACGCTTGCGCTCGGCGCCGTGTGCTTCATGGCGTATCTGGCGGATGGCGCGCGCGCCGCGCCGCCGGCGGAGGAATGCGATATTCCGCAATCCTTCGTCGAAAGCGAGATCGATTTGCCGCGCACTTTGACCGAGATCAAAGACAAGCACCGGCTGGATGTTAGCGTGGTCGGTACCGGTTCCTCGGGTTTGGCGGGCACCGAGGGCGCGCGCTATGCCTATCCGGCGCGGCTCGACGAAGCGCTCAAAGCGCATTTGAAGGGCTTCGACGTCAAAGTCACAGCGCATGTCCAGCCGAAGCAGATAACGGCCGCCATGGTTTCGGGAATGGGCAAGATCCTATCCGACGACAAGCCCGCTTTGGTGATCTGGCAGGCCGGCACGGCCGACGCACTTTCCGGCGTCGAGCCCGAAGATTTTCGTTCGAGCCTCGACCAAGGCGTCGAACAGATTCAAAGCGCCGACGCCGATGTCATCTTGATGAACATGCAATACAGCCCGCGCACCGAATCCATGCTCGACGTGTCGGCTTATGCGGATGTCATGCGCGTGGTCGCGCAACAGCGCGGCGCGCTATTGTTCGACCGCTTGGCGCTCATGCATTATTGGAATGATGAGGGCACGTTCGACCTCTATGCCGCCACCAAGAAGTATGATATGGCGCGTCGCGTTCACGACTGCATAGGCCGGGGCTTGGCGTCACAAATCATCAATGCTGCTCATCTTGACGCCGTGAGAATGCAAACAACACGCTAATGGCATCAAACAATCAGAAAATAACAGCCTGCTGGAGGCGGGCCGCGGCACTAACCGCGCTTGTTGCAGTGCACACTCTTCTTGCAGTGCACACTCCAGTGCAGGCGCAGACGATTGCGCCTGCGGCAGCGCCTGCGCTTTTTGTCGCACCTCAGTTAATTCCGATTGCCGCGCCCGCGGGCACGCCGGCGGCCGTGCCGGCTCTGGCGCATCCGGCTCCGGCCGACGTAACCAAACACGCTGCCGTACCGCCGGCTGCGGCGGCCGTTCCCACAACCTCAGTTGCGTGCAACACGCCGTTCGAGTTTTCGCGCTTCGATCGTCCGCTGCTGCGGACCATGCGGCGGCTCGCGAGTGGCAAGCCGTTGACCATCGTGGCGATCGGATCGTCGTCGACCGCCGGCGCCGGCGCGAGCTCACCCGACGCGAGTTATCCGAGCCGGCTTGCGATGGAGCTGCGCCAGCGCTTTCCCGGCCACGACATCACCGTGCTCAATCGCGGCATCAACGGCGAAGAGACCAACAATATGATGGCGCGGTTCACAACCGACGTCATTGCCGCGCATCCGCAACTCGTGCTGTGGCAGGTCGGCACCAATTCGGTGCTGCGCGATCGCCCGCTCGACCGTCATGAGGCGGAGCTCTACCAGGGCATCGACGAACTCAAGGCAGCCGACGCCGACGTCGTCTTGATCGACCTGCAATACTCCCCTGCGGTGATCGCCAAGCCCGAAACCGACGGCATGCTCGAGCAGATCGCGTTCGCCGCCAAGAACGAGAATGTCGATCTGTTCCGCCGCTTCGCGGTGATGCGCGACTGGCATGACGCTCAGCATCTTTCCTTCGACAAGTTCGTGTCGCCGGATCAGTTGCACATGAACGACTGGAGCTATGCCTGCATGGCGAAGCTCCTCGGCGGCGCCATCGCCGAAGCCGCGAGCCGTCCGATCGCCTCGGCCGCGGCCCATCCGGGGCACTGAGCTTTTCAGCCGTTTTCAGTCGTCAGTTCGGCTTGTGCTGGAATGAAGCGATCACACCGCTTCCAGCGCGCCGAGCACGTCTTCCATAATGTCGTCGGGGTGTTCGAGCCCGACCGAAACGCGCACCAAGCCGTCGCTGATGCCGAGCTCCGCACGCTGCTCGGGCTTCAGCCGCTGATGCGTGGTCGTCGCCGGATGCGTGATCAGGCTTTTGGCATCGCCGAGATTGTTGCTGATGCGAACGAGCCTGAGCGCATCCTGAAACCGGAAGGCGGCCTCTTTGCCGCCATCGATCTCGAAGGCGACGAGCGTCGAGCCGCCGCTCATCTGCTTTTTCACGACGGCGGCCTGCGGGTGGTCGGGCCGTCCGGGATAGATCAGCCGCGTAATCTTGGCGTGACCGGCGAGCGCGTCGGCAAGCGTTGTGGCGCTGGCGGTCTGCTGCCGCACCCGCACGGCGAGCGTCTCCAGACCCTTGAGCAGGACCCAGGCATTGAACGGCGAGATCGACGGGCCGGTCTGGCGCAACAGCGTATGGACATTGTCCATGATGAATTTCTGCGAGGCGAGCACGACGCCGCCGAGGCAGCGCCCCTGTCCGTCGATATGCTTGGTCGCCGAATAGACGACGCAGTCGGCGCCGAGCGCGAGCGGGCTCTGAAACAGCGGCGTCGCAAATACATTGTCGACGACGAGCGTTGCGCCGGCTGAGTGCGCGATCTTGGCGACTTCGGCGATGTCGATGACTTCGAGCGCCGGATTGGTCGGGCTTTCCAGAAAGAAGGTCTTGGTATTCGGCCGCACCGCGTTGCGCCAGGAATCAAGATCGCAGCCATCCACCAGCGTCGAGGCGACGCCGAAGCGCGGCAGATAATCCTCGACGACGTAGCGGCAGGAGCCGAACATCGCCTTCGAGGCAACGACGTGATCGCCGGCCTTGAGCTGACCGACCAGGGATAAAGTGACCGCGGCCATGCCGGTGGCGGTGGCGCGCGCTGCTTCCGCGCCCTCGAACGCCGCCATGCGCCGTTCGAACATGTCGATGGTCGGATTGGCAAAGCGCGAATATTGGTAACCCGGATCCTCGCCCTTGAAGCGCGCTTCGGCCTGGGCGGCGCTGTCGTAAACATAGCCCTGGGTCAGGAACAGCGCTTCGGAAGTCTCGCCGAACGGCGAACGCAGCGTGCCTGATTGAACGAGGCGGGTTTCCGGGCGGTAGTTTCTTGTCGCGGACGCGGACATGCGGCCCTCCTTTGGGCAATAAAAAACCGGCCGAGAGGAAAATCCTCAGGCCGGGCTCACGCGTCCCCGGCCTTTTAGCGATTTGTTTTACGTGGCTGCAAGCCGGCCGGCTCAAATGACCACGGGATAACGGGGCTTATACGCCGCGCCCGTCTTTGCGTCAAACCGGGCGTCGGGTTAGATCGCTGCGGGCCGCGACGCCGGCTCCGACGGTGATCGTGTGACTTTAGCTTTCGCGCCATCCGACCAGGGAATCCTGCCCGACCGCATGATCGCGGCGCTGGCGCAAGACGGCGGCATCCGCGCGCTTCGTCCCTTCGCACCCGATCAGATCCAGCCGGCCAGTCTCGATCTCCGCCTCGGGAGCATCGCTTATCGGGTGCGCGCGAGTTTTCTGCCCGGCCCCGGGACCACCGTGGCGCAGCGCATCGCTGAATTGAAACTGCACGAATTCTCGCTCGCCGACGGCGCGGTCCTGGAAACGAACTGCGTCTATATCGTGCCGCTGCTTGAGAGGCTTGCTTTGCCGCCGGATATCGCAGCGGCCACCAATCCGAAAAGCTCGACCGGCCGGCTCGATGTCTTCACCCGCGTCATCGCCGACGAGACGCGCGGCTTCGATCGTGTCGCCGGCGGCTACCGCGGGCCGCTCTATGCCGAGATCAGCCCGAAGACTTTCCCGGTCCTGGTCCGCGAAGGCTCGCGGCTGTCGCAATTGCGGTTGCGCCGCGGCGATGCCGCGCTGAGCGCCGATGCGCTACGCGCGCTGCATGCGCGCGAACGGCTGGTCGACCGCTCCGAAGCGGTGATGGGCGATGGCGTCGCGGTCAGTATCGATCTGTCGGGGACATTGGAAGCGAAGACGGGCGCAATTATCGTCGGCTATCGCGCCAAACGCCACACCGCGGTCATCGAGGTCGAACGGCGCGCCGCCTATGAGGTCGCCGACTTCTGGGAGCCGATCGCCGCGCGTGCCGACAAGAGCCTGATCCTCGACCCCGACGAGTTTTATATCCTGGCGTCGAACGAGGCCGTGCAGGTGCCGCCCGACTATGCCGCCGAAATGGTGCCGTTCGATCCGCTGGTCGGCGAATTCCGCGTCCATTACGCCGGCTTCTTCGATCCGGGCTTTGGTTACGCGGGAGCGGGCGGCCTCGGCTCGCGCGCGGTACTTGAAGTGCGCTCGCGCGAAGTGCCGTTCATCCTCGAACACGGCCAGATCGTCGGCCGGCTGGTCTACGAAAAAATGCTGGCGCGGCCCGACAAGCTTTATGGCACCGCGATAGGCTCGAACTACCAGGCGCAAGGGCTGAAGCTATCGAAGCACTTTCGTAGCTGAGCGTCGTCGCAGGGCATTCGCGATAACAGCTCATTATTGGGTTCAAATCCCGGTAAACAACAGATCAATTGCTGCGACGATCTCGTACCGAATGGTCTCCGCTGACCCAATCTCTCGACCCAAAGAGTTCGGTTCAACAGCCGCTAGTTCTTCCACGAGGAGGAGGAAATCCTGCCCCCCTAACAGTGAGTGATGGATGCAGGCGCGATTCAGTCAGCACCGGGCGGATGCCTTGACCAATGGTGCCGCAATAACGCTTCGCAATGAGGCAACATGGTCGTGCTGCAATACAACAAGAAACGGATATTGACTGCGTCTGGCGGAATTGGGATTTTCAACGATGTCGAATTGTCGAGCCAATCAGAACATCCGCACGCCGTCCGAGAACAGGCCGTGTTTCTCGATCATTTCGTTGTAGGCGTCGACCGCCTCTTTATTCTGTTCGTACCATTGGCGGGCGGCTCGCTCGCGCTCCGCCGAGTTTTGTTGGGGCATGCGTCGCCGTAACGCTTGGTTGAGCAGTTCCGAGAGATCGATGCCTGCCTCGCGTGCTGCCGCGAGCATCTCGGCATCCAGTTCGACTGTAACTCGTTCGTTCATTGCGCAAGTCTCCGACACAACGCTCAATTTACCAGAATCGGAGCTGTTCGGCCAGGATTGCAGGCTTAGCCCGTCCCGCCCACCGTGATGCGGTCGAGCCGCAGCGTCGGCTGGCCGACGCCGACCGGCACGCCTTGGCCGTTCTTGCCGCAGGTGCCGATGCCGTTGTCGAGCTTCAGATCGTTGCCGACCATGGAGATGCGGTGCAGATCGGTCGGGCCGTTGCCGATCAGCATGGCGCCCTTGATGGGTGCGCCGACTTTGCCGTTCTCGATCCGATAGGCCTCGGTGCACTGGAAGACGTATTTGCCCGAGGTGATGTCGACCTGGCCGCCACCAAAATAGGTAGCGTACACGCCGTTCTTCACCGAGGCGATGATTTCGCCGGGATCGCGCGAGCCTGCGAGCATGTAGGTGTTGGTCATGCGCGGCATCGGCACATGCGCAAAGCTCTCGCGCCGGCCGTTGCCGGTCGGCTTCATGCCCATCAGCCGCGCGTTCTGGCGATCCTGCATATAGCCGACCAGGATGCCGTCCTCGATCAGCACGGTGCGGTTGGTCGGCGTGCCTTCGTCGTCGATGGAGAGCGAACCGCGGCGCAGCGCCATGGTGCCGTCGTCGACGACGGTGACGCCCTTGGCCGCGACCTGTTGCCCCATCAGCCCGGCAAAGGCCGAGGTCTTCTTGCGGTTGAAGTCGCCTTCGAGCCCGTGGCCGACCGCCTCGTGCAGCATCACGCCCGGCCAGCCCGGGCCGAGCACGACATCCATCTCGCCGGCGGGCGCCGGCACGGCGTCGAGATTGACCAGCGCCTGGCGGACGGCGTTGTCGACCGCGCCATGCCAGGCATCGGTGGCGAGAAAGCGTTCGTAGCTCTCGCGGCCGCCGTAGCCGTCGCTGCCGCTTTCCTGGCGGTCGCCGTCGCCGACCACGACCGAGACATTGACTCGGACCAGAGGCCGCACGTCGCGATAGGTTTCGCCGTCGCCGCGCAATACCTCGACGGCCTGCCAACTGGCGGCAATGCTCGCCGTGACCTGGCGCACGCGCGGGTCCTTGGCGCGCGCATAGGCGTCGATGGTTTGCAGGAGTTGCGCCTTGGCTTCGAAGCTCGGTGCGGCGAGCGGCGAGTCCTCACCGTAAAGCTTCACATTGGTGCGCGGCGGCGGCTCGGCGTAATGGCCCGAATAGCCGCCTTTGACGGCGCGGACCGCGTCGGCGGCGCGCTCGATCGCGGATTCCGAAACGTCGGACGCATGCGCGTAGCCGACCGCCTCGTCCTTGACGGCGCGCAGGCCGAAGCCCTGCGAGGTATCGTAGGTCGCCTGTTTCAGCCGGCCGTTGTCGAAGGTCAGCGCTTCGGCCTGGCGATATTCGAGGAACAATTCGCCGTCGTCGGCGCCGTCGAGGCCGCGCGAAATGATCTTAGCCAAGCGCGTCCGGTCGAGACCGGCGCGATCGACGAGGGAGGTGGGGCCACTGGTCATGCTGGTATCCTGCGGGATGTGTCCGCCCCTACATAAGCGCTTCGCGGCCGGTCGGCGAGGGGCGCTCACGACAGCCACGGGCCGGCACTTTGCCTACGGATTCGGCTTGAGATTCTCGAGGCCGTGCACGCGGATCGTCTGCCCCTTGGGGGCGCCGATGGCGTGCGCCGGCGCGGCGCGTAACGTCGCCGGGAAATTGCCGCGATAGAGCCGCTCGCCGGAATGCGTCAGGTTGGAGTTGGCATCGACGTAAACCTCGCCGCCGAGCGCCTCCCATAGCCGGCAGAAGCCATAATCCTCGGACAGATAGCGGCGTGTTTCCGGATCGACCATCACGTCGAAGAAGCGAAAATGCACATGACCTTGGGGCGTGGTGCCTTCGGGCCAATCCGGCACATAGGCGAGCTCCGGATAGCGCGCGATCAGCCGGTCGAACACACCGCGCTTGATGCACATGAAGCCCGTCGGCGCTTCGCGCACTTTGATGAAGCCGTCGGCGTCGACGACAATATCGACGCCCGCGTCGCCCGCGCGGCCGGTGTTGACCGTGTAGCGCTGATAGAATTCCTCGAATTTCTTTCGCGTGGTGCCGGCCGGCACGCCGTCGACGGGCCAATCCTCGCGCTTGAGCGGATAGACGCCGGCGGCGACGTCGTGGCCCGACAGCAAGAGCCGGAACGCGGCCTGCGGCGAGAAGCCGATATCGGCGTCGATCCAGAACAGATGCGTATATTGCGGCTGCGACAGAAAGAACGCGACACAATCGTTGCGCACGCGCGTCACCAGACTATCGCCAGGCCGGAAATGGAAATCGCAACTCATTCCCGCAGCGATCGCCTCGCGCTGCAGCGGGATTACGCTGAGCACGTAATTCATGAATAGCTTCTCGCCGAAGCAGGGCGTGACGAACAGCGGGCGGAACGTCTTCAGCAACGCGGGATTAAGCACGAAAGTCTCCTGTGGAATTCACGTCTGTCCGAAGTTTCGTTTCGCGAAACCCAGACTGTAACGATGGCGCGCCCAATGAAAAATTCCACAGCAATAAGTCGGCAGAAGGTGTTGTAACCGCGCAACATGCCGTGGCGCTGATTTCGAGTAAATTCAGCATCGATTCGTTAGTTGCTTTGTGGGGCGTCAACGGGGGCTTGGCGCAAGACGCAAACACCATTCTCCGTGAGCGCCCGCCAATGAACGGGGGCCCAGATGAAGCAGTCGTCAGTCCGTCCTGCGCAAGCCGGCGCGGAGCAAAAAGCATTTGCACCACACAAGGCGGGTGCGCCGGACGGTGGACGTAAGCGGCGGCTGGCGCTGCTCGCCGGCTGCGCCATCATGGCGGCGGCGCTCACCGCGCCGCGGTCGGCTTACGCTTTCGAGTGCCTAGCGACCGATCTCACGGCGGACGGGGCCAATGACGGCAGCCTGGCGGCCAATACGGCGTGTGGCAGCAACGCCAATGCGGCCGGTGGCGTCGCCGCGAACACAGCGATCGGCAATAGCGCCAACGCAACCGGCCAAGCGAGTGCCGACGTTGCCGTTGGCAGTGCTGCCGATTCCCACGGCGACAGCAGTTCCAATGTCGCCACCGGTAATGGCGCTACGTCCTTCGGCGACAACTCGGCCAATGCGGCGACCGGCGGAAGCGCTCATGCCACCGGGGCCACCAGCGTCAATGTCGCCACCGGCTTTTCGGCCTTGGCCAATGGCGACAACGCGGGCGATACCGCGACGGGCGGGTATTCCAACGCCAACGGCAGTGCGAGCTTCAACACCGCAACCGGCAACAACGCTAACGCCAGCGGCACCAGCAGCATTAATACCGCGACAGGCGTCGGCTCGAATGCGACCGGCGACAACGCCAACAATACGGCGATTGGCGGTGGCGCGAACGCCAGCGGCAGCACGAGCAGCAACGTTGCGCTCGGAGTGGGTGCCAACGGCAGCGGTGCTGCTAGCACCAACGTTGCGATCGGCGACAATGCCAACGCCAGCGGCGCGAACGGGACGGACAACATCGCCGTGGGCGGCGGCGCTATTGCCACCGGTTCGCTGGCCGTGGCTTTGGGCGCAGGCGCGCTGGCGACCAGCAACGGCTCGACGGCCATTGGCACGACCGACGGCTTCACCACAAATGCGAGCGGTTCCAACAGCCTCGCCATCCAGGGAGCGGCAGCGAGCGGCGGGGAGAGCATCGCCATCGGCATTCGCGCCAATGCGAGCGGCTTCAATGCCATCGCCCTGGGCGGCGGCGCGGTCGCGGCCGCAGGGTCGGCGGTGATCGGTTCCGGCGCCACTGACCATGGCAGCACCGATGCCTCCGTCTACGGCACCAACGCCAGCGTCAACGGCGCCAACGCGATCGCGATCGGCGGCAACGCGACCGCCGCCAGCGCTGCCTCGGCGACCGGCGCCAACGCCATCGCTGTCGGCAATCTCGCCGCGGTTAATGGCGGCAACGCCGTCGCCGTCGGTTCCAGCAACACCGTCACCGGCGCGAACTCGGGCGCGTTCGGCACCGGGCAGACGGTCAACGGCACCGGCAGCTTCGGCATCGGCGATCCGAACACCATCAACGGCAACAACAGCTTCGTCTTGGGCAACACCAACACTGTGAACACCGGCACCAATGCCGGCGCCGGCACGGCCGGGTTCGGCGACAACGTTCAGGTGGTCGGCTCCGGCAATTCCATTGCCTCCGGCTTCTCCGCCAACAGTTCGTCGGTGATAGGCATCAACAACACCCTCGGCAGCGCGGCGGCCTCGACCGGCGCGGCGATCCTCGGCAATACCAACACCGTCAACGCCACCAACGCCGTCGCCATCGGCAACGGCAATAGCGTGAACGGTGCGAACGGCATCGCTATCGGCAATTCCGCCAATGTGTCGGACAGCAACGGCATCGCCATTGGCACCAGCAGCAGCGCCGGGGCATCGGGCACCGCCGTCGGCAATACCGCGAACGCCGCGGGCGGCTCCAACAGCGCCTTTGGCAGCGGCGCCGATGCCAGCGGCGCCGGCAGCCTCAATGTGGCGACGGGATTTTCTGCGAACGCCAGCGGTTCGCTTAGCGCCAACATCGCGATCGGTGACCAAGTCAATGCCAGCGGCGCCAACGGTGTCAACACCAGCACTGGGTTTGTCGCAGATGCCAGCGGAGACGCCAGCGTCAACGTCGCCACCGGTGGCCGCGCCAATGCCAGCGGTTCCAACAGCGCCAACGTCGCGACCGGTGGCCGCGCCAATTCCAGCGGTTCCGCCAGCTCGAACATCGGCACAGGGTTTGCCGCGAATGCCAGCGGTAATTCCGGCGAGAATATTGCGGAGGGTTCGCATGCCGACGCCAGCGGCGACGGCTCGACAAATATCGCGATTGGCTCCAACGCCAACGCGAGCGGCGCCGGCACCGGCAATACCGCTGTAGGAACTGGCTCAGCAGCGACGGGATCCTTCGCCGCAGCCTTTGGCGACCATGCCACGGCGCTCGGATCTGCTTCCGTGGCCATTGGCGGCACGGTGGCCGGCCCGACGACGGCCTTCAACGCCAACGACGTCGCTATCGGCAATGCCGCGGTAGCGGGCGTCTCGGGCGGCACCACGAATGACGACACGGCCGTCGGTGTGTCCGCGGCAGCGACCGGCGGCGGCAGTGCGGCCTATGGTGTGGGCAGCAGCGCGTCGGCGCGGATCTCCGGGGCGTTCGGCGCGCTGGCGAGTGCCAATACCGAGGGCTCGATGGCGCTTGGCTCAAGCGCCACGGCGGGCAGTGGCGGGGCGACCTATGCGACGGCGGTCGGCGCGTTCTCCCAGGCGCTCGGCGCAAACTCCATCGCCATCGGCGGCAACAGCGCAAGCGGCGCCGGTAATGCCGCTTTCGTCGCCGCTACATCGACGAACGCCATCGCCATCGGCAACGGGACCTCGATCGCCGCCAACAGCAGCAACAGTGTGGCGCTTGGCGTCGGCAATACTGTCACCGGCGCAAACTCAGGCGCCTTCGGCACCGGGCAGACGGTGAATGGCACCGGCAGCTTTGCGTTCGGCGATCCCAACACCGTCAACGGCAACGGCACCTTCGTGACCGGCAACAACAATACGATCAATGGCCCGAACGTCGCCGGCAACGGCGACAACATCAACGTGTTCGGCTCCAACAATACGGTCGCCTCGACGGCGAGCGCGGCGGGCTCCGCCGTCCTCGGCAATTCCAACACGGTGAACGCCACCAACGCCGTCGCCATCGGCAATGGCGTCACCGTCACCGGCGCAAACGCGGTCGCCATCGGCCAGGGCGCGAGCGCCACGGCGCCGAATTCGGTGGCGCTGGGTTCAGGTTCGGTGGCAAGCCTTGCCAACACGGTCTCGGTCGGCTCGCCCGGCAACGAGCGGCGTATCACCAATGTCGCCGCCGGCATCGCGCCGACGGACGCCGTCAATGTCGGTCAGATTTCCGGCATCGCCGCTGGTTTTCAGTCGCAGATCGGCAGTTTGCAAAACGAAATCAGTGTCAATCAGACTGAAGCCCGTGCCGGCATTGCGTTGGCCATGGCCTCTGCCGGATTGCAGTACGATACGCGTCCCGGCAAATTGTCGGTTGCCGCTGCGATCGGCAATTTCAAAGGGCAGTCGGGCCTCGCATCGGGTCTCGGCTACGCGGTTACCAACAGTTTCCGCGTCAACGCATCGTTTACAGCATCGCCACAGGTGAACTATTACGGTTTCACGGCTGGCGGTTCGGTCACCTTGAACTGACGAGTGCGTGGTTGCCGGGGATATTGCAAGGAGCGCACCATGCGGGTCCTTTCGTTTGCCGCCGTGGTCGTTGTTTTCGCGCCGATGATGGCGTTCGCCCAGCAATCTCCCCAACCGCAGGTTCCGCTGCAACAGCCACCGCAACAACAAGCTGCGCCGCGGTCGAACGAATGGGCCAATCTGCCGCGCATGCAGCTTGAGCGGCAGTTCGCCGGGCCTTTGCAAGACACGATTATTCAGCGCTGGCGCGATCCAGGCGACGGCACGGTGTGTTACATTTATCTGCCGATCACGGCCGCCCACACGCCGCCGACGCAGAATGGCTTCGTGCAATACGGCGCGAACGGAATCGGCACCATCAGTTGTGTGGAAGCGAGCGCGGCCGCACCGGCCAAGAAACCACCGCCGGCGCATTGATTGAGGTGGCTTGGATTGATGCGGCTTGCGGCGGCGGATCAATCCCGCTTCGCAATCCCGGCCGCTTCGATCACCGTCCCCCATTTGAGGATATCGGCCTTCATGCGCGCGGACATCTCGTCGGGCGTACTCCAGCGCATCGCCATGCCCATCTGGCGCGATTTGTCCTGCACATCGGAACTCGGAATGACGTCCTTCATGGCCTCATTGAGCGTCGCAATGATGCTCCCCGGCGTCGCGGCCGGGACGGAGATGCCGTTCCAACTGGTGACCTCGTAATCCTTGAGGCCGCTTTCAGCCACGGTCGGCACGTCGGGTAGATAGGCGGTGCGGGTCGGGCCGGCCGAGGCCAGCGCGACGAGTTTCTTGTCGGTGAGAAGACCGCTCACGGCGGCGTAAAACTCGAAGGCGACATCGACGTCGCCGCGCAGCACGGCGCCCGCCATATCGGGCGAGGTGCGGAACGGCACGATCGTCGCCTTGATCCCGGCCGTGCTGGTGAAAAGCTCCGCCGCGAGATTTTGGGTGCTGCCGGGATTGATGGTGCCGAGATTGAGCTTGCCGGGATTGGCCTTCGCCGCCGTCACGATGTCCTGCACGCTGCGCAGCGGCGATCCGGCGCGGGTCACGACCAGCATGTCGAAGAATGCCGCGGTCGAGACCGAGGCGAAGTCGGTGAGGATATTGTACGGCAGCGACTTGAAAAGCGCGGCCGCGATGGCGGTATTGTTGCCCGTCATTAACAGCGTATAGCCGTCGGGCGCGGCCGTGGCGCCGGCCTGGGCGGCGACGATGCCGGCCGCGCCGGGGCGGTTTTCGACGACGAATTGCTGCTTCAACCGGGTGGACAGCTTGTCGCTCAGGATGCGCATGCCGACGTCGGCGACGCCGCCGGGCCCGTAAGGCACCAAGAGCGTCACCGGACGGTTCGGGTAATCGCTGTGGTCAGCGCCCTGGCTCAGCGCGGTGCGTGGGCTCGCGGCGACGGCGGCTAATAGGACCGCCAAGACCGCGGCATTGCGGATAACAGGCATCAATGTGTCCCCCCGGTTTTGCGGCGAGGGTACCCCGTCAGAGACGAGCGTCAAATATTGGCCAATAGACTCGGCTACGGCAGCTGGTCGTAGCCCTCGCCAAACCCCTTCAGGCTCATCGGGAAACCGATGCCTTCCTCAGGCGTCTGGAAAATAATGAAGGTGGAGGTCTGGCCGGTGCGCATTTCACCGATCAGCTTATCGTCCATCACGACTTCGGCGACGCAACCGTTGGGCAGGCAGCGCACGAAGCCGGCGCGGCCGACGTCCTGGTTGTCGATTTTAAGACCAAGGCCCGAGGGTAGCAGAACGCCGAGCGGCGCCACCACCCGCATCAGCCGGCTCTTCTGGTCCGCGGTCTTGAGCACGATGACGGTCAGTCCGACATTGGGCCGGTCTTCCGCCGTTACGCTCTGCATCAGGGCGCATTGCTCGGCCTGCGCGCCGGGCGGCGTGTCGCAGCGGATTTGCCAGTCGCCGTGAACCGATTTGACCGCGCCTTGCGCGAAGACCTGGCCGCCGGAGCTAACGAGGGCCGCGGCCATTATGGCGGTTGCGGCGAGTGCGGAGGCCAATGGCCGCAGCCGCCAACGGCAACCGAATATCGCCATGCTCATGTTCCCTAAAGACCAACCGCCCCCTGACAGGCTTGCCGCACGAATCGGCCACGCCGGCCGGTAGCCGCGCGAGGCTTGCGTACATGGTGAGCCTACCGTGTCAAGGTTGATCCAAGACAAGGCATTGTGGCCAGGCGAAGGAGGCGTCCGCGTCCGCTCACCCAACGCGGCCCTGGCGCGGAAGGGCCGCCCGATCCGGGCTGTGCAATTCCGGTCGCCGTTCGATGAGGAGTGCATTGCAGCAGAGCCGGTTTTGTGGTTTGGAGGAACCGGGATTCCCCTATCCCGCCGACGCCTGCCAAGGACCCGGAACCGTGCCGCAAGTCGCGGCTCGAGGCACGGCTTTAGATCCTGGCGCAAGCCCGCCGGAAGCAGGCGGCGTCATACTGTTGCGGTCGGCGCCGAAGTAAGGTCTGCGCTCATCGTGGACGGTCGTGGTCAAGATCAGAAACAGGGAGCAGAACGACAGATGAAGTTTTTCTCACGCTTGACCGCCGTGGCGGTGACCACAGGTGCTCTGCTCGCGAGCGGAGTGTTTGCGGGTGGAGGGGTGGCGCTGGCCGCACTCGGGCATCCGGTTCCCTGGCAAATGGACTTGCAGGATTCGGCAACGCCGGTCATGGAGGATATTGCGACCTTCCATTATTACCTGCTTTGGGTCATCGCGGTTATTTCGGCGTTTGTGCTCGCGCTCCTGGTGATCGTCATCGTCCGCTTCAATGCGCGGACCAATCCGACCCCATCGCGGACGACGCACAACACGTTGATCGAGGTGCTTTGGACGGTCGTTCCGGTGGTGATCCTGTTCGTGATCGCGATCCCCTCGTTCAAACTGCTGTTTCTCGAGCTCGACGTGCCGAAGCCGGATCTGACGATCAAGGCGACCGGCAAACAGTGGTTCTGGAGCTACAGCTATCCGGACAACGGCAATTTCGAATTCGATTCGCTGATGGTCCAAGAGAAGGATCTCAAACCCGGGCAGCCGCGGCTGTTGACCGCCGACAACGAAATGGTCGTTCCGATCAACAAAGTCGTGCACGTGCTGGTGACCGGCGCCGACGTCATCCACTCCTTCACGGTGCCGTCGTTCGGGGTCCGCATCGACGCCGTCCCCGGCCGGATCAACGAGACCTGGTTCAAGGCGACCATCGAAGGCACCTATTACGGCCAATGCTCCGAACTGTGCGGCAAGGATCATTCCTTCATGCCGATCGCGGTGCGGGTCGTGAAGGACAGCGAATTCTCCGCTTGGGTCGACGACGCCAAGAAGAAATTCGCCGGCGCCGACAGCGTGCCGCCGAACAGTTTCGCGGCCGCGGGCCCGGCACCGCAACGCCAGTGATCTGAACAAAAACACCGTCGGTAACAAAGGACCTGACAATGGATACCCTGACACACGCGGCGCACGACGACCATGGCGGGCACGAGATACCCCACGGCTGGCGCCGCTTTGTCTATTCGACGAACCACAAGGACATCGGCACGATGTACCTGGTGTTCGCCATCATTGCCGGCCTGATCGGGGGCGTGCTGTCGATCCTGATCCGCGCCGAGCTGATGTATCCGGGCATCCAGATCTTCCACGAGACCCACACCTTCGACGTCGTCGTCACCGCGCACGGGCTGATCATGATCTTCTTCATGGTCATGCCGGCCATGATCGGCGGCTTCGGCAATTGGATCGTGCCGCTGATGATTGGCGCGCCCGACATGGCGTTCCCGCGCATGAACAATATCTCGTTCTGGCTGTTGCCGGCTTCGTTCGCGCTGCTGCTCACCTCGATGTTCGTCGAGGGCGAGCCCGGCACCAACGGCGTTGGCACCGGATGGACGCTCTATGCGCCGCTGTCGACCTACGGCCATCCCGGTCCGGCGGTGGATTTTGCCATTCTGTCGATCCATCTCGCCGGCGCCTCGTCGATCCTGGGCTCGATCAACTTCATCACCACTATCTTCAACATGCGCGCGCCCGGCATGACCATGCACAAGATGCCGCTGTTCGTATGGTCGATCCTGGTGACGGTGTTCCTGCTGCTGCTGTCGCTGCCGGTGCTCGCCGGCGCCATCACCATGCTGCTCACCGACCGGAATTTCGGCACCACCTTCTTCAATCCGGAAGGCGGCGGCGATCCGCTGTTGTTCCAGCACTTGTTCTGGTTCTTCGGCCACCCCGAGGTTTACATCCTCATCCTGCCGGGCTTCGGCATGGTCAGCCAGATCGTGGCGACGTTCTCGCGTAAGCCGGTGTTCGGTTATCTCGGCATGGCTTACGCCATGGTGTCGATCGGCGCGATCGGCTTCGTGGTCTGGGCGCACCACATGTACAATGTCGGCATGTCGTCGAGCGTGCAGGCCTATTTCATCGCCGCCACGATGGTGATCGCGGTTCCGACCGGTGTGAAGATCTTCTCCTGGATCGCCACGATGTGGGGCGGCTCGATCGAGTTCAAGACGCCGATGCTCTGGGCGATGGGCTTCATCTTCCTGTTCACCATCGGCGGCGTCACCGGCGTGGTGCTCGCCAATGCGGGCGTCGATCGCACGCTCCACGGCACCTATTACGTGGTCGCGCACTTCCACTACGTGCTGTCGCTCGGTGCGGTGTTCGCCATCTTCGGCGGTTGGTACTATTGGTTCCCGAAGATGACCGGCTACATGTACAACGAGACCATCGGCAAGCTGCACTTCTGGATCACGTTCATCGGCGTCAACATCGTGTTCTTCCCGCAGCACTTCCTCGGGCTTGCCGGAATGCCGCGCCGCTACGTTGACTATCCGGACGCGTTTGCCGGCTGGAATTTCATCTCCTCGATCGGCTCGTATATTTCCGGCTTCGGTGTGCTGGTGTTCCTGTTCGGCATGGTGCTCGCCTTCGTCCGCAAGGAGCGGGCGGCAGGCAATCCGTGGGGACCCGGCGCCACGACACTGGAATGGACGCTGTCGTCGCCGCCGCCGTTCCACCAATACGCGACGCTGCCGCTGGTCCGATGAGCGTCACACTCGCCCAAGCCGAACGAAGGGTCGAGCCCAGCATTGCGGGCGTCGGCGACTACATCGAGCTGATGAAACCGCGGGTGATGTCGCTCGTGGTGTTCACGGCGCTGGTCGGGCTCGTCGTCGCGCCCGGCCACATCCATCCGGTCATCGCGCTCACAGCGCTGATCTGCATCGCGGTCGGCGCCGGCGCGGCGGGCGCGCTCAATATGTGGTACGACGCCGACGTCGATGGACGCATGGCGCGCACTGCGGGGCGGCCTATTCCCATGGGGCGTGTGCAGCCGGGGGAGGCGCTCGCGTTCGGGCTGACGCTCGCGGGCTTCTCCGTGGTCGTGCTCGGACTTCTGGTCAACATCGTCGCCGCGGCCTTGCTGGCCGGAACGATCGGCTTTTACGTCCTCGTCTATACGATGTGGCTCAAGCGGCGGACGCCGCATAACATCGTTATCGGCGGCGCCGCCGGCGCATTGCCGCCGATGATCGGCTGGGCGGCGGCGAACGGCGGCGTATCGCTCGAGCCGGTGGTGTTATTTCTGCTCATCTTCTTCTGGACGCCGCCGCACTTCTGGGCGCTGTCGCTTTATCGGACCGAGGACTATGCGCGCGCCGGAATTCCGATGCTGCCGGTGGTCGCCGGCGCCGAGGAGACCCGCCGCCAGATCCTGCTCTATACGCTGTTGCTCGGGCCGCTCGGCTTGACGCCGTGGCTCCTTGGTTATGCCGGGCTCTCCTACGGCATCGTGGCGCTTGCGACCGGCGCCATCATGATCGTGATGGCGTGCCGCGTGCGCGGCGAGCGGCAGGGCCATCGCGCCAGCAAGCAAATGTTCGCCTTCTCGATCCTCTATCTGTTTCTGCTGTTCGCCATGCTGCTGGTCGACAAGATGGCGGCGGGGCTGTTCGTCCCTTGGACGGCATGATTGAGGGCGCGCGGATGAACGACAGCAAAAAGCCACCCCCGTTACCTCCTTCGATTGCGGGGCTTGCGGCGGGCGAAACCGGCATCAGGCTGACGGAGCAACAATTGCGCGCGCGCCGCGCCCGCTCGATCGCGATTGCGGTTTCGCTCGGCTTGCTGGTGGTGCTGTTCTATATCGTCACGCTGGTGAAGGGTCCCGGCGTATTGGACCGGCCGCTATGACGACCCCAGATCCGAAGCCCTTGCGCAAAACGAGCCGCGATCTTCTCATCGCGTTCGCTTGCGGTGGCTTTGTGGCGACCATGGTGGGAATGTCTTACGCGTCGGTGCCGCTTTATTCCTGGTTCTGCCGCACCACGGGTTTCGGCGGCACCACGCAAGTATCGCATGCCGCGCCCGCGCAAATCTCCGACCGCACCGTCACGGTCCGTTTCGATTCCAATATCGCACCGGGGCTGCCGTGGAGCTTCGAGCCCGAACGCCGGACCATCGACGTCAAGCTCGGCGAGGTGGTCACGGTGTATTATAAGGTGACCAACGAAGCCGCCCGCGTTACCACCGGCCAGGCCGGGTACAATGTGACGCCGCCGACCGTCGGCATCTACTTCGAGAAGATCAACTGCTTTTGCTTTACCCAACAGACGATGAAGCCCGGCGAGACGCGCGACATGGCGGTCGTGTTCTACGTCGATCCCAAGCTCGCCAAGGATTCCGAACAGGACACGCTCAACAACATCACGCTCTCCTATACTTTCTATCCGGAGAAGACTCCGGAACTGCCGGTAGCGGAAAGCGTAAACTCGAACAAATCCTGATAAGGACAACGTAATGGCGCCGACCGGAAGCCCGGTGGCGTCAAGGTGGAGATGATGATGGCTAATGCGCATGCCGAACCGCAGCACGATTACCACCTGGTCAATCCCAGTCCGTGGCCGGCAGTCGGTTCGGTTTCGGCCTTCGTCGCCGCTGTAGGCGCCATATTGTGGATGCACCACATGGTCGGCTATGCGCCGCTCATCCTCGGCGCCGGCGTGATCGGCATCGCCTACACCATGTTCGCCTGGTGGCGCGACGTCATCCACGAGGCCGAATTCGAGGGCGATCACACGCGCGTGGTGCAGATCTCGCACCGCTACGGCATGATTCTGTTCATCGCCTCCGAGGTGATGTTCTTCGTCGCCTGGTTCTGGGCCTACTTCAATACCGCGCTGTTCCCGGACGAATTCCGCGACGTGGCGCGGATCGCCTATACCAGCGGCGTCTGGCCGCCCAAGGGCGTGGAGACCTTCGATCCCTGGCATCTGCCGCTGTTGAACACGCTGATCCTGCTCACCTCGGGCACGACGGTGACCTGGGCGCATCACGCGCTGCTCGAGAACGATCGCAAGGGCCTGGTGTGGGGACTGACGCTGACGGTCGCGCTCGGACTGAGCTTCACCTGCGTGCAGGCCTGGGAATACGCGCACGCCTTGTTTCACTATTCCGGCAACATCTACGGCGCGACGTTTTTCATGGCGACCGGCTTTCACGGCGCCCATGTCATCATCGGCTCGATTTTCCTGATCGTCTGCTTGTTCCGGGCCAAAGCCGGTCAATTCACGCCGACCCAGCACCTCGGTTTCGAATTTGCCGCCTGGTATTGGCACTTCGTCGACGTGGTGTGGCTGTTCCTGTTCTGCTGCATCTACGTGTGGGGCTCGTGGGGCGCGACGATCGAGGGAGCGGCAGGGTGATCGGAGGCGGCCGCCGCAGGCGCGAAGCGCCGACGCGCCATGGCCGGTAAAGCGGGCGGCGGCGCGTCGCTCTCGCCATTCGTCACAGGCGTGCGAGGGCGTTGCCCGCGCTGCGGCCAGGGGCGGTTGTTCTCGGGTTTCCTCACGGTGGCGCCGAAATGCAGCGCCTGCGGCCTCGATCTCGGTTTCGCCGACGCCGGCGACGGCCCTGCGGTGTTTGTGTCGCTAGTCGGCGGGTTTCTGGTGCTCGGCGCAGCGCTCGCCGTCGAGACGACGTTCGAACCGCCGATGTGGATCTATCCGATTGTCTTCCTGCCGCTGGCGCTGGTGGTCTGCGTCGGCCTGTTACGGCCCTTCAAGGGGTTCCTGATCGCCGCGCAATACGTCAACCGGGCGGAGCAGGGACGGCTGGAGGGGCCGTGAGCGCGCGCGCGCATGGCTTGATCGCGCCGGCGGTCGCCTCGGTCGTCTGCGTGGCGCTGCTCATCGGCCTCGGCGTCTGGCAGTTGCATCGCCTTGCCTGGAAAGAGGCGCTGATCGCCGCAGTCGAGACCCGCGCTCACGCCGCGCCGGTCGACGCGCCGCCCGAATCCGAATGGCCGCGGCTCGACCCGGCCGATTACGAATACCGGCGCGTGCGACTCGCCGGCGTTCTCGACGGTAGCCGCCAGGTGGCCGTGTTTCGCGCCGTCTCCGAGCCGCGCGGGCGCTTCGGCGGGCCCGGCTATCTGGTGATGACGCCGCTGAAACTCGCCGACGGCGCGACCGTGCTGATCGACCGCGGTTTCGTGCCGGAGGCGCAAAAGGCCGCGGCGGGCGAGGGACTCGAGGGTGGCGACACGGCGGTCGTCGGCCTCATGCGCGCCAGCGAGACGCGTAACCTGTTCACGCCGTCCGACGATCCGGCCTCCGGCCAATGGTTCACCCGCGACGTTGGCGCGATCGCCCGCGCCGAGGGACTAACGCGAGTCGCGCCGTTCTTCATCGACGCCGACGCCGGCCGCGATCCGATGGCGCTGCCGGAAGGCGGCGAGACAATCCTCGCCTTTCCCAACAACCATTTTTCCTACGCCCTGACCTGGTTTGGCATGGCGGCGGCGCTGGTCGGCGTCTTTGGCGCCTATGCGGCGTCACGGCTTCGGGAAGGGAAAGGCGAGGACGAGGTCCGCTCGGCGGCCGGCGATGGAGATGGTGGGCGGCACAGGGATTGAACCTGTGGCCCCCTCGATGTCACCGAGGTGCTCTACCGCTGAGCTAGCCGCCCAACTCCATCAGGCCTCGCAAAAGGCCTAGCGGCCGCGAGTAGGCG
>JBAPUM010000119.1:0-36491 GCA_049282655.1 Xanthobacteraceae bacterium
CCGGTGAAAGATCTGAAAGAGTTTATCGCGCTGTTGAAGGCCAATCCCGGCAAATACAGCTTTGCCTCCTCGGGCAAAGGCACGGCGGTGCACCTCGCCGAAGTGCTGTTCCTGCAGAAAGCCGGCGTCGAGATGGTGCACGTTCCCTATCACGGCACCGGCGCCGCCATGCCCGACATATTGACGGGCCGGGTCGCGATGATGATCGACGGCGTGCCGGTGCAGACCGAGAATATCCGCAAAGGCACGGTGCGCGCGCTCGCGGTGACGACCTCGACGCGCTCGCCGTCCATTCCCGATGTGCCGACCATGAAGGAAGCCGGCCTCGATTATGAGGTGCCGTTCTGGACCGCGATCTATGCGCCGATCCAGACGCCGAAGCCGATCATCGACAAGCTTGCCACCGCCGTCGGCAAGGCCATGCACCAGGAGGCGGTGATCAAGCGCCTCGCCGATGTCGGCACCGAAGCCGTCGGCTCCGGCCCGGCCGAACTCGACGCTTTGACGCATCAGCAGTTCGATCTCTACCGCGGCATCGTGCAGAGCGATAAATCGCTGTTGGGCGAGGGGCCTTAGAGCATGATCCCGAAAAGTGGAAGCTGGGTTTCTGATAAGGTCATGCTCAACAAAATTACACGGCGCCTACTCGATCTTCGGCAGGCCCGCATTAGTAATAATGTCGCGATATTTCTTGATCTCGTCGGCGATGAATTTGTTCGCCTGATCGGGCGGAAGATATAAAGTCTCCGCGCCCTGCTGCTGGAACTTGGCGCGAACTTCGGGATCGGCGAGCGCCGCCTTCACTTCGTTGTTGAGCTTGCCGACGATATCCGCCGGCGTGCCCTTCGGCACCAACAGCGCGAACCAGCCGGAGACGACGTATTCGGGCAGGCCCGCTTCCTTGGTGGTCGGGACGTCCGGGAGCGCCGCGAGGCGGTTGGCGCCGGCAACCGCCAGCGCTTTTGCGCCGTTGCCGGCGAGCGCCGCCGACACGTTCGGCAGCCACTGGAAGCCGAGCTGCACGGTGCCGGCCATCAGGTCCGGAACGTATTGGCCGATATTCTTGTAGGGGATGTGCGTGATCTTCACGCCGGTGAGCTGGCTGAAATACTCGCCGGCAAGATGCTGCGAGCTGCCGATGCCGACCGAGCCGTAATTGAGCTCGCCCGGATGGGCTTTGGCATAGGCGATCAGCTCGGAAAGCGTGGTGACGCCCAATTTGTTGCTCGCCACCACCACGATGGTGAAGCCCGCGAACGGCGAAATCGTTTCAAAGTCCTTCTCGGGGTCGTAATCGAGCGTTTTGTACATCGTGACATTGGCGGCGACCGGGCCCGAGCCGCCGCCGACCAGCGTATAGCCATCAGGCGCCGCTTTGGCGGCCATCGCGGTGCCGGTATTGCCGCCGGCGCCCGGCCGGTTCTCGACGACGATCGGCTGACCCATCGACTTCGACATGCGGTCGAACATGATGCGGCTGACCACATCGCTCGCGCTGCCGCCGGCGAAGGGAATGATCGCCGTGATCGGCCGGCTCGGATAGCTGTCCGCTGCCGCGATCCGCGATAGACCTGGAAGGACGGTAGCGCCGGCGATCAGATGCAAAAAACGACGTCGTTGAAATTTCATGATTCCCTCAAGTCTTTGGCGCGCGGTGGCAGCCCGCAACGATACTCTTTGCATCCGTTTTCAAAGCGGGGATTTCGGCTCAGCGCGCCGCGATAAATCGGCGCAGCGAATGCCGGCACTGCCGCTACTCATGGTAGCGAGGCGAGCCTCACCATTGGACGAGCGTCCTTGCAGCGTCAGCTTGTCGGCTGCAATCGGATCAGCCGGCTGATGACCGGCACCGCTCCGGAGGTGGCGCCGGGATCGATCTTGAAGACCATTTCCTGCGTTCCGGCTTTGGCCGTGTAGATGCCGCCCGCGGTGAGCACGATGCCGACCTTGGCGAGGTCGAGAAAGGCGCCGTGCGTCAGCCAAGCCGGTGCGAGCATGATCTCGTGGTGCTCGCCCGGCTGGTCGACCCGTTCGATGACAAGCGTGCCGCTCGGCTTGACCTCGACGACCGGCGACAGCCCATACAGCGTGAATTCCGGCCGCGGCGGTCCGTCTTTTTTCATCGGCCCGGCGCGAAACGCCGCGCCGGCGCTCTGATTGGCGAGCTGTGCGGTGAGCATCATTTTGCCGCCGTCGCAGGTGGCCTGCGAACGCTCGACGTGGCCGCCTTGGACGTCGCTTTGCGCCGTCCCCACCGTGACCGTTCCGCCGGTGATGGTCTCGTGCCAGCACGACTTCAGGTATCCGATCACGACGGTATCCTGCTGGCCGAGATTTATGACCTTGCCCGGTTCGGCGTAATCCATGAATTGGACACCGTTGGGACTGCCGACGATGTCTTCGATCACGGCTGTGGGCGCGTGCGGCGCCGCCGCCAGCGCGGCGCTTGCCGCGGCTTTGAGCAGCATGATCGGAATGCTCAGCATCCGGCCCTCCCGACTCGTTTGTCTCTTGAGCTCACCTGTTTACCCCGCCGTCGCCGATGAGGGTATAGGGCGCCCAGAACAAAGGGTGCGCGTAATCGAACAGCATCCTGCCGCTGTCGTCCTTGTAGCCGCCGCCGTCGATCATCGCCACCATGGCTTGGCGCATCGCCTCGGCGCGTGAAATGCCGGGATCGGCGCTCTGCCGCTTGAACACGTCGGTGATCAGCGCGCGCGCCGATTCCGAATGCACCGACCAGTTGGTGACGAGGAGCGCCCGGGTCCCGGCATAGAAGAAGGCGCTGCCGAGACCGGATGCGGCTTCGGCGCCGGCGCCGGCGCCGGCCGCGGTATTGCAGGCCGACAGCACCACCCAATCGGCGTCGAGCTTGAGCGCGAGAATTTTCTCCATGGTGAGAAGGCCGTCGCCTTTGATGCCGGCAATATCGGGCGCGGTCAGCGCCAGCGCCGGCTGGTTCAGGCCGTCGAGGTCGCCGGGAACGAGCCCGTGGGTGGCGAAGGCGACGATCCGGTAGCGCGACAGATCTTTGGTCTCGACATTTTGCTCATTGGCGTCCTTGCCGAGATAAAGCGATTTGGCCGGATCGGCGCCGAGCGCCGCGGCGACGGCGATCAGCTCGTCGCGCGTGTCGGGCAGCCGCGGCAATTGCGCGAGCTCCGCCTTGTCGACGTCCTCGGTGTGCGGGGCCGCGCGCAGCTTCAACGGCAGACCGCGGGTCACGACGCCGGGGTCGGTGGTGTTGGCGGCGACCAGCTGAGGCTTTTGCTCTTGTTCGGCTTCCGCTTCCGCCGCCTCCTGCTGGTTGAAATAAGGGTCGCCGAAGCCGATCAGCTTGTCGCGGTTAACTCCGCCCGCCGGCAGCCGCCGCAGCGTCACCAGCGCCGAAGCCGACGGCACCACGGTCACGGCGTGGCTGCGCGCGAGCCACGGCACCGTGCGATAGCCGGCAAAATAGACGTCCGTATCCGGGTCGATTTTCGCCGGCGCCGTCGGCAACAGGCTGAGCGGCAATTCGCCGAGCGCACCGTTGGTCACGACGATGAGGCTCTTGTCGCTCCGCCAGCCGGCTTCGACCGGCTGCAACAATGCCGAATAAAGCCGATAAGCAAGATCGAGATCGAATTGCGGAATTTCCGCGATGGTCGAGGCTTGCGGCTCGAGCGCCTGGCGCAGCCGGCGCACATCGGCTTCGAGCTCGATCGCGTTCATCGGCACCGACGCGAAGGCGACGGCGCCGTCCTTGGGCACGGCCCACACGAAGCTCTTATCCTGGCCGAAATAAAACGACAGCAGCGCCTCGCCGGGGGCGAGCGCCGCCTTGATATCGTCGACTGTGGGCGGCTTCGGATCGATCAGATCGGCGTAAGCGGGAAAGCGCTTATTGATCTCCTGGCGTGCGGCTTTGCGTTCCGCGCGCAGCTTCTCGATCTCGGCGCTCATGGCGCGAACGGTCTGGTCGTCGCGCTGGTCCGACGGCTGGGCGAGGAGATTGTTAAGCGCCACGAGCTGGGCGTTGATTTGCTTGGCGTGGTCCTGATCGGTGCGCACGAGCGCCTCGAGCGCGGGATCCTTGGCGACCGTGCGGGCGCTCGAATCCGCAAGCGCCTGCTGCACCGCGTGGCCACGGATCGCGTCGGCGAGACCGAAGGTCTCGACCGCGACGTCGTTCGACATCGTCGGGCTGCGCGCCAGCACGGCGATATAAGATTCTACGATCCGCTGCAGGCGGGCGCTGCGCGCCGCCACCAGCGTCGCATCGTCGTCGTCGCTTTCGCGCGTTGACGCCATCAACACCGGCAGGGCGGTTTTGAATGCGGCGATCGCGTCGCCATCGCGGCCGTCGCGGGCGTAGCCGACCGCGAGCGTGCCCTGCGCCGATGCGGTATCGAAACTATTGGCGCCGGTGCGGGCGGTTTGCCGTTTCACCAGTTCCTGGGCGGCGGCGATGCCGGCGTCGACCTGGCCGGTCGCATAGAGGCTCGCGATCCGCGAGCCGTTGAACTCGAACGCCTCGCGCTGCGCCGGCGCCCATTGCGCCACGGCCTTGTCGAGTTGGTCGTAAACGACGGCGGCCTCTTTGGCCTTGCGCTGCGCCACCAGAATATTGCCCAGTTCGGAAAGCACGCGGACGCTCTCGGGGGCGTCGTCGCTGATGCCGAGCGTTTGCTGCACTTCGAGCGCGGTGCGCGACAGTTTTTCCGCTTCCTGGTAGCGCCCCTCCTCGACCAGAATGGATGCAAGACTATTGATGAATTCAGGCGTCGGCGGTGCGTATTTGCCTTGCGATTTGAGTTCTTCCAACAGCGCGACGCGAGTGTCGGCTTCCGCTTCGGAGCGCCGCCCCTGCTTGGCCTTGACGCGTGCGATCCCTAACAGCACCTGGTCGGCGGCCAGAACGATCTGTTCCGGCGGCGGCGGAAAATCCCATTTGTGGAGGTCTTTCAGCGACGCGCGCTTGAACGCATAAGCGCGCTTATAGGCGGCTTCGGCTTCGGCATATTGGCCGCGCGCCTCGAGCACATAGCCTTTGACCCGCGCACCGTCGCCTTCCCAGGAGTTGCCGTAGACGGCGTAAGCTTCGCGCCATCTTGGATTGGGGCTGCCGCGCGCCTCTTGCAGCCGCTGTTCGATCCGCCCGGCATAGACCGCGGCCTGATTGACATCGCCAACCGAGATTAAGGTTTGCGTGATGAGGGCCAAAGCGTTGATCAGGCTGCCGCGCCGGCCGGGCTCGTCGGCGTCGCGGACGATCGCTTGCAATGCGGCGATCGAATCTTTCGGATCGCCGAGTGCGCGATATTCCAACGCGACGAATTGGCGAATGCGAGTGAGGAGCCGCGGCTCGACGCCACGCTGCGCGATGGCGAGCGCCTGCAGCCCGTCGGCAAGCGCTTCCTTGTTGCGGGCCAACAGCGCGCGGGCACTGCCGCGCTCGCGGTAGAAATCAGCGAGCTGGGCATTGGAGGCGTTGCTCGGCGGCGGCGCGTCGGCGTCGGCTTTGCGCTTGGCGATTTTCGCCGGGTCGGGCTTTTCGCTGTCGAGAATGGCGGCGACGTCGGCGATGGTGCGCGGCGGCGCGACGAAGGTGAGCTGGATGGAAACATCCGACTGCGCCGTTGCCGCATCCTCCTTCGGCGGCGGCGGCGGGGGCGTGCCGGCCGATTGCTTGATCTCCTCGCGCATCACGCAAGGCCGTACCAGCGGCGCGCCGCATTGGGTCCGCACCGCTTCGGGATTGCCTTTCAATCCTTTGGCCATCGCGCAGGCCATGATTTGCGGGTGGAACTGCTCCCGGCACATCTCGAGGATCTGCTCGTGGCTCGCCGCGCGTGCCGCCGTGGCGAACGCGATCGACGCCAGCACGCCGGCGCAGAGCCGGGCCGCCAATAGACGCGTGAAGTTCAGGCGTTCGGTCATGGCGCGGCTCCAAGAACCGTCAAAAGCCCAAAATCGATAGACAGGAAGTGTCGCTGAGAACACCAAACCAAAGCCAAATACCAACCGTTGCACCGATAGGTTACGATTGCGGCCAAGCCTTGACAACGTGCGGTCGACCGAGCCCTATCCTTGCAAAATGAATGGCTTAAGCATCTACGGCGTCGCCCGCACCCGCGCTTTTCGTGCGCTCTGGGTGGCGGAAGAGCTCGGCATCCCATATCGGCACGTGCCGATCGAGATCGGCGACGAAGGCGCCCGGGCGCCTGAGTTTGCATCGCTCAATCCGAACGGCCGCCTGCCCTTCATCGACGACGGCGGCTTCGGCCTCTTCGAATCGCTTGCGATCACGCTCTATCTCGCCAAGAAGCACTCCGCCGGAAAACTCTATCCGGGCACGCTCGAAGGCGAAGCCAAGGCCTGGCAATGGAGTTTCTGGTCGATCGCCGAAGTCGATCGCGGCGTCAATATCTGGTCGTTGCACGCCGTGCGGTTGCCGGCGGGGGAACGCAACGCCGCTCTGCGCGATGAGGCACTGAAAGTCGTTGCCGCGCCGTTTCGGGTGTTGGATGCGGCGGTATCGGCCGAGCCTTATCTGCTCGGCGGCGATTTCACGGTCGCGGATCTCAATGTCGCCGCCGTGATCAGCCGCGCCGTCGACATGGACCTTGCGCCATCGCCGCATCTGCAAGACTGGTTGACGCGCTGCCTCGGCCGCCCGGCCGCGCGCGCCGCGCTCGAACTGAAAACGCAGTCGGATGCCACGACGCCGGTCGACGTGACGCGGCGTATCGCCCAAATCAACCGGCTATGACGCCGCAGGATATCGGCCAATCGCTCAATGCCGCGCTTGCCGAACAGCGGCAAGGCCGGCTGCGCGAGGCGGAAAAAATCTACGCGCGGGTGCTGAAAGCCGCGCCGCAGAATTTCGACGCGCTCAATCTTCTGGGCGCGGTTAAGCTGCAGCAGGGCCACGCCGGCGAAGCGCATCGGCTGTTCAGCGCCGCCGTCAAGGCCAATCCCGGCGTGCCGCACGGCTGGAGCCATCTCGGCCAGGCGCTCTATGCGCTCAAGCGCGCGCCGGAGGCGCTCGAATGCCTCGACAAAGCGCGCGCGCTCGCGCCGGGCGATGTCGACATTCTTTATCAACACGCCAATCTGCTGTTGAGCCTCGGCCGCGCAGCCGACGCGCTCGCCGAATTTCAAGCCGTGCTGGCGCGGGCGCCGCGGCATGTCGAGGCGCATATCAATTCCGGATTGGCGCAGGCGGCGCTGGGCTCGCCCGACGCGGCGCTCGTGGCATTCGATGCGGCGCTCGCGCTCGCGCCCGGTCATCCGGTGGCGCAATTCAATCGCGGGGTCGCTTTGCTCAAGCTCGGCCGCTATGCCGAAGCGCTCGCCGCCAACGACGCGGCGCTTGCGGGGGCTCCCGAGCATCTTGGCGCGCTCCTCAATCGCGGCAAGGCGCTGGCGCAGCTCAACCGGCTCGCGGAAGCCGTGGCGAGCTACGAGCGGGCGATCGCGCTCCGCAAGGATTACGCCGACGCCCATTTCAACGCAGCGCAGGCACTGCTCACGCTCGGCGACTATCGCCGCGGCTTCGAGGAATATGAGTGGCGCTGGCGGCGCAGCGGCATGGCGGCGCCGAACAGCCGCGGCCGGCCGCTGTGGCGCCGCGAATATCCGCTCCAGCGCAAGACCATTCTGCTCCGTGCCGAGCAGGGGCTCGGCGACACCATCCAGTTCGCGCGCTACGCGCCGCTCATCGCCGCGATGGGTGCGACGGTGGTGCTCGAAGTGCAGCCGGAACTGAAATCGCTGCTGGCACGGCTTGCCGGCGCCGCAACCGTGATCGCGCGCGACGAAGCGCCGCCGCCGTTCGACGTTCATTGCCCGCTCGGCAGCCTGCCGCTCGTGCTGAAAACCGAGCTCGCAACGGTGCCGGCGCAAATTCCTTATCTCGCGGCCGACGAGGCGCTGGTGGCCAAATGGTCCGCTCGCCTCGGCGAGCTTCCTCGCCCGCGCTTCGCACTCGCCTGGTCGGGCAATCCCAACCACGACAACGATCGCAACCGCTCGATCCCGTTCGCAAAGCTTGCGCCGTTGCTCAACGCTCTTAACCCTCCCCCGCTTGCGGGGGAGGGAAGGGAGGGGGCGAGGGGGCAAGGCGCAAGCTTCATCAGCCTCCAGCGCGGCGTTCGCGGCGAAGACGCCGCGGCGCTCGCCGCCGCAAGCCGCGTGGCCGATATCGGCGATGAACTTACCGATTTCTCTGATACCGCTGCCGTGCTGGCGCTATGCGATCTCGTGATCACCGTCGACACCGCCGTCGCCCATCTGGCCGGCGCCATGGGGCGGCCGGTCTGGGTACTGGTCCCCTTCGCGCCGGATTGGCGCTGGGGTCTGCAAGGCGAGGCGACGCCCTGGTATCCGACGGCGCGGTTGTTCCGGCAGAACACGCCGGGCGATTGGGATAATGTCCTGACACGCGCCGCCGCCGAGCTCGCGCGTTTGCCGTTACCTGTTTAAGGCCGCATCGCATCATGCCAACCCCGGATAGACCTGCCGTTTCCGAGCTCGTCGGCCGGGCGCGCGATATTGCCGGTGTCGCCCGCGAACGGGCGCAACAAACCGAAGCCGCGCGCCGTGTCGGCGAGGACATGATTGAGCGCATGCGGCGGGCGGACTTGTTTCGCGTGTTGCAGCCGCGAGCTTACGGCGGCTTCGAATACGGCTTCGACGTTTTCGTCCAGATCCAGGCGGCAATCGCGAGCGGCTGCGGCTCGACCGGCTGGGTCTATGGTTTGCTCGCGTCGCATCAGTGGCTGATCGCGTGTTTTCCGCAACAGGCGCAAGACGAGGTCTGGCGCGATCGCAATGCGCTTGCCGCCGGAACCTACGCGCCCGTGGCGCAAGCCGTGGCGGTGGACGGCGGCTACCGGGTTTCCGGATCGGGAAGCTTCTGCAGCGGCTGCGACAACGCGCAATGGCAATTTTTCGGGGGCATGATTCCGCAAGCCTCCGGCCCGCCACGGCCGGGCTTCTTTTTGCTGCGGACGGCGGACATTGCCATCGACGACAATTGGCGCACCATGGGACTTTGCGGCACCGGCAGCAAATGCATCGTCGCCGACAACGCCTTCGTGCCGTCGCACCGGGCCCTTGCCTTCGCCGAACTCGTCGACGCCACGGCGCCCGGAATGCGCGCGCATAAGAATCCGCTGTACAAGCAGTCATTCCTTGCCGTGCTGCCGGTCACCATCGTGGTGCCGGTGCTCGGCATGGCGGAGGGCGCGCTCGAGGTATTTCTCGACATGGCGAAGGTCCGGACCACGCGCGGCGCGGTCGCGGGCGGCAATCGGAAGATGGCGGAGCTGACAACGGTGCAGATGCGTGTCGCCGAGGCGGCAGCCTGCATCGACGCCGCGAAGCTCTTGATCTTTCGCGATCTCGCGGAAGCCTACGGCATGGCCACGCGGGGCGAAGCCGCCAACGTCGATATGCGGCTGCGCAACCGCCGGGATCAGGCGTTCTGCGTCCGGCTTTTGACGAAGGCCATCGATGCGCTGTTTCTGGCCGCGGGCGGTCAGGGCCTTTTTCTCGATCATCCGCTGCAGCGCTTCTGGCGCGACGCGCATGCGGCGGGCTCGCATATCAGCCTGAACTGGGATTCGGCCGGCAGCATGTTCGGACAATATTTGCTCGGTCTCGAGCCCAAGGGGCAGTATTGAGGCTGCCACCTCCGGCTCGGGGCCGTTATCGCTTTATCTTGCGCAACTGATCCAGGAATTGCGTGATGCTGGCGCGGATCGCGCCTTCATTGGCGCGCCTGAGCCGTTCGACGCCGAGCAAGGACTCGGTGAATTCTGCCGTGTACGGCGCCGATACGGTTGCCAACAGGACCGACTTGCCGCCGGCGTCGTAGACCTTGTAATTAGCGTGCGAGGTAACCTCCATGCTCAAGCCCGCTGCGGGTTGCGACAGACCGAGCAAGTCGACATCGACATTGTACTTGCAAGTCCCCTGCGCCCCGAGAAGTCCGACGCCGCGCAGCGAATTGGTCAAAGCCTCGCTGAATCCCGCGTTGTCGACCTGGGATACCCACAGCGGGTTGGTCGCTTCGCCGCCGGTGACATTCCGCACGCAGACGGCGTGTTGCAGCGCCGGCGGGAAACCGGCCCCTGCCGCTTCCGTGGCCACCATTCGCTCCGGGTCGGCCGGAGTGGCACAGGCCGCGAGCAACAACAAAGCGATGCCGGTTGCGGCATGGCGTGCGAACGACGCGGCAGGAGATAATTTGAAATTGTTCATCGCGTCGCACATCCTTTCTTGGTCTTGAGCAGAGCCAAGGCTTCGTTGCGGTCGGCCAGCGCCCGCATTTTAATTTTTTCTTCGTTGGAGAGATCGACCGTGAAGGCGATCCAGCCCGACAACACGACCGAGGCGACGACTTTCGCGACGTTAGCCTGATCGACTTCGTTGTTCTTTTGCAAAAGCTCGGCGGCGGCGGCTTGATTGCTTTTCATTTCCTGATCGATCGCCGAACAGGTCAAGCGATCGTCGGTCGGTTGCGTCATCGCGACGGGCGTGACCTGGCGCGCCGCGCAAGCGGCCAAGGACAAAGCGAACGCACAGACGGCCGGCAGCGGAGCCGCGCGCCCGCAGAACATGCGTGATAACAGCATCGTCTTCCCCACAAGACGGGTTGGGGCGCAATCGCGCTATATGAAAATTCCCCGGATCGACCCCCGAAACGCATTGTATTGGTTTCGGAGTCGGCCGCAACGCTAAATTTAATTGCTGACTTATATTCCCGCGAGGGATGTATTGCCGCAGCGGAATTTGCGGACCGGTCGGAGCACCTGTTGTTGCTCAGGGCCTTGCATTTCACCGCGAAGTACAGCGCTTTACTTCATCGGCGAAAACGCCGCCGGCAAATAAATATCGGATTGTTGCGCGGCGAGGAGGCTTGGCCCGCCGGGCGGTGGCCAGACGCCGTCGGCGACGGCTTTCTCGCGCAGCCGCGCGCGCTCGTTGAGGCTCGGATAGGGCCAGATGTGCAGGAAGCGCGGGACTGTGCCGGTCACCGAGGTCATCGCGGCGAGTACCGGCGACACGGTCGCGCGGCCGGGCACGGCCTTGCGCCACAGTTCGGCGGTCGGCGTCACGGCGCCGGGTTTCAGCACATAAGTGCGCACTTCGTAGCATGGACCGAAACTACCCGGCCGCAGCGGCGGCATGAAATCGAACGACACATAAGTGTCCATCGCCAGGCCGGTGATGAGTTCGCCGATGCCGAATGGGTTTGGCTCGGCGAGCACCGCCTGCCGCGCAGCGATCGCCGCCGCCGCGTCCGTTACCTTGCGGATCAGAATGATCTGATTGAGCGCGCCGAGGTCCGAGTACCAGCAGGCCAGCAGATCCTTGTCGCCGGCAAGCGTCTTGGCGAGCACGGCCAGCGCCTGTGGGTGCGCATTGGGCCGCACCGTGGCGATCGTCACGTCGTATTGCTCGGCCATGCTTTCGTCCTCAATGCAGCCCGTGATTGACTGGTTTGACCGGCCTACCTACCGTGGCCGCGGGGGCCAGTCCACCGATGCATCCGACACAACCAGACCCCGCGGAGCGAGAAAGATGAAAAAATCATCCTTGTGGTTTGCTGCGCTCGGGGCTGTCGTGGCGGCTTTCACCGCGACGTCGCCGGCGCGCGCCGCCGACACGGTGAAGATCGGCATCCTGTGGCCGCTCACCGGCAATGCGGCGGCGGCCGGCCAGGCTTCCAAGGCCGCGGTCGAGGTGGCGCTCGATATCATCAACAATGCGCATCCCGAGCTCGGCAATCTGCCGCTTGCAGCAACGGCGGGCCTGCCCAATCTTGGCGGCGCCAAGCTCGAGGTCACCTTCGTCGATCACGAGGGCAATCCGGCGACCGCGCAGCAATTGGCGACCCGGCTGATCACGCAAGACAAAGTCAATGTGCTGATGGGCGCCTATCAGTCCTCCTGCACCTTCACGGCGACCGCGGTCGCCGAGCGTTACGGCGTGCCGTTCATGGTCGGCGAATCCTCGGCGCTCAACATCACGACGCGCGGCTTCAAATGGACGTTTCGCGCCACCCCGATCGCCACCGATTATGCCCGCACCTATATGCGGTTCTTCGCCGACATGAAGGCGCAGGGCAAGAAGATCGGCTCGATCGCGGTGGTCAACGAGAACACCGATTACGGCACCTCGGTGGGCGATGCCATTATCGCCGAGGCGGGCAAGGCCGGCCTGCCGGTCGCGCTCCGCATTCCCTATAGCGCGAGCTCGACCGACGTCTCGGCGCAGGTGTTGCAGCTCAAGGAAAAACAGCCCGACGTCGTCATCTTCATCAGCTATACGGCGGACGCCATCCTCTACATGAAGACGATGAAAAACCTCGATTACAAACCCACGATGGTGCTCGGCGACGATAGTGGCTTCTCCGATCCGTCGTTCATTCCGGCGACGAGCGACATCGCCCAAGGCGTCATGAACCGCAGCGCCTGGGCGCCCGGCAAACCGGATTCGACGACCTACAAAATCAACGAAATGTACAAGGCCAAAACCGGCCGCGATCTCGACGACACTTCGGCGCGCAATATGCAGAGCTTCTTCGCGCTCGCCGACGCCATCAATCGCGCCGGCTCGACCGATCCTGAGAAAATCCGCGACGCGTTGACCAAGACCGATCTGAAGCCCAATCAGCTGATGATGGGCTATCAGGGCGTCAAGTTCGACGACACCGGACAGAACATTTTGGCCGCGACCTATCTGATCCAGTTGCACGGTACGCACTTCGAGCTAGTCTGGCCGCAGGACGCAGCGACCACCGCGCTACGCTGGCCGATGGACGGCTGGGCTCAATAGGTCCGTGGGCGCGTCAGTGTGATCGGCTAGCTGGGCGCAATCCGCCATGGTGATCGTCCAAGTGATCGTCGGCGGCCTTTTGTTGGGGGCGATCTACGCGCTGTTCTCCTCGGGCCTGACGTTGATCTGGGGCATGATGAATTTCATCAATTTCGCCCACGGCGAATTCGTCATGCTCGGCATGTATGTGGCGCTCTTGACCGTCACCTGGATCGGCGGCGGCCCGGCGATCTTCGTCCTCGCGGCGGCGCTTGCTTTATTCGTGCTCGGCGTCGGCATTTATGTGTCGTTGATCCGTCATGTGATCCGCGGGCCGATGCTGGCGCAGATTCTTTCCACCTTCGGGCTCGCGCTGCTCCTGCGCTACTCGGCGTTCTGGATCTTCTCCGCCAATTTCGTGTCGCTGCCGCAGACCTCGCTCGGCGGCACGCTGAAACTTGGCGGCATCTTTCTGCCGGTGGCGCAGCTCGTCGCCGGAGCCGTCGCCATTCTGCTCACGCTCGGGCTGCATCTCCTTCTCACCCGCACGACGGTCGGCAGCAAACTCCTCGCCGTGGCCGAGGACCGCGCGGCGGCGATGCTGATGGGCATCAGGCCGGACCGCATGCAGGCGCTGGCCTGGGGCCTCGCGGCGGGTTCGGCCGGCATCGCCGGCGCCCTGATGGCGACCGCTTATCCGTGGTCGCCGTCGGTCGGCGAGACTTTTGGGCTGATCGCCTTCGTGGTGGTGGCGCTCGGCGGCTTCGGCAGCGTGCTCGGTTCGCTCTATGCCGGCCTGATCATCGGCCTGATCCAGGCCATGTCGGCGTTCTGGCTCGGCGCGATCTATAAGGACATCGTGGTCTACGGTCTGTTCGTCGCGTTGCTCTGGCTGCGGCCCCAGGGTCTGATGGGGAAAAAGGCGTGAGCCATTTGCTTAGCCCACGCTTCGCCGTTTGTTTGCTGGCAGCCGGGTTGTTGTTCTATCCGCTCGTTTTTTCCGGTGCGTTTTATCTCGACATCGGCGTGACGTTTCTCTTGGCGGCGATCTCGGCGTCGGCCTGGAATATCGTCGGTGGCTATGCCGGGCAGGTCTCGGTCGGCCACAGCATGTTCTTCGGTTTCGGCGCCTATACGCCGCTCGTGCTCTATACGCTGTGGGGCTGGCCGCCGATCGCCGGCATTCCGATCGGCATCGTGCTCAGTATCGGCTTGGCGATCGTCATCGGCATGCCGACATTCCGGCTGACCGGGCATTATTTCAGTATGGCGACCATCGCGGTCGCCGAACTGATCCGGATTTTCTTCGGCACCTGGGACCTGGTCGGCGCCGCCATCGGCCTGCAGGGACCGGCGGTGGCGCGAAGTTTCTGGGACCTGACGTTCCGCAGCGAGCTGCCTTACTATTATATGTTCCTCGGCGTGCTCGGGATCCTGCTCGTGACCACCGCCATGCTCGAGCGCCGCCGCTTCGGCTTTTATCTGCGCGCCATCAAGGCGAGCGAACGCGCGGCGCGAAGCCTAGGCGTGCCGGTGCGGCAGACCAAGATGCAGGCGCTGGTGCTGTCGGCCGCTTTCACCTCGGTCGCGGGCTCGCTCTATGTCATCAAGACCGGCTTCATCGATCCCGATTCCGCCTTCGGCATTCTGATCTCGGTGCAGATGGTGATCGTCGCGGCGCTCGGCGGCGCCGGCACGCTCTATGGCCCGCTGGTCGGCGCGCTGATCCTGATCCCGCTGCAGACCGCGACCAATAGTTGGTTTGGCGGCGGCGGCACCGGGCTCACTTACATTCTCTATGGCGGCATCATTGTCGTCATCGCCCGCTTCGAGCCGGGCGGCTTGTTCGAGCTGTGGCAGCGCGTCGCGCCTTACTTACGAAAGCGCGCCCATGCTGCTTGAGGCCACCAATGTCACAAAGGTATTCGGCGCCTTTCACGCCGTCGCCGGCGCCGATCTCTCAGTCGAGCAAGGCGAGATCATCGGGCTCATTGGCCCGAACGGCGCCGGCAAGTCGACTTTCTTTAATTGCCTCGCCGGCGAAACGACGCCGACCACCGGCCGGATTCTTTTCGACGGCAAGGATGTCACCAATGCGCTGCCCGAGCTGCGGGCGCGCGCCGGCATCGGCCGCACCTTTCAGGTGCCGACCGCCTTCGAGGATATGAGCGTCATCAACAATGTGATGGTCGGCGCCTTTCTGCGGCATCCGCATCGCAACGATGCCCGCGACCAGGCCCGCCGCATCGTCGAGCTCACCGGATTGCGCGGCGATCAACCGGCGCGCTCGCTCGGCACCCCGGGGCGCAAGCGCCTCGAGATCGCGCGCGTTTTGGCGACCGAGCCGCGCCTTCTGTTGCTCGACGAGTCGCTTGCCGGCCTGACGCCCACCGAATTGCAGGACGCTATCGCGCTGGTGCGCCGCATTCACCAGATGGGCGTCACCATCGTCATCGTCGAGCACATCATGGAAGTGATCATGACGCTGACCAGGCGCGTCTTGGTGTTCAACCAGGGCCGCGTCATCTCGAGCGGCACGCCGGACGAGGTGGTGCGCGATGACGCCGTGATAGAGGCCTATCTCGGCCGCGCCCACCGCAAGCGGAAAGAGGAATCTCGATGAGCGGGAGGGGTGCAACTCAGCCGCTCGTCCCCGCGCAAGCGGGGACCCAGTGGGCTCGCAAGACTCCTGAGAAAGTTCTCCTGGATTCCCGCTTTCGCGGGAATGAGCGGGTGGCACATGCCCGAGCTTAAGGTCGAGCATCTCGAAGTGCGCTACGGCGACCTCGTCGGCGTCGCGGATATTTCATTGCAGGTCGAAGCCGGGCAGGTCGTGGCGCTCCTTGGCTCGAACGGCGCCGGCAAGACGACGACGCTGAATGCTATCGCGGGTCTCGTGCCCGCCGCGCGCGGCCGCATCGAATGGCGCGGCGAGGCGATTTCCGGAGCGCCGGCCTATGCGATCGTGAGCAAGGGACTGGCGCTCTCGCCCGAAGGCTGGCGGCTCTTTGTCGGCCAGACCGTGGAGCAGAATTTGCGGCTCGGCGCCACCGCGCTCGGCGACCGGTCGCGGATCGGCGCGCTGTTCGATCGCGTCTATGCGCTGTTCCCGCGGCTCGCCGAGCGGCGCCGCCAATCGGCCGGCACGCTGTCGGGCGGCGAGCGGCAGATGCTGGCGCTCGGCCGCGCGCTGATGAGCGAGCCGCGCCTGTTGATGCTCGACGAGCCGAGCCTCGGGCTCGCGCCGACGGTGGTCGAACAGCTTTACGACACGCTTGCCGAATTGCATCGGCAAGGGCTGACGCTCTTGCTTGCCGAGCAATCGATCCCGCTGGCGCTCGGCATCGCCGATTACGCCTATGTGCTGCAGACCGGCCGCATCGCGCTCGAGGGCAGAGCGGCGGAGCTCGAGAAGAACGAAGAGGTGCAGCAGATTTATTTGGGTGTCTCAGCCCGTCATTCCGGGGCCGAACGAAGTGAGGAGCCCGGAATCCATAACCGCGGATCGTGAATATGGATTCCGGACTTGCCGCTCTTGCGGCAATCCGGAATGACGAGGCTACCTCCCATGCTCCCACAGCATTTCCAGGCGATGGCGGAACGCCTTCGGCTTCTCGGCGAACAGCCGATGCGCGATGCGGGCGGCGCGGTGGGCGAGCACGTCGGTGCGCTCGGCGCAGGCCGGCGCCAGCCGCGAGCGCCAATGCGCCAAAGGCTGATGCGGCGCTGTGAGCCGCTTGAGCACTTCGAGATCCTGGCATTGCCCGAGCCGCCCGCGCAGGCGCTCGGCCTCGTCGGTCCACATCTTGCCGAAGCGCGGCCACAGCGGCTCGATCAATTCCATCTGGTAGCGCAGCTCGATGACGCGCTGGCGCAGCGTATGCAGCTCGACGGCGCTGGCCGCCGACCAGTCCTCGGGAATGCGGCCGCGCGCGCTGCGGTAGCTGTCGGTCAATTGGGCTGCGATCGACGAAAAGTCGAACGGATCGAGCGGCCACATTTCGATGTCGGCCGCCGCGGCGTCGAGCCAGGTAATGATGGCGTCGCGCAGCATCGGCGTCAGCACCGCCTGCTCCTCGCCGCCGCGCAGCGCCTCGAGGCGGCTGCGGATGGTATCGCTCGATCGCGCCGACAGCACCAGGATGCCCTTGTCGAGGAGGCCGTCGAAGGCCATCAGGGCTGCGGCGCCGTCGCGGGCATGTGCCAGCGACCGGGCGTGGTCGCGCGCGTCCTGCCGCCAGCGCGTGGCGTCGGGGATGAACCGGGCCAGAAGCCGCATCAGCGACCGCCATTGCTTCATGCGGCGGCGGAACTGGTGCACGGCGTCCACATTGGAACGCTCCGGGTCGGCAATCGCCTCCCGCGCCTGTGCCAAAATGTTCTGCGCGATCGCCCGCACCGCCGGCCCGATCGCCGCTTTCGGCTGCAAAGCAGGTTTTTCGGCCATTTTGGGTTCTTGGGGCGCGTCCATGACGGTCCAACGAGGTGAGAATGACATTATGACGAATTATTGCGCCCGCCGCACTTCCCTTATCCCGGGGCGCTTGCTACATCACGCCACGATCAATCACAGCGTTGACGCGGGGTGGAGCAGCCCGGTAGCTCGTCAGGCTCATAACCTGAAGGTCGTAGGTTCAAATCCTACTCCCGCAACCAAATTAAGCCCGTCAGATCAAGTACTTAAACTTGGTCTGACGGGCTTTTTCATTCGTTACGAGCCCTTACCAGCCAGTGCTAGGGGAATGCATTTAAAACCAATGAGTTAGAGGCTCTTCGCTACCGATGACAAAGCGTTGCCAAAAGTTCCACGGCACAAAACTGGCACAAAGCGGCACAAAAATTGAGTGCCATCGCCCCTTTTTGTTCACCTTCCAAAACACGACCGTACAATGAAAAGGATCAGGCGATGTCGACGATCCGGCGGAGGACGCCGGCCGCCGCATCCGTGATCGTGGGATCACTGTGGCCCTTAGGATTCCGTATCTCGCCGAATGCTCCGGTAAATAAGTCGCAGCGGGCTCTTTGGCGAGGGCGAGGCGCGGCTTTATCGCGGAGTGGTCCGGTATCGGGATCAAATGCTTTTTTTTATAAGTCCCGCACCAAAATCCGCGCTGGAGAAGCCGCACTTCGTCCGCACCGCGACTTCGAGTGATTTGAACGCCTCGAAAACCGCTGGCTAGCGTCCGGGCGAAGAACTTCCTCATCCCTCACGTTGCCGTAGTCATGCGCCGCCTGCGATGGCGCGGCTTAGAGTGCGTATTGCGTGCTGCACACCAAACGATTGCAAATACCATCATTCTAACTCAGTATCACTCCGGCTGGATGGGAGGCACGAAGGCGTAGAGACTAGACGGGCAGCACCTAAAGCGCGGACGCGCAAAGGTGAAAGTATAGTCCAGACCACAAACGAGCCGAAAGCGCGAACGCGCCTAGGCGAGGCGGCGAAAGCCGTAGCTGGTAAGAAAATCCCTCGGTGAGAAATCGCTGTGCCGGTTCGAGTCCGGCTGCCCACACCAATATTCACGGCGCTTTGCGGCGCCATGAACAATTCGAATTCGAACTATCGGGCAATTTTCGATGAGCGCTGAAGAGGTCGACAAGAAATACGAGGGGCTTTCCCGCGATCAGCTGATTCAGCTGATCCAAAAGCGAGAGCGACAGAAAAAGCTTGGTCTCGTTTGGGAGCGAGACGAGATCGAGGCAGATCGCGCCGTAGATGCTGATTTCATCGCTTGCCAGCTTGTGCCTGATTTGTGCGAACGCGCTGCCCCTTGGGGCAATCTTGTCATAGAAGGCGATAATTTCGACGCCCTGCGATGGCTGCGCATAGGCTATTCCGGCCGCATAAAATGCATCTACATCGATCCACCCTATAATACTGGCCACCAAGATTGGGTCTATAACGACCACTACTTTGATGCCAACGATCGTTACCGACATTCAACGTGGCTGGAATTTCTGTACCGGCGCCTGGTTCTTGCGCGTGATCTTCTCTCTGAAGATGGCGTAATCTTCATCTCGATCAACGATGAAAACCGTGCGAGGCTTGAGCTGCTCGCGGATGAAGCGCTCCCTGGCATGCGAGTGGGGACGTTCGTATGGAGAACAAAAGACACGTCCAACGATGCAGAACGCAACTTCTCGTCGGTGCATGAGCACGTTCTCGTTTACGCGCGTCCGCAATTTGCCTTTCTCGGCCACGAACTGTCCGACAAGAAGTACAAACACGAGGACCCATTGCTCGGTAAGTATTCGCTGGACCCGATTACGAAAGCCCATTCATACATCGAGCGCCGCAATACTACCTATTATCCAATTCAGGACCCTGCGACAGGTTGGTGGTATCCTTGCAATCCAGACCGGGTATGGGCCTATGCTTCAGAGAAGGTCCAAACCACCAAAAAGAAATTGCGCTCGGAAACGATCGAGGCGCTTATTCGCGACAATCGGATTGTCTTTTCCGGCAAGTCGTCCGTCACCTACAAAACGAATAAGGAGCTGCTCGACGCCATTCGCAGTGAGACCGGTCAGGCCGACGGCAATGGCCGTCAGCTTTTGCGTGAAGCCCTTCCTGATCTCGATTTTTGGGTGGGCAAGCCAATAGGGCTAGGCCGGCCATCGCGTAAGTCGTTTTGGGATGAAAAGACGACGAAAATTAAGCCCGTCAGCAGCTACATTCTTGGGATCAACGAGAAGGGCGATGAGGCCCTTTGGGAGTTGATGAGCGAGAAGCAAGGCAAAGCAACCGGCGAGATTCAACAAATATTCGGAAGCAAGGTCTTCAGCTATCCAAAACCTAGTTCGCTGATTTATTCCCTGTTGAAGCCGGTCGTCGGCCCCGAAGATATGGTGCTCGATTTCTTTGCCGGTTCGGCCACGACCGCGCAAGCCGTCATGCAACTTAATGCCGAGGATAATGGTCTACGGCGTTTCATCATGGTCTCTTCGTCGGAAGCAACTTCTGACGAGCCTAATAAAAATATCTGTCGTGATATCGCCGCGCAGCGTATCCGGCTGTTGAATCGGGCTGACGAGAATTCGACGTACGCCGATCTCGTCGCCGAATTTGCCTACCTCCGCACGCGAAAAATCGCGTTCGAAAACCTTGACTATGATCTGACGCCGCAAGAGGTTTGGACTGCATTGCAGACCGTTCATGGCCTGCCTTTGACTGACTACGTCGCGTCAAAGGGATGGTGCGAGCAATCCAGCGATGCGGTGACGCTGATTTACGCTGACACCGTATCCAAGCCGCTTATCAAGCATCTTCACGAATTGGCCGATGCTCGAAGGAGCGTATTTGTCTATTCGTGGGCACCGGGTCAAATCAAGCAAGAGCTAACAGGTCGCGATGTGGAGGTTCTTAGCGTCCACGACGCGCTTGTGAAGAGATTTCAACAATGACAGCGCTGGAGTCCGGTATTGCCACCCGTTGGCCGCTGGCCGGCTTTCAATTGGAAGCTGTCGAGGGCATTGTCGCGACGGTTAAGCGTGTGGCTGAGCATCACACTTCATCGCCGGAACACAGACGCGAAATTTCGCTTAAGAGCGGTGTTGCCCTTCTTGAATCGCCAACTGGTTCTGGAAAAACGCTGATCGTCGGACGCGCGCTTGAGGCGCTCCGTGGTGAATTGGGTCGTAAGTGCTTGTGGTTTTGGTTTGCCCCCTATGCACGCTGCATCGCCCCCGACCGGATCGCAGCGACATCCCCATGCTCAAGCCGCATCGCCGCCGCCGGCGGCGCGCCTTCCATCATCAGCAGTTGCGTATGGCGCTGGCGCGAGAAGACAGTGCGCAGCTCGAACGGCTGAATCAGCCGGTCAAGACGGCGCGCAATGTAGCCAAGCGTCTCTTCATCGCCATTGGCAAAGCATTGAATGAGCCCAGCGTTGCCGAGAAAAATCTCGGGATTTTTGTATTCCTGGAGCTGACCGAGATTCTGGAGTATCGCCCACAGTTTAATTCCAAAGCCTGGGAAATAGGCCGCCGCGCGCTCCATAATTTTCAGATGGCCCAAAACAGCGAACTCTTCCATCAGGTATAGGATAGGCGCGCGCTCCCTCGGATACGGCCCCATTCGTTCGAGCGCCACGGACGCCATCTGCACCAACATCCTCAGCCAGCGGAAATGGCTCTCCATACGGCCAACGGCCAAGCACATGAAAATCGTCGTGGGCACAACGCCGCGCAGGTCACTAAGCCGAAAGTCCGAGCGCATGGATATTTTTCGCAAAGGGAGACTATCCAAGAAATCCGTTTGCGCCGCAGCCGTTGAAAAGATGCTGCCTCGCTCGGTTTGCGGTGTTCCAAGAAACCGATTTCCGATCGCGGCAAGAATGCCACCGAAGCGGCGGCCTTGTCCGCTCATCGTTCGCAACAGAGTCTGAACGGCTATCCGATTATCGTCGTAGTAATCTTCGTCTAGTTTCCCAGACCTGGATGCTCGTATACCTCCCTGCACGGCGGCCACAAGGCTCGGATAGGTTAGGGCCAGCAGCTCGCGCACGGTGACGAGATTGCGCTCGCTCGGCGGAAGTGTCAGCGTCAGCAAAATCACGCCGAGCAAGAGGGTCCGTGCGCTGTCATTCCAGTGCTGCGACCGGGCATCGCCATTATCCACAATAAGTGAATGTGTAATTGATTTCGCATCGTCGACCACGATCCAGCTTCTGGGGTCAAGTTCGTCGAGGACATTGAAGGACGCGCTTGGTTCGCCGGATTGCCCAAAAGGATCGAGCACGTGGACCCTGTGACCGAGCGCGCGGCGCACCGCTGCCGACCCGGCGAGCTCCCCTTTGGGATCAAGCACCAGCATTGAGCCAGGATAGAGATAAAGATTGGGCTCAAGAACGGTCGAGGTCTTGCCCGCCCTGGCAGAGGCGATGGTTATCATTGGCCGGTCATCCAGATGACCGAGGCATTTCCCAGCAAGTTTACCGATAATGATTTGTCCCGGCATGTAGGCGTGCTGCAACAGCTCGTGCGGCGGCATCCAGTAATTCTCGGGCTCCCGGTCGGGCGTGAACCTCGGCACCCGCACGCCACGCGGAAGCCCCGTCTCGTACAGCTCACGGCTTCGCGTATCGAAAGCCGGCAGTCCGATATGCCGCGCCGTATCTGATAGCGCAAAGAGGGAAGCCCATCGCTCACGCTCCGTTCGTCTAAACAAGCCCATGCGTCATCTCCGCTCGTTTCGTTCTGCCCCCACAGTAACGAAGCCCGCAGTCGCGAGGTGGCGATTGTCTCGTAAAGCTTGTCAGTTCAGCAGGATTTGTAACGGATCGAAACAAGTCATGAAGAAGCGTGATGATTTGAATGAAATGCAAAGATCAGTGAAGTCATGAAAGTGCTTCGCAAAGAATGAGAATTACAATTGGTTACGATGGAAAAATAATGAGGAGAAAATAAAGTAGCGGAAGAGGGTAGCGAGATGTGGGTTTGGCTAGGCCAAACCCTTCTCTTGGGGGCCCCACAGGATGGCCCCCAAACCCCAGGACGCATGCGCTCTGCCATAAGAGAGAAAAAAATGAGTCGACCCAAGGCAACTGAACCACGGATGCAGCAGCTTAATTTGAGCCTCACACTGCGCGAATGGGAAAGCATCAAACGTCGAGCTCAAATGTTGGGAATGCGGCCTGCTCATTTCGGGCGCGCCCTGCTCGTCGATGAAGATCGTAAACCTGCTCTTATGACCCAGCCGGAATCCAATCTTGATCGTCTCGTATATGGGGCTTTGTCGCGACTGGGTAACAATCTTAATCAGCTGCTGAGGCACCTTCACCATACCGGCGATCCCTTACCGCCCGATCTGGAGCCCCTGCTCAGAGATATTCGGCAGATCATAGCGGGGCGAGTTGTTCCATGATCGTCAAAATTCAGCCGTGCGGTAAATCCTTTTCGGGTATTGCCAACTATCTCACGCACGATCCCGACAAGGCCAAGACCGCCGAGCGCGTTGCCTGGAGTCACTCGCACAATTTAGCCAACGAGCATGTGGGCGCTGCCGTCAACGAAATGGTCTGGACAGCGCGAGATGCCGAGCTTCTCAAGCAGGAAGCGGGTGTTCGAGCTGGTGGCCGTGCCACGGAGAAGCCAGTCTGGCATTGCAGCCTGAATTGGGCGCCGGACGAACGCCCGACGCGCGAGCACATGATTGAAACAGCAGATAATTTCTTGAACTACATGAAATACGACGAACACCAGGCCATTTACGTCGCGCATTCGGACAAGCATCCGCACCTGCACATCATGCTCAACGCGGTGCATCCGGAAACGGGTTTGCGGCTGGACAGCAGCTTCGATCAGCGTCGCGCCCAGGAATGGGCGCTCCAGTATGAACGGGAATACGGGATTTATTGCGAGCAGCGGCTCGATAATCCGGCCGAGCGTGAGCACAACCCGCCGCGAAATGTCTGGATGCAGTTTTGGATTAATCAAAAAGAATTCGAAAATGCGGAAAAATCCCTGTACCGAAATGACGAATATTCCGACAATAACCCGATAAATGAGAGAAATGCCGAGTGGAAAATCCTGAAGGAAATTCAAAAGACTGAGCGGATTGAATTTTTTGCGAATGGAAAAATGGAATTTTCTCAGCTGCGATTATCGATTTATCGCGAAATTCGGGGGGAATTTCGCGACCGATGGGCCGAATATTATTCCGCCAAAAAATCGGGCGCAGAGCCGGAAGTGCTCGCGGCAATGAAGAGCGGTCTTGTCGCTGACCAAAAGGCACTCCTTGATGCAAGGCGCGGCGAGGCTTGCGCCGATCTTCGCTGGCGTCGGGATGGTCTGTACCGGGAACTTCTAAGCAATCAAGCTGAGTTTCGCGCCGAGCTGAAGGCCCGGCAGGCGGACGGCTTGGATAGCGTCGAGTTTCTCAAAGCTTCCCGTTGGCAGGATCGCTCGGTGGACGACATGTTCCGCGAGGCTGCGCGGGAGGTTACCGCGGTTCCAGAGGCAATTTCTGCTGCGCGCGCCGGCTCGGGTCTTGTCCATTACGCAGAGCCTGACGCACCCCGTGACCCGAACTCCGAGCGCGATGTCGGCGATCGGGTTGGCGCTGGTATGACGCGGTTCTTTGCCAGCCTTGGCGAGGATTTGATCAATCTAGGGTCCGCGACCCATACGCCGGAAACCCAGCCGGTCGCCCGCAATTCGTTTGAAGTCGCGGCGGAAGAAGCAACCAAGCGAGAACTGAAGCATAAAAGTGAAGAGGGCGATGAGGAATGGCGGCGGAGGCAAAAAGAAAGGTCATCCTGCGAATGATCGCGGGACCGGGCCAACTGCCACGCTCGCGTCCCCTGATTCCTCGGCAGATAAGAAAGATATCTCGGCCAACGCTATGAGTCCGATCCAGGCCAAATTCTTCTCGGCGGCGCGTGTCGAACTGACGGGCGGTGATTTCGCTGGCCAAGTCCTGGACGATCCGGAAGACGATGGTACAGCCGAAGCCGAGATCAGTGCCGCCTTTCGGCGAAAGCTCATGGGCCTGCGACATCTACGGCGGGATGAGAGGGCTCAGGCGTTTCGCGCCGCGAGGGAGTGGCGTTTTCTTGCCTTGAAGGCCTTACGAGATAAACGCGCCAACGACCGGCGAGCGAAATACGCGCTTCGGCATCTACGGAAACCGAGGCCTAGCTGACGAGCCAGCTACCACATGGAGATAACGATGCCGAACGAGACGCGGAGCATACCTCGACAAATCGTCTATCTCATTCTGGCCCTGGTTGGGCTGGCAGTTGCCCTTAATCTTCTCGCCCATTGGCGTCTTTGACGGGTACCGGAAGCGGATGCTTTCGCGGCCGGCCCCGGCCTCGCTTAATAGGAGGCGGGGTGTACTCATCACTGGCTGGTTCAAACGAGGCGGCGGTCGGGGCTAACGGCGCCTCTTGCGGATGAATTTCGGGGACCCTCGGCTTCCTGCTCTCAATCGCATCTAGTTCCGTTGCCATGTCCTCCGCAATGCGAACGGCGCTCATGTAGACATCGCTTGCAAGCAGCGCGGCATAAGTGGTCGGGGCGTAACCGGTTACGCGGGCCAATACCGCAGCAAGTTCCAGTCCGAATGATACGATATCCAAAAGCAGTATCAGCAACCCAATTTTTGAATCCTTTTGCGCGATTTCTTCGAGCACGGCGATCTGCGCGAGCAAGCCATAATCAGAGCTAACGTGGTTTGGCGCCTCCTCGACAAGTTTCCGGATCGCGTGATCGCGGTCGGCAATCTGATTTGCGAGGTCATTTTTTAGACCTGCAAGTTTTGCCGTCTCTGCCTTCAGAGCCTCCTCGAAGCTAGGCAGCTGCTCATCCGATCGCTGCGTAACTGCGTCCTTGGTAGATGCCACGTTAGTCCTGAGCGCGTCGAGGCGCGCGCGCGCGTCGCTCAGTCGCTTTTCGAACTCCTGGACGCGGGACTTAGCGTTAGCAGCCTTTTCCATCGCCGCTCTATACCGCGGCCCATAGCCTGGCCGACCCGAAATTCCGGGAGCGGATTTGATGCCGCCTGACTCATCGGCCGCGGAAGCCTGATCGACCTGGAATTCTTGTTCGCCTCTGTCCCTCTGATCAAGAAGCCTCTGCAGTTCTTGCTGCACCCCCTGGATTTGCGGGTCGTTTGCAGTGGGATCGATTTTGTTTTGGCGGATTGCCGTCACCTGAGCTGACAGGGATTCAACGTGTTTCATCTCCACATCAATATCGTCCGATACTTTCTTAATGCCGGTATCAACGATAGTGGTTGAGGCGGTAATAAGGCTCGCATTGTCCCGTAAATTCTGACCTTCGATGTGAGAGCGTATGGTCCCGCCGAAGATCAGCAGAGTCGCGAAAATTCCACAGAGCAGCGCGAGTCCTACTGACAAAACTCCAATTCGAACAATCAGAAAGAGCCCAAGTTTCACCCGAGAAAATATACCGCCGGATGTGTCGATTCCCCCGCGAGCTATTTCGGCGACACCTTCTTGATGAAATCCGGACAAGACAACGGCGTAACGGTCTATCAGAAGAATAAACGCGGCAAGCCCGAATGAGGCGAGAATTATTACGGGCCAGAGTTGCCCTTGCGAGTCGAACAATTGTTCTCCAATCAGAGAGAACAAGGCCGTTTGATACAGCATTGTCGCCAACATTAGCCAAGCGATGGCAAGAATATTGGTGAGGTCTCGCATTGCGCAGTTTCGGAGTATCTGCAGATCACCCGCGGGGATCCAGAGAAGCATCTTCGTGGGTAAGCTGAAGTTGCGGGGCGGCGGCGGAACATCCGGGTTTTCCATGGTATGTTTCCTATTCGCTCGGAGAGTCAGGGAAGAATTCGTCGAACTCCGGCGCGTTGGACGCGCGCCAGATATCCAGCATCATTTCGAGCATGTGGTTTGGATCGGGCTGATAGTCGTGATGGACGGTTCTCCGCCTAACGACGGGATCGCCGATAAACCGCACGAGATAACGGTGACGGCCCTGTGCATGGCCGCGGATTTCGGCAATGCCCTCGATGGAGAGCAACCCGGCGCGCGTTACTGTGAGGACCGTTACTGTTGCACCGATCGCAATGGGGTGATGGGCTGTTTCGGCAGTCTTGGCCGGTTGCTTGGTGACCGGCCTCCGGTCACTCAGTACAGCACGGATAAAGTCACGCGACCTTACGTCCATAGAAGTCACGCATGGCCACTAGGCGATCAACTGATCTCGATCGTGTCGTTGCCACCCTCTTTGTTCTCGGCCTGCGGCGCCGAGTACGCTGGTTCGATTTGAATAGGCTCAAGATGGAAGAGTTCGCGATCGCTCGATAAGCGCGTCGAGTGTTCGATGTGCCACAGGAGCGCGTCCGCGAAGACGCCGTTAGGCCGCGCCGCCAATTGTTTGAGTGCGGCATTGCCGGCGACGTATTTGCGGCGATAAATCGTTATGAGATCGCGACGCCGCGTCTCATGATCGGGTTTCGAGGCCTCTTTAGGAGCGCTCATTGCAGTCCTCTTCAGGCAAGCCGATCACGTGCGCGTACTTGCGTGCGCGAGTCCCGGAAGCGAATTTTCTAGCCTGAAAGCTTAACTAGCAGACCTAGTTCGGCTTGTATAGAGCTTTGTAGAAATATATAATATGATCAATACTATCAGCCGGCGGACGGCTTTCGGCCGCGCTGCTGACGCGGCTTCGACTTTGGTGTTTTAGGTTTGCCGCGCGTAATTTTTTTCATGAAAACCAAATCTCTAGTGTCGCCGAGATCGGGGGTGTTATTGATATACCCTTGCAATATCTGCACTACTTTGGCGTCGTTCGACCGGACGGCCTCCTGCCAAACAGGGTGCCCGTCTGTCAGGCGCAAGTGCCAAATTTGACGTCCATCAGGGAGGCGCAGACCGCCTTCAATTAGATCGCGATACACTTCCCGAACAAAACCTGGAACAATCAAGCTACGCAAGTTCTGATGCTTTTTACGGTCATCCCACTTCGGCCGCCCCCCGGCTATCGCCTTTGCGGCGACGAGTGCGACAGCCGCTATAACCGACTCTTCTTCGACCTTCTCGTTTGGGGCGCCGAAGGCACGAAAGAAGATATTCAGACCGCGCAATCCCTCGATTGGGCTAATAGTTGATGGCTCTTTCGACACACTCCCTGCAGTCTGTCCGCCAGTGCTAACAGGGATTTCGTCAACTTTCCCATGGAGCTCGGACTCGTCTGTAGGAATATATTCCGCGACAGGCCGTTTGTCTAACTCGCCATCGCGCCGTGCGTAAGTGACAAAAAGTCTTTGTCTGATATGGGCCTTTTCGGTATCTGTCTTTCTGAGCCAGTCGCTAGTGACATTGAAAAACTCATCAATGATCAAATCTATTGAGCGTGGCGCACTCCTCTCGTCCCAGCAGTGCAATTCAAACCGAACCTGAGTCTTTGGATCAACTAATCCTAAAATCGAGGTTGGGGGATCAAGAGAGAAATCGGTGACGTATAAATCTGGCTCTAATTTTTTAGCCCTCTGCCACCACTTTTCGGATAATTCATGTACCCAGCCGAACCTCGCTTGTTGGTTGGCAAGGCGGAAACGTAAGATGCCCTCCGAATCTTCGGTAGACGCCGTCAAAGATCCAGGATCAAGGGAGTCATAGTTCCGAGCAGTCTCGCCGCCACCGCGCACCGGAATCCCGGGCACAGGTATCCGGCGACCTACTTCGTGTCGTGGTGTCTTGGGCACAGGCGTGAATACCCCGAGTCACTGATGCATCTATTTATAGCAGATCGGCGTGTTCGATATGCCCGAGGACACTCGGCACCCAATAAAAAGTGTGACCAGTGAGTTGCGAACGTTGCTCACCCAACTCAACATTTTCGAGGGCGTAAGAAGCGCGCCACTATCCCGATGGTGGCAATCCGCGACTTTCCTGCCCCGCGATCCAGTTTAAGAGGACCGAGCGTCTTGCGCAGAGGACAGAGCCTAGCCGGAACACGGGAATCCTTGTGCATTCGGCAAGATAATACACTTTGCGACGGCTTCCGCGCTCGCCGAAAATGAATTCTGCGATCTCGTCGGCGCCGCGGAGTATGTCATCCGCGAGTGTGTGCGTCGTAAGGTTTGGTACCGTGTGCGGTTCCATCGTCGTTCTCCCAATCTGCTGTTGATAGCCCGGCGCTATTGCGCGAGGGCATTCCCGCGGCTGCAGATGGGAAAGCTTGCCTTGAACCCGCTTGAGGCTGGCCCTTGGGCCTAGACGCTCAATGAATGAGTAGCTCCGCAATCCATTATGCTTCTTCCTTTCGGGAAACCCGAGGGAATGTTCCTATTTTGTTCTAACAGCGGGGGCGAGTCAACGCAGATCGCGCCAAGTCCAAAACGTTCTCAATTGCTACGATTTACGCCCGTTTGCGCGTTTCGCCGCTATGCCGGCCCTCTTGGTCCGTAACCCATTTGATAAGCACGGACTTACGGGCGCAGATCATCGCGCCAAGCTTAAAGTGGGGCAGGTTCGACGTTGCCGTCAGATGATAGACCCGTCGCGCGAGCTTTCGATCTGCAAAGAGATACTCTGCGATCGCTTCGGCGCCACGAAGCAGGTCTTTCGAGAATTCTCCATCAGTCTCGGTCATGTTGGCTGTCCTTTGCCAAGAGATACGCGATCGGCAGAATTGTTCGCTCGCTGATCCGCCGGGACTGCTCAAGATCACCCGACGCTTGATTGGTTTGATTTCCTCGGCTGTGAGGTCGCTTAGCTTTGCCGGCAGTTGCCCGAACGTATTCGATACTCGCGGTCAGGCCGTTCGGAAGGCCAGCCACCCGGATTCTGCCGCGCGTCGCCCGCGTAAACGCAAATACCTCGATGCTCGGCGTCGCGCCTTTGGCAATCATCGTCGCTAACGAACCCGTCGCGACGGAAGTAATCAACGCGGCGAGTGCCTCCACGAAACTATGCCGGGTGGGGAGGGTGGCGAGGTCATCGAGCATTGCCGTAGCAAAGAGCTTCTCGCTGGACAGCGCCTTATCAGGAACGGTTGTGGCGTAGCGCTCTACCGCCTCCGCTGAGGTGTTCGCTTGCGGACTGCCGAGGACTGCCACCAGGAGCCTGGCCGCGTCGAGAGATGTCATTTGCGCGGCGCTAAAGCCCCGGCCACCTTTCGTGCGCAGCCCGGCCTTCACCAGCTTGCGGTCAATATCGATGACCGTCGGCAGCGGCACGCCTGTTGCCGAACTGATCGTCTGTGCGAGCTGGGCAGGTGTGGCCATAAACCTGAGACACTTCAATCGGATAAAATCCTATTGAGCTATAGCGGCCTTTCGGATAGAATCCAATAGGAAACAAATGGGAACGTTTGGTAATGCGCCGGGCGCGCGGTTGTTTGTCAGTGAAGCGGCGAAATCCCGGTGCTAGCCTGTCCCTCCAGGAGTAACAGTTCATGTCGATCCGAAAGCGCACATGGAAGAACGCTGACGGCGTGGAGAGCACCCGCTGGATCGTCGACATCATGGATGCGAACGGCCATCGCGAGCGCCGTCAGTTCGAAAGTCGCAAAGAGGCGGATGCTTTTCGGGTCGCTACCGAAGGACAGATGCGAGCCGGCACATTTCGTGGCGACGCCGCGAAAATCACGGTGAAGGATGCCGCCGTCCGATTCCTCGAATATTGCGAAGGCCGTCGTACGCGCGGCGAACGGATGACGCAGCGAAACTACGACACGATGGATGGCCATATTGGCAACTACATTTGCCGTGATCCTAAACGTCACGAAGGCAAAGCTCGCCCCACGCGCCTTAAGAAGTTCGACGGCGGCATTGCCAGCATAAAGCTCTCGCAATTGACCGCGCGTAGCGTGGGTGATTTTCGCGACCGATTGCGAGATGCTGGAGTTACCGTCGTCACCACCCGCAAAATCCTGAGTACCCTGCAGCAGCTTCTTGGCTACGCGGTCGATCAGGACATGGTCGGCATCAATGTTGCGCGCGGCGTTAAGGTGATCGGCCGTCGCGACGAGGGTGCCCGCAAGATCGTACCGCCAACCAAGGAAGCCATGCGTGCCCTGCTCGCGGTCGCCGATGAAGATTTCCGGGTCAAGCTCACCTTTGCCGGCGCGACCGGCGTTCGGGCGGGCGAGCTCCATGCGCTGCGTTGGCGCCACCTTGATTTCGCGAAGGATGAAGTAAAGATCGAAACGCGGGTCGATGCCTATGGCGATGAAGATGTCACCAAGACCGCCGCGGGAATGAGGACCATTCCCCTGGCCCAGCCGGTCATTCTCATGCTCAAGGAATGGAAGCTCCGCACCAAGCGCAAGAAGGCCGACGAACTTGTGTTTCCGAACAAGCGCGGCTGGTACACGGGCCATGACAATATGATCAAGCGCAAGTTTCTGCCCTTGTTCGATCTGTTGGCGAAGAAGCACGAGGAAGAACCGCAGCAATATCCTGCGCCACCCGCGCGTTTTAATTGGCACGCGTTACGGCATTTCGCTGTGTCATGCTGGATCGAAGCGGGCTTGAGCCCAAAGACCGTGCAGACCTTCGCAGGGCACAGCAGCCTCCAGGTCACGATGGACCGGTACGGTCATCTGTTTAAATCGGACGATCATAAGAAGGCCATGGACGCCATCGCTGCCGATATGTTCGGCTAACAATATGACCGCAGCACCGATTCCAGCCTTTACGCCACAGCAGATCGAATTGGGGATCCGACTAGAGGGCATTTTTATGCCCCATGCACGAAAGCAGAGAGATGCACTCTACGCAGATGAGCCCAACAATCTTGCGCCACGCTTTGTCCATTATACATCGGCTCAAAATGCGCTTAGCATAATAAGGACAAAACGATTATGGATGCGCAATGCAACATGCATGACGGATTATCGTGAGGTTCAACACGGTTTTGACATTCTTGCGAAATTCTTTTCAGACAAGCTACGCTTGAATGCCTTCACGTCGGCGCTAGACCAATGCGCCAACGGTGCCGCCATGGAAGCTGTTAACGCCTTTAATACCTGGTGGAACGACATTCGCAGCTACACCTACATCTCGTCAATTTCCGAGCATGTTGCGAAAGAGGACTTTCATGGCCGCCTGTCTATGTGGCGTGCGTTCGGCAGCAACGTTGCTCAGGTTGCATTAGTCTTTCGAATCCCGAAATTCTCTGGCGGAGCAGCTGCCCTTAATTTGATGTTCAGTCCGGTTGCCTATCTCACGGAGGCTGAGGTTCATAATGTGATAGCTGATGTTATTCAGAACATTAAGACAAACGCCGATTTTTTGCGGACGGTTGATCGGCAGGTGATCATCAACACCGTCTTCGCAACGCTTTTGGCCGGCGTGACCTGCCTCAAACATGAGGGATTTGGAGAAGAGCGAGAGTGGAGAGCGATCTATTCCCCGAACAGATCACCGTCCAACCTTATGGAATCTTCAACGGAGGTCCTCGCTGGCGTTCCGCAGATCATTCACAAAATTCCTCTCGATGCGGCCGTATCGCCTATGCTCGCCGATCTCGATGTTGCGGCCATGTTTGATCGTTTGATAATTGGGCCATCGCCCTATCCCTTGGCGATGTATGAAGCATTTAAAATTGCTCTTTCAGCCGCCGGCGTTGCGGATGCTGGCAATAAGATATTCGCATCTCTGATTCCGATCCGAACCTGAACGTCGAACTACTCGGCGAGGCGATCGGTCACGAGGCGGCCATCCCAGGGGCTCCCAATGGAGTTTTATGAGGTAATCCAACCCATTGGAATTAATAGTAAATATCACTTTTTCTTGCGATTTGTCAGAAACTGATATATATTTCTGACAACGAGGACATCATGCAAGCCGTTGCCGAAAAAATCCTGAGCGAGGCCAAGACGCTTCCCGAAGGCGCTTTGATTAGCGCCAAGGAATTCTTGCATCTCGGAAGCCGGGCTGCGGTTGATCAGGCGCTTAAGCGTCTAAAGCTGCGCAAAGAGCTGATGTCGCTCTATCGAGGCGTTTACGTCAGGCCTGTCAAAACGCGTTTTGGAATGCGGGCTCCCAACGCCGAGAAAGTCATCGAGGGCATCGCGGCAACGCGTGCAGAAACCGTCGTCTCGCATGGCGCAGCTGCCGCGAATTCGCTTGGCTTGACGACGCAAGTGCCAACGAAGCTCGTTTACCTGACTTCCGGGAAAAGCCGGAGCCTCAAGCTGGGCGCGCAAACCGTCGAAATGAAACACGCGCCGCAGTGGCTGCTGCTTCCTGCGCAGCGGGCTGGCGAGGCCGTGCGTGCGCTTGAGTGGATCGGGGAGCCTCGCGCGGCGGAAGCTTTGACCATACTTAAGCAAACGCTTCCGCAGTCAACAATGAACGAACTCATCGCTCTTCGGCCTGCGCTTCCTGCATGGATGTCAAAGTCCATCAGTCAAAGCTTGGTGGCGCATGGCTGAAAATTATTTGACCTTGTCGCGGGAGGAGCGCCTCGAAGCTCTCGGCGTTGCTGCCACGGAGTCGGGGCGGCCCGTTCATTTGCTTGAAAAAGACATTTGGGTCGTGTGGGCCATCGACGGGCTATTTTCGTCGGACTTTGGCAAACATCTGGTCTTCAAGGGCGGCACGTCCCTCTCCAAGGCCTATGACGTGATCGGTAGATTCTCCGAAGACATCGACGTTACGTACGATGTGCGGGAGTTGATCCCGGAGTTGGTCGGACAGGACGGTCCAATTCCAAAATCAAATAGCCAAGCGCAGAAGTGGAGAGATGCGATAGACAAGAAGCTACCTGCGTGGGTTCGCGACACGGTACTGCCGGCCATCACCAAGCACGTCGCGGATACTGGCGTGGACGTAAAAGTCACAGCCAAGGGTACGAACATCTATATCGACTATGACCCACTCGCGAAGGGTAAGGGGTACGTTCCACCCCGTGTCACTGTGGAATTCGGCGCACGATCAACCGGTGAGCCATGTGAGGAGCGACCAATAGCGTGTGATGCAGCCGAGTACCTGCCCGACCTGGAATTTCCTTCCGCGAAACCGAGCGTGATGCTTCCCAAGCGGACGTTTTGGGAAAAGGCCACGGCAGTTCACGTCTTTTGCAAACAAGGCACGCAGGGCGATCGCCTCTCTCGCCATTGGCATGACCTCGTGCGGCTCGATGATGCGGGTTACGCGCAGCAAGCTTTTGATGACCCCGCGCTCGCAAAAGAGGTTGCGGAATTCAAGGGAAAGTTCTTCCGCGCCAAGGATAGTAAGGGCAATCCTATCGACTACGTCGCGGCAGTGTCGGGCGCCCTTCAACTGGTTCCCGATGCGGATGCCCTCAAGGCGCTCGAAGCGGACTACAAGAAAATGGCCGATGACGGCGTTCTTTTGGACGACGCCGAGCCCTTCGCCGATCTCATTAAGCGCTGCGCCGATTTAGAGAAGCGGGCGAACGCTAACGGTACAGGAACTTGATAGTTAGGTTTACGTTCGTGCAAGGCTTGCAACTAAAGAAAGTTCAACAGCAACAGCAGATGTTTTTCTTGACTGAATTTGCGAATCGGAGTCGTGAGAAGTAAAAACAATAGTCTGCCGGGAGCCTGCACGCCGTGATAACCGCTTCGGACAAACTCGACCTCATTGATAAAATCGGCAGGACGCTGCAGGCCAAGTATACGTTCGATCAGCTTGAAGAATTCTTTGCTGCTTGTGGGATCACACCGCCGGCAAGAGACGCGCTCACATACAACAGCAAATGGCGCTATTCCCGTTTGGCCCTGCAGGGCGCTGATACCGAGACGATTTTTCGCATCGCCAAAGAACTCGACATCGACATTCCTCGTGGTGGGATGTCGCGCGTCTCCGCGCCGCAGAATTGGAAAAACACGACCCAGTTTCGCCTATTCATCAGTCACATCTCGAAGGACAAAGACAAGGCGATGCGGCTTCGCACCTGCCTGGAGCCGTACGCGATCAGCGGTTTTGTCGCTCACCAAGACATCCATCCAACGTTGGAGTGGCAGCTGGAAGTTGAGCGCGCGCTCAATTTTATGGATGCTTTTATCGCGATTCATACGCCGGGATTTTCAAAGAGCGTATGGACGCAGCAGGAAATTGGATTTGCGCTTGGCAGGGGCGTGAAAGTTATTTCCTTTAAGATGGGCGAGGACCCGACAGGCTTCATCTCAAAGCAACAGGCCCTGTCGCGTGGAGAACGCACTGCCGAACAGATCGCGCTAGAGATTGATAAGCTTCTTGCCGCCGACGAGGTGACAGCACCCAAGCTGGCGAACGCAAAAAAAGCACAAGCCCCAGTCGACGACATACCATTCTAATGATGTCACGGGCGGAACTGGGCTTTCACGTCTGGCAATTGCCGAGGCGACACGCGGGTATGGCATCGATTTGACCACTAGCCAGAGCCCCGGGGTAGGGCAAGCATCACAAGCATCAGCAGTAGCCGAGCACCATAGCATCCAAGCATAGCAAAAACAGGCTAAGCCTTTGAATTATCCTTACTAAAAACGTGCCCGGTGCCGGATACCTACCAATGAGTGGGCACCATTGGTGCTGTACCCAACCTATTCGCGCGCAGTTTTGGTCTATTTGACCCCCCAGTAGCGACGATTAAGTCCTTGAAAGAAAACAGTTTTCTTTTTATTTTGAGATCGTTGTCGCTTTTAGCTACTCCGGGGTCCAAACCGAAGGTGCAGAAAGTTACCCGCCAGGTCGGCAACGAGGGCGAGGGTCCAAACCTCGCCCCCCACTTTTGAAGGAAAGTATCATGGTCCGTATCCCTAAGCCTCTCAAAAAGATCGCCAAGCGGCAGCTTGATCTGCGTGCCCGGCTGTGGCCCGAACTGCAGGATGGCGACCTCTGGTCTCGCCATACGCATGATGGTTTCAGCACCATTCCGAGCACGATGCCGCTCGTGATGAGCATCATGGATGACCTGTCGAAAAACCGGCCCGTGTCATCGACTTATCTGGAGCTATGGATGCGAGGCTTCGACGACGGATTTGCAACACTCGCCAAAGCACGCGAGATCGCGTTTCACTCTGGGTTTTCGACTGAGCGCGCCGAACGCACTTGGAAAAGCCGGTTGAAGATTTTGCATGAGCTCGGATTCATTAATCTGAAAGGCGGGGCGTCAGGAGACGCGAGTTACGCGCTGATCCTCAACCCCTATAAGGTCATTCAAAAGCACCACGATAAAAAGACCTCCGGAATGCGCGAAGATAAATACAACGCGCTGGTCGCCCGCGCGCTCGAAATTGGCGACGTGAGCCTTGCGCCACCGGCTCCTGCAGTGGCGGCAACCCCAGTACCGGCGCCTTTCCCGTTTCCGATGCCAGATGGCTACACGCCTCCGGTCATTCCAGTCGGCGGAGCGGCGCTACCGGAAGAGCCAGCGAAGGCCGCAGCTCAGAAATCTTAAACGGGAAGATCGGCGCGCCCCGGGTGAAATACTGTTCTTTCGATAACTGCCAGAGACCGCCATGACCGAATATATGGATTTAGAAAAACTCGTTGCACGCATTCAACAGCAGCTCGCGCCGAGAGCGACGGTCACTCACAACGCGAGACTTCTCGGTCGGCGCACAAAGCGCATGCGCCAGATCGACGTGCTCATGACAGAAAGAGTCGCGCAGTTCGACATCACCATCGTGATCGACTGCAAAGATTACAAACATCCGGTCGATGTTAAAGGTGTCGAGGAGTTTTCCGGTTTACTCGACGATGTCGGCGCGCAAAAGGGTGTTCTCGTTTGCCCGAAGGGATTCACCACAACCGCTAAAACCCGTGCGGAAGGTCTTCAAATCGATCTTTACAGCCCCGTCGATACCGATCCGCATAAATGGCAAGTCAAAGTGACGATCCCAGCACTTTGCGACTTTAGGAGTGCAGCAATATCGTTCGGCGTGATGTGCTCAGCGCCCGTGCCGATACGAATTCAGCCCAATTTTTTCAATAACGCGGTCTTCAGCAAAGAAACCGGGAAAAAGCTAGGCACCATAGCGGGTTGCGCAGTCGAGAGATGGAACAGCGGCGGTTTCCCGACCGAGGTGGGCGGACACGAAAATCTCTCGATCTTCGACGAGCCTGTTACGACCGACAACGGCTACGGAATGCAGGTGCCGATGACTCTGTATGTCGGACTCTGCGTTAAACGGGAGTTATACTTCGGTCAGCAGCCGATCATGAAGATCTCTGGCTTCAAGGACGAGATTAAAGGCGGCGTGATCGCCAATGCATTCCAAGTCGGCATGCTCGATCC
>JBAPUM010000120.1:0-40575 GCA_049282655.1 Xanthobacteraceae bacterium
GGTTGACGACACCTCGATCTTCAAGACAGAACGCCCAGTCCGCTATCGACGATCGCTACCCCGGCTATCGTGGTCGCAGACAAGCCGCTTCCCTCAGCGGGCTATCGCGCAGCGATTTAGTGCATTGGCACAAAGCGGCGCTTATCGCACTGCAGCCGTCAGGTCGCGAACGGGGTATGACCGGACATTGACTGGCCAGCGCCCGATTAGCTTTATGAGCACACGCCCTAGTGGGGCGCAGTCCGCACCGCTTCGGCGGGCAGCACGGTCTGCACCACAAGGCCCCTCGCCCGCGCGTCGGCGACGCCGAGCGCGCGCAGCGCAAACAGCGTCAACGCCTGCACCACCTCGCGCTCGCGTCCCGCACTGTCGGGCGCGAGAGGACCGATCAGCGCCTCGATGAGCAGGCCCAGCAAGGCCGGGCCTGACAGCGCCGCGTCCTGGGCCGGCAAGTGTCCGCCTGCGGCCGCTTCGGCGATCCGGCCTGAGAATTCGCCCGCCAGCGCTTTACGAAACAAAAGCCGTACGGCATCGAGCTCGGCATCGACCGGCTCCGCAATCGCCGCGAAGATGAGGCGGCGTTCGCGCAACGCCCGCGTTGCAAAAGTCATGATAGCGGCCGCGAGCGCCGAGAGTGGACCGGGTGCGGCGGCCCCCGCTTTGCGCACCGCGTCGATCTCGCGCGTGGCGATTTCCGCGAGCAAGGCTTCGACAAGATCGGTCTTGCCGGGGAAATAGCGGTAGACGGTGCCGGCGGCGATACCGGCACGCTGCGCGACGTGAACGATCTGCACCGCAGCCATCCCGCCCTCGCTCGCCGCCGCGCGGGCGGCTGCGATAATCGCCGCGTGCCGGGCGGCAAGCCGGCGCACGACATTCTCGGTGCGGCGATAGGGCATCGGCGGGCTTTGAAGTGAGAATCGGCGACGGCAGTGGCAGCGAATAACTGAACCACGGTTCAATTATCGTCGCAATGCAGGGCTATTCCGTCGCAGTCCGTGTTTTGCCCTTTGGGGCGGGCGCTTCCTCTGGCATAGGGAACCAACCAAGCCGGCTGGGGAGACGCTCATGAGCAGAAAATCCGCACTCGCGGCCGCCGCCGCGATCGTTTCGGGCTTCGCGCTCCTTCTCGGCGCCGCCGGCACGGCCGGTGCTGCGGATTATCCGGATCATCCGATCATTATGATTGTGCCGCTCGCGCCCGGCGGATCGACCGATACGCTCGGACGGATCATGGCGCAGGGCATGAGCAAGACGCTCGGCCAGCCGGTCGTCGTCGAGAACACCGCGGGCGCGGCCGGCGTCATCGGCGTCACAAAAGCCGAACGCTCGGCGCCCGACGGCTACACGGTTCTCTGGGGCATGTGGGGAACCAACATGGCGAACGGCGCCATCTACAATCTCGACTTCGACTTCCTGAAGGATTTTGAGCCGGTCGGACTGGTCGCGACCCAGCCATTTCTGGTCGATGCCCGCAAGACCATGCCGGCGGCTAATCTGAAAGAATTGGTGGCATGGCTGAAGTCGAATGGCGAGAAGACGACGATGGGCACCTCCGGCGTCGGCAGCCCAAGTCATATCGCCGGCGTGTTGATGGAACAATTCGTCGGCACCAAATGGCAGATGATTTCCTATCGCAGCGCCGGGCTGGCGACGCAGGATCTTCTCGCCGGCATCACCGACATCCAGCTCGATACGCCTGCGGTGTCGCTGCCGCATGTGCAGTCGGGCGACCTCAAGGCCTATGCGGTTACCGCCAAGGAGCGCATCGCGGTGGCGCCGGATATTCCGACCACCGATGAAGCGGGCCTACCCGGTTTCTATTTTTCGTTCTGGCACGCGATGTGGGCGCCCAAGGGCACGCCGAAGCCGATCATCGACAAACTCAACGCCGCCATCGTCGCAGCCCTTGCCGATCCGGATACGCGCAAAAAACTCACCGACTTGGCGCAGGTGATCTATCCGCGCGATCAGCAGACCCCGCAAGCGCTGCACGACTTTCAGAAGGCCGAGATCGAGAAGTGGTGGCCGATCATCAAGGCCGCCGGCATCAAGCCGCAGTAACAGGCCTTACTGGTACTTGCCGGGATCCGGGGCAGCCGCGGGCGCCGCATTCGCCGGCTCGTTTAGCTGCTGCTCTCGTTCCTTTTCTTTTTTGGCCGCCTCGTGGTGGCCGATGACACAGCCGGCGGCCGCGCCAAGAAACGTGTGATGCGCCAGGTGGCCGGCGGCACCGCCGACGACCGCGCCTTTGATGCAGCCCTTGGCGTCGGCCGACGTCGCGACGGCGAGCGCCAGTGTGAACGCCGCAACGCCGAGCAATGTATTCCGCAGTGTCTTCATGTCAGTGTGAACCTCGCTGTGAATCGGCCCATCAGGCCTTCTTCTCGGCCAACGACTTGGCACGGATTTTCGTCAACGTCATGGCGGGCGTGATGGCATCGGGATCGATGGCAAGCCGCACGATCGCGGGCTTGCCCGAGGCCTGTGCTGCCTTGAACGCCGCGGGAAAATCCTCCGTGCGCTCGACCGAAATGCCGAAACCGCCGAAGGCGCGCGCATAAGCGGGAAAATCCGGATTGCGCAATTCAGTCGCCGAGATGCGGCCGGGATATTCGCGCTCCTGATGCATGCGGATGGTGCCGTACATGCCGTTGTCGACGATGATGGTGGTGAACGGCAGATCGTATTGCACGGCGGTGGCGAATTCCTGGCCGTTCATCAGGAAGTCGCCGTCACCGGCGAGGCAAACGACCTGGCGATCGGGATAAAGCCGCTTCATCGCAACCGCTGCCGGCACGCCATATCCCATCGAGCCCGATGCCGGCGCGACATGGTGACCGAAACGGCGGAAGCGGAAGAAGCGGTGAATCCAGGCCGCATAATTGCCGGCGCCGTTGCACAGGATGGCATCGGCCGGAAGATTGTCGCGCAGCCACGCCATCACCGCGCCAAAATTGACCCCGCCCGGCTGCTCGGTCGGCGTATCGGTCCAGGCGCGATAATCGGCATTGGCGGATTTGGCGTCGCCCGCGGGCGCTTGCGCGAATTGCAGTTTTTCCAGCGCCGCCGTGAACGCCGTCGGTGTCGCGTGGATGGCCAGATGCGGGGAATAGACGCGGCCGAGCTCTTCGGCGCCCGGATGCACATGCACGAAGGTGGTCTGCGGTCGTGGAATGTCGAACAGCGTATAGCTCTGTGATGGCAATTCGCCGAGCCGCCCGCCGATCATGATGACGAGGTCGGCTTCCTTGATGCGAGCGAGAAGTTTTGGATTGGGGCCGATGCCGAGATCGCCCGCGTAGCAGGGATGCGTCTGATCGAACACCGAGCCGCGGCGAAAGGTGGTGCACACCGGCAGCGAATATTTTTGCGCAAACGTCGCCATACGATCGGCCGCTTCTTGCGACCAGCGGCTGCCGCCGAGCAACACGACGGGCGCGCGTGCCGCGCCGAGCATTTCTGCGAACTTCGCCATCTCGGCCGGGCCGGGCGAGGTCTCGATCGGCGCATAAGGCGGCGCGTCGGAAACCGCGACGCGTTCGACCAGCATGTCTTCGGGGATAGCGATGACGACGGGGCCGGGCCGGCCATTGGCGGCGATATGGAAGGCGCGCGACACGATCTCCGGCACCCGCGCCGGGTCGTCGATTTCGGTCGCCCACTTGGTCATCGAGCCGAATACGGCGCGATAGTCGAGCTCCTGGAAGGCCTCGCGCTCGCGCATATCGCGCGCCACCTGGCCGACGAACAGGATCATGGGGCTCGAATCCTGCTGCGCGATATGAATGCCGTGCGAGGCATTGGTGGCGCCGGGGCCGCGCGTCACGAAACAAACCCCGGGACGGCCGGTCACTTTGCCGACCGCTTCCGCCATCATGCAGGCGCCGGCTTCCTGCCGGCACACGGTGACGCTGAGATCGCTGTCATGGAACGCATCGAGCACGGCGAGATAGCTCTCGCCCGGCACGCAGAACACGTGCTGCACGCCGTGAATGCGCAATTGATCGACCAAAACCTCGGCGGCAGAGCGCAGATTATCCTTGGCGCGCATAAAATCTCCTCGCGTTCCCGTCGCGGCCCTTTTAGCGGACTCCGGCCGTCACGTCCCGTGCGGGTTCAATAGCGCAAGTTCCGCCTGGCGAAAATCTGTCCCAATGTTAATGCGGCCCGCCGCCGCCCAAGATTGACGTTGGCCGTGTCGATACCGATATCAGCGGCAGTGGGGCGAGGCGACCATGAAGGATGCACCATGGCGGACACATCCCCTGCCCTCGCGGCGAATAACCACAACCCCGACGCTTCGCGGCGCGATTTTCTCTACATCGCGACCGCCACCGTCGGCTTGGTCGGTGCCGCGGCCGCATTAGTCCCGCTCGTGGCGCAGATGAATCCTGACGCCTCGACGCTCGCGGCCGGCGGCCCGGTAGAGCTCGACGTCAGCAAGATCGCCGAAGGCCAGCAGATCGTCATCCGCTGGCGGCAGCGGCCGGTCTTCGTGTTCCATCGCAGCAAGCAAATCCTCGACGCGATGCAGAGCAGCGCGATGACTTCGCTGCTCTCCGATCCGAATTCCGAGCAGACCCAGCAGCCGCCTTATGCGACCAATTGGCACCGCTCGGTCAAGCCCGAATTCGGCATCCTGGTCGGCATTTGCACCCACCTCGGCTGCATCCCGCTGTTCTATCCGACTCCGAGCGCGACGACACCGGTGAGTAATTGGCCCGGCGGCTATTTCTGTCCCTGTCACGGTTCCAAATACGATCCGGCAGGCCGGGTCTTCAACGGCGTGCCGGCGCCCTATAACCTCCCGGTGCCGCCCTATCGTTTCGTCAGCGACACGACATTGCGCGTCGGCGAAAATGATGCGAGCGCCGCGGCGTGGGATTTCGACTCGATCCGCCAGCTCTAGCCAGCGCTCGGACCGCTGGCGCGTCCGGCGAGTGCGCGTTAAAAACAAGTCACTGATTCTCGCGGGCGCAACTCTTCCTCCGCCATCGTTTGACGACGCGTATCGGTGTCACTCGCGTTTGCGTGAGACAACATCCGGACGCGATCCATGTCGACTCACGGCCGTATTCTTCACTCGCTCGTGGCCGTCAGCCTTTTCGCCACTGTCACGGCGTGGACCGGATCGGCCGGGAACGAACGGGCTTCTGCCGCGGACCTTGCGCCCCCCATTGTGACGAAGGCTGTCCCGCTCGGCGCGGTGCCGCAGCAGCACGCCCTGCATTCGACATCCGTGGTGTCGCGGAGCAATCCCGCCAAGCCGCGGAACGGTGACGGAACGGCGACGCGACAGCAGAAGCCGGCGCCCGAGCCAGAAACGGCACACGAATTATCCAACCAAACCGCCGCGAATGCGGGCCATAACTCTCCGGCCGAAGGACCCGGCCCCTTGAGGCTGCAGGCCGCGCCCCACGATCTCAAGACCACCGCGCAGGGTGCAGGGCCGCAGCAAGTCGTCGTCGCGCCGCCGAGCCAGCTGCCCGCCAGCACAGTGGTCGGATCGAACCCGCCGCCGCAGGGCGAGCCGCCAACGGCAACCGCCGCTAAATCCGCACTTCCGTTGTCCGAGCCGTCATCTGCGATGTCGTCTGGGCCGTCCTCGCCATCCTCCGCACCACGGAGCGCCGAATCCGTCACGCCGCCTCCCGGCCCGCCCGCGCCCGCATCGGAGGCGAAAAACGATTCGACCCAACAGTCTGGGCCGGCAGCAAACTCAGCGCCCGCCTCGCCGCCGCCCGAACTCGCCGTGCCACCTTCCGGGCAAAGCTCGCCTGCAGCCGACGGCACGACGGGGGCGCCTGGGGCCAAGCCGGCGAAGCCAGAACCCGGCGCGGCCCCACCCCAAACTGACACTGCCAATTCCAAGCCCGACGCCGTCATGCCGCCGCCAGACAACGGGACTTCTGTCGGCGCACCGAATCCTCCACCGCACCAGCGGCAGGCGGCGGAAGATCACGCCCCAGCTGTCGCAAGCCCGCCAAATCCTGTGCCATCCGTGCAGCCGCCGCCGCTGCCGCCCGCGGGTCCGGCCTCCCCGCCACCGGAAAAACCTTTTTCGTTTCCGCTCGGCTTGGGCTTGGCCGCAGCGGTCATCATGTTGCTGATCGCGGGCTTGATCGCATTCGCCTTCAGCCCGTAACGCAAGCGCTGTAGCGCTTGGCTGCGATGCCATGGGCGGCGTGCTTTCACCGTCCGCCTCCCCCATAATGCCGCATGTCTTTAGGCCGCATGTCTTTAAACCGCATGTCTTTAAGCCGCATGTCTTTAAGCCGCATGTCCTTCCTGCCAAAATCCTTCGATCGACGCTCGATGGCGGTCGCCGTCGCGGGCTTCTCTGCCTTCGTCAATCTCTATTCGCCGCAAGCGCTCTTGCCGGAACTCGCCCACGAATATGGCGTCGGCCCGGGCGAGATCAGCGCGCTGATGACCGCGAGCACTGCGGCCATCGCCTTGACGGCGCCGTTTACTGGCGTGCTCGCCGACGTCGTCGGCCGCAAACGCCTGATCACGGCAGCGATGTTTGCGATTGTCGTCCCGACCCTGATCATGACGTTTTCGGCAGGCGTGCCGGAACTCACCTTCTGGCGCTTCATCCAGGGGCTATTGCTGCCGCCCATCTTCACCGTCACGGTCGCCTATATCGGCGATGAATGGCCGCCGCACGACGTCGCCCGCGTCGCCGGCCTCTACATCTCCGGCGCCAGCATCGGCGGCTTTTCCGGCCGCTTCATTCCGGGCGTCTTGACCGACGCGATCGGCTGGCGCGACGCCATTCGGGTGGTCGCGCTTTTGACCCTCGTTGCCGCGATGATCGTCGCCTGGACGCTGCCGCGCGAGCGGAATTTCGTGCGCTCCGGCGGCCTCCTGTCCTCGCTTCAGCAGATGGTACGTCATTTGCGCGACAAGCGGCTGCTCGCGACCTACGCCATCGGTTTCGGCGTGCTGTTCAACTTCATCGCCACTTTCACCTATGTGAGCTTTCATCTCGCGGCGCCACCTTATCTGTTCAGCCCGACGCTTCTTGGCGCGCTGTTTTTCACCTATCTGGTGTCGACCCCGATCGTGCCTTGGACCGGGCGCGGCATCGCGCTGTTCGGCCGCCGGCCTTTGGTGCTCGGCATCGTCGCGCTATGGATCGTCGGCGCGCTGTTGCTGCTCGCACCACCTGTGCCGATCATTCTCGCCGGGCTGACGCTCTGCGCTGTCTGCGGCATGCTGTGCCAGACAATTTCGACCGGCTATGTCACTATGACCGCTCGGGAAGGACGTTCGTCCGCGGTCGGCCTTTACGCGTCGATGTTCTATATCGGCGGCAGCGCCGGCGCTTTCCTGACCGGGCTCGCCTGGACCACGGCCGGTTGGACCGGTTGCGTCGCCTTGATCGTCGCCATGCAACTCGTCATGGCGGTGATTGTCATGGTGGCATGGGACTAAACCTGGAAATATCATCGTCGAAAAAAAGGGGAAACGCCGTGTTGTCAGAGAGCCAATTCGCATTTCTGCGGGGAATCGATACGCCGACCGTTTGCAACCTGCTCGAGATCGTGGCACCCGAGCGCCGCGGCGCGGGCTATTCGGTGTCGCACCTGCACTGCCCGTTTCCCGATCTGCCGCCAATGGTCGGCTTCGCCAAGACCGTGACGATGCGGGCGCGCGACAAGGTCGGCGGCCCGAGCTACATGGCCAAGCGCATGGACTATCTCGATTACGTCGCGGCCGCGCCGCAGCCCGGCATCGCGGTCATCGAGGATCTGGACGAGCCCGCCGGTTACGGCGCTTTTTGGGGCGAAGTGCAGACCAATGTGCACAAGGCGCTCGGCTGCCTCGGCACTATCACCAACGGCTCGGTGCGCGACATTCCGCAGGTCGCCGAAGGCTTTCAGCTGCTCGCCGGCTCGATCGGCCCGTCGCACGCTTATGTGCATGTGGTGGAATTCGGCATTCCCGTCACCATCCACGGCATGGCGGTGAAAAGCGGCGACCTCATTCACGCCGACCGCCACGGCGCCGTGGTGGTGCCGATCGGAACCATCGATGCCATGAAGCCCGCGCTCGACGGGCTGATGAAGCAGGAAGCCCGCATCATCACGGCGGCGAAATCCGGCGGCGGTGTTGAAGCCATCAAGGCGGCATTCCGCGGCTGAACAGACGGCGGCGAATCGCAACGCTGCCCATTTGGGAGGAACACTTTGCGCACACTCGCGATCGTCATCGCGTTACTTGCCGTAACCCAAACGGCCAACGCCGCGGACGTCGACGCCTTGATCACCACCGCCATGAAGGCTGCGATCGATGAACTCACGCCATCCTTCGAGCGCGCGACCGGAAATACGCTTCACGTCGGCTATGGACCGTCAGGCGGCGTGGCACGGCGCTTCATCGGCGGCGAGCCGGCCGATGTGATCGTCATCGACAGCGGCAAGCTCGAAGAGCTCGTGCAGCAAGGCAAGGTTCTGCCCGGCCTGACCGACGTCGCCCGCACCGGCATCGCCATCTGCGTGCGCAAGGGCGCGCCCAAGCCCGATGTGTCGACGCCTGAGGCGCTCAAACGCGCACTGCTGGCCGCGAAATCGATCGGCCATACCGATCCCGCCGGCGGCGGCATTACGGCTGATCACATCATGAAAATGTTCGAGCGCCTCGGCATCGCCGCCGAAGTGACGCCGAAAGTGAAGCTCGCCGCCGGCGGACCCAATGGCCGCGTCAGTGTTCTGGTGTCGAGCGGCGAAGCTGAGATCGGCTTGCAGGAAGTGTCCGAGCTGATGACCAATCCCGACGTCGAGGTCATCGGCATGCTACCGCCTGAACTGCAACGGATCACGGTGTTCGCAGCCGGCATCGCGGCGAATGCGAAACAGCCGGCCGCGGGAAAGGCGCTCATCGGTTTCCTGTCGGCACCGGCGGCTTTGACGATCTACAAGACCAAGGGACTGGGCCTCTAACAACAAAAACTTCATCGGGAGGAATTCATGGGCAAAAAAATCGCCTTTATGGGCGCGGGTGCAGTTGGCGGTTATGCCGGCGCCCATATGGTGCAGGCCGGCGAGGACGTGACCTTCATCGATCCATGGCCGGCGCATGTCGAGCATATGCGCCAGCACGGCTTGCGCGTCACCCATGCGATGAAAGAGCCGGAGTTCACCGTGCCGGTACGCGCGCTGCACATTACCGACGCCCAGAAACTCGCCAAGGAGAAGCCGGTCGACATCGCCTTTGTCTGCATGAAGTCCTACGACACTGCCTGGGCGGCGATGCTGATCCGGCAATATCTCGCGCCCGACGGCTACGTGGTCTCGCTGCAGAACTGCATGAACGAGGAGACCATCGCCGGCGTCGTCGGCTGGGGCAAGACGCTCGGCTGCATCGCCTCGAGCATCACCGTCAATCTGCCGGAGCCCGGTCTCGTCCATCGCGGCGCCGCCAAGCACGGCACGGCCCATACGGTGTTTCGCGCTGGCGAAGTGCACGGCCGCATCACGCCGCGCGCCGAGGAGATCTGCCGGCTGGTCGCCTACGCGGACAGCGCCAAAGTCACCAGCAATTTATGGGGGGAACGCTGGTCAAAGCTCGTCGCCAACGCCATGCAGAACGGGCTTTCCGCCTGCACCGGCCTCGGCGGCGGCGACATGCTGAAAAACGACGCCATCCGCCGCTTCTCGACCCGGCTCGGCTCAGAAGCCATCCGCGTCGCCCAGGCCCAAGGCTATGCGCTCGAGGAAATTTTGCATCTGCCGCCCGAAACCATCGCCCGCGCCGGTGAAGGCGACGCGGCAGCCGAGCAAATATGCGACGCCCAGCGCTTCAAAGACTCCGCCCGCACCGCCGCCGGCCAGCGTCCCTCGATGGGCCAGGACATGCAGAAAGGCCGCCGCACCGAGATCGAGTTTTTGAACGGCCTGATCGTGCGCGAGGGCGAGAAGGTGGGGATCGCATGCCGCGCCAACGCGGTGCTGGTTGATATCGTTAAGCGGGTTGAGAAGGGTGAGCTGAAGGCTGATCCGCGGCATATTTCGGAGCTGCGGTTGAATTGAGCTAGGTCGCCGCCACCCCTACTCCGCCTTGATCCCCGCCTCGCGAATAACCTTGCCCCACTTCTCCGTCTCGTCGGCGATGAGCTTGCCGAAGTCGGCCGGCGTTCCCGTGAGCAGCATGCCGCCCATGTCGGCGAGCCGCGCCTTGATCGTCGGATCGGCGAGGCCGGCATTGGTTTCGCGATTGAGCGCAGCGATGATGTCGACGGCCGTGCCTTGCGGCGCGGCGAGGCCGAACCAGGAGCTCGCCTCAAAACCCGGCAGGAATTCGGCGACGCTCGGAATATCGGGCAGTGCGTCGGAGCGTTTGACCGTGGTCACCGCCAAAGGCCGCAACTGACCGGCGCGTATGTGTCCGATCGATGCCGTCATGGTGGCGAAACCGACCTGGATCTGGCCGCCGATCAGATCGGCCATCGCCGGCCCGTCGCCGCGATAGGCCACGTGCTGCAGCTTGGCGCCGGTCATCGAATTGAACAATTCGCCGGCCAGATGGCTCGCGGTGCCGATGCCGGCCGAGGCAAAGCTGAGCTTGCCGGGATTGGCCTTGGCATAGGCGATCAATTCCGGAATGGATTTGATCGGCAACGACGGCGTGACCTCGACGACATTCGGCACGCGCACCACGCCGGCGACCGGCGCGATGTCATGGATGAAATTGAAATTCAGATGCGGGTAGAGCGTGGCATTGGCCGCGACCGCGGGCGGCACCATCAGGAGCGTATAACCGTCGGCCACGGCCTTGGCGACGGTTTCGGCGCCGATATTGCCGCCGGCGCCCGGCCGGTTCTCGATGACGAATTGCTGGCCGAGCCGCTGCGACAGCCATGGCGCGATCAGGCGCGCCAGAATGTCGGTGGTGCTGCCGGCGGCGAAGCCGACGACGATCTGTACCGGATGCGTCGGATAGTTTTCCGCAAAAGCGAAACGCGTGAGGGCCGGGACCGCGGCGGCGCCGGCCGTAAGGTGTAGCAACGCTCGGCGCGAAAATTTCAGTGTCATGGCCATGCCTCCCTCGGGCGTGCGCCGCTGTTGAACGACGCGGCACTGCGCCCAGTAGCTCCGCGATGAAGCTACACCAATTCCCCCACCGCAGGTATGGCAGATGGAAACAGGAGTCGTAGGATGGGTGGAGCGACTTGTCCGCCGAAGCTCCTCAAGGAGCGAAGGCGGAAGCGATACCCATCATAGGGCGGCGAGGCTGCATGATGGGTTTCGCAAGAGCTCTACCCATCCTACGAACCGAAAATGAGTCTCAAACATTCTGGATCACGGAGCTGATGTATTTGGCGCCGACGTCGCGCCCCTGCCGCCACACCACCTTGTAGGTGCCGTCCCGCCCGGGGCTGTCGCCGGAAAACAGCAGCACGAACTCATCGATCACGTCGATGCCGTTGAGCTGCAGCCGGACACCTTCCTCGGACACATTGGTGACCAGGCAATAGCGCGGCGGCATGCCGACCCCAACCTTGATGGTCGCCAGGCGTCCGAGGCGTTGACGCGGGCTTTTGCGCCGTTCTTCGATATCGACCGAACTCATGCTGCACGGCTCCACGATGCGGGCCGCGCCTTCCCGACCGGCGACAGCCCTTCGTAGTCCTACTTACCGGGCGGCCATTGCGTGCGGCCTAATCCGGCCGCTCGAATTCATGTCGCATTTTCGCAAAATTCCGATCACCGGGCTTCGCCGGCGAAGCCCAGCCGCAGCGCCGCCAAGCGGTCGAGGGCGGCCGGCGGCAGCGGGCCTTTTTGCACCGCGGCGAGCGCGTCGTCGAATTCTCGCGGCGCCGCCATGCCGACCAGAATGGTTCCGATGGCCGGATGCGAGATGGCAAAGCGCGTCGCGGCCTCGGCGAGGCTCGCGGCAAAGCCTTCCTCCACGAGTGGCATCAGGCGACGCGCCCGCGCGACATCGGCCTCGTAATTCATTGCCGAGCCGATCGGCGCCGGCGCCGGGCTTGCAATCGGATGGCGCTCGGCCGATCCCGACAGCGCCCCGCCGGCGAGCACACGGATGCCGATGACGCCGGTGCCGGCCGCGGCGGTGTGATCGAACAGAAGTCCGTAATCCTGCGCCGGGTAGTTCTCCGGCAGCGTCGCACCTGCGGACGGGTTGAGCATATTGTAGACCGCCTGCGCGCTGTCGAAGGCCTTCGAATCGATCGCCTGATGTAGCGCGGTGGTGTCACCAACCGCCGTGAGCCCGATGAACCGCGTCTTGCCGGCGTGGCGCAGCCGCTCGAATGCCGGCACGACGTCGCCGAGCACTTGTCCGATGCTGAGTGCTTCGCCACCTCCGGGCGCCGTGATCGCATTATGCAGGTGCAAGATATCGACCCGATCGCGGCGCAGCCGCGTCAGGCTGGCTTCGAGCGATTTCGTCACGGCATCGGCGATGTGGCCAAAATCAGCAGACGGCAGCCGGACCTTGGTGCCGACGAATACGTCGGCCGGCTTCAGCGTCTGCAGCACGCGGCCGAGATTTTTTTCCGACTCGCCGTTGCCGTATTGCACGGCGGTGTCGAAGTAGTTGACGCCGGCCGCAAGCGCCCGCGCGATGGTACGCTCCTGATCGAGCGGATCGCCCCGCACCATCAGGCCGCCGACCGCGCCGCAGCCGAAGCCCAGCACCGAAAGCTGCATCCCGGTGCGGCCGAAGTTCCGTTTTTCCATCGGCGTTCCTCCGCCTGCCTGCCGTCGGCCTTAAAGCCTTTAAGGGAGACCGAGCCCGTTCCCGAGATCGCCGCGTCGTGAAAAACGTAAAACCTATTCCTTGAGCAGCACGGCCATGATGCGCTCGCGCGTCAACGGCAGGTCGCGGATGCGCGCGCCGAGCGCGTGCGACACGGCATTGCCGATCGCGGCTGCGGTGGGGCCGGCGGTTGCTTCGCCGGCGCCGAGCGGCGTCTCGTCCTTGCTGTTGAGGAGTTCGATATCGATTTCCGGCACCTCGCTGAATTTCAGCACCGGGTAGGTTTCCCAATCGAACGAGCTCACGCCGTTGTCGAACCGGACCTGCTCCTTGAGCACCCAACTCGCCGACTGGATGATCCCACCTTCGAGCTGATTGATGACGCCGTCCGGATTGACCACGAGGCCGGCATCGCTCGCGCACCACACGTGCCGCAGGCGGATCGCTTCGTCGACCTCGAGCTCGACGACAACGGCCGCATAGGCGGCGCGATTTTTGTAGCGGGCAAAACCGATGCCGCGGCCGCGGCCAGAGTCCCCCGCTGCGCCGGCCTTCCAGCCGGCCATGGCCGCGACCCGTTCGATGACGGCGCGGGCGCGTTTATCCGACGTGATGGCGAGGCGGTACTGCACCGGATCCTCCCCCGCGCGTTCGGCGAGTTCGTCGATGGCGCATTCGATCGCAAACACGTTCGGCATGGCGCCGAGCCCGCGCAGCGCCGAGGTTCGCACCGGTGTCTCGGTCACCAGGTGATGAATGATGCGCTTCGACGCAACGTCGTAGAGCGGCTCGGCATTGCGGGTCGCGCCGCCGCCATTGGCTTCCGGCACGTCGCCCGGCAGCGGCTCGGGCAGCGGATTCGGCAGCGCCTGTGCGCCCAAAAGGTTGCCGCCGGCGCCGGGGCGATAATTGTGCGTGCTGCTCCAGATTTCCGCGGTCCAGTCGGCTGGCTTGCCGGCATCGTCGAGCAAAGCCCGAACCTTGACCACCATTGCCGGGCTTTTCGGCTCGTGGACAAACTCCTCTTCGCGGCGCCAGCGCACGCGGATCGGCTTGCCGGGCATTTTCATCGCGATAATGGCGGCGTCGCCTGCGGCATCGTCGGCGCCGTTATGGCCGTAACAGCCCGACCCCTGGACGTGGCGCACCGTAATCGCTCCCGCGTCGAGACCGAGCGTGCGCGAAAGCGCCGCCCGCAGCGGAAATACGCCCTGGCAATGCGTCCAGACCGTCAACCGGCCATCGCGATAGAGCGCCAAACCGCAGGAGGGCGAGATCGATGCATGGGCGAGATGGCCGCGGGTGTAAGTCGCTTCGAACCGCATGCGTCCCTGCGGATCGGCCGGCTCCGGCGCGCCGATGAGACGGTCGACTGCCGGCCGCTGCAAAAGCCAGGACGCTTCGGCCTGAAGCGGATTAGGCGTTTCGACGTGGCGCCACGTGACGTGATTGGCCGCGGCGGCGGCGGCCAAGTCGACTGAGGTCTCGTCGTTGCCGACAATGGCGATGAAATTTCCGTTGCGCACGAATTCGACCGGCGCCTTGGCGGCGCGCTTGATCGCCCGTTCGTCGATGGCGTCGATGACGGCGGCACGGTTGGGCTGGCGCACGACCCGCGCATGCACCATGCCGTCGAGCACCATGTCGTGGATGAATGTGGCCTCGCCAAATATCTTCGCCGGCAGGTCGAGGCGCGCGCTGCTCTGGCCGATGGCCGCAAAATCCGCAACGGGTTTGCGCTTGCCGCTGCCGGTCGCCTTGGCGGCGAGGTCGACCGAGCTAGCGAGTGTCCAGTAATCCTGCCCGGTCGCTGCGCCGTTGCGCATGATCGCGCCGTCGCGAATGCCGAGCTCGTCCAGCTTGCAGCCGAGCACGAGCGCTGCCCGGTCGATGAACAGGCCACGCACGTCGGCGCAGGCCTGGCGCATCGCCACGCCGCCGAACTGGATCGACTGGCTGCCGGCGGTATAGCCCTCGTTCGGCGTGAAGTCGGTGTCGCCCGAACGAATTGAGATGCGCGCCATGGCGACCTCGAGTTCGTCGGCGGCGATCTGCGCCATCGCCGTCAGCACACCTTGGCCGAGTTCGACGCGGCCGGTGCCGATAGTCACTTTTCCGGGCGCCGGAAATGTCACCCAGCGGTCGAGCGTAGGATTGTCGGTCAGCGGGCCCGGAAGCACGGGAGCATTCATACGCCCGCTCCCAGCCGCATTTGCGCCGCCGCCTTTTCGACCGCGCGCATGATCCGGTTATGCGCGCCGCAACGGCAGAGATTGTCGTCGAGCGCCTCGGCAATCTCGGATCGCGTCGGCGACGGATTGCGATCGAGCAACGCCTTCGCCGAAATCATGATGCCGGCAAGGCAATAGCCGCATTGGCCCGCCTGCTCGTCGATGAATGCCTGCTGCAGTGGATGCGGACGTTCCGGCGTGCCCAGCCCCTCGATCGTGGTGATGGTCTTGCCGGCGACGCTCCACACAGGCTTGCTGCAGGATTTTTCGGGCACGCCATCGATCAGCACCATGCAGCAGCCACACTGATCAAGTCCGCAACCAAAGCGCGTGCCCATCGCACCGAGCTCGTTGCGCAACACATTCAGGAGCGGCGTTTCCGCGTTGTCGAGCGTAACGCTGACCGGCCGCCCGTTGAGCGTGAATTCGAATGCTTTGACCATGCGTTGCGCCGCCGTGTCTCAGCCGAACGTGAAGGCGTCGTGATAGGCGCCTTGCACGCTGCCGCCCGGCACCGGACCGCCGCCAGGCACGTGCACCATATTGCCGATGACGGCGACGGTGGCGCCATGCAAGCCGTGGCGCGGGATCGCCATCGGGGTGAGCGCCTCCCAAGTGTCGGTCTTCGGATCGTAGGCTTCATTGGTGCCGAACACGCGGCCGGTGGCTTCGCCGCCGAACACCACGATCTTGCCGCCGATATAGACGCAGGACGGACCGCTGCGCGCCGTCGGCAGCGGCGCGCGGAAGCTCCAGCCGTCGGTCTTCGGATCGTAGACTGCGTTGAGCGAGGTATTGAAGTCGTAAGAGTCCATGCGACCCGCGATGGCGTGGATTTTACCGTCGACGACGGCAACCCCCATGTGGTCGCGCTGGCCGACGAAAGGCTGCGTGCCGGTCGAGCCGCGCATGCTGGCAAGGTCTGAATATTTGTTGCTCGCCGGATCGTAAACCTCGTGCCATTCCACCGAGCGCACGTCGCGGCCGCCGAGCAGATGGATTTTGCCGTCGAGCACGATGGCCGAAATCGCGCCGCGCGGCCGCGACAGTCCGGCGATCGGCGCCCATTGATCGGTCGCCGTGTCATAGACGAAGCACTTCGAATGCGGACAGCGGTTCTGCTCGACGAAGCCGCCGAAGGTGTAGATCTTGCCGCCGATCGAAACGCCGGCGACGTGGTTGCACGGCAGCGGGAACGGCGCCTTCAGCGACCAGGCGCCGGTCTTGGCATCGAACACCTGATGAAAGTTGCCGTCGACACGATGCTTGGCATAGCCGGCGATGACATGGATCTTGCCCTGGCACTCGATCACGGCGTGTTCGCCGGTCGGGATCGGCAGCCGCGGCTGCTCGACCCATTTGCCGGGATTGGCGGCCACGGGCGCCACGCTCGTCATGTAGCGCTGCTTCTCGACGGTCTTCGGGATATCGGTGATCGACTTGTCGGTGAGGCCGAGAAAGAGTGGCAGTTCTTGTTCTGTTGTCATGACAATCCTCAATTCTTTTTGCGCATGATCTGATCCGAAAACCGGCTTCCACTTTTCGGGATCATGCGCCCGCGTAGGCCGGGACGGCATCCCGCAATAAGGCTTGCGTCAACTCGACACCTTCGCGCGCCACATCATAGGGCGAGCGCGCCCATTGCTCGGGATTGGGCGCTTCGTAACTGAGATAGCCGGTGTATTTTTTCTCCGCCAAAAGCCCGAGCATCTCGCGCCATTTGACGACGCCTTTTCCGGGCGGCAGCCGATCGGTCGGCCGCTTGACGCCGGTCACCGGATTGGGCGACAGGTCGCTATATTGAAAGCAGAAGATCTCATCGGCAGGCACGCCCTCGAAGCCGCGGCCGCCGGCGCCGCTGCGCGTGAAATGATAGGCGTCGATCAAGTAGCCGCAATTCGGCTTGTTGGCGCCGGTGATCAACTCGGTCAGCACGGCAAGGCTATTGAGCACCTCGTGCTGCGAATTGAATTCGATGGCGAGGCGAAGCCCATATTCGGCGGCGATCTCGCCCGCCTCGCGCAGATGTTTGATGGCGTCCTTGATCGGACCCGAGACCGGTCCCGGCGCGCTCATCAGCATATCGCAGCCGAGCGCAACGGCGTTCTCGCAAGATTCCCGGAACACGCCGAACAGACGCTTGCTCTCGTCTCCGGTGGCGAACAGCCAGCCATATTCGACGCCGAGCACGCCCACCGGGATACCGCTATTGCGGATCAGGTCGAGCACCTGATCGTTGGTCATGCCCGCCTCGAAGCAGCGCTTGAAGTCGGTACGGCGCAATTCGACCGCATCATAGCCCGCGGCCCGCGCCGCATCGAGCGCGGTGCCGAGCGGCGTGGTGTCGATCGTCCACATATGCAAAGCCAGCCGCCCGAACTTCTCCGGCATGTCTTGCTCCCTCCCCTGTGATTTCGATTGATTATGACGAAAAATTGCGACGGCGTCGCAGCGCACCGCTCTTTGGCTACGCTCGCAAGGCAGAGAAATCAACGACTGTCGATGGAAACCTGTTTGAGATTGCCGGCCGGCAGCGGCGCAACAAACCCGCCGGCCGCGGCTTCGGCGAGAGCGTTACGGTCGAGCGCGTCGTCGTGCTTATAGACGTCGTCGCGGAATTCGACGGTGCCGTCGCGCGTCACCCAGCCGGTGAGATAGACCCAGGCGACCGGCATCTTGCGCGGCAGATTGATGACTTTGGTCTGGCCCGCGGCGATGCCGGCATCGATCGCCGCGCGATCCCAGCCCGGCGGACCGTCCTGCAGGATCCAGGCGGCGAGATCGCGGACATTGTCGACGCGGGTGCAGCCGTGGGAATCGAAGCGGTAATCTTCGGCGAACAGTTTTCTGGTGTCGGTGTCGTGCATGTAGACCGAGTAAGGATTCGGCATGTCGATTTTCAGATTGCCGAGCGCATTCCAGTTGCCGGCGTCCTGGCGCACGGTGAAATTGGGCGAGCGGTCGGACGCCCAATCCACGCTCCTCGGATCGATGTCCTCGTCATGCGCGCCGAGCACGCGCATATGCATGCGCGAGAGGTAATTCGGATCCCTCTGCATGCGCTTGATGATCTCGTTCTTGGTGATCGAGAGCGGCACGGTCCAGGTCGGATTGAGATCGACCGCGGTGATGTAGACCGACAGCGTCGGCGACGGCTTGTCGATCTTGCCGACAATCACGCGATAACGGCGCTCGACCTTGCCGCCTGCGACCGCCTCGACGAAGGCGGCCGGAATGTTCACCACGACGTAGCGTTCGGCGAAGATGAAATCCATGCCGAGCAGACGCTCAAGCGAGGCTTCGAGCTGTTGCATGCGATCGCCGACCGGAACGTTCAGCGCCTTCAAGGTCTGCGCGCCGACGCTGCCGGTCGCTTCGAGGCCGTGGCGCAATTGGAAACGCTTCACCGCTTCGACGACGTCGCCGTCATAGGCGTCTCCCGCCTCCTTGGCGGCTGACATGTCGTCGCCGATGACAAGGCGCTTCCGCAACAGCGCGACGTCCGGACCGCTCGCGCCCGGCACGAGCTTGGCGTCGGCCGACAAGGCCGGCCAGCCGCCGCGGACCTGGATGTCGGCATAGCTCAACAGCGCTTCCTTGATGCGCTGATAGGTGCCCTCGTCGAACACCGGATCGGACGACAGCGCCAAGGCGGCGGCCGAGCGCATTTCCGGCGTAGACGCGGCTTTGGCAGCTGGCGCGGGCTTGGCCGCAGTGGCCGGCTTTGCCGAGCCTGGCGTTACAGGGTTTGGCCTCACGGGGCTTGGCTTCGCCGGCGCAGGCGCGCCGGTTTGCGCAAACGCGCCGGAAGCAGCCACGATCGATGCGATTACGAATAGCGACAATGCCCGCATGGTCCGCCCTCGGCAGTCCGTCGCAATGTCAGGGTCTAAGGTTCAAAACGACGGTCACGCCTGCGTCTGCGGCTCCATCGGGCCTTCGGGACGCGGCCGATTGCGGCCGGCGCCGGCCGTCGGCACGGTCGAGGAGCGCGAGCCGCTCGGGTCGACCACCGATTCGCGCACCGGCCGCTTGCCCATGATGAGGTCTTTGATCTCGTCGCCAGTCAAAGTCTCGAATTCGAGCAGGCCCTTGGCGAGGGTTTCGAGATCGGCACGCTTGTCGGTGAGGATTTGCTCCGCCTCTTTGTAGCCCTCCTCGACCAGCCGCCTGATCTCGGCGTCGATCTTCTGCACGGTCGCTTCCGAAATGCTCTGCTGGCGCGACACCGAATAACCGAGGAAAACTTCTTCCTGGTTCTCGCCGTAGGCAACGGTGCCGAGCGATTCGGAGAGCCCCCAGCGCGTCACCATCATGCGCGCTAGCTTGGTCGCCTGCTCGATGTCGGAGGCAGCGCCGGAGGTTACCCGCTCGCGGCCGAACACCAATTCCTCGGCGACGCGGCCGCCCATCATGATGGCCAGCCGCGACGTCATCTGCTCGAGGCTCATCGAAAGCTTGTCGCGTTCCGGCAATTGCATGACCATGCCGAGCGCACGACCGCGCGGAATGATGGTCGCCTTGTGCACCGGATCGGTCGCCTTGACGTTGATCGCGACGATGGCGTGGCCGCCCTCGTGATAGGCGGTGAGGAGCTTTTCCTCCTCGGTCATGACGAGCGACTTGCGCTCGGCACCCATCATCACTTTGTCCTTGGCGTCCTCGAACTCGACCTGGGTGACCATGCGCTTGTTGCGCCGCGCCGCCATCAGGGCCGCCTCGTTGACGAGGTTCATCAGATCGGCGCCGGAGAAGCCGGGCGTCCCGCGCGCAATCGTCTTGAGCACGACGTCGGGCGCCAGCGGCACCTTGCGCACATGCACTTTCAGAATCTGCTCGCGGCCGACGACGTCGGGGTTCGGCACCACCACCTGGCGGTCGAGACGGCCGGGACGCAGCAAAGCCGGGTCGAGCACGTCGGGCCGGTTGGTCGCCGCGATCAGGATGATGCCTTCATTGGCCTCGAAACCATCCATCTCGACGAGCAATTGATTCAGCGTCTGCTCGCGTTCGTCATTGCCGCCGCCGAGGCCGGCGCCGCGGTGGCGGCCGACGGCATCGATTTCGTCGATGAAGATGATGCAGGGCGCGTTCTTCTTGGCCTGCTCGAACATGTCGCGGACGCGGCTTGCACCGACGCCGACGAACATCTCGACGAAGTCGGAGCCCGAAATGGTGAAGAACGGCACATTGGCTTCGCCGGCAATGGCACGGGCGAGCAACGTCTTGCCGGTGCCGGGCGGGCCCACCAGCAACACGCCGCGCGGGATGCGGCCGCCGAGCCGCTGGAATTTGGCCGGATCGCGCAGGAATTCGACGATCTCCTGCAGGTCGAGCTTGGCCTCATCGACGCCGGCCACATCCTCGAAGGTGACGCGGCCGTGCGCCTCGGTCAGGAGCTTGGCGCGGCTCTTGCCGAAACCGAGCGCCTTGCCGCCGGCGCCTTGCATCTGCCGCGACAGGAAAATCCAGACGCCGATGAGCGCAACGAAGGGCAGCCACGAGATCAAGAGCGAGACGAACCACGGCACGTTATCGGACTGCGGCCGCGCGGTGATTGACACGCCCTTATTATAGAGGCGTTGCACCAGCGATGGGTCGCTCGGCGCATAGGTCTGGAAGCTGCGACCGTCCGAATAGGTGCCGTGAATCTCCGGTCCCTGGATCAGAACGTCGCGCACGCGCCCCTGGTCGACGTCGTTGAGCAGCTGCGAGAACGAAATATCCTGCGCCGTCGTGTGCTGGCCCGGATTCTGGAAAAGCGTGAACAGCGCGAGCAGCAAGAGGACGATGATGACCCAGAGGGCGAAGTTGCGCAGATTGGCGTTCATCTTAAGTCCTCGGCCACCCGGCCTGATCCGCCCGGATGATCCGCCCGGATGAGCGGAATGCGGCGGCCTATTGCGTGCCTGCAAATCGTGGCGGCTTCACGTCCCCGACGCACAGTCGACATAGGGCAATGTAGGCGCGAGGCCGCCCCCTGCCAAGGGAACCCCTAGCAAGCAACCCTTATAAGGCTATTTCGTAAAGCGGCTATTGCGCCGGTTTGCGGGTTTTGCGCAATTTCGGGCGGCGCCGGGCGGGGGCGCGCTCGACCGTCAGCTGGTCCGGCCCGAGCGTTATCAGGGCGCCGGCGAGCGTCCGCCGCAGCCGCGAATCGGCCCGCCGCACCTCGTCATAAAGCGATTCGAGCTTGGCGAGCTCGACCGGCAGCTCATCGCCGGTGCGGGCAATGGCACGGCCGAGAAGTCGCAAGCCCACCTCGGCAGGCAAATTGGCGAACGCCCCGGCATCGAAAGCGATCGGCCCGCGCTCCGGCCATGGGCCGGGGGCCAAAGCCGCGCGGGCGGCGGCAACGGCAAATTCGATGGTGGATTCGGCGCGCCGTACCCGCGCCGCCAAACGCGCCAAGCCGCGGGCATCGAGACCCTCGCGCGCCAATATCGGCATCAAGCCGCGGAGCCGGGCCCGGGTGAAACGCGGATCGCGATTACTCGGGTCCTCGCTATACGGCACGCCGGATGCGTCGAGCGTCGCATAGAGCCGGGTCTTGGCGATGCGCAACAAGGGGCGGACGAGAAACAGGGTCCCTGTCTCACCAACGGGCAGTGGCGCGGCCTGCGCCATGCCGGCAAGACCCATGAGACCGCTGCCGCGAGCAAGACGAAACAACACCGTCTCGGCCTGGTCGTCGAGCGTATGGGCGGTCAGGACGTAGTCGTAACCCGCATGATTTGCGGCCGCCGCCAAGAGCCGATAACGCGCGAGGCGGGCGGCTTCCTGAAGCCCGGTCTTGGGTTTTGCGCCGCGCCAGCGCAGCGTGCGGTGAGGAACTCCAAGCCGCCGCGCGAGCCGCTTGACCGCGGCAGCCTCGCGCGCGGCCTCCGCGCGCAACCCGTGGTCGATGGTCACGGCGATCAATTTTGGCGCGGGTTTTCGGGCCTTCTTAAGTTCCTTGCTCCAGCGCGCTGCCAGCACAAGGAGCGCGGTCGAATCCGGGCCCCCGGAAACCGCCAGAACGAGGCCGCGCAAATCTTCGAGACCAGAGAACAACGCGTTCGCTTCATCGTCGCGAACCGCTTGTTCAGCAGTGGACACGCTTTTGTTCCCGGTCGACGTTTTGCTTCACGCTGAGCGAAGCGCGCGGATATTTGCGCAACACCTCGCCGAGCGACGCGCAGGCCGCTTCCTTCTCGCCGAGAGCCGCCAGCGACTGGCCGAGCCGCAACAAGGCGTCGGGCGCGCGCGCGGTGGTGTCATATTTGGTCGAGACCGCGAGGAAGGCTTCGGCGGCGTCACGGTAATGCTGGTCCTGGAACAGACTTTCGCCGAACCAATATTGCGCCTCCGGCGCCAAACGGTCGGTCGGAAATTTGTGCAGGAAATCCCGGAACGTTTCTGCCGCCGGCCCAAAGTCCTTATGCAGTACGTAGCCGTAGGCGAGATCGTATTCGTCTTTGGGCGTGGCGCCCGGCGGCAGCGTCGGCGGCAGTGCCGCCATGGCGCCGATCGCACTTGGATTGCCCGACGGCGGTGGCGGCAGATTCTCACTCGGCGCGGCGGCACCGGGCGGCGCCGACAGATCGAGCGGCGCACCCGGCTGGCGCTCGGCTGAGGGACCCGCATCGGGGACCGGCGGCGGTGGCTCGGTTGCGCTGGTGCTGGTGCCGAGCGCACGCGGCGCGCCCGGGGCGGTCGGATTGAGCGCTGGATTAAAAGCGTCGCCGCGGCGGCCTGATGCTGGCGACGTATCGGCGGGCCCAACCGGCGTCGTCGAGGCGACATCGGCCGGCGGTTGCGGCGGCGGCGCCGAATAGGGCTGTGTCGGCGGTGGATATTGCGCCGTCCCGGTGGCGGGCGGCGAATACTGTCGTGCGGTCGGCGGCGCCGGCGAATAGGGCTGCGGCGAATAGGGCGCGGACGGCCTCGGCTCGGCGGCGGCGGCAGCGGGCCCCGCCGCTTGCAAGCGTTGCAACTGCTGTTCGAGCTGCTGATTACGGTATTGCAACTGCTCCACCGTGCCGGTGAGATCGCGCAATTCGGCTTCGAGATGGTCGATCCGCGTCAACAGATCGGACTCGGACATCTGGGCGTGGGCGGCGGTGGCCCACAGCGCGCACAGGAGCGCCAGCAAGGAGGCGGAGCGGATCATCGCTTTTGACATTTTCGGTGGCTCGACAGGCCTTACCATAATGCGTCCTGCGTCGAAAATGTGACTGCGGCCCTGCGGCGGCCTCAAAATGGCCTATGAGGGCGCACGGTGTCCCTTTTCTTGCTCATTCCGCCGGCTGGATTTGTGGGCGCTTGGGACTCTTGCGCGAGGCGAGCCATTCCTCGAACCGTTGTACGACGACGAACAGCGAGGGCACGAACAGCACGGCGAGACAGGTCGAGGCTATCATGCCGCTGAACACCGTGATGCCGATCGATTTGCGGGCGCTGGCGCCGGCGCCGGTCGCGATCACCAGCGGCGCGACACCGAGGATGAAGGCAAATGACGTCATCAGGATCGGCCGGAACCGCGCCCGCGCGGCATCCACCGCCGCGTCGAGGATCGCCCTGCCCTGGTGACGATGCTCGCGCGCCACTTCGACGATCAGAATGGCATTCTTGGCCGACAGCGCGATCAGCAAAATGAGGCCGATCTGGGTATAGAGATTGTTGTCGATGCGCAGCATTTCGAGCACCACGACCGGGCCGGTCAGCGCGAGCGGCACCGATAGAATGATCGACAACGGGGCATACCAGCTCTCGTATTGGCCGGCGAGCACCAGATAAACCAGGAGCAACGCCATGGCGAAGACGAAATACATCTGACTGCCGACGATCTTCTCCTGGTACGACATCGCGGTCCAGTCGGTGCCGGCGCCCGGCGGCAGCGTCGACGCCGCGTTCTCCTCCATGAGATGGATCGCCTGGCCGGAACTGAACCCGGCCGCAGGCAGACCGTTGATGGACGCCGACGGATAGAGATTATAGAGGCTGATCAGCGGCGCGCCGACGACGGACTCGATCTTGAGCATCGTTCCGAGCGGAATCATATCGCCCTGCGCGTTACGTACCGAAAGATTCTCGATGTCGCGCGGCCGCAGCCGGAATTGCGCGTCCGCCTGCGCATAGACCTGAAAGACGCGCCCGAATTTGTTGAACTGCGCCACATAGTTCGAGCCGAGATACGTCGCCAGCGTCGAGAACACCTGATCGATCGAGACATGCAGCGTCTGCGCCTTGACGCGATCGACGTCGATCCGCAATTGCGGAGCGACCGCACGGAACGTCGTCGCCACCCGTTGCAGCGCGCTTTGCGACTGCGCGTTGGCGACCATTGTGCCGGTGATGCTCTGCAGCTTGGCGAAATCCGTACTGCCGTCGCGCAACTCGACCTGCATGCTGAAACCGCCGGCATTGCCGATGCCCTGGATCGGCGGCGGCGGCAGCGCGATCACGCGCGCATCGACGACGTTGAGCTCCGACGTCAGGCGGGCAAAGATGGTGCGCAGATCGGCGCGCTGGCTCCAATCCTTGAGGATCACATAGGCGACGCCGGCATTCGCCAGCGGCGCGCTGTTGTCGAGGACGGAGATGCCGGAAATGGCGATGACCTGCGCCACGCTGTCGTCCTTGGCGGCGATGGCGGAAACCTGATCGAGCGTCGTCTTGGTGCGCGACAGCGCGGCGCCGTCGGGGAGCTGGACGGCGACCAGGATGTACCCCTGATCCTCGATCGGCAGAAAGCCGGTCGGCACCCGCGACAGTCCGAAGAAGGCAAGCCCCATGATCGCAAAGGCGATGATAGTCATCAATCCGGCGCGACCGGCCATGCCGTGGATGACACCAGCGTAACCGCCCTCGAGCCGGTCGTAGATTTTGTTGAAGCCGCGATAGAAGGCGTTGCGCTGTTCCGGCGGCACCGGCGGCCGCAGCCACATCGCCGATTGCGTGGGTTTGAGCGTTGCGGCGTTGATGGCGGAGAGCAGCGCCGTCGCCGCGATCACCAGCGCGAACTGGGCATACATCCGCCCGGTCAGTCCGGGCAGAAACGCCGCCGGCAAAAACACCGACATCAGAACGAGCGTAATGCCGATGATCGGGCCGAGCAGTTCGTCCATGGCCTTGATCGCGGCGTCGTGGCCGGTCATGCCTTTTTCGATATTGTGCGCGGCGCCTTCGACCACGACGATGGCGTCGTCGACCACGATGCCGATCGACAGCACGATCGCGAACAGCGTCGAGAAATTCACGGTGAAGCCGAGGCCCCACATCATGGCGAAGGCGCCGATGATGGTCACCGGCACGGTGGTGGCCGGGATCAGCATGGCGCGCCAGTCCTGCAGGAAAACCATGATGACGACGAGCACCAGAACGCCTGCCTCGATCAGCGTGTGGTAGACCTCGTGAATTGAGGCGTTGACGAACAGCGTGGTGTCGAACGGGATCGAGTAAACGAGGCCCTGCGGGAAGTTGCGGGCGAGCTCCGTCATCTTGGCCTTGACCCGATGCTCGACGTCGAGCGCATTCGCGCCGGGCGATTGGTAGATGCCGATGCCGGCCGCCTGCTTGCCGTCGAGCGTGAAAGCCTGGCTATAGGTCTGCGCGCCGAGTTCGACCCGGCCGACGTCGCGCAGGCGCGTAACCTCGCCGTTGTTGCCGGTCTTAACGATGACGTTCTCGAACTGATCGACGTCGGCAAGCCGCCCTTGCAGCTCGATCGTATATTGGAAGTTGACGCCGGGCGGCGTCGGCGGAATGCCGATCTGGCCCGCGGTGACTTCCTGGCTTTGCTGCTGCACCGCGGCGACGACATCCTGGGAATTGAGGCTCCGCGCCTTCATTTTTTCCGGATCGAGCCAGATGCGCATCGAATATTGGCCGGCGCCGAACACATTGACATTGCCGACGCCAGGCAATCGCGCCAGCTCGTCCATCAGATTGATGGTGGCGTAGTTGGCGAGATAGAGGCTGTCGTAGCGGTCGTCGGGCGACGTCAAGGTGACAAACAAAAGGATAGCGGTAGAACGCTTCTGCACCGTCACGCCTTGGGCTTGCACCGCCTGCGGTAGCGACGACAGCGCAGTCGCCACCCGGTTCTGCACCAGGATTTGCGCCCCATCGAGATCGGTGCCGATCTTGAAGGTGACGGTGAGCGAATAACTACCGTCGCTCGCGCTCATCGATTGCATGTAGATCATGTTCTCGACGCCGTTGACCTGCTGTTCGATCGGCAGGGCCACCGTGTCCATCAGCGTACGCGCGCTCGCCCCCGGATAGCGCGTCGTCACCTGCACGGTCGGCGGTACGACGTCGGGATATTGCGCAACCGGCAGGTCATAGAGCGCGACTGCGCCGATCAAAATCATCAAGATGGCGAGAACGTTCGCGAGGACCGGGCGTTCGATGAAGAATTTCGAGATCATCTGAAATTACGATGCCTCAGTTGGCGGAGGCGGAGCGCTGTTCGGCATCGACTTTTTGGCCGGGTATCGCCCGCATGATGCCGCCGATGACGACCCGATCGTCCTTGGTCAGTCCCTTCTCGATGACGCGTAGATCGCCCACCAGTTGGCCGGGCTCGACCTTGCGCTGCTCGACGACATTGTCCTTGTTGACGACGAGCACGTAGCGGCCACCCTGATCGCTGCCCAGCGCAACATCTGGCACCAACAGCCCCGGCCGCGGTTTTGAAGGCACACGGACCCGGACGAAATACCCGGGCAACATCGCGCGATCGCCGTTCTCGAGCGTGGCGCGGGCGGCGAGCGTGCCGGTCGACGGATCGACGTTGGGCGCCACGTAATCGAGCTTGCCGTGATGCGGATAACCGTCTTCGTTCTGCAGGCCCACCTCGACGGGAAGGCCGATGAGAGATGCGGTGGTTTCGCCGCGGCTCGCCAGAATGGCGCGGATCATCAACACGTCGCGCTCGCTCGCGGTAAAATTCACCCAGATCGGATCGAGCTGTACGGTGGTAGCAAGCACGGTCGGCGGCGAGCTCGCTCCAACCAGTTGCCCGATCGAGACCTGGCGCGCGGTCACGACGCCGTCGAATGGCGCGGTGACGTCGGTGTAGCCCAAATTGATCTCGGCCTGCTGCTCGTTGGCCTGGGCGGACTGCAAGTCGGCTTGGCCGGAGTCACGCTGGGCCAGCGCCTTGTCGTAATTGGCCTGGGTCGAGACTTGTCGGCTGACGAGATCGGCTTGGCGCTGATACTCGGCCTCGAATTGCACCAGACTGGCTTTCGCGCTGGTGACGGCGGCCTTGGCGGAGTCCACTTTAAGTTTGTACGGCTGCGGCTCGATGGTGAACAGCGACGTGCCTTTTTTGACGAAATCGCCGTCCGAGTAACTGATCGCCTGGACGAAACCCTGGACGCGCGCGACCAGATCGACCGAGTTGATCGCAGCGGTGTTGCCGGTTGCCTCGAAATAGCGCGTGACGTCCTGCTCGATGGGAGCGGCGACCGTAACCTTGGGCGGCGGCGGCGCGGCATATTGATTATTTTGACCGCAGCCGCCGATCGCCGTGGCGATTGCGAGCATCAAGGTTGCGCGAGCGGTCGCTGCGGGCCTCATGGGCGAAACCCCTTCGAATATCGACAAGAACGAAATTGATGACGCAATCGATGCGGCAATGGCGGGCGCGGCTACGATTCAACGCCGGTCCCGCCTTGGCAAGGACGAGCATGCCAGAAAAAGCCTGACATGAAAATGCGATCGGCGCCCTCTAGGCGCCGATCGTGGAAAACCTATCCCAGCGCGCAGGGAGCTTTACGAGCTCTGGTCGAGCACCGTGACGGCGCGCCTGTTCTGCGACCAGCAGGAAATATCGTTGCACAGCGCCACCGGCCGTTCTTTGCCGTAGGAGATCGTGCGCATGCGCTGCGCCGCGACGCCGCGCGAGATCAAATATTCGCGCACCGTCTCGGCGCGGCGGGCGCCGAGCGCGATATTGTATTCACGCGTGCCGCGTTCGTCGGCGTGGCCTTCGACCGTGAAGGAATAGCGGTTGTAGTTGCCGAGCCACTGCGCCTGCTTGTCGAGCGTCGCGCGCGACTGGTCGGTAAGCTCCGACGAGTCGGTCTCGAAGAAGACGCGGTCGCCGACATTGACCACGAAGTCCTGCTGGCTGCCGGGCGCCGCGGACCCGGCGAGCGCCGCATTCTGATCGGCCGTCTTGGCGCAGCCCGCGATCGCGAGCGTCGCCATGATGACGGCGGCTAATTTGGCGCCGCGGATCATATTCGTCATGTTCATCCGGGTTGCTCCATACTTTTGCTGTGGCCGGATCGTCTGTGACGGGTCTAGCAGCGCCTTCGTTAAGCGAACGTTCCGTCAACCTTGATGAGGGCTTGCCGAGAAGCCTCAAGCCCGCTGATTTAACTGAAAGCTTTTGCTGTGGTTAATGGGGCGTCAATGCGGCGACTGTGTGGAACCGCCACGCCGCATCGGCCGCTCACGTCAAAAGCGGCGACCAGGCCGGATCGGACGCGTAACTCGGCGTCGGAACCCGCTGGTCGTTGCGTCCCGAAATATCGATGGTGTAGAGCGACGGCCCGCCGTTGCCGCCGGGGTCGCGGAAGAACATGATGACCCGGCCGTTGGGCGAAAAGGTCGGCCCCTCGTTGTGGAAGCCTTCGGTGAGGACGCGCTCGCCGGAGCCGTCCGGCTTCATCACCCCGATCGCGAATTTGTCCTGCGCCTGCCGGGTAAAGGCGATGTAATCGCCGCGCGGCGACCACACCGGCGTCGAATAGCTGCCGTCGCCGAAGCTGATGCGCTGCGCGGCCCCGCCGGCCGACGGCATGACGTAGATCTGCTGCTTGCCGCCGCGGTCGGATTCGAAACAGATTTGCGAACCGTCGGGTGAATAAGAGGGCGCGGTATCGATGGCCCGCGTGTCGGTGAGCCGCGTCGTCGCCTTCGAGCGCAAATCCATGACGAAGATGTTGGAGTTCGCGCCCTCCTGCAGACTCAAGATGACGCGCTGGCCGTCGGGCGAGAACCGCGGCGAGAAGCTCATGCCGGGAAAGTTGCCGACGACCTCGCGCTGCCCGGTCTCGATATTATAGAGATAGACGCGCGGATCGCCCTGGCCATAGGCCATATAGGTGATCTCCTGCGTCGACGGCGAGAACCGCGGCGTCAGCACCAATTCGTCGCCGCTGGTGAGGTAGCGCACATTGGCGCCGTCCTGATCCATCATGGCGAGCCGTTTGATGCGGCGCTCGGCGGGACCGGTCTCGTCGATGAACACGATGCGGCTGTCGAAATAGCCCTTGTCGCCGGTGAGCCGCTCGTAGATCGCGTCCGAGATGATGTGGGCGATGCGGCGCCAATTGTCGGGCGTGGTGAAATATTGCTGGCCGGCGAGCTGCTGCCCGGCGAGCACGTCCCACAGCCGGAATTCGGCCTTCAACCGGCCGTCGCTCTGTAGCGCGACGCGGCCGGTGACCAGCGCCTGCGCATTGACGGTGCGCCAATTGGGAAAATTCGGCACCTGATCGACACTCGCGATCGTCTCGAGAAACGCCGCCGGGTCGATCGGCGCGAACAGTCCGCTGCGTTGCAGGTTGGCGGTGATGATCTGGGTGACGCCGTTTGCGGTGTCGTCGCCGCCCTCGGCAGCGCCGATGAATTTGGCAATCGCGATCGGCATCGGCTGAAAGGGGCCCGATGGATTGATTGTGATGGGGGCGCTCTGGGCTGCGGCCACGCGCGACATTAGCGTGACCCCGCCGGCGACAGCGCCGAGCGCCAGCGCGCGCCGCCGCGTGATGACCAGATCCTGTTTGTGCCGAAGCGTCATGATGTTTGAATTCGCCAAGTTGAATGGGCCAAAGTTGAATGGACCAAAGTTGAATGGACCAAAGTTGAATGTGCCAAGCTTGAATGGGCCGGCCGTGAATTTGCCGAATATTGCAGCCGCCTCGCTCAGCCGCCGAGCAGCTCCTGCGGGTCGAATTTCAGTTCAAGATCTTTCCATTGATCGTAATGCTCGGGCCTGAGCATGGTGAACGGCTGGCACGACAACAGCGCACGTTTGGCGCTTTCGGCCAAGGCCGGCCCCAAGGCCGACGCCGAACCTTCGACCAGCGCCGGTTCACCGCCGATGGAACCGTCCGCTTTGAACAAAACCCGCAGCACCACATAGACTTTCGAATTGGCGTCGACGCCCGCGGGCGGACTCCAGCAGCTCGATATGCGCGCCCGCAGCGCATCGATCTCGCTCTGCGACATTTTCGCCGCCGGCGCGCCATTCGAAGCGCCAAGCGTCGCGGTATCGTTCAACGTTTCGGCCGCCGCCATTTGCCGGCGCGGATCGCGCTTGTCGAGCAATTGCGCGACCTGATCGGCATCGAATTTCGGCGAACTTTGTTCCGGCTTACTGTCATCCGGCTTCGGCGGCTTTTTGTCGGCGTCCTTCTTCAGCAGGTCGGCGATCTGATCGGGCTTGTATTCCGGCGGTTTGGGTTTGTCCGGTTTCGCCGCTTGTTTGGGATCGGGCTTGGTTTCCGGCTTCGGTTCGGTCTTGGGCTTGGTGTCGGTGGTGATCGCGGGCTTGTCGGCAGCCTTCGGAGCGAGTTGATCGACGGCTTTCGGCGCATCGATCTTGTCGGCGAGCGGCTTTGGCATGTCGACCTTGAGCTGTGGCGCATTTTTGACGCCCTGGGTCAACTGCGTGAAGTCCTTGTCGGAAATGAAAGACACCGGCAGCGTTTGCACCGGCGGCGATTCCATCGGCTGCGCCGAGATCGCAACGATCCCGAACGCAAGCGCGGCGGCGTGGCCGATAAACGATATGGTCAGGCCAGGCTTCATGGCCCGCTCTGTTCGACCTCGGTGACAAGCGCTACCCGGTGATAGCCGGCGCCTGAGATCCGCCCCATCACGCGCATCATGGTGCCGTAGTCAACTTTCTTGTCGCCGCGCACATAGATGAGGTCGTCGGGCTTGCCGCCGCGGGCCTCGATGACCGCTTTGAGCTTGGGGATGAGATCGTCGAGCTTGATCTCTTCTTTTTGCAAGAACACCTTGCCATCGACATTCACCGACAGCGTCAGCGGCTCTTTATCCTGGCCGAGCGCCTTGGCCTGGCTCTGCGGCAGGTCGATCGGCACGCCGACCGTCAATAGCGGCGCCGATACCATGAACACGATCAACAGCACCAGCATGACGTCGACGAACGGCGTCACATTGATCTCGCTCATGACGGCGCGCCGGCGGCCACGCCTGCCGCTCGAAGCCGCGCTGAGAACGCTTGCCGCCATCTACTCCATGCCCCTCGTCCGGCCCGTGCCGCGTCCCGCCAGTGCCTCGTCCCGCATGTGGCTCAACCACGCTCGTCGATCTGCCGCGACAGGATCGCGGTAAATTCGTCGGCGAAACCCTCGAGCCGCTGCGCCTGCCGGTTCACCTCGCTGGAGAACTTATTATAGAAAATCGTCGCCGGAATGGCGGCAACGAGGCCGATTGCGGTCGCAAACAGCGCCTCCGCGATGCCGGGGGCGACCACGGCGAGCGAGGTGTTTTGCGACGCCGCGATCGATTGAAAGCTTGTCATAATGCCGGCGACGGTGCCGAACAGGCCGACGAAGGGGCCGGCCGAGCCGACGGTCGCCAGCACCAAGAGCCGCCGCTCCATGTTCTCGATTTCCCGGGCGATGGCGACATTCATGACCTTTTCGATGCGCATCTGCAGGCCGGCGAAGGACTTGGCCTGACCTTCGAGGCTGCGTTTCCATTCGCGCATCGCTGCGACGAACAGCACGCCTGTCGAATGTCCGGGGTGGCTCGCAAGCCCCTTATACAGTTCCTCGAGCGACTGGCCCGACCAGAATGCCTCCTCAAAGCTGTCACCTGAGCGACGAAGCCGTGAAAACAGCAGCGTTTTGTCGATGGCGATGGCCCAGACCCAGACCGAGCACAGCAACAGCCCGGTGATCACCGACTCGACGATCCAGTGGGCGTGCCAGAACAGGCTGAAAAGTGACAGGTTGGACGATGACAAAGCGGGGACCGACTGCGCGATGTCGGTTGGATTCATAGGACGTCCCTTTCGGCGATCCGGCAGCAGTGACCAAATTCGCAACGCGTGCCAACACCACAACACATGATCGATGCCGTCACCGGGGCAGCGCAGTCGTGCCGGGACCAATAGGGTCATGCCGGGCCGCCGCTTCGCGCGTGCCGACCAAGACCCGAAATTTCACGAGGACTCGTGCCGGACCCGTCACCGGCGGATCGAAATCATTCGTGAAACTTGGCCAAACTAGGGCGCCACACCGGTCGTTCCGGCCTACCGAAGCCCAGTTGTGCTTAACGGGGCGTTAATGGGCCGGAGTGGGCGGCACCGATATTTTGGCTGATCCATCAGCCCCAAACGGACGGGCCGCCCATCGGGTGGATGGACGGCCCAAGCAGGTTCAAAATTGGTGTCGGCGCCGGTCAGGCTCCGGTTTGCGGCTGCGGCGGCGGATCGCTCGGCCGGTTGCGGCGATCGGCCATGAACTGGTCGAACTGCTCGCGGTCCTTGGCCAAGCGCAGCCGCTCCAGGAATTCCTTGAATTCACGCTGCTCGTCCTGGAGCCGGTTGATGGTTTCGCGGCGGTAATCGTCGAACGCCCGATTGCCGCTCGACGGCGGTGCACCCCATCCGCCGCCAAATTGGTCCATCTTGGCGCGGACGCGGTCCATTTTCTCCTGCATCCGCTGCATCTTGTTTTCCCACCGGTCCATGCCGCCATTCCAGCATCCCATCGATCCACCTCCGGCATATTGCGCACGGTGCCAACAGCCAATCCGTCCTTTGGCGATCAGGACGGCAAGAATGATGAGGCCCAGCGGCCACCACCAGATGAAGCCCAGAACCATCAGAACGATAGCCATGACGGCACCTCGATTGTTAATGTAAATAACATTTACATCGTCCTTTTGCCTTGTCAAGGGGTCTGGGGCTTCGCGGGCGGGACACCGAGCCCTTGCAGATAAATCAGCACATTGGCTTCGAGCAGTTCTTCCGGCGACATCGGCAGCGCGCGGTGGGCCGCGTCGCCGCGACCGAACAAAGAAGCGGTGCCGTGCGCCATGGCCCAGATATGGAGCGCCACCATCAGCGCCGGAGGGCGGCTGTGCTGCGGCATTTGCGCGCTGAGTTTTTCGGCGGCCTCGCGCAGCACGGCGAAGGCGCGCTCGCCGGCGGCACGCAGATCCGGACTCGCCGATGGCGGAATGCCGGCCTCGAACATGGCCGAATAATAGGCCGGCTGCGCACGCGCGAACGCCAGATAGGCTTTGCCAAGCCGATCGAGCGCCGCCAGCACGTCGGGGCGGCCATGGTCCCACGCCCGCGCCAGCGCCGCTTCGAATTGCTCGAAGCCGCGGAGCGCGACGCTCGCCATCAGTTCTTCGCGATCGCGAAAATGCCGGTACGGCGCCGCCGGGCTGACGCCGGCCCACCGTGCTGCTTCCGCGAAGGTGAAGCCCGCCGGGCCCTTCTGCGCGATCAATTCCAGAGCGGCGCGCAACAGTGCCTCTTTGAGATTGCCGTGGTGATAGCCGCGCGGGCTGTCCTTGTCGTCTTTCGTCCAGCTCATGTAAATAGCTCTTACATGACGGTCGCGGGCCCGTCGAATTCAAAATCCCTCGTTCAAGCATGATCTTATCCGAAAACCGTTTGCCACTTTTCGGGATCATGCTTTGGCCGTTGACGGCTCTACACCCTGTACGTTTAATTTCGCGTCCGAAACGCCCTGCTTGAAACCCGGCTAACGCTGATCGAACCATAACCCGGATCGAACCATGACCCTGATCGACGCTGTGACGGCGCCTGTTCTGGCGCCCGCGACCGAAACCGGCGCGCTCGGCCTCTTTCAGCTCAAGCGGCTGTGGTCGCGGGCGATGGCCGGCCGGCAGGGGATTTTCCCGCCGACGACCATGCACGACCGCCATCTCGATAAGCTCGTGATCCATGCCAGTGGGGTCGGGCTCGAACAGACCCTCGGCTATCTGACAATCGAGGCGCCGAGCTTCGAGGAGTTCGAGCGCTGGGTGGTTGCGACCTCGGGCGGCGTCGAGCCGGAACGTGTCGCCCGCATCAATGCGGCGGTGACGGGCCGCTCGAGCCCGATAGAAATCGTACGCTGGCTCGCCGCGGTCGAAGCCAGCGCCCCGGTGCTGACGGCCGCCGATCTCGCCTTCTGGGACGAGCATGGCTACGTCGTCCTGCACGAAGCGGTTCCGGCCGCGACACTCGAAGCGGCCGCGCAGGCGCTGTGGCAGCACCTCGGCGCCAGCCCCGACGATCCGGAAACCTGGTATCGGCGCGGCGACCACGGCATCATGGTGCAGTATTTCCAGCACCCCGCCTTCGAAGCCGTGCGCCGCTCGCCGCGGATCCACAAGGCATTCGCGCAGCTTTACGGCAGTGCCGATCTATGGGCGACCACCGACCGCGTCGGCTTCAACGTGCCGGAGCGCCAAGGATTTAAGTTTCCCGGTCCGCACCTCCATTGGGATGTCAGCGTCAAGACGCCGATCCCATTCGGCACCGGCGGCATTCTGTATTTTACCGACACCCCGCCGGAGCAGGGCGCCTTCACGCTGGTGCCGGGATTCCAGAATTGGGGCGAGGCCTGGCTCAAGGCGCTGCCGCCGGGCGCCGATCCGCGGCGGCAGGATCTCTATGCACTAGGGCCGATCCCGATCGGCGGCCGCGCCGGCGACCTCATCATCTGGCATCAATCTCTGCCGCACGGCGCGAGCCCGAACCGCGGCACACGCCCGCGCATGGTGCAATACATCAACATGTTCCCGACCGAATACGAGGAACATGAGGAGTGGATTTAGCTTTCCGCTTCCCAACATCGCGGGCATGCGGCAGACGACCTCACAGGTAACTGGGGCGTCGGCGCTGTGCCCTCGCCCCTTGCGGGAGAGGGCGACACGGAGGTTCAATAAGCACAGATGGGTGAGGGGTTGCTGCCCGACCCCTCACCCATTTTTGTTGCTGCAACGCCGAGCGGCCCTCTCCCGCAAGGGGCGAGGGCAAGCGCCTTGACGCCGCGATTTCTGATGCCGAGGCTCTATCCCTCCCCGCTTAGTGCGTCCTGATCCGCTTTCATGGCGATGCGCAGCGGCTTAGGGATCGGCCGCGCCCGGCCGCCGCTGATGAACGCGACGCGGACATGCGCTTCGACCAACAACTCATCACCGCGCATGACGCGCTGGCGCACGGTGGTCGAAGCGCCTTTCACCTCCTCGGGCTCGGTGTGTATTTCGAGCACGTCGTCCATGCGCGCGGGTTTGAGGAAATCGAGCGTCATCGAGCGCACCACGAAAGCAAACCCCGGCGCTTCCTTCTCCGTCGCCTCGAACAGCGCGCGATGATCGGCGCCGATCAGCCGCAGATAATTGGTCCGCCCGCGTTCCATATAGCGCAGATAATTGGCGTGATAGACGATGCCGGTGAAATCGGTGTCCTCGTAATAGACCCGGACCGTCAGCACATGGCGGCCGTCGCGGATTTCGCCATCGAGAGGAACGCCGGTCATACTAGGATCTCCACGGCACGCGCTCGGTCATCGCGTGTTCCCAATTCCTGCCGTCGAACAGATGGGTTTTGATCGCGGCGAGATCAACGCCGTCGAGGCAGCGCACATTGACGTCGATCTTGTCCGGGTCGGAACGCGGCACGTAGAACGGATGGATGCCGCAGGTGGCGCAGAAGGTGTGCTGCGCGGTGCCGGTATTGAAGTGATAGGTGGTCAGCGCCTCTTTGCCGGCCAGAAGTTCGAAGTCCGCCGGCGCCACGATCAGATGCAAAAATCCCTTCTTGGTGCAGATCGAGCAATTGCATTCGGTGACGCGCGTTAGATCCGCGGTAACGCGGAAACGAACGCGGCCGCAATGGCAGCCGCCTTCATAGGTCTTGACCGCTTCAGGCATTCTCATCGCCGCCGAACAGCCCGAACTGCGCCGGGTCGCGCGCCGGCTCGGGCAAGCCGAGATGCCGGAAGGCATGGCCGGTGATCAGCCGGCCCCGCGGCGTCCTTTGCAACAGCCCGCATTGGATCAGATAAGGCTCGATGATGTCCTCGATAGCGTCGCGCGGCTCCGACAGCGCCGCGGCAAGCGTCTCGACGCCGACCGGGCCGCCGCCGTAATTCGACGCGATCGTGTTCAGATAGCGCCGGTCCATGGCGTCGAGGCCCACCGCATCGACTTCGAGCGCCGCCAGCGCCTTGTCGGCGACCGCGCGATCGATGGCAGCGACACCCGCGACCGAGGCGAAGTCGCGCACCCGGCGCAACAGCCGTCCGGCGATGCGCGGCGTGCCGCGGGCGCGGCGCGCGATCTCGTTCGAGCCGTCCGGCGTCAGTCCGATGCCGAGGACGCGCGCGCCGCGATTGACGATGAGTTCGAGCTCGGCCTCGCTGTAGAAGTTAAGCCGCACCGGAATGCCGAAACGGTCGCGCAGCGGATTGGTGAGGAGGCCGGCGCGCGTTGTCGCGCCGACCAGCGTGAATTTGGCGAGATCGATCTTGACCGAGCGCGCCGCGGGCCCGGCGCCGATGATCAGATCGAGCTGAAAATCCTCCATCGCCGGGTAGAGGATTTCCTCGACCGCCGGATTGAGCCGGTGGATCTCGTCGATGAACAAGACGTCGCGGTCTTCGAGATTGGTGAGGAGCGCGGCGAGATCGCCGGCCTTGGCGATCACCGGCCCCGAGGTGGCGCGGAAATTGACCCCGAGCTCGCGCGCCACGATCTGGCCGAGCGTTGTTTTGCCGAGTCCCGGCGGACCCACAAACAGCACGTGATCGAGCGCCTCACCCCGCGCCCGCGCCGCTTCGATGAACACTTTGAGATTGGCGCGCGCCTGTTCCTGGCCGATGAATTCGCTCAACCGCTGCGGCCGCAGGCTTGCCTCCGCCGCATCTTCCTCGCGGCGCTCCGGCGTCACGAGCTTTGGTCCGGCGGCATTCACCGCTCCGGCCCCCTGGTATATTTGTTCGGCAACAGATCAGCGATCGGCACCACCGCGGGCTTCTTGCCGTTCGGCACGATGACGCGGGCATTGCGGTCGTAATCGAAAATCAATTCGCGGCAGGCGCCGCAGGGCGACACCACGGTGATAGCCTGGTCTTTCTGTTCGGGCGGAGGATGACGTACCGCGACGATGGTCTCGATGCCGGCATCGCCGATATCGACCACGGCACGGCCGAGCGCGACGGCTTCGGCGCATACCGCCATGCGGCCGAGATAGGCGTCGAGATTGACGCCGGTAAAGATCTTGCCCGCTCGCGTGCGCAGAGCAGCGCCGACTTCCTGCCAATCGTCGCGATAGCGGCTCTTGATCGCCGCTGTGGCGGCGGCGACCAGTTCCTGGTCGGCTTTGCTCAAGCGCGCGGATTTCTTTTTTGCCGATCGTTTCACTTCGCGAGTTCCCTCAACCCGAGCCGGATCAGCGTCGCGGTCTCGGCGTCGTCCCCGGCACTGCGCGCGGCCGCAGCAATCGCGGTAGCGGCCTGCACCTGCGCATAGCCGAGATTGACCAGCGCCGAGACCGCATCGGCGACCGGCCGCGGCGCCCGTTTCTCGTCGAGCGCGCCGGAGAGCCGCACCAAAGCCGGATCGATATCCGTATAGGCCGGCGCCTTGTCTTTGAGTTCCGTGACGATGCGCTCCGCGACCTTCGGCCCGACGCCCGGCGTGCGCGCCACCATGGCCTTGTCGCGCGTCGCGATGGCAGTCGCGAGATCGGCGGGTTTCAGCGTGCCGAGCACCGCCAGCGCCACTTTGGTGCCGACGCCTTGCACGGTCTGCAACAGCCGGAACCATTCGCGCTCGATATCGGAGAGAAAGCCGAACAGTTTTATCTGGTCCTCGCGCACATGGGTCTCGATCGCAAGCGTCGCCGCTTCGCCGGCGCGCGGCAGTTCCTGCAAGGTGCGCGCCGAGCAATGCACCAGATAGCCGACGCCATTGACGTCGAGGATGACGGCGTCCTCGCCGTAGCTGTCGATCACGCCCCTGAGCTTGCCGATCATGTGTTAGCTCACCGACCCGTCATTCCGGGGCCGAGCAGAGCGAGGAGCCCGGAATCCATAACCACGGTTTTGGCAGAAGAAGCTCGGCGTCCATCCTGCATGACCAGTGGTTAGGGATTCCGGGCCCGGCCCCTCGGGCCGTCCCGGAATGACGATATAGGAACTCCCGATCATCTTGCCGCCACCTTGAGCACGACGCTCAGCCGGTGATGGGCATGCGTCACCGCAATCGCCAGCGCATCGGCGGCGTCGTCGGTCGTCGGATCGGCCTTGGGCAACAACACGCTGATCATCATTCGCACCTGGGTCTTGTCGGCGTGACCGGCGCCGACGATGCTTTTCTTGACCAGGTTCGGCGCATATTCGGCGACCGACACGCCCGCCCGCGCCGGCACCACCATGGCGATGCCGCGCGCCTGGCCGAGTTTCAGCGTCGCATTGGCGTCCTTGTTGACAAAAGTCGCCTCGACCGCGGCCTCGTCGGGATGAAATTCCTCCAGAATGCGCATCAACCCGTCGTGGATGGCGAGCAGCCGGATGGCGAGCCCGTCGCGGTCATTGCTGGTCACAGAGCCGCAGCCGAGAAAGGTGAGCCTGTTGCCCGTAATCTCGACCACGCCCCAACCGGTACGGCGGAGCCCGGGATCAATGCCGAGGATGCGAATCGGACGCGTCATGCCGCCCTGTTAATAGCATGCCGGCAATGCTGAAGCGCCGCTCGCCGGCCGGCCGCGGCCCTGCTAAGCAGGCCGCAACAGCTTAGCTTCCCCGAAAACCGTTTTTTCTCAAAACCATGACACCCGGTCTCGGTTTCGCGCTCGGCGCCATGGTGTGCTTCGGCGCCAGCGACCTGATTTACAAACGCGGCGCCACTGCCGGCATCAGACCCGGCGAATTTCTGATGGCGCAGGCCTGGATCTTCTGCCCGGGCGTTACGCTCTATGCCTGGCTGACCGGCACGCTGCATCCCGAATTATCGGCGCTTTGGGGCGCGCTGGCGGGTTCAGTGCTGTTTGTCGCGCTTTATAATTTCACCCAGAGCCTGCACGGCGGCGCGGTCAGCACCAATGCGCCGATCTTCAGGCTCAATTTCACCATCACGGCGGCGCTGGCGATCACCATCCTCGGCGAGCCGCTGACGCTCGCCAAACTCGTGGCGCTCGGTTGCGCGCTGATCGCCGTCTGGCTCTTGCTCGCCGAGGCCGGTGCGGCGGGCGGCAAATCGACATGGTCGTCGCTCACGCGCGTTCTCGTCGCGACGGTCGCGATGGCCTTCACCAATTTTTTCTACAAAGTCGGCTTGCAGCAGGGCGCGCTGCCGGAGACCATGGTGGCGGCGCAAGCCTGGGCCTTCTGCTCGCTCGCGACAATCTCAGCCGTCTTGCGCGAGCGACGCGTGCAAATTTCGCCACGCACTTGGCCCTATGCGGCGCTTGCCGCGGTCGCGCTGTTCGGCGCCTTCGTGCTGCTGATGCATTCGCTTGTCCGCGGGCCGGCGAGCGTGCTGGTGCCGGTGGCGCAAATGAGCTTTGTGATCACCGCGCTGGCGGGCGCCGTCATGTTCCAGGAACGGCTCGATCGGCGAAAATGTGCGGGCCTCGCGGTCGCCGCCGTGGCGCTCGTTCTGTTTGCCGTGAGTTGACCGGCGTATCCACGTGCGGCGGCCAATTTTGCCACAAAGGCGCAATAGGCCCCCACCTTGTGCTAGGCTGTTGGTGTTTGGGGCTTTTGGAAGGGGAACTCGATTGCGTCTCGGGCGCCGGTTCGCTGCTGCTGCGACAGCGCTGACGCTGCTCGCAAGCGCATTTTTGGTCGCCCTGTTCCCATTGCCGGGCGCACGGGCCGAAACGTCATCGGGCGGTTGCGAAGAGGCGGCCGAGCTATCGGTCCTGCCGTCGCCGATCGCGCCCTGGAAGGGCGCGCCGTTGCGTATTCTCATTGCGGCCGAAAAACCCCTGCAAGGCGAAGTGTCGCTGATCGCGCCCGACGGCAGCATTGCCGCCAAATCGGCAGAGCGGCACGGCGGCCCGCCTTATTCCTGGTACGTCGAGGTTGCCTCACCTGCCGCCGGCACCTGGCGCGCGACGCTGGCGTTCAACGGTGTGCCGGCCGGCTGCGGCACCATCACGCGCGACATCACGGTCAGTGCGACCAAACCGCCGGGGCCTCCGCACGCGCCCGAAGGCAGCATCTGGACGCTGCGCAACAACTGGGATCGCGCGACGGAAAATTTGTATTCCGCCTGGGTCGCGAAATTGTTCGACGCGCCGCTCGATACCGAGCTGTCGTGGAAAGCCTGGCATGAACCGTTGCGCGACCGTTCACGCAATTTTCTGTTCAACTACTTTGGTCTCAACGAAGACAATGTGGCGCTGAGCCTACGGCCCGATTGCGCCGACTTCGTCTATTTCCTGCGCGCCTATTTCGCCTACAAGATGGGATTGCCGTTCGGCTATTCGAATTGCTCGCGCGGCACCGGCGGCGCGCCGCCGAAATGCTACCAATGGTTCGACATTCTGCACCCCGAAGTCACGCGTCCGGCGCCGCCGCCCGAGCAGACCGCGGCA
>JBAPUM010000121.1:0-33874 GCA_049282655.1 Xanthobacteraceae bacterium
GCGCAGGACCGCTGCCATGCCGCGAGTCGCCGCGCCGCGAGGCCGGCCGCCTTGGGATCGCGGTCACCCGTCCGGGGCACGAAACTCTCGGACAGAATTTCATCGATGGTTGCCGCCCGCGAAATCAAGCGATCGTGCAGGCGCTCAAAAAAGGCATCCACCGCATTTCACCCGGTCGCGTTTCCCACCCGTCAGGAATCCGACGGCCGCCGGATTGCCCCCGGGTCGAGATGCCCGTGACGCCGGCGCCGCGGCTGATCCACAACCAATTGGTCGTCTGCGAGCGGCGCGGCAATTAACCATTTTCATGTCACAAATCAGCAACCTGCCGCACCGCCCAGATACACTTTACACTGTGCGCCGCCGATGATTTAATGTGCGCGTGGCGGGGGGGTCCAACGATTTCTCGTCCTGCCTGGTGACTGCCGGCGCCGCTGGCGAACGAAAGGAACAAGGCTATGACTGACACCAAGATCGACCAGAGGGAAGAAGAGATTCTGTCCTTCGACGTTTCCGACGAGGCGCTGGAAGCCGCGGCGGGTTCGGTAAAGACGAAGGCTGGAGCCTTCACGCTCGCGTTCTGCTCCGGTCTCGACACTTGCCCGGGTGATCGTTCCTAACTAGTCGGAAGACTGGTCGAGGTTTGCTAGAGCGCAATCGCTTCGGTTGAATCGATTGGCGCTCTAGAATCTTGGCAGGAACGATCTGCTCTCGCTCATCTGCATTGTCGGGTCGGGCGAAGTCATTAAACGAGGTTGCCGGAGGGGTTCCGGCACCTCGTTTTTTTTATTTCATTGTCGAGCGTCGAGTGGCCAAGCGCCACGTCCGCGATAGCCGGGATCGTCGCCGCCATTACGATAGTCGCGGCGCAACGCGTGACGAAGAGCAAAAGCTTTCGCGATGCTTGCCTTCGCCACTTTCGCTGTTACTTGCCGTTACTTCCGGTGCTGATTGGGCCGGCAGCCTCGTCGGACGAAGGCGGTTAGAAGCCAACGCCGATCATCGTGCCGTGACCGCTATGCCCGCCGCCAGTCGCGGCTTGCTCGATCGCATGCGGCGCCGGCCGGGGAGCCTCTTCCAATTCCTCATGCCGGGGCGCGACAGGAGCGGGCTTCGCGGCGACCTGCTTCTTCGCCGCCGGCTTTTCGTCGCTTTGCTTGGCGACCGGCGCGGTCTTCTCGATCGCCGCCACGCATTTGTCACCATCGGCGACGCTGCCGGCCGAGCAAACCAGCGGGCAAACCCGCGCCGATTGCTTCTTGAGATCGGAGACGAAGGCGTCGCTGACATCGACGCTGCCAGCCGCGGGCTTGCCGCCGCGCGCGGATTGAAAATGCTGGATCGCGACCGTCGTGGTCGGGTTGAGCGCGCCGTCGATGGAGCCGGAATAACATCCGACCCGAGCCAGTTCCTGCTGCGCCGAGCGAATCAGCGCCGGTGTGTTGACTTCGGGGAGCGCATTGGCCTTGTCGAGCGCAGCGACCACCATCGGACGCAGCCGTTCGCAGGTCAGCCCTTGTTGCAGCTGTTTCAGATCATCACGTGCCTTGCTGCCTTGCGCCTGTAACGAGGTCAGCTTGTCCTGTTCGTTCTTGCAGGCCGCCTCGAGCTGCGTCTGGGCGACGCGCTGGGCTTCGGCCCGTGCTTTTTCGGCAGCCTGCGCTGCCTGCTGGGCGGCGGCGAGAGCGGCTGCCTGTTCAGCCTGCTTCTTTGCGGCCTCGGCGTCGGCCTGCTGTTTTGCCTTGGCGGCTTCGGCCAGCGCCGCGAGCGCGGCCTGATGCGATTGCTCGTCGCGCTTTAAGGCTGCTTCACGCTCGGCGTCGGCTTGCGCCCTGGCGGCAGCCTTCGCCGCCTCCTGGGCCGCAGCGAGCGCTGCGTCCTGGGCGGCCTTTTGGCGGGCGGCTTCGTCGGCTTGCCGCTTGGCTTCCGCGATCTGCGCCTGATGCTGCGCCTCGGCGGCCGCTTGGGCCGCCGCCTGTGCGGCGGCTTGCCGCGCGGCCTCTGCCTTCGCCGCCTGCTCCTTCGCCGCGTGTTCGATTGCGTCGACATGGGATTGGGCGACGTCGGCGAGCATCGAGGTCGGATATTTTTTGATAAACGCCTTGTAGTCGGCTTCGCTGCTTGAATCTTTAATCTTGTCCCAGGCCCGCTGCTCTTCCGAGGTCGGCCCGGCGGGCAGCGACGGCTTCTGCGGGAGGTCGAGGGAAGCGACGGCGGGCGCTGCCGGTGCCGGCTGCGCGGCAGTCGGGGGGAGCGTCGTCGTCAGATTCCGCTCGCCGCTCTCGGTCGATGCAACAACCATCGGCTTCGTGCTCAACGACGCCGTCATCGTGGCATCGCCGCCGAGCTTGGTGATCTGGGCACGGGCCAGATCGGCATAGAAGCCGCTCGGGTGCTGGGTCAGGAACACCTGCCAAGCGCCCTTGGTGCCGATTTTCTCGACCAGGCTATAATCGCTGCGCACGCCGTCCGCGTCGCCGCTTCCTGCCGTCTGGGCCGGCTGATCGGGCGCCGGAACGATCGCCACATTGCCGCCGCCGAGCGAGCCATAGACGAACGGCTCCTGGCGATTGCTGGTCTTCTTGAGCACCTCATCGCGGACGCGGCCGAACGCCAGGCGAACGTCGAGGCCGGGCACGAACAGGTTGTCGATGAGCGCGGCGGCGAACGGGCTGTGATCGCCATTGCCGTCCTCGGCCTGGGAGCCCGCTTTCGCCGCATAGGCAACGAGCGTGTTGATGCTGGTCGGCTCGCTGGCCGTCAGGCCCGCGGTGATGCCGCGCGAGGCCATACGCTGCTGCTTCATCGTCCGCGAGAACGGATTGTCGCGGCATGCATCGAGAATGATGACGCGCAGCTTCTTGGCGCCGTCGACCGATTCGATCAGACGGTCGAGCGGAATAGCTTCGTCGTCGGCGTCGCGATCGCTCGCCAATTTGGCGTCGACCGGAACCACGTAATTGACGCCATGGATCTCGATGCCGTGGCCGGCGTAATAGACGACCGCGATATCGGCATCGGCGGCGGCATCTTCGAATTGGCGAATCGCACGCTTGAAATCGAGATTGCCGAGGTCATAGGCGGTGCTCACCACGTCATACCCGGCCTTCGAAAACATCGCCGCGACCGCGCGCGCGTCGCGCGCGGGATTGGGGAGCGCCGGAGCATTCTGGTAGGCGGAGTTGCCGATGATCAGCGCGACGCGCTTATCCGCGGCCAGCGCGGATTCACCCGACAGCGAGGCGCAAAGAAGCCCAAAGGCCAACGCGATGATATGGGCGACGCGCATTTTCATCCGTCGTTCCTCACTGCACCATCGGTGCAGGGCACGTGCCGAAATTCGGCGGCTGATGAGGACGAATTCCAATTTCAAGACCCTAACCTAGCACCCCGAGCCCGCCCGGACAATGTCACAGCGACCGTTTTCGCTGCCAAATCGCCGCCGTTTCAGCACTGGGTAAAGACACTGGGTAAAGACAGTGGGTAAATGCGGCCGGGAGGCGCCCCGCGGCTGCGGGGCGTATTCCGGCCGGCGCTTACCGACTTGCCGTAGCCTTTGCACTCATATTGACGATCTCAACCCGCCGGTTCTCGGCGGCAAACGGTTCGGCCTTGTTCTTCAGGTCGCGCTTGCCGTAGCCGGCGGTCGTAAGGTTATCCGCGGAAACCTGCAGCTTCTGGACGAGATAAGCCTTAACGGCCTCGGCGCGCCGCTGCGACAGTAGCTGATTATACTGATCGCTGCCTTTGGCATCAGTATGGCCGCTGACCACCACCACCGCGCTTTTCAGCACGTCGCTGTTCAGCGCCGTCCCGAGCTCTTTCAGCTGCGGTTCGGCCTTGGGGGTGATGACGGCCGAATTGTAATCGAAGTAGATCTCGAGATCGATCTTCGCCTTGTCCTTGGCGAGATCGGCGACATGATTACTCTCCTCGACGGACAGCGAATGCGCGCGATGGCGCAGGCTATCGATGAAAGCCTGGTCGGGCGCGCTGACGGCGGCCTGGGTCGTCGGGCTGACGCTGAGGCTGCGGGTGATCGGCGGCGCAGGCGGAGCGAGCGCATTGAGAATTTGGCTAGACGATATGCTCTGAGCCGCAGCCGGCATGCCCGTTGCGACCAGCGAAAGCCCGCCGACCAGCAGCGATGACATCAACAGGCCTGTGGCCTTAAAGCGAGAGAACGCCATAGTCAGTCTCCTCTGAAAGGGGCAGGGAGGGCCCTCATTGCGCGCCTTCTTCCCGAGCGCGCCGTCGCCTGTATTCCAAGGGATCGCCCACCACCTTTCCCAATAGGCGGCGGCAACAAGCCGATTCCGGTGGAACCCAATAAATTTTTTTTCGGGCCCAAACACCGGAACGGCCCCCGGAAGACCGTTCTATATCACAAAACAACGGCTGCTGCCGATACCCGCGATTCGCCCTCCGACGATACCGGAGCGTGTGGATCGGCTAACTTGAACGCATAATGTGCAACGTGAACAGGTGGAATGCCATGATCAACAGACAGCGCTTCGGAATATTCCTGATGAGCTCGGCTCTGGTCGGGGGCTTCTTGCTTCCGGCTTCGGCGGCGGAGTTCACCCCAGCTCCGGGTGCCGCGGCACCGGCCTCGGTCGCCGCGCCGGCTGCCCCGGTTGTCGCGGCTCCCGCTCAGGTTTCCGTCCCGGCTCCCAAGCCGGTTGCCGCCACTCCCGCTCCGGCCAAGACCGTTCGCACGAGCCACGCAACACACAAGATTGTAGCGAGGATGGCTACTCCGGTGAACGAGCCGGTACGAGAGACGACGTTCGAAGTCGCAAGCACGACCCCGACAGGCTCGCCGTGCCGCCTGTGCGGCTACCCGATGATTTTCGGGATCGCGTACTGACGCGCACCGGCCGAGCAGCGGACCGAGCCAAATGAAAAACCCGGGCCTTGGCCCGGGTTTTTTATGCTTTCAGTCGGTCCGTGAGGCCAGCGCCCGGTACCTAGAACCGGTAATTGACGCCGATCTTCTCTTGCCAAATATGCATGCTGGCGGTGATCGAAGTAGGACCGTTAATCGGATCGTTGGCAACGATGGTACGGTTGCCGAAGCCGATATAGTCTGCCTCGCCTTTGGCCGACCAGTGCGAGGTCAGAGCGTATTCGGTGCCCCAGCCGATAACCCAGCCGCCGGCATCCTTATTTCCAAAGAACCCATTCGAGCCGGGGCTCCCGCCGTTGGTGCCATTCGGACCGGTACAGTGGAATCCGCCGGTTCCATTATTGAGGTTGAAAGCACCGTAGTTGCAGGTCGCCGAGAATTGCTCGTTGGTCCACGCACCGCCGCCTTTAACGTAAAACAGTGCCCGGTCCCAAGCGTAGCCGATCCGAGCCGTCGCGGTCGCGACCCAATTGATGTTCGCGTTGCAGGTCATCTCGTACATCCCGCTCAGCGTGAAGGGAGCGGCGGCGCCTGATGACGAAAATGGTCCGCAGCCAATGCCGCCCTGAGTCTTGGTGGATCCGAGATCTGCCTCCAGGCCGAACACGTAAACACCGCTCTGATAATTGTAGCCGGCGTCGCCGCCGAACAAATAGCCGGCGACATGGGGGCTGACCGAACCGGTTGCCCCGGTTCCGGCAAACCCCCAATTTGCCGTGCCCTGAGTCGCGCCGCCGAAGCCGCCGAGATAGAAGCCGGTCCAGTTGACAGCCGCGACCATAGGCGGTGCCTTGGCCTTCAATGGCAGCGCGGATGGAGCTTGACCTGGCGTAAATTGGTAGCGCAGTCCGCCGCTTCCGCTCCAGCCAGAAAGGTTAGGTCCGTCGCGATAGTCCGCTCGTACGAACTCGGACCACCCGGTGTTGCCGACGACCGCGGCAAGGCCAAGCGAATATTGCTCATAAGTACCGAATGTCGAAGTCGACGTCGACGCGGCCACGGATGCCGGGCCATTACAGGTGGGGCACGTAACCGGATTGGCGCCGGTCACGGCAAAACCTGGCGCGCTGGCGAAGCTTGAACTGAGTTTTGAGCCGAATTCGTGCCAGACACTGACGGCGCCAAACGGCTGCCAGATCACGTTGCCGCTTTCAATAGTTTCGCCAAACCGAAGGCCCACGCGACCGATGTCGCTCTTCACCGTACCGATATTGAGCGTGCCGGGGAAACTGTCCGACGAACCGGCGCCGGCCGTCAGGAAGTTCATCGGATCCATCTTCGTCTGCGAAACCAGCAGGCCGGCGGAGGGTTCAATGAACCAATTGGTATCGGGTACCGCCCATTGGTAAGAGGCCGATGTTGCGAAAGTCCAGCCGTGGCCGTTGATGTTCTGGTTGAGAACATTGGCGATCGGGGCATCCAGGGCGGTCTGATAGAACTCAGTCCGCAACAGCCCATCGATGGCGAAGCCGCCGTTGCTGGCGGCCGCGTAGGCGCCGATGAAGGGAACATGCGTCGAGCCGACGAACTCGCCGCCGCCGACGGTGAGAAAGTTACCTGTAGCGTCTGGGATCGTAGGATAATTGCCGACAAGGCTTGATTTGGCGCCCAGGTCGCCAGCGGTCACGCCGCTATGAAAATTCCAGCCATTGATGTTCAGTTTGGAAATATCGCTCCCCATCTGGAAGCCACCGAAATTCACGTTCACCTGTTGGGAGCACTGTATAGCCATGGACCCCGTGGTCCCCGGGCCGAACAGCCCCGCGCCGCCGGTTCCGGATGCAGCGCCAGTGGTGGTGCTCTTGATGTTCACGTTGCCGTCGACGCCGCGAACCCATACGCCGCCACCCTGCTGATCGGGTGCGGGACTGGGGGGGGCGCCAATAAAGGCCGTGCTCTGCAACAGGAAGGCCGTATTCGCGGCGGCGATCGTGCTGCCCACCATGCTCGACACGGCGGCAGAAGAAATCCCCGGAGCCGGGAGGTTGCCGGCAGCTGCTGGAAGGACGCAATTCTCTGCCTGCGCCGCCGAGAGGGCACAAAGTGAAGCCGTCAGGGCCAATCCGGTGGCAAGGCCGAGTCTCCGAGCGGAGCGCTTCCCGCTCGCCGGGTCGCTGCCCGGGGAGACTTTAGTTGCGTGCGTTCCAGTGCGAGTTCCCACGAACATCCGACCGCCCCTGTATTGTACAATTTTCGGCAGGCTTTTCGCCCCAGTTAGGCCTCAGTATAAATCCCTTTCGAAGGACGGAAAGGCCCGCAAAGTCCGGAAGCCTGTGAACAGCGTGTTATTATAGGTGGTGTGTCGATTCAGCAACAAGGGGGGTAAATCGATTTACCATAACCATCCGTCAACCAGTTGCTGCCCACCGAATGGGAATTGCATCAATGGGTTGAGGCGTTGCCACCCGGCAGCCGGACGGCTAGCTTGGGCACGGGATGCAGCGCTACCGACCGCGGGGGAGCGCTTTCATGGGGTAGGGCGCTTTGCCACTTGGCAAAATCTAGCTCTCGTCGGTCGATTTCTGTATTTTCTCGAAAACTCGCCGTTTCGTCCTTGTGGCGCGCGGCCCTGCTGCGTCATGACGGTCCATCGGGTGCCATGAGACAGCGTCTCATCGTCTTCATCGGCTCGCTCCTTTTGGCGATGGCGTTTGCGCCTTCCGGCTTTGCCGCTCAAAATTCAGGCTTTGCCCTGGTGATCGGCAATGCCGACTATCCCGATGCGGATGCGCCGCTGAAGGACCCGGTCAGCGATGCGCGCGCCGTCGGCGAAGAACTTCGGCGCCGCGGCTTCGACGTCACCATAGGCGAGAACCTGAAGAAGGCAGCGCTGCAAAAGTCGCTCGACGACTTTTATGCCAAAATCACCTCCAATTCGCTCGCGGTGATTTTCTTCAGCGGGTTCGGAATTCAGTCCGACCGGCAAAGCTACCTGATCCCGGTCGATGCGCAGATCTGGAATGAAAGCGACGTCCAGCGCGACGGCTTCAGTCTCGACAAAATTCTCGCCGAACTGACGCGCCATGCCGCGGGCGTTAAGGTCGCCATCGTCGATGCATCGCGGCGCAATCCGTTCGAGCGGCGCTTTCGCAGCGTCTCCGCCGGGCTCGCCGCCGTAACGGCGCCGCGGGGCAGTGTGGTGCTGAGCGCGGTTCCGCCCGATACCGTGGTCGAGACCAATCCGCCGGTATTCGTGCCGCAGCTTCTTGCCGTGTTGAAGGCGTCCGATACCACCATCGAGCAAACCTTCAATCACGTCCGGCTCGACGTCTCGCGCCAGACGAATGGACAACAGGTCCCCTGGTTTTCCTCGTCGCTCGATATCGACGTCCCGCTGGGGCATCCGGCCCCGCCCGCCCCGCCACCGGCTCCTCCGGTGGCCGCTCCGGCCCCGACGCCGCCACCTGCTCCTGGGGTCGCCATAGCCGCACCCGAAAAGCCGGAGATACTACCCCCTCCATCGCCCCCGCCGCCTGTGGTGGCTCCTCCTGCTGCCGCAACTCCCGTGAGTCCCACGCCCCCGGCCGCGCCGGTCGTCGCCAGCACCCCGGCAGATCCAGAGGCCGAAGCGCGGCACGATTATGTTTTGGCCGAAGATGCGGGGACGAAGCAGGCTTGGGAGGCTTTCGTCGCCAGACACCCATCGGGGTATTATTTCGATATGGCGACGCAGCAACTCGCCAAACTGACGCCGCCTGAGCCGCCACCACCCGCTGCCGCCGCGCCTCCGCCCCCACCCCCTGCTGCCGCGCCGCCGCCGCCATCACCCGCGGCCGCGCCGCCTCCGCCTCCCCCTGCCGCCGACAAGACCGCCACCGCGGCCGACGCCGACGCGCCAACCGATCTGCCCGGCTTTTATCGGCGCGGCCAACGCCGCGCCATCAATGGCGATTACGATCTCGCCATTCAGGATTTCACGCAGGTCATCCGCCGCGATCCGAAACATGCCGGCGCGCTCAACGACCGCTGCTGGGTTCGCGCGCTCGCAAATCAGTTGCAAGACGCCTTGCAGGATTGCAACGCGGCGCTGCAAATCGCGCCAAATTATCCGGACGCGCTCGACAGCCGCGGCTTAGTCAATTTGAAGCTCGGCATCTTCGCCAAGGCGATCGCGGATTATAACGCGGCTTTGGTGCTCGATCCGAAGCATGCTTCCGCCTTGTACGGCCGCGGGATAGCGAAGCGGCGCAGCGGCGATGCGGCGGGCAGTAAGAGCGATATCGACTCGGCAAAGGCTATCCAGCCAAGCATCGCCGACGAGTTCGCCGGCTATGGGATCAAATAACGGGCCGGCTGTCGTAATTCTCAATGTCGTCCCGATAAAGTATCCGGTGTTTATGGCTTAGGACGAAGATGGTGTTGTGGGGCGCTGCGGCGCAGGCCGCGTCTTCCGAGCTGCGACGATCGGTAAATTGCCGTCCGCTGCGACCGTTGGCTCTACGGAGTTCAACATGAAGTGGTTCAAGATCGCGATTGCCGCGACATTGGCATCGGCGCTGGCGCTTTTGACGTTGCACAGCGTTCCCGCGAATTTCTTGGTCAACACGGTGAAATCCCGGATCGAGGCCGAGACCGGCTACCGCCTTCGCGTCGGCGGCGAAACGTCGGTTGGCTTCTGGCCCGCGCCGTCCGTTTCGCTGCACGAGGTGACGTTCCTGACCGGTGAAGACAAAGGCGGCGAAGAAAGGCTGACGGCGGAGCGGGTGACGGCCGTGCTTTCGCTCCGCGATTTTTTATTCGGAGGGGCGCGGATCGCCGAGCTTTCGTTGTCGCGCCCGACGCTGCGCCTGCCGCTGCCGCGCGATCGCATGGTGCCCGCGCCGGGCGCCGCCGCGGTTACCGATGGCGGCGGCCGCGTTTTGCCGGCGATCGATCGGCTCGCTGTCGAGGATGGCACGATCGCATTTTACGACCAATCGGGCCGCGACGAGGGCCAAGTCGATCGCGTCAATTTCGAAGCCACCCACGCGCTGGCGGCGCCGGGACTGAGCGTGACCGGAAGCCTTTACCTCGGCTCCCAACCGGTCGATGTCGATCTGCAATCGCGGACGCTGCCGGAGGATTTCGGGCGACTGGCTATCCCGATTCAAGTCGCGGTGCGGGCGCCCGGTCTGTTGGAATATCCGCTATCGCTGAACGCCGAACTGCGGTCGAGAAACAGCGCCATTGCGGTCAATACGCTCAGTGGAAAATTTGGCGACAGCGTCTTCAACGGCTGGGCCAACGTGGACCTCGCCGCTGGCAAGCCGGAAATCACGGGCGACCTCGATTTCAACGCTCTGCAACTCGCGGCGCCGGACCGCGGTGGCGTGCCGCAAGATGCGGCGCTGGGCGCGCCGTGGAGCGACGATCAGTACGACTTCGATCCGCTCAATTATTTCGATGCGCGGATGCGGATATCGGCCGCCGATTTGAGTGTGGGGTCGCTGCGCACGTCGCTGGTCGCGCTGGACACCAGACTCGACAAAGGCGTTCTGCAGGCCAAACTCGTCAATGCCGCGATGTATGGCGGCACCGTCGAGGGAACGCTGACGCTCGATGCCTCGGGCGCGCTGCCGGCACACGCGATCGATCTGCACCTTGCCGGCGTCAATGCGCTGCCGCTCCTGAGCGCCGCGGCGAATTTTGATTCGCTCGAAGGTGTCGTGCAGGCCGACATCGACGTGCTGTCGACCGGTGCGAGCGCAAACGCCGTCATCTACAGTCTCGGCGGCGCGGCGGACGTTCGCCTTTACACCGGCGCCCTGCGCGGCGTCGATGTCGCCAAGATCACGCACAGCCTGAGCAACACGATCCTCAATGGGTGGCAGTGGAATGCGAGCGATCGGACGCCGCTTAACGCCCTGACCGCTCATTTCGACCTGGCCAACGGCGTTGCGCGGACGAATAATCTCACATTGTCAGGGCCAGTCGTGCAAATGTCGGGAGCGGGAAATATCGATATCTCAACCAAGACCCTGCAGATGAAAGTCAATCCGCGCCTCGTCGAGACAGCACCAACCATTGCCAGCGCCCGCGACTTGCCCGGCCCAGGTCAAGACGCCGCAGCGGGTATTCCGGTTGTGATCACGGGCCGCTGGAGCGCCCCGCGAATTTTCTCCGATTCGCAATGACCGGGCTGCTGCGAAGAACCGGCTCGGCAACACCGTTCGGTCCCGTGATAATAGTTTCGGCAACCACATGCTCGACAACTCCTCGACAATGTTGGCGACATGCGGATGGCTGCGGCGACGATAATGGCGGAAATTGCCGAACATGTATCGGGAACTGTCCGGACGGTGATCGCCTTGTCGCGACGACCGACGCGCCGGACATCTGCGACAGATAGGATGGTGGCGCGGTGGCGGCTTTTGCGGGAGGGTGATTGGATTTGGCCGGTGCCCGAGGGCGAATAAGCCCTAGTATGTGCCTGATGAGGGAATTCGAAGACTTGCGGCGGCTAATGGGAATTAGCCTGATCGGCGACTAGGAGTGCGCTTAGGTCTAAGTTTGCCCCGGGAGGGGCCAGGATGGACGAGTCCGGCCGTTTACCAACAAGATTTTTTTCCGATTCCGCGCCGGAATCGGTGCGTTTAGGCCGTCAATCCCGTGCGCACTTACCGGCGCAACAGTCTGGATCAACGGAATGGGCCAGGATGACCGGCGCACAGTGGCGCCTCTCTGCCTGGGGCCAATTGCCGGATCGGCATCGCAATGAGGTGTGCCGGCAAGTTCGCGTGCGGTGTGAGGCATTCATCGGGTCGGTTCGCGTCGAGAGGGGCCACCGAAAGACCGAAATCGACCGACTGGTCAGCGAGGTAGTGGCGCATTTGCTACGTGCGACGTCACTGCACAGGGACGAAAACGTGATGGAGAGCGATTTGCCGGCCGTTCAAACGAAAGCGCCGTCCGACGCCGCCGCGACGAACGCCGGGCCGTCCGTTCCGCCGCCGTGGCTCGCTTCCGGTCGGATCGACAATTCCGAGCCTGTGCGCGACGCCCGGGTGATCTGGCTGTTGGATGAGACCTGCAACCGTCAGGCGCTTTTGCACCGTTACGAAGACATGCGGCGACGCGATCGCGGCGGCAAATGGGACGGCTCAGGCTATCCTCTGGTCGCGGTCGATGCGCAGACCATCGAACAATTGAGTGGCCACTACGATCCGGGCGAAGCCGATTCGCTCCATGCCGAGGACTCGCGCCAGGCCTGGAGGGGGCTCGTCCATCTGGCCGAGCATCAATTCGGCGCCGAGGACGACGTCGTCGCGCTGGTGCAGGTCCTTGCCCAAGATCGCGAAACGCAAGAATCGTTCGGCAGTCAGTGGCCGATCGGCAAGATCGTGCGCGCGCTCAATGCCGGACAATCGCGTGCATCCTGGACCGATGACCGGGTCGAAAACGCCAAACGGCGCCTGACCAAATTCATTCTGAGATTTAAACAGGAACACGGCCTCGATGCCGTCGACCTGCGGGCTCTGTTGGCGCGCTATGCCCGGCAACGGCAAGCCGTTGCCAAGCGCAGCGGAGCCGCGAAATGAGATTCGCCGCGTAAGGATATGGCCGGACCCAATGTCTGATACCCGCTCAGAAACTACGCTGATGACGGTGTTGTCGTTTGAAGCGAAGGGTTATTCCGGTGAGCCCGGCATGGCGGCGCCGAGCGCGAGCTTGCCGAAACTCGACGAACGTATTGCAGCGCTGGCCAGCACTTTCAGCGGGCCTGACGGGATCGTGACCGTTGAAATGCGTGCGGCCGCGCGCGACCAGATGCTCGCCGCGATGGCGGCCGATCTGGTCGACGAAACGACGCCTTTCGCGGCACGGCCCGAGGCGCCACGCCATGTTGCCGCACCCGTCACCTTCGTCAGGCCCCGGACGCAGCCCAAGGCCCCGGCACAAATATCGGGCGGATTCCGCCGCAGCCTGCAGGAACTGATCGCCTCGGCCGCCGGGCCGTTTACCGTGCGTGGTCTCGGCATGGCGGCCGTGCCGCTTGTGGCCTTATTGGTCGCAGGCTCGTTATGGACGCAAAACCGGTTCAGCGGGACTGAAGTTCCGGGTCAGGCGGCGCCGCAACAGGGAGCGGCAGCGACGTCCCCGGCAACGCGAGGCTTCGGCCCGCAGGCGGTCGATAGCGTAGCGGAGCAATCCCTCGAAAGTGCGATTGCGGCCGAAGAGGCGGCGCACGGCCGGTCCACACCCGCTGTCGCCCGCGAACTGGTCGACTTGGCTGGTCTGTTCCGAACCGACGGCCGTTACGCCGAAGCCCAAGCCTTGTGCGAACGCGCCCTGATCATCGAGGACCGGGCCCTGGGACCTAAAAATCCAGAAACGATCCGTACCTCCAAGGAACTTGCGGCGATCTACCGTGCCCAAGGCCGAACCAAGGATGCGGATGCCATCCTCACGCGCGCCGATCAACCATAACTGGTTGTTCCCGTTAAAAGTGAGGTGACGGCGGCGCGAAAAAGTCCGATGATATGAAGTTAGCTGTTTAGGGACCGACACCAATGTCGGCGGCAGCGTTTGTCTCATGGGAACGTCGGGCGGGGAAACGGTATGACATTTGCGATCGCACAGCTGAAAATTCCGGCGGCAATCTTGTTCGCCGCGGCGTCGGTATCGACCGTATTCGCCGCGCCGACGCAATCGCCGGCCGCCATCGTCGAAGATGTGGAAGGCAAAGCCGCCGGCATCCAGCTCATGGACTACGTCACTCCGGGACAGATCATAGCGCTCGGACCCAAAGATTCGATCGTCCTCAGCTACCTCAATTCGTGCAAGCACGAGACGATCGTCGGCGGCACCGTCACCATCGGAACCGACCATAGCGATGTCTCGGGCGGCACGGTTCAGCGAACGACCAGCCAATGCGGCGGCGGCGCGATGGCGCTGACCACGCAACTCGCCGACAAAAGCGCGGCGATGGCGTTCCGCCAGGTGCCCGAAGACGCTGCCAAGAAGCCGATCCAACCGCAGCTCACGCTGTACGGCCGGTCGCCGGTGATCGAGTTGAAGCCGATCGGCGCACTGGTGATCGAACGGGTCGACGTTCCGGGCGAGCGGCACGACTTCGTTCTCGCCGACGCCCACATCATGCACGGCAAGTTTCTCGACCTTGCGGCCTCCGGCGTGACGCTGACGCAAGGCGGCATCTACCGCGCGCGAGTAGGCACTGAGCAGATCGTCTTCAAAGTCGACAAACAGGCCGAAACCGGGTGGACGCCGATTGCCGGCCGGCTGATCCGATTGCAGACGAACTGATCCCGAACGCTAAGGCGTCATGACATCGATCCGCGTTCGTGACGCGTTTGCCGCCCTTCTCATCGCCCTTTGTGCGGGCGCGTTCACCCAGTTGCCGGCGCTCGATACGCTGCACGGCCTGTCGATCGACGATCTGACCGCGCTGCGCTGGCATATCTACGGTCCGATCCACGATCCGGCCTCGTCGCCGGCCGTCGTGGTCGCGCTCGATGAAGACACCTATCGCACGCCGCCTTTCGCCGGTACGCCGAGCGTTACGTGGACGCGCGAAATCGGCGTCGTGCTCAACGCCATCATCGCCGGCGGCGCCAAAGTGGTCGGCTTCGACATCGTGTATCCGACCTCGATCGAGCAGTCGGAGATACCGTTCGGCGACGAAACCCTCGGCGCGAAAGTGCGTGGTTTCGATGGCGATTTCCTGCGCGCGCTCGCGCTCGGGGCGCGGGCCGGAAAGGTCGTGCTGGGCGAGGCTCAGCACGGCCCTTATCCGATCCAGCCCGCGCCGGGACAGCGCATCGCCGTCGGCCAATATCAAAATATCCGATCGTTGAACGCCTATACGGATGCGGATGACATCATCCGCCGCATGCCGCTCTCCATCACCACCGACGGCAAGCCAGTGCCGGCGATGGCGGTCGAACTCGCCGCGCGCGCGATCGGCAGCGCCCCGGAATTGACCGCGGATGGCGGCTTGATCCTCGGGGGCTACCGGATCCCGCCCGGCATTCCCAATACGCTTACGCTCAATTTCGACGGCGGCGCCGATGCCATTCCGACCTTCTCGTTGGCCGATCTGCGCGCCTGCATCGCCAAAGGCGACACGGATTTCTTTCATCGCAACTTCGACGGCAAAGTGGTGCTGGTCGGGACCCGGCTCGATGTCGAAGACCGCCAGATCACCTCGAAGCGTTTTGCAACCGCAGCCGAGGGCGTCAATGGCCCCCGCTGTGTCGAAACCGCGCCGGCCGCGACTACAAACAGCTTTGCCCGCGACTCCATCGCCGGCGTCTATATCCACGCCACGGCAATCGACAATCTGCTCGACCATGATGTGCTGATCGAGCTCGGCCGCCTGACCAACGGTCTGATCGCGGTCGCGTTTTCTGCGCTGGCGGCGTTCACGGTCTTGCTGGTGCCGCTGTTCGCGGCCATCCTCGCCTGCCTCACGGCGGCAGTGGCCTGGGCGGGACTGGCGACATTCGCCTTCAGGCACGCCATGGTGCTGCCGCTGATCGAAACGGTGGTTGCAGGCGGCATCGCTGTTGCGGCGACGACCGGATACCGCTTTTTGATCGCGGACAAGGACAGGCGCTTTCTGCGCAAGAGCTTTGCGCTCTATCTCGCACCCGCGGTCATCGAGCGGATGATGACGTCGAACAAGCCGCCCACGCTCGGCGGCGAGATGCGCAATGTCTCGGTATTTTTCTCCGATGTCGCGGGCTTTACGTCGATCTCCGAGAAGCTCGCTCCGACGGATCTGGTCGCGCTGATGAACGAATATCTTTCGGCGATGACCGAAGTCATTCAGGAGCATGGCGGCTTCGTCGACAAATATATCGGCGATGCCATCGTGGCCATCTTCGGCGCGCCGCTCGACGACCCGGACCACGCGACCAATGCGGTGCGCGCGGCGCTGCGCTGTCGCGAACGTCTCGGCGAACTCAATCGCAACCTGCCGGCCTTGCAACAGCGCGATATGGCGCAGCGCATCGGCCTCAATTCCGGCGACGCGCTGGTCGGCAATATCGGCTCGCGGCAACGTTTCAACTATACGGTGATGGGAGACGCCGTGAACCTCGCCTCGCGACTCGAGGGCGCCAATAAATTCTTCGGCACATCGATCCTTGTGTCGGAGACCACCTACAACCTGGCGCGAACCGCCTGTGCATGGCGCGAAATCGATCTCATCCGCGTGGTCGGCCGGGCCGAGCCGGTGCGAATTTATGAACCCTTGGCGCCCACAGGCCAAGAGACCGAAATGCAGATCATGCATGCGGCCGATTATGCCAGAGCACTGGCGCGCTGGCGTTCCGGCGACTTCGCGTCATGCGTCAAGGCGCTGTCGGTCAGCGCCGTTTCCGATCCGCCGTCGTGGCTGCTGCACGAACGGGCCCAACAGCATACGGCGCATCCGCCGGGGCCAGACTGGGATGGTGTTACCGCCTTGGAGACCAAATAGGTCTGTCTGTTCTGTCGGGCGGCCGTCGCCAGAGGCGCATCGAGACGCCGCGATCAGGCGTCAGAGCCTGCCGGTTACCGGGATCGCCAGCACCGGGCAAGGTGCCTGTCGTAACACCCGCTCGGTCGTGCTGCCGCGAATGGCGTCAAGCAGCCCTTGATGGCCGGCGGTTGCCATGGCGATCAGGTTGGCCTTCATGTCCGCTGTGACTTGCAAAATCGTGTCCACCACATCGCCGTTGCGCAGGTCGATGGGGAAATTGTCGGACTGCACCGGAGGGCTAGTGCCGACGTGAAGCAGGCGGATTGTCGGCTGGGCGCCGAGGGCCACGCAAAATCGCCGGACCGCCGCGATTGCCGAGGTCGGATCTGGGCTGTGGTCCACCGGGACGAGGATTCGCTCGAGATGAAGTCCACCGCCGTCGTAATCGACAAAGCCCGCGCCCTGCCCGGGAATAAAAAGCGTCTGCGTTCGCGCGCGGCGCGACATCGCTTCGGCGACCGAGGGTTGAAACCAGCGTGGCATGCCGTCACGGCCGTGTGTCGCCAACACCATCAATTCGCTGGGGTGACTTGCGAGAAACCGTGCCAGGCCTCGCACCGGATCGTGTGAATCGATCTCGACCTTGGCGACGTCGACACCCAGCTGGTTGAAGATGGCGGCCGTCGAGGAGTTGGCGTCGAGCAAGCCCCAGCGTGCGAGCGTCGGGCGGATATGCGGGAAGGACTGCCAATCCTTGGCGTTGCGACCCGCGATGTGTGCCACGTAGAGCTTGGCTTTAACGGCAAGGCTGATCCGCAGCGCATGTGCGAATGCATTGTTGCTTAGCTCGGAGAAGTCGGTCGGATGGATGATCGGCCCGCTGAGCGAATTCATCGGCACCGGCCATGTTTGCTGAGGCGAACGCTAGGGCGCAACATGACGCATAGGCAATTTCGTCGATCGCTCGACGGCGGCTTCCAAGTTGCGCGCGGCGCTGCGGAGCCTCAACCGGGGAATGAATCTTCCGACGCGCTTCTTATATTCAGCATATTCTGTGAAGTTCCGTTCAAGCAGCCGCTCTTCGTAAAGCGCGCGCCAGATCTGGAGAAATCCGCAGACAAGAAATAATCCCATCGCCTGCGGGCTGTCGACCAGGAATGCCAGCCCCAGCGATACGACAATGCTCCCTACGTACATAGGGTGCCGAACGAGCGCGTACGGTCCCGCGGTGACCAATAGCCTCGCCTGCGGCGTGACGCTGAAGGCGCGGCGCAAGACCAGCAATGAGGTCAGCATCAGGAGGCTTCCCCCGACAATGAGCAGGTAAGAGAAATAGACGTTCACGTGCATGAAGCTTCCGGTGCGCGCCCACACAAATAGGTAACTCGCAAATGCCGCCAGTATGCTGACGAGATTGGGCATTGCGGTTTTGTAGCGAGAGACCGGGCGCTTTAGCAGCAAAAGAATGACTCCGGCGCCGGTCAAATAAACGGCGGAGAAAAATATGCTTAGCACGCTTAACGATGCCAGCGCGTAGACGCCAAACCTGTAATACAGCCCGGCCCGTCCCAACTCTTGATAGAAAATGAACCAATCATAGGCCGCGGTTGCGCAGATAAAGAGCCCGATAATCCTATTATCCAGCTCTAATAATCGGCCAAAGAGCGATCTTGGTCCGCTTTCGGCTCTGGCTAATTTGTCGGGCATGCCGCACATCTTCAGCCTGATAACTGACCTAATCAAGTGGCGGAAACAGGGCGTTAGCCCCGATGGCCGGATCCGTTACGGAGGGCGTGCCTATGGCAGCCGATCAAGTAAGTCACGCCAGCGTTGCAGTCCCTGCCGCCTGGTAAATTGCGACTCCAACATTTGCCGCGCGCGCATACCCATCGCCGCAACCAAGTCCGGCTCGCGCGCCATGGTCCCCAAGGCGCCGACCAGCGCGTCAGCATCGCCGGGCGTCACGACAAATCCGCACCGGTATTGCTGAACCAGCCGCCCGAGCTCTCCGTCCGGGTCGGCAATCGCGACGATCGGCTTGCCGGCCGCCGCAATGCCATAGAACTTGCTCGGAACGATGAGGCCTTCGAGTTTCGGACTGAGCGAGAGCCAATGCGCATCGGGAACCCCTAGCGAATACGGCAGGAGCGTGCGGTCCTGATAAGGCATGAACCGGAACAAACTGCCAAGGCGACGCTCTTTTGTGATCCGTGCTAGGTCATCAAATCGCTTGCCGCCGCCGATCATCAGGAAAACGAATCGGCGGTCATTTTGGAGCCGCTCGGCGGCGGCCAGTACGGTTTCGAATTCATGGGCTCGGCCGAGATTGCCCGAGTAGCCGAAAACGAATTTGCCGGCCAAATCCCATTGCTGGCGCAGCGAATTCGAAGGCGAAGCAATCGGTACTATCTCCTCGTCGTTGCACCAATTGGGGATGAAATGGATTCGATCCGGCGCTGTACCCAGGCTCTGCACTTTGCGGCCCATGAGTTCGCCGGCGACGACGGTCCCAACGGCGGACCGCAACGAACGATCGCGCAGTGCCCCGAGTATCTTGGTGATCGGACCCCGCATCAGCGGGACGCCAAGTTCGGCGGCGGTTTCCGGGTAAATATCCTGTAGCCAATTGACCAAGTGAGCACCGGTGCGACGCGCCGCGCTCATAGCTAAAATCGAGGTGAGTGGCGGGTCGGTTTTAGCGACAATGATATCGCCTGGTCCAGCGACCCGCAGCAAGCAAGCACGAACCGATCGGTAGAACGATAGGTAATCGATCGTGCGTCCAGCGAGAGCGCGCCGTCCGAATTTGGTCGATGCGACGCGATGCACGTTGACGCTGTTGATGGTTTCGCGATCCGGCAACGACGCTTTCGGGTCGTCGTAAATTTGCGTGCTGGTGACGATGTGGATGTCATGGCCCGCCTCGGCCAGGTGAAAAGCGAGGTCGGAAAGAATCTGGCTCGTCGCGGAATGGTCGGGAAAAAAATACCGATTGACGAAAATCAAGCGCGGCATCTGATCTCGGTCGCTAGTGTCCCGACTCTGGGAGTTGCGGGGCGGGGCGTTGTGAATGCAGACCCCGGAATCGACGTGACACTAGCAAATCTGCACCTGTATTGTGGCGCTAGGTTCCGGCGCCTTGCTCGTGATTAATGAAAGGACGAATGGCGTCGTCTTTCAGAAGCTCCTCGAAATAGGCGACGGTGCGAATGAGGCCCTCCCGAAGCTGCGTCCGCGGTGCCCATTTCAGCAAGGCGTCGGCCTTCGAAATATCGGGACGCCTCTGCCGCGGGTCGTCCTGCGGCCGTGGCCGATGCACGACGCGTGAGCTCGACCCGACGAGATCGATCACCTGAGAAGCAAGTTCCAGGATAGTGAACTCCGTCGGATTGCCGATATTGATCGGTCCGGTCACGTCGTCGGGAGTAGCCATCAGCTTCACGAGACCGTCGATCAGATCGTCGACGTAACAGAACGATCGCGTCTGTAAACCATCGCCGAACACCGTGATATCGCGCCCCATCAGCGCCTGTACGATGAAGTTCGAAACCACCCGTCCGTCGTTCGGATGCATCCGCGGTCCGTAGGTGTTGAAGATGCGCGCCACCTTGATGCGTAATTTGTGCTGGCGCCAGTAATCGAAGAACAGCGTCTCGGCGCAGCGCTTGCCTTCGTCGTAACAGGATCGCGGCCCGATCGGGTTGACGTGGCCCCAATAGTCCTCGGTTTGCGGATGGACGCTCGGGTCGCCGTAGACTTCCGAGGTCGAGGCCTGCAGAATCTTGGCACGCAGCCGCTTGGCGAGACCCAGCATATTGATGGCGCCGTGCACACTGGTCTTGGTGGTCTGCACGGGATCGTGCTGATAGTGGATCGGCGACGCCGGGCAGGCCAAATTATAGATTTGGTCGACCTCAACATAGAGCGGAAACGTCACATCGTGACGGATCGATTCGAAGCGATGGTGATCGAGGATGCCATCGATGTTGCGCCGTGTACCGGTGAAATAGTTATCGGCGCAGATCACGCTGGCGCCCTGTTCCAGGAGGCGCTCGCAAAGGTGCGAGCCTAGAAATCCGGCGCCTCCGGTCACCAGCACGCGGGATTCAAGATGCATGTGCGATCATTCCTGCAGACAAGTCCTTGCCGCATAATGGGATCGGGAATTGCAGGCGGCGGGTCAAGCCCAAAAAGCGCAAAAACGGCGCCTTCAGCTCACGCCAAATCGCCGCTTCGCTGCGGTCCGCCTGTAATATGAAAGATAGGCTCGTACGCCGTAGCCCGCACAGGCCCCGACAATAAGCCCAAAGCTCAACTCGAACATCGCGCGTCCCCACGCTAGCCCGGCCCGGGTCAGTACGCATTGTCACGCTTTGTGATTGCCGATTCGGACAATAGCGTACTCGGAGCTTATGGTCCAATTTTGGTGGTCAAAGCAATTATTTCGGCGGCAGGATCAATGCGACACGATTAATTTGAAGCCAAATGATAAACTGGAACCGCCATTCGGCGTTCCGTTGTTAAGAAGTTTGGGTCGCAGCGGTGCGCCGGATGAAATAATCTCCCAGCACCAGCACGTCCATTTTTGTGCGGAGGAAACAGTCGAGCGCCTGTTCCGGCCGGCATACCACGGGTTCGTTTTCGTTGAAGGAAGTATTCAGCACCATGGGAACGCCGGTCAGCCGGTCGAAGGCCTCGATCAACGTGTGGTAGCGGGGATTACTGGCGCGATCGACTGTTTGCAGTCTCCCGGTGCCGTCGACATGGGTCACCGCCGGGATTTGGCCGCGGCGCTCCGGCCGGATCGGCAGCACCTGGAGCATGAAGGGGACGTCTTCATCACGCAGGAACCAATCGCCGACCTTCTCGCGCAAAATCGACGGCGCGAACGGCCGGAACGATTCGCGGCGTTTGATCTTCAGATTGAGAATGTTCTTCATATCGGCGCGCCGTGGGTCGCCAAGGATCGAGCGGTTGCCGAGCGCCCGCGGGCCCCATTCCATGCGACCTTGAAACCAGCCGATCACGAGGCCTGCGGCGATGGCGCGTGCGGTCCTATCGACCAGTTCGTTCTCGTCGCCGATGTGTTCGACGCTACAGCCCTCGCTCTCGATCGCGGCGCGGCGATCGGCAAGCAGCGCGCCCATTTCACTATCGCTGAAGGACGGGCCCCAAAAGGCGTGGGTCATCGGCGCGGTGCGGGCGCCGGTTCGGTGCCATACGGCATAAGCGGCGCCGATCGCGCCGCCGGCGTCGCCGGCGGCGGATTGCAAGTAGCAATCCGTATAGGCGGTGCGGTCCTTGATCTTGCCGTTGGCGACCGAGTTGTAGGCGCAGCCGCCGGCGAGTGCGACCGCGCGGTGGCCGTGGCGGCGCTGCAAGACATTGAGGAGATTAAAAAACGCGTCCTCGTAGACCGACTGTGTCGCCCAGGCCAAATTGCGATGCCGGTCCTCGAGCGGCGCATCCGGACTGCGCGGCGGTCCGAGCGCGTCAACCAAGGCTGGCGAGAACAGCGAGCCGCAGACCGGCTCGCCGCCATGCCACTCATAGGCGATGTCCTCGCTGTGATGGCGGAAGAATTTCAAGTCGAGCGCGAAGCGGCCATCGTCGGCGAGCGACACGAGTTTTTCCACTTCGTGCCGGCATGAGGCGTTGCCGTAGGCGGCGAGACCCATGAGCTTGTACTCGTCGCCGTAATGCGGAAAGCCGAGATACTGGGTCATCGCCTGATAGAAAATGCCGAGCGAATGGGGGAATAGAATCCGGTCGTCGAGCGACAATTGGGTACCGCTGCCGCTTCCCCACGCGGCGCTCGCAAAATCGCCAAAGCCGTCGACCGAGACCACCACCGCGTCGCGAAACGGCGAGGGATAAAATGCCGAGGCGAGATGAGCGAGGTGGTGCTCGATATAGTCGATTGAACCGGAAAAGGGCCGACCCGGCAACGCGGCAAGCTCGTCGGTAATACCGGCGACCTCGGTGCGGTTGCGCAGCCGCTTGAGCAGCAGTTGCGGGCTTGGCCGCCGCGACAGGACATAAGTGAGCTTGCGGAAAAAGTTCGCCCGGCCGCTGCGGTTGATGGCGACATGGGCGACATCGCCCAGATCGATCCTGGCCTCTGCCAGACAATACCCGATCGCCTGCGCGGGAAAGCCGGCCCAGTGCTTGATTCGGGTGAACCGTTCTTCTTCGGCAGCCGCAATCAGGACGCCGTCGCGCAGGATGCAGGCGGCGGCGTCAGCATGATAGGCATTGATTCCAATTATGTAGTCGTCCGCTGGCATCTTTGGCGTGGTGTTCCGGCGCAGTCAGCCGCATTGGCGGTACAAAGCGAAAAGGTCGGGCCCGGACAGATACAGCATTTCTCTGCCGAGACCGCCATTGTGGGCGATCCATTGCCGAATCGGAGCCGGATAGAAACTCCATAGCGTCCGCGTCGCAGGTGAATTGATGACCCTTATTCCGAGAAAACCCGGACGCCAGGCGGCATGGAAGCCGAGCACGGCCTTGCCGGTAACGCAGATGCGGTCGGGCGGGACGATGCCGAGCACCATGGTGCAGGCCGACGAGCAAGTTCCGTCGATAACCACGCGCTCGCCGGCATCCCGGATCGCCATATAACGCGCCCAGTATTGGCCGATATTGCCGCCACGGTCCTCGGTAATGCGTATCGCGGCGGCGGTCTGCGGTAGAGCCGGGTTCACGCCAGCACCAAGGTAAAGCAGAAGAGCCGCGCTCGCGCAGCGAGATGGGGCCGACGCGGACAAACGGCGTCTTCTCGACCGCAATTGCACCCCCGTAAAGCACAAACACCCCCGCAGTCGAGCGGAGGTGTCAGCAAATCTTGGAACTACCGGCAGTCAGCTGATCAGGGACTGGCAGCGGTGCCGTTGGTGTTGGCATTGTTCGTCGCCGCATAAATGCCGCCGCCGATGGCGCCGAGCACCACAACGCCCATAATGACCGGAGCCCAGTCGGAACCATTATTATTGTCCTGGGCGTAGGAACCTGAAGCGCAAGGCGATATCGGTGCAACCGTGGCTACGGAACCCGGTTGTACTGCGACTTTACAGCCGTCGTCGTAAACGAGGGTCGCCGAGCCGTCAGGGCTCACCATCACCGAATCACCGGCACTGGCGTCCACGCGGTTGTTGACCGGTTGAAAGCCTTGGCCCTGATTGACCGAAAGTTGTCCAGAGCCCGGCTGGAGCGTCGCGGCCCAGGTCGAGCTGCTGAGCATCATAGCCCAGCAAAATGCGCCGAAGAGGGTTTTGGTGCCCATTGTCTCCATCCCGATTCCGAACCCACGTAATTTATAGCACTCAAAATCCTTACATCAAACCTAATATTCTCATTTAGCGGCCACTGTAGCCTTTGTGCAACACAATGGAGGTAAAGCCGCATACAGTCATATTACTACCCTATTTTCGGGCACTTCTAGGAGTCGCGCCGGCTACCTACGGGGCCGGACGTACGGGGATTTTCGGGGCACGCGGTGATTGATCTGCATTGCCATATCCTGCCCGGGATCGATGACGGGGCGGGCGATTTGTCCGTCTCGCGGGCTATGGCCGAGACCGCGGTTGCCCAGGGGATAACGGTTCTCGCCTGCACGCCGCACATCTTGCCCGGTCTCTATCACAATGAGGGGCCGGCGATTCGCGAGGCGACTCAGGCGCTCCAGGACGTGCTCGACCAGAATGGAATTCCGTTGCGCTTGGTCACCGGCGCCGACGTTCACATGGCTCCCAACTTCATTGCCGGGCTTCGATCGGGTCAACTCCTGTCGATCGCTGATTCGCGCTATGTGCTGGTTGAGCCGCCGCATCACACCGCGCCGCCGCAGCTGGAGGACTTTTTCTTCAACCTGGCGGTTGCCGGATACGTGCCGGTGCTTACCCATCCGGAGCGTCTTTCGTGGGTGCCGTCGCGCTATGAAACGATAAAAAAGTTAGTTCGCGCCGGTGTTTGGATGCAGATCACCGCTGGCTCTTTCACTGGCGCCTTCGGCCGGAATGCCCTATACTGGGCAGAGAAGATGCTGGACGACGGGTGCGTCCATTTGGTTGCGTCTGATGCTCACGACGTAGAGCGCCGGCCCGTGAATTTGGCGGCGGGGTATGAATACCTCGCTAAGCGCGTAGGTGCCGAAGAAGCGCAAAACTTAGTGTTAACGCGGCCTTTGGCGATTTTGAAGGATGAGGCGCCTTCGAGCGTGCCTGGGCCATTGAGGGTAGTAGATGCCGAACGGTCCGTACCGGAAGCTGACGATCGTTCCCGGAGCCGTGGCCAAAGATCTGGCAAAGACGATGCAGGTGACCGCCCTGGTGGCGATGGCCTGCGCGGCCTGTCTGGCCGGGTGCGCCGGTTCTTCAGCTAACGTGGGCTCCGCGAACGGCGGGGCTGGCGACAGCGCCGCGCCGGGCTATAGCGCCGACGGATCGGTGGGCTCAGCCTCGTCCGGGCAGGGTTTTGTGCCGATCTCCGCCACGCATTCGAGCGCTGCAAGCCAAGCCGCCGATTCGCTGACTGCGGTGGCAAAGCCGGGAGCTTCGACCTATAAGATTGGTCCGCTGGATGTACTCGATATATCGGTTTTCAAGGTTCCCGATCTGACCAAGTCACTGCAGGTTGCCGATGACGGGACCATCAATTACCCTCTCATCGGTGACATGCAGGCGTCCGGAAAAACTGCCAAGGAACTGGAGCAGGCTTTAGAAAAAAAACTTGGCGCAAAATATCTGCATGACCCCCAGGTTACGGTTCTGGTCAAAGAATTCAACAGCCAGCGCGTCACTATTTCGGGCTCGATAAAGACGTCGGGTGTTTACGCCATCAAAGGCCGGACGTCGCTCATGCAATTGGTCGCGATGGCCGGCGATATCGACACCACGACAGACTCCGGCGACATCGTCGTGTTCAGAACGGTCGATGGCGAACGCTCCGCGGCGAAATTTGACATCGATGCGATCAAACAGGGCAAGGCGGAAGATCCGCAAGTTCAGCCAGGTGATGTGATCGTGGTCGATAACTCGGCCACCAAAACGGCGCTGTCGAACGTCATGAAAGTGCTGCCACTGGCGACCACCGCTGCCGTCTTCTCGGGAATGTGAGCGAAGCCTGATGAATTTTCACCGTGCTAATTCATCCGATGAAGGCGAGACCAAGCCCGGGAGCGTAGTGCCGTCGGCGCAATATGCGCCGGCTACGCGCGATCCCTACAGCAGTGCGGTCGGCCCATACTATGGAACCGGAGCGGATTCGGAATCGAATTCTCGAGTCGATCTTCTCGAGTACGTGCGCGTCCTGATCAAGCGCCGGTGGTTGATCCTCAGTATTGCGCTCGCGTCGCTCGTTTACGCCACGCTGTCGACGCTGATGCAGACGCCGCTCTACACCTCGGGGGTGCGACTGCAGATCGACCGCAGCGTGGCGAAAATCGTCGAGTCAGGCAACATCACGCCGGTCGAGGGCGGCGATCTCGAATTCATGAAGACGCAATATGAGCTGCTCGAGGGCCGCACTATGGCCGAGCGCGTGGCGTCGGCACTTAAGCTCGGTGAGGACCCGGACTTCTTCCGGCCGCGGTCGTTTTCGATCATCGGCTTCGTCAAAAAACTGTTGGGCTTTCGCCAGCCCTCGGCGCCGCAGGTGAACGCCAGCAACAGAGCCGACCTGCAGGCCGCCGCCGCCGGAGTAGTGCTCGGCAATCGCGCGGTAATCCCGGTATCCGGATCGCGCCTCGTCGACATCGCCTATTCCGACCCCGATCCGGCACGCGCGCAGCGTATTGCTGCGGCCTTTGCCGATGCTTATATCGCGTCGAATCTGGACAAGAGATTCCAGGCGAATGCCTATGCGAAGACCTTCCTTGAAGACCAGCTCAGCCAATTGAAATTGCGTCTGGAGCAATCAGAAAAGGCGCTGTTAGATTTCGGGCAAAGGCAGGAAATCGTTCAAACAAACGATAAGGCTTCGATTGCGGAAACCAACCTCGCCAGCGCGAATGCTGCGTTGAGTACGCTCGTCGGCGAAAGGATGAAGAACGAGGAACTTTGGAAACAGCTCGAAACCGTGAAAGCGGTCGACATTCCGCAGTTGCTGACGAACAAAGTCATTGAGGCGTTGCGTGCCAAGCGAAGCGAGTTGCAAACCGACTACCAGCAGAAACTCGAGACTTATCAGCCGAGTTACCCGGCGATGATCCAGATCAGCAATCAAATTGCCGACATAGACCGCCAGATCGCGGCCGAAGTCGCTACCCTGAAGAATTCCTATAAGGCGGCCTACGAGTCTTCGTTAGAGCAAGAGACGGCGATGAAGACGCGAATCCAGGTCTTGAAGCAGGATGTCTTGGATCTGCAAAAACGCAGCATCGAGTACAATATCCTCAAGCGGGAAGTCGACACCAATCGTTCCCTCTACGATGGTCTGCTGCAGCGCTTTAAAGAAGTCGACATCGCCGGCGGCGTCGGTTCGAACAATGTGTTTGTCGTCGACACGGCCACGCTGCCGGGCGGCCCGTCTTCGCCGAGGATGTCACGGGCGCTGTTCCTGGCGCTTGTGCTCGGATTGGCCGGGGGCATCGGCGCGGCGCTCGGTCTCGAATATCTGGATGATACCCTGCGTTCTCCCGAGGAGATCGAACGGGCGCTGGGATACGCGACGCTCGGTATCATTCCGAAACTACCACTTGGTACAACGCTCGAGAGCGAACTTGTCGATCCGAGGTCGCATATTGCGGAAGCCTATCGCTCGTTGTGCACTGCGCTGCAGCTTTCGACCGAAACCGGTTTGCCGAAAACGCTTCTCGTGACCAGCGCCGGTCCGGGCGAGGGCAAGTCGACGACGTCGATGACGATCGCCCGGCATTTTGCTAAAATCGGCATGAAGGTCCTCCTGATCGATGCGGATCTACGCAAACCCTCGCTGCATACCAAGCTGGGCCTCGAAAATGGCAACGGGCTCAGCAGTTATCTGACAGGAGCCGCCGAGCCACCCCAACTGCTTCAGAAGACGGACGTTCCGAACCTGGCATTCATGGCTTCCGGGCCGCTACCACCCAATGCCGCCGATCTGCTCGGCAGTTCACGCCTCCTTTCGCTGCTGTCGGTGGGCTTGGAAGTTTTCGATCTAATCGTCGTCGACAGCCCGCCAGTCATGGGGCTCGCCGACGCGCCGCTGTTGTCGAGCGCCGTAAACGCGACGGTGTTTGTGGTAGGTGCAGGGCAGGTGCGGCTAAAGCTTATCCGCGCCGCCGTCCGGCGTTTACAGTTCTCTCGGGCCTCGCTCATCGGGACGGTAATCACGAGGTTCGATGTGGGCAGCACATACGGCTACGGCTACGGCTACGGCTACGGGTATGGCTATGGCTATGGTCAGAAGTATGGCAGCCAGAGCTCCACCCCGGACCTCGCAGCTGCCGAAACCGCACATCGACCCAAGCTAACGAACGCGGGGGGATAATGTCCGAGAGGGTGGCATTAAAGATCGCCATCGATCTTATGCATGTCCCGTCGCAGGTTCGGCTCTTCCGATCGGAGCCGCTACCCGAGGGGGTGCCGCTCTTGCTTCGTATTGCGGCCGGCGACAACGAGGCGGACCGAACGGCTGTCGAATTGACCGGTCGATCGATAGATACCGTCCAGCGCGCCGCCGCCTTCTTTATCGAGCAGATACTGTTTGCTCCCGAGGCCGACAGTTATCGCGTGCTCGGTGCCAGCCGACAGGCAAGCGCCGCCGAATTGCGGCGCAATGTGGGGCTGCTCCTGAAATGGCTGCATCCCGATGTCGATCCTCACAGCGAACGGTCGGTATTTGTCGGGAAGGTGACGGGAGCCTGGAATAACCTCAAAACTCCCGACCGACGCGCGGCCTATGATGAGTTGCGCCGGTCTCAAGCGAGCCGCGGCCGGCCGAAGGCGTGGCGCCGTAACCAACGCAAGCAACTCGCAGCCGGAATGGCGCGTCAACGCGGCCGGGATGCACCGTGGACCTCGAGCGAGGCGGAGGGCGGCTTCTTCCGCCGCGCTCTATCGGCACTGTTCCACCGGCCGCCGCAATAACCCATCTGGCCCACGATGAGCCGGCCGTGGCGATCGCGGCCAAACAAAGCTACACGATGATGGCGAAAGCGAAATCGACGCGGAGGAGTTCGTTCCGGACATTTCCCGGCCGGGCCACGCTCGGACTTTGCCGGTCTTCTGCGGTGGACTTTTCTTTCCCGGCCAGTCTGCGGCTTCCTGGGCGGCGATGACATCAGCGTCGATGACAACAAGATCACGGCCGCGGCTGAGCTCGCGAGCGCTCATTTTTGCCGGCTGTGCCGCGCTGCTGGCTTGGCTTGTCGTATCGCGTAGCGTTGCCGCCTATCTCGCCGACGCGGCTCCGAACACGGCGCTATGGCTCAGTCCGGATCAGCCCGACGCGCTCGTCAACTTGGCTGACCGCTCACTCAACGGGTTCAGCACGACGTTCGGATCGCCGAGCGACGGCACCAACCAGGCGCTCGAGCAGCAGAAAGCCGCCGGCGTTGGCCAGACCGATACGCCGCTGCCGCCCGACGACGGCTCATCACACCAGCAAGACGCCTCTGACAAAGCTCGCCCGGCGGCCCAAGGCCTCGCCAGTCCCGAGCCTCTTGCTGATGCTTTCGCGGTCATCGATCCGAATCGAAGCATCGACCTCGCCGAACTGCGCGCGCAAACACTAGCCGCGCTGACGCGCGCGCCATTGAACGCGCGCGCTCTCCGGATTCTCGGTCAGATCGACGCCATCGGCAACGACGATGCCGGTGCGGCGAAGTTGATGGCGGAATCGGCCCGGCTTTCGCTGCATCAAAGCATCGCGGTTTATTGGCTGATGCGAAAAAACGCCCAGGACGGCGACTATAAGGCGGCGACCGCTTATGCGGACGATTTACTGCGGACCATTCCGGACCTGGCGCGTTATGTGGTGCCGGTATTGGCGCATTTCGCCGACGACAAGAAGTCGGCCGCGGCGGTCGAAGCGGTCCTCAATACCAATCCACCGTGGCGCAACTTGTTTTTCAGGCTGCTGCCAGAGAGTGTCGCCGACGCGCGCACCCCCCTGAAGCTTCTAGTCGCGTTGAAAAGTTCACCGAACCCGCCCGCTATCGAGGACGTCAACCGTTATCTCGAACTGCTGATCGGGCACAAATACTACGATCTGGCCTATTATACCTGGCTGCAATTCATTCCGCTGCAAGAAATGCGGGAGGCGGGCCTGCTCTTTAATGGCAGTTTCGAGTTGCCACCTTCGGGCATGCCGTTTGATTGGTCGATCAAACAAGGTTCCGGAGTCACGATCGATATTGTGCCGCGCCCTGACGCACCCACTCAGCATGCGCTGTCAATCGACTTTCTGTACGGCCGCGTCGACTACCATAGCGTTACTGAACTCGTGGTATTGCCACCTGGCATGTACCGATTCGCTTCTCGATACAGTGGTAAGATCGTCGGCCCCCGCGGCATGAAATGGCGGGTCATATGCGCCAACGATGCCCATACCCGCCTCGGTGAAAGCCAAATGATCTCGGACACGGCATCGGCATGGAAACCGACCGATTTTACCTTCACGGTACCGCCGGTGGATTGCCGGGCGCAATACGTGCAACTTGACCTCGACGCGCGCATGGCCTCCGAGCAGATCGTCTCCGGATCGCTGCTGTTCGATGATCTCAGCATTGCCCATATTCCCGCAGCGCCCGGTTCGACCGGAGCGATCGCCCCGTCAAGCGCGCCGCAATCGACCGCGACGGCGAGCGCGCCGCCCGCGACCAAGTAGCCGCCAGACGAGATCGCGAAATTATGGTCTTTCTGCAGACACTTCGAAACAACCCCGTAGGAGCTAAGTTCGGCAAGCTGATCCCGGCGGTGGCGTGGGAAAAGCGCCCGAGTCTTATCTTCGGCCTTTCCGTTTTCACGCTGTTGTCGGCGCTGCTGCTGGGTGGCGGCACGCGCGGCGGTTTTCTGTCGGACGCCATTCTCGAACTGCTCGCGATTCCGCCGTTCCTAATCTCGCTGTCTTCGCTCCTTGCGTTGCCGCGGAAGGCAAGCAACCGCGCGGCCGAACGGGCGCTGATGATTTGTTTTGCGATCGCACTGTTCCCGCTGCTGCAACTGGTTCCGCTGCCGCCCGGGATATGGCAATTCCTGCCGCGTCGCGACGAGATGGTGACGGTGTTCGATCTGGCGGGCGCCGCGCTGCCCTGGCTGCCTGTCAGCGTGATGCCGAACGCGACCTGGCTCAGCGCGCTCTCGCTGTTGCCGCCGATTGCGCTGTTCCTGTGCGTCCTCCAACTCGGCTATCGGGAACGACGGCATTTGAGCCTGATTTTCCTCGGCTTTGGCGCGATCGCGGCGGTGTTGGGATTGCTGCAGGTCGCGCAGGGCCCGTCGAGCGCGCTGCGATTCTATGCCTTTACCAATCCGAACGAGGCGGTCGGCTTTTTTGCCAACCGAAATCACTTCGCCGCGCTGCTCTACGTCCTCATGCTGTTCGCCACAGCGTGGGTGACGGATCTGGCGTTTGCGACCGGCTCGCTGCGCGATTTGCGCAATCTCGAAACCTCCTCGGTCGCCGCGCTGACCGCTAGTCTCTTGGTGCTTGTCATCCTGATTGCGGCCGAGAGCATTACGCGGTCGCGCGCCGGCCTCGGGCTGATGATCATCGCCATGTTCGCAGCTTTGGCGCTGCCCTTGATGGACCAGCGTCAAGCCGGCGGGGTCAAACCGGCGAAGCTGATTATCGGCGCGATGGTATTGGCGTTGTTGCTCGGAGTTCAATTCGCGCTCTATCGCCTGCTCGACCGATTCGGCGTCGATCAGCTGGATGCCGCCAGAACTGTCTTCAGCCGCAACACCATAGCCGCCGCCCTCGCGTTTCTGCCGTTCGGCAGCGGTTTTGGCACCTTCGTGCCGGTCTATCAGATGTTTGAGCGGACGCAGGATACGCTCGCCAATATCTACGCCAATCACGCCCACAATGACATCGCCGAGATCTCGCTCGAGGGCGGCGTGATCGCTATGGCGCTGATGCTTGCCTTCGTGGCCTGGCTCGGGCTGCAGGCCAAGACCATTTGGCGGCATCCTCGCAAGGACGTCCGAACAATCGATATTCTGCTCGCCCGGGCGGCCACGATCGGGCTGGTCCTTGTCATCCTGCATTCGTTTGTCGATTATCCGTTGCGGACCGACGCGATGATGGCGGTTTTTGCATTTTCGTGCGCGCTATTGGTCGAGCCGCTGCGCGGCGCCGAAACCGCGACGAGGCGCGTTATGCTCGCGGAAGAGGAGGCGCGCGGCCGCGAAGCCATGTCGGCGGCAGCCAAACCTCGCTCCGTTGCGCCGGTGTTGCCGAAGCGCAGCCAAGCCGTAACGGATACAACGCCGAATCTGCCGGTACCGTCGCTGCAGGCCGGCGGGCGCTGGGGTGAAGACGTTGAATGGCCGGAGGAATGGAGCAAGACCAAGGACCAAAAGTCGGATGCGAAAAAGACGGATCACTAGTTAGGGCGCCCGAGGCTGGCGTGTTAACGAAACTCGGCATTCCCGGCCCAATCGCTTCTGAACCGATTGCATTCGTGTTACGCCTTCTTGGCCGTCGCATTCCGGTCGAGTTCCACCCGGGCTGCGGTAGCTTTCTGAAGCGAACCTGAATTTCGATCTCGCCGAACAGTGGCTACGTTTGCGCGCCCGATCGCGCGACCGCGGATTAAAGATGCCGAACCAAGCGAGTTCATATCCGCGCCGGCTTTACTCACCGCGCGCCTTCGATCTTTCGTCGAACTGAGAACGATTGCAGCCGAGCGATGTGCGGCATTGCTGGAATCCATGCCTATGACCGGAGCGCTCGCGATGTCGAGCGACCCGAGCTCGTCGTCATGGCCGAGCACATGAGACAGCGCGGGCCCGACGGCAGCGGTATCTGGGTCGCAGTCGACAGGCGTACCGGATTTGCCCATCGGCGTCTCGCCATTATCGACCTGTCCGATAACGGGCTGCAGCCGATGCAAACCGACGACGGTCGCTTCGTCGTCACGTTCAACGGTGAGATTTATAACTACAAGGAATTGCGCAACGGGCTGCGCGCCGCCGGCTATAGGTTCCGCACAGAGAGCGACACCGAGGTGCTGCTTCACCTTTACGCCCATCGCGGTATCGAGATGGTTCGGGACTTGCGCGGCATGTTTGCGTTCGCGCTTTGGGACGCCCGTGAGCGCGTCCTGGTTTTGGCGCGGGATCCCTATGGAATCAAACCTCTCTATTACAGCGACGACGGCCGGACCTGCCGTTTCGCCTCCCAGGTCAAGACGCTCCTGGAAACCGGGGCGGTGGCACGGGATATCGATCCGGCCGGCCAGGTCGGCTTTTATCTGTTCGGCAGCGTCCCCGAACCCTTCACCACCTGGCGTTCGATTCGCAGCGTGCCGAGCGGCGCGACGCTGGTCGTCGACCGCAATGGCGCCGCCAAGCCGCGGCCCTATCATTCGATCGCGCAGACCTATCGCGCAGCCGAGCAGGATCGCGAACCGGTTGCGGAACCGCAAGCTATCGTCCGCGATGCTCTTCTCGATTCGGTTCGCAGCCATCTCGTTGCCGACGTTCCGGTCGGCGCATTTCTGTCAGCGGGGATCGATTCTGGTGCGCTCGTCGGCCTGATGCGCGACGCCGGCGCGCAAAAAATAACCACGGTCACGGTCGGCTTCGATGAATTTCGCGGCCTGCCGCAGGACGAGACCGTGCTCGCCGCGGAAGTCGCCCGCCTGTACGACACCGAGCACAGGACCCGTGTCGTCACGCGATCGGAGTTCGAAGACGATCTGCCCCGCGTCGTGGCGGCGATGGATCAACCGTCGATCGACGGTATCAATACCTGGTTTGTCGCCAAAGCGGCGCGTGAACTCGGGCTGAAAGTCGCCGTGTCGGGCCTCGGCGGCGATGAGTTGTTCGGCGGCTACCCGTCGTTTCGCACCCTGCCGCGGCTTGTCCGAGCCATGGCGCTGCCGTCGCGCCTGCCCTTGCCGCAGCGTTTGCTGCGGACCATGTCGGCGCACTTGGCCGATCTGCTCGGCGCCCATCCGAAGACTGCGGGGCTTTTCGAATATGGCGGCAGCTATCCGGGCGCCTACCTGTTGCAACGCGGTCTTTTCATGCCGTGGGAACTGAACGGCGTCCTCGACCCCGATCTGGTGGCGCAAGGCCTGGAAGAGTTGCAGCCGCTCGCCATGATCGGGGCCACGCTCGATCCGAAACCATCGACACCGTTCGCCCGTATCGCAACGCTGGAATCCTCGCTCTATATGCGCAATCAGCTGTTGCGCGATACCGACTGGGCCAGCATGGCGCATTCGCTTGAGGTGCGCGTCCCGCTGGTTGACAGTGTGCTGCTGGATCGCGTCGCGCCGGTGACTGTGGCGGCCGGCGGGCGGACACTCAAGCATCTCCTGGCGGGCGCGCCGGCCCGACCGCTCCCAGCCGCTGTCAGGGTGCGTGGCAAAACCGGCTTTGGCACGCCTGTGGGGTCCTGGATGGCGG